>DATAFR010000143.1:0-84228 GCA_036257375.1 Methyloceanibacter sp.
CGGGTCTGGGTCATCGCGTCTCTCCCTGCCTAGCCCGACTGCACGCGGAACAGGAGCATACGAAGCTCAGGAGTCGCGGGGTCGAAAAAAGGGGGGCTCCCATTCTTTGAGAGCCACCTGAGTAACGCGGGACTGCTATCAGGGTTCTAGGGCGCACCCTAGGACGGTTAAACACTAGACAAGTTTCCAAAGCCACGCTGTGACTTCGGTGCAACGCACTATTTGAATCGATGCAATACGACACTCGCGCTCAACATGCGCGGCACTCCGGGTTGCCTCATTGCCCAACTGCCGATTCATTCTGAGGGGACTCCGAGTCCGTGCTGTTTTGAGTCTGCTGAAGCTCTTCCTTGAGACGCACAATTTCTGCATTAGCCTGACCTAATGATGATCGTAGCTTGCTCCGCTCGGCTTCGGCGGTCGCAATCCGGGCGTTGGCCTGCTTGGTAAATTCTTTGGCCTTGGCAAAGATGGTCTGTATTTGAACCTTCTGTTCGCTGAGCTTGGATTGAGCGGCATCTCTCTGCGCAGCCAGTTGTTCCACCTGTGCCGATGCAGACTTCAGTTGCTCGGTCAAATGAGCAACCCGCTCTTCCGTTTCGGAGAGTTTTACCTTTGCCTCATCTGCAGACTTTAGTTGCTCGGTTAGATCGGCAACCCGCTCTTCCGTTTCGGACAGTTTTGCCTTTGCCTCATCTGCCGCCTTAGTGAGAGACTCAATCTGCATCTGACTCGTTTTCCGCTCAGAGGCCAGCTGCTCACTGAGTTCTCCTAACTGCTTTTCACTTTTCGCAAGCTCTGCCTTTGCTGCGTCTGTCGCGCTCCTGGCCTTGTCAAGCTCGGCAGTCAATTGCCCCGCTTGAGACTGTGTCTCTGCCAACTGGGATGTGGCTGAAGCAAGCCTATCTCTCAACTGCCGGATGTCGCGGTTCGCCTGATCCAATTTGCCTTGGAGTTCTGTATGAGTGGATTTGGCCGAATCGAGTTCTGTCTTTAAAGAAGCAACTACCTTTTCAAGGTCCGAATTCGCCACCTTAGCTTGGACAACTTGCTCGTTAGCTCTGTTGAGTTCACTTTGCACTGCCCACAATTGCCGCTGAGTCTGAAGAACAGGATAAGCGATAACAGTAATTGCAGCGGCTATTAAGACTGCAATAATCCACGGCAAGTGACGCATGGAAGCTCTTCCTCCGGAGCGACCGTCCTCCTACCGGCGAGTCGAGCGCACTTGAAAGTACGGGCCTAGAATAACGGTCCTAGCGCGAGGGGTTCGGGCCTTCTCCGGCTCTCCGTCCCCCCGGGAGCCTAATGGGCGTCGGAGTTGCCCACGCAGCCAAGCTTAGATTGCAAATTTCCGATTGGATTAGCGCAGAGGGCTTAATCCCAAAGCGATCTCTCCTCCTACGCCAACCAAGTGCACATTACGCGGCAGCCGCAATATGGGCGCGTGATGACTGACACGCTGGAATTCATGCAAAGACGTGCACGGGAACTTGCACGATCTGGCAAACACGTTGGCTGGCGCTCGGTCGCGTTTGAATTGCAGTTCGAGCCGGATTTGAAGCAGGTTTTTTGGTTTTATAGTTCTTCCGGACGCTTCGGGTTGCGACCGCCGCAGGAGGAATGGCTACCCTCTCCGCCCGAGCGGCTTGCCTAGCACGTCCTCCAACCGCCACGGCTTGACCGATTGAACCGGCCCACCGCACTCGGCACAGCGTAGCCGCTCTGATAACTGCGCGATGGTGAGGCCCATCGAGATCCGAGGAAGCCAACTGATCGCCCTCAGCCGCGTCCTGCGACACCGAGGGCAATGGCACTCGATGTGAGTGAAGCCATCGACGGCGAACCTCTTCGATAGTGGCACAAATGGTCCATGACCGCAGCACATAGCAGGCCGACTCGGGCCTTGCGAGCGGCTTCGCCCGCGCGGCTAAGACCGATTCTTTTTTGTTTTGCCGTCGAGAATGTAGGTGACCAACATATTGACGCGGTACCCATTGATCTTGCCGTTGGTCACCATGACTTTCTGTTCCTTGATCCACGCGCCCTCAATGTTGTTGAGCGTCTTGTCTGCCCTGGCGATTCCTTTCTCGATGGCGTCCTCAAAGCTTTTTTGGAAGTGGCTGTGATTTCGATGACCTTGGCGACAGACATGATCAAATCTCCTGAGCAGTCTTCAATCGTCGCATGCATCGTGTCTAGGCCGGAAACATACAGACGGCTTCTCTCTCACGATATAGCCGCCATGTCTGGCTTGCCGCTACCGCTTCTAAGGACGTCCGTCAAACAAGTGGTAACGGCACGTAAATAGTCACGACCCAGAATGCCGCCACATGGGTGTTAGGTCTGAAATATTGCTCTTGGCTGCGCTGCTGGTGGTCGTCCTTGCACTTACCCCGAGCATCGAGGGGCTGACACTCTCTTCTCTCCTTCCGTAAGCCACAAAGGGCGCTCACCGAAGCGAACGCCCTCTGACTTTGCAGAAGTTCGGGGGCTTAGTAGCTGCTGCCGCTCTTCTTTCCGCACTTATTCGTGCTGACATCCCACATGCCGCCTGCCTTCTCGCAATCCGCTTGCGTCTTTGCAGTGGTCACGTCGCCAGCAAAGGCGGGACCGGCAAACGCAAGCGCCAAAGCCAGTGCGAGTGTAGAAACAAGTGCTTTCATGACTACTCCTTTACGCGGTTGCTCGGGGAGGAGTTATGAAGAATGTCGTTAGATAGTGGTCGTTGCTGGGTCAGAAATTGACCGTTCAACCGCTTCAATTGGGTTTCTTTGGGCAGCGTTCGTCCGCAAAGCCCTTGCCCCGAGCTTTAGCAGCCCGAACGAAACCCCGCTTCATTGAGATCAAGCGCGAGCGCCGCAGCGGCGTGCCCTTCACTGAGGAGCAACTGAGGCGGGCTGACCGCCGAGGAATATCGGTGGAAAGTGATCCAAGAGTGGGGCGAGGATTAGGGCCTGTCGTCCTTATCCATCCAGAGACGTGTTAATCCAATCGCGGGGGTATATAATTCAATAGCGGTGAGCGGTGGGCGCTCTTCTCTAGAGGAGACGACTCACATGAAGCGCAGAAGCCTTATTCTCTCCATTCTTGCTACCGGATTTTTCATCGCAATTGCCACGCTGATCCCAGACCTTGCCACCGCCCAGGCGGACAAGGTCAAGACAGCAATGGCAGATTTGAAAGCGAAAACGGAAAAACTTGGAGCCCCGAAGGTCGAAGGGAAGGACCTGTATTTCGGCACTGCGAAAGCGGATAACTCGGTCGTTGATGCGGTTGGTGGAGCGGCAACGATCTTCGTGAAGGCTGGGGGTGAGTACTTGCGAGTGGCGACGACATTAAAGAAGGAGGATGGATCGAGCGCTATTGGTACCACCCTGGACGTAAAAAGCGCCGCCATCGCAAGGCTAAATAACGGCGAACCGTACTACGGCGACGCGACCCTTTTTGGCAAGCGTTACGACGCCGGATATGAGCCAATGAAAGACGCCTCAGGTGCAGTGATCGGCGCCTATTTCGTCGGCCAGCCAAAGTGATGCTGTAATTAGCACAAGGGGTGTCAGCCAAAGAGGTTGACGCCCCTAGCTACCCCTCCGCCCCAACGGCTTGCCTAGCACATCTTCCAATCGCCACGGCTTGACCGGATTGAATCTGCTCGCCGCAGTCCGTCACAGCCGAGCCGTGCTGAAAGCTGGGCGATGGTCAGGCCCAGCGAGATGCGAGGGAGCCAACTGATCGGGCCGGTTGCGTCCTGTACGACATAGCCGCCCGGTATGCGTTCTGCGGTCCACGGAGGTTTGAAGCGGCGAGGCACGTCAGTTAATAGCCATGAGCAAAGCGATCACCGCGACGATAAGCCCGCAACCGTAACCGTGAATAACCATTGCCGCCTGCTCTGCACGCGCCGCCTCAGGATGATCCTGGCCCGACGAAGCCTCCTGGCCCGACGCAGCCCGCGAGCACCCACGCCCTCGTCGAGCATCTGATGAAGTTCTTTGTCGCTTCGCTCCTCAAGCGGCGTGGTACGGGCCATGCTTAGAGCTTATAGCAAAAGGGCGCCGACCGAAGCCGACGCCACTGAGTTTCGGTTGTGCGCTCTGCATAAAAACCCCGGCCTGGAGGTGTCAGCCAGACCCGGGGGGGGGGAGTTGGGATATATCAGGACGAACGCAAATTTTTAGCAGCCGTGTATGACGGAAAGATCACATAAGTAGGAAGGGGCGCTCACCGAAGCGAGCGCCCCGTTACCTCAGGTCCAGTCTGAGGTTTGCCTCTTTGTGCGTTCCCGTGATTTGCGAACCCGCAAACTACCAAAAACTAGCGGCGCGTATGTCGCTGCTAAGCAACAACTCACAAGAAAGAAGCCCCGCTTCCATGGGGGGCGCAGGGCTTCTCCGATCCTGCTCGTGGCGGGACCTAGGAGCAGGGGATAGGCTCGTGGCCTGCTCCGTGGTGAAACTATAACAAAAAGCCCCGCCGCGAGCGGGGCTAGTTCGATATGGAGAAACGTCCAATCGGGACGATCAATCCTAGTGCGTTCCTGCAAGGCAAGCTGTCACCTTTCGGCATCATCATGGAATGATTTCTATCCTCTACGTGCCTGGGCTTACCAAGCACGTCTTCCAATCGCCACGGCTTGACTGACTGCACCGGCCCGCCGCATTCGGTAGCCGCTCTGACAATTGCGCGATGGTTAGCCCCAACGAGAGGCGAGGCAGCCAGCTAATTGGCATCAACCTCGTCCTGCGACATCGAGGGCAATGGCACTCGACATGCGTGAAGCCTTCCGCCTCAAACTCCTCGATGGTGGTGTGCAGAGGGTCCATTACCCTTTCCGACACTTACGGTTCTCAGCTTCGTTGCCCTCCCCGACTGCTTTGCTCGCTCGGCCAATTCCTAAGAAATTCTCGGCCGACTTCCCAAAAAGTCCAAGCTGCTATCCACTGGACAAACGAGACGGCAAGGACAATCGGTTCACCGTGCTGAATGTATTTGAATAACAGGGGAACGGTGGAAGCGATGAGGGCGAACGCAAAAGCTGTGATTGCCCCCTGAACGAAGTAAGGAAGTACCTTGCGTAGCATCGTGAACCAGACCGCCGGGGGGGGGAAGATTCATATAGGGTGCAAACGGTCCATGGACCGAAGCATAGCGGACGGCGTAGCAGTAAAAAGGGCGCTCACCGAAGGGAGCGCCCTCTGACTTTGCAGAAGTTCGGGGGCTTAGTAGCTGCTGCCGCTCTTCTTTCCGCACTTATTCGTGCTTGCATCCCACATGCCGCCTGCCTTTTCGCAGTCGGCCTGGGTCTTTGCTTTAGTCACGTCTCCAGCAAAGGCGGGACCGGCAAACGCAAGCGCCAAAGCCAGTGCGAGTGTAGAAACAAGTGCTTTCATGACTACTCCTTTACGCGGTTGCTCGGGGAGGAGTTATGAAGAATGTCGTTTGATAGTGGTCGTTGCTGGGTCAGAAATTGACCGTTCAACCGCTTCAATTGGGTTTCTTGGGGGCAGCGTTCGTCCGCAAAGCCCTTGCCCGCGCGATAGCAGCCCGCACCAAGCCCCGCTTCATCGAGATCAAGCCAGAGAAGCGCAGCGGAGTGCCTTTCACTGAGGAGCAGCTAAGCGCCATGCGTGGCGGTCTGACTGCCGAGGAATATCGCTGGAAGCTCATACGAGATTTCTTGAATGAGTAAGCCCCCCGTACCCGCGAAACGATGGGACTCCAGCGCTGCATTAGTAACATGCTGGCCATCCCTAGCCTGACACCCCTAGGCCATTGCGGGGGGTAGCAGAAAGCATGCTTGCTGGACCGCTTCCTTCAGGTCGTAGGCTAGTGGTCCCTTGGGAGTCCCGTTTCCTTTTTAGCAGTCTCATCGGAACTACAAAATTTGCAACCTTTTGTGCAACCTTTGTCCCCTGCTGCTTGGCGCAAGTAACTGATCTAGTTGGAAAACATCGGCGGCTGTTTTATGTAGGGCCCACAAGAGGTGGACCGCAGAGCCTCTTCAGCCTTTGTCGCACGGCTTGGTCCGGCCAGCGGCGCCCGGATCAGGGCGATTCCCTCGTTGACGGGGGCGTTCACGACAAGAACCTCATCGGATGACTCAGGGGCGTCGACGCCCGCTTCCTCCACGGTCTGATCGGCAGCCGTGATGATGAGATCGAGTTGCTGCCGCTTCACGTCGGCGCCGGCGACCGAATAGAAATTCTCACCTTCAGGCGTGTAGACTGCGATGAGCCACAGGTTGTCGGCAATCGCCGCCCTAAGGCGGATCGGACCATTAGCCAGATCGAAGCGGCAAAAAGCGTAGCGAACATCGGGCGCCATCATCGGCATGGCCTGCCGGCCGGGAGCCGCCGCGGGCAGCTCGATCATGGTGTTGGCAGGGCCGAGCGCAGCCAAGCGTGCATGCGCATTCCGTGGCGCCAGCATCGGAAGGGTGAGCACGGCCACAATGTGGATGAGGCCCGCCAGCACAAGTCCGAGCACGATATAGAGGCCGGGGATTCTTACTCGCATGAGACGCGCTCGATCTTGGGCAGGCGATCGCCGGGAATGAGTCCGATGCCGGAGCCGTCAGTCTCGCGCGGGCTATAGATGCGCAACATCAGCACGAGATGCTGTTCCTCGCTTCCGCTCGGCAGCCAGTTCTCCGGGCGAGCTTTGCTCGAAAGATTGACGCGGTAACTGCCGTCGGCGTGACGCAGGAGCTCGTCGCTGTTGAAGCTGTATCGCTCGGAGGGATTGGCGATCAGGCCGCCATACTCGTCGTAGACGGCGAGTGACCACCAGCGTGAGTTGAGCGGCAAGCCTTCGATCGAATATTGGCAAGCCGAGGTAAGGATGCGTCCGGCGCTGTCGGTTCGCGCCGTGAAATATCGCGCCATGGTCGAGCTGAGGGGAAGTCTGCCGCTCCGGGCGACATGCGCCTTGGTGTAGGGATCGGCGCTTGGATTGCCTTCGCTCACCCATCCGTCCCAAGCGCCGACTTTCGTCGTGGTCAGGGGCGACCCACGTTCGATCATGTACCAGGCCGAGCCAATGCCGAGCATGAGAGCAACCAAAAACGTGCCGATGAAATAGGCCAGCGACCGCATCGAATGGGCGGCTTCCTCCTCGCGCCAAGGCATGGACTGCGCAGGGGCGAGCAGGACCGGTGGGTTTTGCAGCGCGGTGGTCAAGCGATCGGCATCCGTCGATACAAGGTGGCGCGCGAGGCGCGTCTAACGCGGCGTCGCCGCAGCATCGTCTCGTCCCGCCGAAAGGGCGGTTTGCGGCTCGGCCTGAGGCTTGGGCTTGCCAGGCGTCGCGGTGCCGTCGTTGGCGGAGGCGAAACTCGGCTTGGCGGAAGCGCCACCGGCTGGTGTGGCGGGCGCCTCGGCGCGATCCGGGCGTGCGTCGCCCGGATTGAGCGGACGGGCATCCTTCAGCATTGAGCTCAACTTCTCAAGAACCTGCCGCGTCGCCTGCGACATGTCTTTGACGCTTTCGGGCGCAGGCGCCGCAGCGATCTCGGGATTTGCCGCAGCATTCTGCGCCATAGCCGCGGCGATCTTCGCCTGCTCGGCCGCTTGCACCGGGTGCACGGGCAAGCCTGCGATCTGCGGGATGTTGTCGGTATCGTGCGCGGCCATCATGTAAGTGTGCCAGGTCTGCGCCGGGAAGCTGCCGCCCGTCACCCGCGCCATGGGCGTGAAATCGTCGTTGCCGAGCCAGACGCCGGTGACGTACTGGCCGGTAAAGCCGATGAACCAGGCATCGCGATAGGCCGAGCTCGTTCCAGTCTTACCGGCCGAGTAGGTGTAGTCGAGCTGAGCCGCCTTGCCGGTGCCTTCCAGCACCACGGCTTGCAACATGGTGTTGAGCTGGCCGACAACCTCTCGATCGAAGATCTGCTTCCGGGGCGGCTCGTCGCGGTCGTGGCTGTAGACGAGCTCGCCGGTTGCGAGCGTCCGAATTTCCTCGATGGCGTAAGGGCGAACTTCCAGGCCGCCGGCGGCGAAGACGGCATAGCCGCCCGTATGCTCGAGTGGGGTCATGCCGTTGTCGCCGAGAGCAAGCGAGCAGGTCTTCTTCAGGTGCTTGATGCCCATCTTGGCCAAGTCGGCGAGCACCTTGTCGCGGCCCACCCTTTTGTCGAGCGAAAGCTTGACGGCGATCGTATTGATCGACTTAGCAAGCGCCATGCGCAGCGTCATGCGGCCTCGATAGCCGCCGGAATAGTTCTTCGGCGCCCAGCGGCCACAGCTGACAGGGCCGTCGCTGACCGACGACTCGGGGGTGAAGCCGTTCTCGAGTGCCGCGAGATAGACATAGCCTTTGAAGGATGAGCCGGGCTGCCGGTAGGCATGGCTTGCGCGATTGAATTGGCTCTCGCCGTAATCCTTGCCGCCGACCATCGCGCGCACCGCACCGTCGGTCTCCATGGAGACGAGGGCGCCATTATCGAAGTTCCTCGACCGGCCGAATTGCTTGACGGTGTCGCCGAGCGCATTTTCGGCGGCCTTCTGCAAGCTGACATCGACGGTGCTGCGAGCGATGACGATATGATCTTCCTTGCCGGCCATCAGCCGCTGCACTTCCTCGAAGGCCCAATCGAGGAAGTAGTCGGGCGCACTGGAGTCGCCGCGCTCGACGATCTTGGCCGGATTCATGCGGGCGCCATAGACTTGGCCCTCGCTCATGAAGCCGGCTTCGACCATGTTGCTCAAGACTTCGTTGGCACGCGCGCGGGAGGCGGCGAGGTTGACGTGCGGGGCATAGCGGGTCGGCGCCTTGAACATGCCGGCCAGCATGGCGGCTTCGGACAGGTTCACCTCGCGTATCGATTTGTTGAAGTAGTACTGGGCCGCCGCCTCGACGCCGTAGGAGCCGCCACCGAGATAGGCGCGCTCGAAATAGAGCTTGAGGATTTCCGGCTTGGTGTAGTGGTTCTCGAGATAGATGGCGATGATCGCCTCTTTGATCTTGCGGCTGAGCGATCGCTCCGGCGACAGGAACATGTTCTTGGCGAGCTGCTGGGTAAGCGAGCTACCGCCTTGCACCACGGTGTCGTGACGGGCGTTGGCGGCAAGCGCCCTGAAGGTGCCGACGACGTCGACGCCGAAATGCTCGAAGAAGCGCCGGTCTTCAGTGGCGAGCGTCGCCTTGATCATCACGTCCGGGATCTCCTCGAGCGGCACCGAATCGTCGCGCAACAGGCCGCGCTTGCCGATCTCGTTGCCGAAGCGATCGAGGAAGGTAACGCTGTATTCGTCGGACAGGTTGATCTTGCCTTGGGCGATCTCGAAGGCAGGCAGCGCGAAGGTCGCGAGCACGAGTAGCCCACCGACCGCCAAGGTCAGACCCTCGCAGGCCAACTCGTTGAGGGCGCGAACGGGGCCTTTGACCTCGAAGCGTCCAAAGAAGGAGGAATAGCCGCTCCACCAGTCGCGGAAACCGATCCAGGCGCTATAGAGGCCCGAGTCGATCCAGGAATCGATCTTCAGCCAGTCGACCAGCTTGGTCCGGTTGTTACCTTGCAGAAAGTCTCGCACTTTGCCCCGACCTCTCGCGTGCGAATCCGTCCCGGCAGATTGGCATGCCCCAATCCGCCTGAACGGGCCTCATGCATGGCAAACTACACCGGGATTGCGGCCATTTATAGAGGGTTGCAACGGCGCCGGAGCCAGGACCGGTCATGGCTTCACCTCGTAGCCGCGCCGCTTCATGCAGGCGATATAGTCCTCGTCGGCCGAGCCCTTGCGGAAGCGCGAGAAGATGGCGACCACCGAGGAGACGCCCTTGCGCTTGGTTTCCTCCTTGCAGAGGAGCTCCGCGTTTTGCAGCGTGTTGCCGTTCTCCTCGGCCTTGGCTTCGCGCTGGTCGACGAGAACGAAGTCCTTGGGCGCGGGTTGGGTCAGGCTGCAGGCCGATAGGCCGAGCCCAAACAGGCCCAAGGCGAGCAGCAGTTTCACCCTCGACATTGCCGAACCCCAACCCCTTTCGGCCAGTATTGCAAATTCACGGCAGGCGAGGCGAGCCACCGTCGCCGCATCTTGTCGTTTCCCCCGTCCCTGCCAATTGCTTGGAAGTTAAGGCCGAAAAATGAAAAGCCGCTTGCTCCCAAAGCGGCGGTCCGGGGCTGACCTACCAAAGATACGGAATAGACGGAAACGGACGCGCGCGGCGTAATCTTTATAACCTTCGAGCTCGGCCTTCAGCGTCTCCTCCTCGAGCACGGCGCGGATCGCGAGCAGGATCAGGAGCAGGGGCGCCGCGATGAGCCCCCACCATGAGCCGAGGAGGAGCGGGGTGCCGATCAGGAGCGGGATGATGCCGGCATACATGGGATGGCGCACGAGCGCGTAAGGGCAGGTCGAGACCACCTTGTGCCCGCGCTCGCGCTGAACTTTGACCACGGGCGCGGCGAAGCTGTTCTCCCGCATCACCCGCCACATGGCATAGAAGGTGATGCAGAGGAGGACCGCGCCCACAACTTGCAGCGCGACCGGCATGCTCGACCAGTGGAAGCGCTTGGCGTCAAGCGCGATCAGGACGAGCCAGCCGAGATAGAGCACGAGAAAGAGGCTGAGCAGCAGCTTGTCCCAGCTTTTCTGCTGGCGCTGGATCATCGGGCCCAGGCGCTCGAGCAGAAGCTCAGGATCGTGGCGCGCAAGAAGAAGCCCGCTGCCGCCACCGGCGATCGCGCTCAGCGCGAGATAGACCCATGCTCCCGGCCAGTCGAGCGTGCCGGCCGAGAGAAAGAGAAGAGCGCCGAGAAGGGCGAGGTAGACGATCGTGCGGCGGACGAACTTCCGCGTCACCGCCGCGCGCAGATCGGGGTCGTTGGTCATGGCAGGCACGCTGGCACGCCGATGAGGCTCTATGGTTTCACGATGACGTGAGGGGGGCCCGCGGCCTGGCAGGACCTCAACCGGCCTCGCCTGAGGCTAATCGTTGCCGCCCTCCGCGCAAAGGAACGAGCCGTTCGGGCCAGGCGTTTCATCGCTGCCCGCAAATGGGCGCGTACCCCCCATGATCCAGGAGATGCACCAATGAGGACATATGTCACGGCGGCGCTCGCCGGCGCGCTTGCGCTCGGCCTCGCCACGGCCACTTACGCCGTCACCGGCCAATTCGACGATATGTGCAGCTGGGGTCTGGCCAACAGCAAGGAGGTCAAGACCGACTGCTCGGTCAATGCCACGATCCAGGGCAAGACCTATTGTTTCAGCAATGCGGAAGCCAAGGCGAACTTCATGAAGAATCCGGACGCCAATCTCTCCAAGGCCGAGGCCTTCTATTCGAAGTCGCACGGCTAACGCTCCTGGGGCCTGACAAAGCGCGCCACTGAAGGCGCGCCGTCACGGATCAAGCGCAAGGGCCCGCCGGGATCGCGGGCCCTTGGCGCATGCGGACTTCCCGATCGTCTATGTTAAAGTTGCCGCGCCGAGGCCGGGATTGTTCAACGAGCCATTGGGGAGGACCAATGTTCAAGGCTGTCTCTCTCTGTCGCGTCCTGTTCACCACGATCGCATTCGGGGCGCTGTCAGCGCCCGCGCTGGCCGAGGATCAACCCGCGGCCGCCGGCGCTCCGCCGCCCGAGCAGCCCAAGGCGGGCTACGAATGTTCCGACAAGCCGATCACCGGCAGCGGACCCGGCTTCAAGAGCTCGCAGGAGGAATCGGAGCAGGCGGCAAAGGAGGATTGGCTCGCCAAGGCGAAGGCCGTCTATCCCGATGCCGACGTGACGGCGGCCAAAGACGTAAAGTGGGAGTGCGTGAAGCAGGGCCTCTACAGCAAGTGCTTCCTCACAGCGGTGCCTTGCCACCCGAAGCCGCAATAGGAGTAGCGCCATGCGGCGCGTGATGTTGAGTGTGTTCGCCGGACTGATGGTCGCGCTCGCCGCGGGAGCCGCTCTCGCCGCGCCCGCGGATCAGCCCGCGCCGAAATGTCTCAAGGCCGAGATCAATCCCGTCACGGGACATGTGCTCTGTCTCGATCCGCTCGGCGCGCCGGTCGAGCCGCCTTCACCTGAAGCCAAGCTTCCCTGCAAGCCGGAAGAATCGCGCGGGCAGTGGAGCTATAGCCCCGCCTGCACGCCGCAGCCGGAGATGTGAGCGCGAGGCCTGGCGGTCGGCTCAGGTCTTAGACGAAGAGATAGAGCGTGACCGCGATCAGGACGATGAGCAGGGCGAAGATCACGGGCTGATCCTCAGACCGTCCGAGCTGCACGTCCTTCCAGCGCTCGAAAACGCCGGTCCTCATGGCGAACTCCTCGATGGCTTTTATCTAGGAAAGGCGGCGCGGCGCGCAAAGGTTCCAGCCCTGCGATCCCTTGCACGGTTAGGAATATATTCTTGACAGAGTGACGCTGGTTTCGTAGTCTTCAGCTAGAACGCGACAGAAGCGGCGGCGCCTTGGACGGCGCCGTTTTGATTCGAATTCGGCGCGCGGGCCGCAACCGTTTGTTTGCCACTGGCCCGGCAGAGTGAGGGGGAAGGGAGCAATGACGCGAATCGCCCATGGCAGAGATCGTCAGGCCCGAGTTTCGCCGCCACCGCGATCAGCGACGCGCACGCCGCCCGCGCCGCCGGCTGTTCGATACGCCCATTCCGGTCACGCTCATTCTCTGCGTCTCGCTTGCCATTGCCCTCTACGCCATGAACCCAAGCGGGATGCTCGGCCTCAAGCGCGATGCGCCGCTCAGCGTTCTCGACAGCCCGCAGATCCATGTCGTCGACGGCGATACGGTGCGAAGCGGCGAGCGCACGTTCCGCCTCGTCGGCTTCAACACGCCGGAGACCGGCGACAATGCGCGATGCGCCGAGGAGCGAGCGCTCGCCGCGCGGGCGACGGCACGGCTCCAGGAGCTTGTCGCGGCGGGGCGGACCGAGCTGGAGCGCAGGCCTTGCGCTTGCAAGCCGGGCACCGAAGGACGCGGGACGGCGCGTTCAAGGCGATCGAAGCGCGTTCGGTCGAGCCGTTCAGCTTCGACGCGTTGCCCGCCTCCGAGCGTCAGCGGCGCGACTTCGATGTGGTCACGGTCTACGGCCCGACCTCTGCGCTCTTTCTCGATCTGCCGCTGTTGCGCGGGGACGAGGCGCCGCACGCGGGTTATGTTAGCGCGAATGCCGATCCATGGCCGGGCGCCGTCGCCTTTTTCCGTTCGCCTTCGACCACGGGCTA
Organism: Methyloceanibacter sp.; assembly: GCA_036257375.1. Lineage (GTDB taxonomy): Bacteria > Pseudomonadota > Alphaproteobacteria > Rhizobiales > Methyloligellaceae > Methyloceanibacter. Next base: position 13,171 of record DATAFR010000143.1, read on the forward strand.
CGAGCTGAACACCATCGTGGCGGCGCGGCCGACATCAGGAAAAACCGTGTTCGGTTTCTGGTCGGGGCCGCTCTATCGCTACGATAAGAGCAACGTACTCCGTGTCGCGCTCGATTTCGGAGAGCTTGCGTCGGTCACCGAGGAGGCGCTGCTGAATGGCGCGAACTTCGCCGCGGTTCAGAACGGCGCCGGCGAATGGGAGCTGATCCAGTTCCAAACGGCGACGCTGGTCGCACCGGCCACCTACGATCTCTCGGTCCTGCTGCGCGGCCTGAACGGCACCGAACGCGCGATGCGCGATCCCATTGCCGCCGGCGCGCGTTTCACGAATTTGGGCCCGGACGAGATTGGGCTTGCGCTCAATTATAGGTTCGGCCCGGCGAGCGAGAGCCTCGACTGAGGAGTCTTACGGTAGCGCGGCGCTGTGTCCGAAGGCCTCGGTTTGCGGCCTTTGTCGCCGGTGCACCTGCAAGGCATGCGCGATCCGCCCAATGGCGATTGGACCTTCGTCTGGACGCGGCCAACCAGGATCGGCGGCGACAGTTGGGTGGGCCTCGAAGTGCCGCTCGCCGAGGAGTACGAGGCCTATCGGCTTGAGATCCTCGATGCGCCGGGGGGCGCGGTGCTGCGCAGCGTCGAACTCGACACCTCCGCCTTCCTCTACACGGCAGCGATGCAGACAGCGGATTTCGGCGCGACGCAGTGGAACGTCGCCATCCGCGTCGCTCAGGTCTCGCCGGTCTTTGGCCCTGGCGCCGCCGCCGTGCAGCTGACCTACGACTATCAGCATTAGTTTTCTGCTCCGCGCCCCTACCGCGTCCTGCGCTGCTTGAGGGGCGTGGGGCCCCGTTCCTGAGATTGGGCACCCGACATGGCTGAAGAGAGCGCGAAGCTGCGCATTCCCTATATCGCGGCGGCGCAGGCGCAGAAGCACGTCACGCACAACGAGGCGATGACGCTGCTCGACACGCTGGTGCAGCTTTCCGTCATCGACAAGGATCTCACCGCGCCGCCCGGAAGCCCGATACCTATATCGTCGCCGGCGCGGGCGGCACGGCGACAGGCGCGTGGATCGGCTGGGAAAAGCGCGTCGCGCGCTTCATCGACGGCACGTGGCGGTCCTATCTGCCGGGGGAGGGCGACGGCGCGGGCTGGCTCGCCTGGGTGATCGACGAGGCGGCGCTCTATGTCTTCGACGGCAACGACTGGCTCGACACCAACCTTCATCTCGGGGGCGGGGGCGTTGGCAGCGGCCCCGGCGCCACGGCGCGGGCGGCGACCACCGGCAACATCACCATCGCCACCGCGCTCAATAACGGCGACACGCTCGACGGCGTGACGCTCGCCGACGGCGATCTTGTGCTCGTCAAGAACCAGAGCACGGCGGCGGAGAATGGCGTGTACGTCGTCGGCGCCTCGCCGGCGCGCGCGCCTGCATTCACGGCCTTTGACGATCATCCCGGCGCGCTGATCTCCGTGCAGGAAGGCACGGTCAACGCCGATACGCTCTGGCTCTGCGTCTCGAACAGAGGCGGATCGCTCGGGTCGAGCGCGCTCAGCTTCGCGGGCCGCGCCGGCCGGGAAAAGCTCGTCGCCAGCCGCACCTATTACGTTCGCTCCGATGGCAGCGACGGCAACGACGGCCTGGCCAACACCGCTGGCGGCGCCTTCCTCACCATCCAGAAAGCGATCGATGTCATTCTGGGCACGCTCGATCTCGGCGGCCAGATTGTCGTCATTCAGGTGGCCGACGGGACCTGGACGGCGGGCATGACCATGTCGTCGCCGCAGGTGGGCGCCGGCAGCGTCATTCTGCGCGGCAATACCGGCACGCCCGGCAATGTGATCATCAGCACTACCAGCGCCAATTGCGTGCTGGTGACCAATTACGGGGCGAGGCTGAGCGTCGAGGGCATCGAGTTCCGCACCACGACCTCCGGCCGTGGCGTTTTTGCAAGCAATGGCAGCTTTATCAATATCGGTTCCGGTTGCCGGTTCGGTGCTTGCGCCAGCGAGCACATCCTGGCGAACGGCCCCGGCGCCGTCGTCGAGGCGTTTGCCAGCTACACTATCGCCGGCAATGCGCCGGTGCATTTCAGCGCCGGTGCGGGAGGCAGGATAAGTGCATTTTTCAACACGATCACGCTGAGCGGAACGCCGGCCTTCGCAGGAGCGTTTGCGCGGGCGAATAATCTTTCGCAAATCGAATGCGGCTCTACCTTTTCCGGTGCGGCGACCGGCAAGCGCTACGAAGCCACGCTGAACGCCGTGATCAATAGCAATGGCGGCGGGGCCAACTTCTTCCCCGGCAACGCGGCCGGCACGACTGCGACCGGCGCGCAATACGCCTAACCGGCCACGCTGTTCTAAGCATCATGGGTCCTAGAGGACGAAGCGGTGAGGAGATGATCGAACCCTTCGCGACGATCTATCACGCCGTCGAGAAATTGAGCGCCGGCCGAGCTGCTGCCGCAGGCGGCGCCGGCATCTCTATCGCGACAGTAATGTCGGTGGATCCCGCCGCGTGGGCGCCTTGGCTTCAGGTCGCCACTCTGACCGTCGGCCTGCTCACAGGCGTAGGCTCGCTGATGCTCGTCGTGATGAAGCTCATACAGCAACGGCGAGTCATGCGCCCCGACTGAGACCACAAGCGGAGACAAATCGTCGATGGCCGCCCTCGGAGCGGCCTTTTTTGTTGGAGAGGCGAATGGCTGAACCGCCATGGTATGCGCTCGCGCTCGGCGAGCGTGGCGTGAAGGAAGCGCCGGGCGCGAGCGACAACCCGCTCGTGCGGGCTTACTACCGCGATGCCGGCCATCCCGAGGTGAAGCATGACAGCGTGCCGTGGTGCGCGGCCTTTGTCGGCGCCATGCTGGCTCGGTCCGGCCTCAAGCCTTCGGGCTCGCTTGCCGCGCGCTCTTATCTGAACTGGGGGAACAAGCTCGTGACGCCGCGTCGCGGCTGCATCGTTGTGCTCAAGCGCGGCAAGGGCTGGCAGGGTCACGTCGCCTTTTTCGACCGCGAAGAAAACGGACTCTATGTCTGCCTCGGCGGCAATCAATCCGACAAGGTTGGCTTCGCGACGTATCGCAGATCGCTCGTGCTTGGCCTGCGCTGGCCGGGCGACGCGGCGCAAGGGTGAACGACATGCTCAAATTGCTTTGGCTCATTCAGGGCGGTTTCCTCAAAGGTTATCGCTCGCAGGTGATCGGCATCGCCACGGGGCTCGGCGGGCTCATCAACGCCTTCGCGCTTTGGGCCGTCGGCGACCGGTCGCTGATCTCACTCGCCCATGCGATCGGCGAGAACTGGGCGCTGATCGCCGGCGGCTTCGGTCTGGCGACGGTCGCCGCCAAGATCGACCGCGCCAAGGACAAGACGGTCGAACAGATCGCCAACGAAGCCTTGCGCCGCTGACCGCCTTATCCGCTTCCGCCAATCTTCAACAACGATGCAGAAGGAGAACGTGCATGAACAACGTTGCCTGGGTTTTCACCGGCGGTTTCGCCAAAGGCTACCGGACCCAAATCCTCGGGCTGATCACGGCGCTGTCGGCAGTGGCGAGCTGGGCGGTCGGCGACATGACCCTTGCCGACCTGGTCAGCAAGGCACCGGTGATCTTCGGCGGGCTTGGCCTCGCCGCGCTCGGCGTGAAAGTCGACGAGGCGAAGGCATCCAAGGCTCAAGCGCCGCGGCCCGCGAAAGCAAAATGATGTCAGAGAGTAAAGCGTTCATGCGACGTTCATGCGTTGTCCCATAGGGTCCGAACCAATAAGGATAACGGGACGAAACCATGTGGCGGGCACTTAGGCCGGCGATCATTGCAGCTCTTGTCGCCGCCATCTTCTCGGCCGGGGGAGAGACAGCGCAGCCCAACTGCGTCGAGTGGAGCAAGGCCGGCCCAATCATCGCGCAGAATTCGCTGCTTCCCGCCAATGTCGTCTACCAGATGGTGCAGAAGAAGACGGGCGGAAAGATCGTCAACCAGGCACTGTGCGATGCCGGCGGGCGTTTCGTCTACAAGCTTGTCGTGCTCGGACCGACGGGGGAGGTGACCAACCTCACCGTTGACGCTCAGACCGGGCAGTTTTAGGAGGAACGAGGCTCCCATGAACGACAGGGAGGGTTAGCAGCCTTGCGGCTTCTCGTCGTCGAGGACGATCCGGACCTCAACCGCCAGCTCGTCACCGCGCTGAGCGATGCGGGCTATGCCGTCGACACCGCCTTCGACGGGGAGGAGGGGCATTTTCTCGGCGATACCGAGCCCTATGACGCGATCGTGCTCGATCTCGGTCTGCCCAAGAAGGACGGCTTGAGCGTGCTCGAGCAATGGCGTCGCGATCAGCGCAAGATGCCGGTGCTCATCCTAACCGCGCGCGAGCGGTGGAGCGACAAGGTGGCCGGCATGGACGCCGGCGCCGACGATTATGTCGCGAAGCCCTTCCATATGGAAGAGGTGCTGGCGCGCATCAGGGCCCTGCTGCGCCGCTCGGCCGGACATGCCAGCAACGAGATGGAGTGCGGGCCGCTCCGCCTCGACACCAAGACCTCGCGGGTGACGGTGGACGGGCAGGCGGTCAAGCTCACCTCGCACGAATATCGCGTGCTCGCCTATCTCATGCTGCACCGCGGACGCGTGGTCTCCCGCACCGAGCTGGTCGAGCATCTCTACGAGCAGGATTTCGACCGCGACTCAAACACTGTCGAAGTGTTCATCGGGCGTTTGCGCAAGAAGCTTCCCGTCGATCTGATCAAGACTGTCCGCGGGCTCGGCTACCGCCTCTCGGACGCGAGCGATGAGGCTTAATTCCCTCGCTTTCCGGCTTTTCGCCTCGGCTGCGGCATGGACGCTCGTCGTCCTTCCCGCCACAGCCATCGTGTTGATTTCCCTCTACCGTGAGGCCGTCGAGAAGAATTTCGACGCGCGCCTCAACGTCTATTTGACCAGCCTCGTCGCCGCGACCACCCAAGGCGGGGCAAGTGCGCCAAAACAGCCGACCAATCTCGTCGAGCCGGTATTCGGCATTCCCTTCTCCGGCTGGTACTGGCAGATCAAGCCGCTCAACGGCGCCTCGCGCCCCGAGTTCGTTTCCGACTCTTTGCTTGATCAGCAGCTCACGCTTCCGAGCCAGAGCGACGTCTCCCCCGACAAGAGCCTGACACGCCGCGCCTATGCCGCGGGCCCCGAGGGGCAGCGGTTGCGCGTCGTCGAGCGCGAGATCAAGCTCGCAGGCCCTCTCTCCACGCCCTACTCCTATGCGGTCGCGGGCGATGCGAGCGAGATCGACCGCGACCTTTCCGAGTTCACCACCATGCTGATCGCCGCGCTTGGCGTGCTCGGGCTAGGGCTGGTGATGGCGACCTTCTTCCAAGTGCGCTTCGGTCTCTCGCCCCTTCGCGTCATGCGGCATAATCTGGCGCAGATTCGCTCCGGCGAGGCCGAGCGGCTCGAAGGCAACCAGCCGGAGGAGATCAAGCCGCTCCAGCAGGAATTGAATGCGCTGATCCAGGCCAATCGCGAGATCGTCGATCGCGCCCGCACCCATGTCGGCAATCTCGCGCACGCACTCAAGACCCCGCTCAGCGTCATTGCCAACGAGGCGCGCACGCATGAGGGACCGCTCGCCGCAAAAGTCGTGGAGCAGGCCGAGATCATGCGCACGCATATCACGCACCATCTCGACCGGGCGCGGGTGGCGGCGCGCTCGAGTGTGATCGGCGACATCACCGACGTCGATCAGGTGCTGCAAGCGCTGAAGCGGACGCTGGACCGCATCTATGAAGAGCGCGGCCTCAACGTCGAGGTGGCCTCGATCCCCGGATTGAAGTTCCAAGGCGAGAAGCAGGACTTCGAGGAGATGGTGGGTAACCTGCTCGACAATGCCTGCAAATGGGCGCGGTCGCGGGTGAGGGCCGAGGCCCAGCGGGCGAATGGAGCCGCGCAATTTACCGTCATTGTCGATGACGACGGGCCTGGATTGACCGACGCCCAGCGGGCGAAAGCCGTGAAGCGCGGCCAACGCATCGACGAAACCAAGCCGGGCTCGGGCCTCGGGCTCTCGATCGTGGCCGATCTCGCCCATCTCTATAAAGGACGCTTCGAGCTCGAACCGTCGCCGGAAGGGGGCTTGCGCGCGAGGCTCGAGCTGCCGGCGGCTTGATTTCCGCCATTTTTTCGCGGCCACAACCAAATTTGGCCAGAATTGTTGTTTGTTAAGATCGGGGTGGCACGATTAAACTCATTAAAGTCTCTTGCCAGGGCCGAGGGGGTGTTGAGCGGCCGAAGGGGGAAGCGATGAGACTGGCAGCCATCATTGCAATCGTCATGTTGCCGCTGCTCGCTGCGTGCGGGCCGGGCAATAAGCAAGGAACCGGCACGATCGTCGGCGCGGTCGCCGGCGGTGCGGCGGGCGCCGCGATCGGCGGCAGCAAGAACCGCATTCCCGGCGTTGCCATCGGCGCGCTTGTGGGAGGCGTGATCGGCAATCAGATCGGCGCGAGCCTTGACGAGGAGGACCGCCGCATGGCGGCGGCAGCCGAGTACCAAGCGCTCGAACAGGGCCAGCCGGGGGCGGCGACTCCGTGGAATAATCCGCAGTCCCAGCATCGCGGGCAGGTCGTTCCGGGTAAGTACTATCAGCAGAACGGCCAATATTGCCGGTCCTATACCCACACGATCTATGTCAGCGGGGAGCCGCAAACGGCCCGCGGCACGGCGTGCCGCCAGGCTGACGGCACTTGGAAGGCTGTCGGCTAGACGCTCTTTAGAGTTGTCCGCTAGGCCGAATTGCCGGGCCTGCTGCGACATTGCGCGGAATTAATCTTCCCCGCGCTCCCTGCCCTTGCCCCATTTCCCGCCTTTCCCTATGCCTAGCCCTCTATTGCCACTCGGAGGCTAGCGCTCGCCCGTGCTGCTTTGGGTCATCTTTGCCTGCCTCACGGCCATCGTGCTCCTCGTCCTGTTGCGTCCGCTTGCGAGCGCGGGGACGAATGAGCGCGACTCGGAAGGTCTCGATGCCGTGGTCTACCGCGATCAACTCGGCGAGATCGAGAGCGATCGTGCACGCGGGCTGATCGGCGATGAGGAGGCCGAAGCCGCGCGCATCGAAATCGCGCGCAGACTGCTTGCCGCTGACGGCAAGGCTGAGGCCTCGCGCGAAACTTCGGGTCGCGTGCGCCACAGCCAGGCTGCGACCATCGCCGTCGCCGTCGCGCTTCCGCTGATCGCTCTGGGTTTCTATCTGGTTTACGGCTCACCGCGCTTGCCCGACCAGCCGCTTGCCGCGCGACTGCAAGATCCCGCCAGCGACCGCAATCTCGAAGCTCTCGTCGCCAAGGTCGAAGCGCGGCTGCGGGAGCACCCCGAGGAGGGCGAGGGATGGGACGTGATCGCGCCGGTCTATATGGGCTGGCGGCGCTATAACGATGCGGCCGACGCCTACGCCCAAGCGATCAGGTTGCTCGGCGAGTCGGCCAAGCGGCTGTCCGGACAGGGACAGGCGCTGGTGCTCGCCAATAACGGCGTGGTGACGGAGGAGGCGAAGGCGGCACTCGAACGCGCGGCCGAGCTCGATCAGTCGTTGATCGAGCCGCGCATCCTCCTCGCCATCGCCAAGGAGCAAGACGGGAAATTCCAGGCCGCCATCGAGGATTGGCGCGCATTGCTCGACAAGGCGCCGAAGGACGCGCCCTGGCGCGCGATGGTGGAGAAGAAGATCGCGGAAGATGAGGCGCAGCTTGCCGGCAAGCCGGTCGCAGAGGCCGAGGACCCGGCCGCGGTGCAGCCGGCCGAGCCAAGCGAGAGAGGTCCGAGCGCGGCCGAGGTCGCCGCGGCCGAGAGCATGAGCCCCAGCGAGCGGCAGGCGATGATCGAGACCATGGTGCAACGTCTCGCCACGAAGCTCGACCAAGATGGCAGCGATCTTACCGGTTGGCTGAAGCTGGTGCGCGCCTATAGCGTGCTCGACCGCAAAGACGATGCGTTGAAGGCGCTCGAGCGTGCGAAAGGCCAGTTCAGCGGCAACGCGCAAGCTTTGCAGCAGCTCGATCAGCTCGCGGCGGAGCTGGGATTGAAGTCATGACGCGCAAGCAGCGAAGGGGCATCCTCATCGGTACGTGCCTTGCCGTGCTCGGCGTGGCGGTGGGGCTCGTGCTTTACGCCATGCGCGACTCGATCGTCTTCTTCTACAGCCCGAGCGAGGTCGCCGATATGCAGATCGCGCCGGGCCAAAGGTTCAGACTCGGCGGCTTGGTCGAAGCCGGGAGCGTAGTGCGCGGGGAGGGGACCACCGTTCGTTTCGTCGTCACCGACCGCGCGAAGACGCTTCCCGTCACCTTTACCGGCGTGCTGCCCGATCTTTTCCGCGAAGGGCAGGGCGTTGTGGCCGAGGGAACCCTACAGACCGACGGCGTCTTTCATGCGGACAGCGTGCTGGCCAAGCACGACGAGAATTACATGCCGCCGGAAGTGGCCAAGAAGCTGAAGGCCGAAGGCGTGTGGCGCGGAGACGAAGAGGCCGGCAAGGTGAATTAGAACCGGCGGGATCGGAATGGGAGATGATTGCTGAGACCGGTCATTACGCGTTGATCCTCGCGCTTGGCGTGGCCATCGTGCAGACTTTGCTGCCGCTCGTAGGCGCGCGTTGGCGCGACCCGCAGCTCTCCGCCGTCGCTTCCCCGGCTGCACAGATGCAGTTTATTTTGGTCGCGATCGCCTTCATCGCGCTGATGACGGCCTACGTGACGTCTGATTTCTCAGTCGAAAATGTCTGGCGCAATTCGCATTCGGCAAAGCCGCTGCTCTACAAGATCTCTGGCGTGTGGGGGAACCATGAAGGCTCGATGGTTCTCTGGGTGCTGATCCTCGCTCTGTTCGGCGCGGCGGTGGCGAGCTTCGGCACCAATCTGCCGCGCGAGCTCAAGGCGAACGTGCTCGCCGTGCAGGGCTCGATCGCAGCGGCCTTCCTCCTCTTCATCGTCACGACGTCGAATCCTTTCACGCGCCTCAACCCGGCGCCATTCGATGGGCAGGGGCTGAACCCCGTCTTGCAAGACCCGGCGCTCGCCTTCCATCCGCCCTTCCTCTATGCCGGCTATGTCGGCTTCTCTATGGCCTTCTCCTTCGCGGTCGCCGCCCTGATCGAAGGCCGGATAGACGCCGCGTGGGCGCGCTGGGTGAGGCCTTGGACGCTCGCCGCCTGGATGTGCCTCACGCTCGGCATCGCCATGGGCTCGTGGTGGGCCTATTACGAGCTCGGCTGGGGCGGGTTCTGGTTCTGGGACCCGGTGGAGAACGCCTCCTTCATGCCATGGCTGGCCGGCACGGCGCTGCTCCATTCTGCACTCGTGATGGAGAAGCGCGACGCGCTCAAGGTGTGGACCATCCTGCTCGCCATCATCACCTTCTCACTCTCGCTCATGGGCACGTTCCTTGTTCGCTCCGGCGTGCTCACCTCGGTGCATGCTTTTGCCGTCGATCCGGCACGCGGCATTTTCATCCTCGCCATTATGGGCATCTTCATCGGCGGTGCGCTGACGCTGTTCGCCTGGCGCGCGCCGCTGTTGCAGCACGGTGGACTGTTCGCGCCGATCAGCCGCGAGGGTGCGCTCGTCCTCAACAATCTCCTGCTCACCACCGCTTGCGCCGCCGTGTTCGTCGGCACGCTCTATCCGCTCGCGCTCGAGGCGCTGACCGGGGACAAGATCTCGGTGGGCCCGCCCTTCTTCAATCTCACCTTCGCGCCGCTGATCGTTCCGCTCCTCATCGCCGTGCCGTTCGGCCCGCTGCTTGCCTGGAAACGGGGCGATCTGCTCGCCGCCGCGCAGCGTCTCATGGCCGCGGCCTGCGTCGCGCTTGTCGCCGTGATCTTGCTTCTTGCCTTCAACCAACGCGGTCCATGGCTTGCCCCCTTCGGCATCGGGCTCGGCCTCTGGCTTGTCATGGGCGCGCTGACCGAGATCGCCTACCGGGTGAAGCTCGGCCAGGCCTCGCCGACCGATGCGTGGCGACGCTTACGCAACCTGCCGCGCGCGGCCTTTGGGACGGCGCTCGCACATGCCGGAGTCGGCCTCGCCGTTATCGGCATCGTCGCGACCACGGCGTGGCGGTCCGAGGCGATCCTGGCGATGAAGCCCGGCGACACGGCGGACATCGCCGGTTACACGCTCGTCTTCAAGGGTGTCGCTCCCCACCAAGGACCGAACTATCGCGAGCGTGTCGCGCTGTTCGAAGTATCGCGCGGCGAGAACGCAGTGACCGAGCTGACGCCATCGAAGCGCGAGTTCGATGTGGAACGGAGCGGCACAACGGAAGCCGGGATTCACGCGAGTTGGCGCGGCGATCTTTACGCCGTGCTCGGCGATCAGTTAAAGGACGGCGCTTACAGCATACGTCTCTATTTCAATCCGCTGGTGCGGCTCATCTGGATCGGGGCGCTCGTTATGTTCTTTGGCGGCGCCATCTCACTCTCGGACCGCCGCTTGCGGGTCGGCGCCCCGAAGCGGGCGCGGCCGAAAGCCGTCGCGGCCGCTGTTGGCGATTAGACCATGCTTTCCCGCACATTCATCCTCGTCTCTCTTCTGTCGCTCATGGTGCTGGCTGGTCCGACCCATGCGGTCCAGCCTGACGAAGTTCTTCCCGACCCAGCGCTTGAGGCGCGGGCGCGCGCCATCTCGGAAGGCTTGCGCTGCCTCGTCTGCCAGAACCAGTCGATCGATGATTCCGATGCGCCTTTGGCCAAGGATCTGCGGCTCCTGGTACGGGAGAGACTGAAAGCCGGTGACAGCAACCGACAGGTGGTTGATTTCATCGTGGACCGCTACGGCGAATTCGTGCTGCTCAAGCCGCGCTTCTCGTCCCACACACTGCTACTTTGGCTGGCGACACCGGCCGTCTTCGTGCTGACGATCCTCTTGATCTGGCTCGCTTACCGGCGGCGCCAGGAGGCCCCCCAGACTGTGCCGAAGCTCAGCGTCAAAGAGGAGCGCCGGCTCAAGCGGCTCCTCGACGAGCGTTCAGGCGACGCATAGAGCGGCGAGGGGCGGGAAAGCCTTGCGCTCCGCCGGTTTTCCCCGGGAACCTTACTGAAATTTAATGCCACCGAAACGGCGGCGTAATCGGCGAACGCCTATATCTTGAGCCCAGATGCCTCGCTCCTTCGTCGATGCAAGGCTATCTTTCGGGCAGTTTACTTTCAGGAGAGAGGTGACTCATGAAACTTGAGCAGAGCTCCGCCACGCATGAGAGCCACGGCTCGCGGAAAATCACCCGCAAGCGGGCGCTCCTCGCGGCTGCCGCCCTGATCGCCACGGGCGCTTTAGGGCTGACGCTCGGCAACAGCGTGCCGTTTGCCGCCGCCGAGACCCCGGCCCCGCAGACCGTCCAGACGCCTTATGGCCCAGCGCCTTTGAGCTTTGCCGATCTTGTGGCGAAGGTGAGCCCGGCCGTGGTCAGCATCAACGTCAAGGGTGACGTGAAGGTCGCGGACAACGACATGCAGATCCCGGGTATGCCGGACCTTCCGGAGGACAACCCGCTCTACGATTTCTTCAAGCAATTCCGCAAAGGCATGCCGCAGGCGCCGACGAAGCCGTCGCCGAGTCTCGCGCAAGGCTCGGGCTTCTTCATTTCGCCCGACGGATTTGTCGTGACCAACAACCACGTGGTCGAGGATGCCGAAGACATCACCGTGACGCTGGAGAATGGCGATAAGTTTCCCGCCAAGCTCGTCGGCAACGATCCCCGTACTGACGTGGCGCTGATCAAGGTCAATGCCGAGGGCAAGACGTTTCCTTACGTCGAGTTTTCCAAGAAAGACCCGCGCGTCGGCGACTGGGTGCTCGCCGTCGGCAATCCGTTCGGCCTCGGCGGCACGGTGACGGCGGGTATCATCTCGGCGCATAACCGCGACATCGGCTCAGGGCCTTACGACTATCTCCAGATCGACGCGGCGGTGAACCGCGGCAATTCCGGGGGTCCGTCCTTCGATCTCGACGGCAAGGTGGTCGGCATGAATACCGCCATCTTCTCGCCCTCGGGCGGCAATGTCGGCATCGCCTTCGCCGTTCCGGCAGCGCTGTTGCAGGAGGTCGTGACTCAGCTCAAGGCCACCGGCACCGTCGATCGTGGCTGGCTCGGTGTCGTCATTCAGAACGTGAGCGACGATATCGCCGACTCGATCGGCATGTCCGAAGCCAAGGGTGCCATGATCACCAAGGTGACCGAGGACGGCCCGGCTGCCAAACAGGACCTCAAGGCCGGTGACGTGATCGTTGCGGTGAACGGCGAGAAGATCTCCGACTCGCGCGACCTCGCCCGCAAGATCGCCGAGCTGCATCCGGACACGGATGTGAAGCTCTCGATCGTCCGCTACGGCGAGAACCGTGAGGTCACCATGAAACTCGGGACCTTCCCGAACAACGCCAAGCTCGCCGCGGTGGAGCCCGAAAAGCCGAGCACCGGCGAGCAAATGAAGGATCTCGGCCTCTCGCTCGCTCCGGCCGCCAAGTTTCCCGGCGCCGGCGAGGGGGGCGTGGTGATTACCGAGGTCGACCCCTCAAGCGATGCCGCCGACAAGGGGCTGAAGCCCGGCGACGTCATCCTCCAGGTGGCCGGCGTCGACGTGTCCGAGCCGTCGGACGTCGCCGCGGGCGTGAAGAAGGCGCTCGAAGGAGCCAAGACGGACAAGGACACCGTCAAGGTGCTCATGCAAGTCAAGTCCGGCGATCAGACGCGCTTCGTGGCGCTTTCCCTGAAGAAGGCGTAAGCCTTCTATCGCGGTTGGGCGGCGCGGTATCCCCCCGCCGCGCCGCCCGCCCCATCAACCTAGGACTAACCGTCAATAACCTAGGACTAAGCAGCAATGTCTCTAACTGAAGCAATGTCGTCCGGGAGATCTTCAACCATGCGTGTGCTGGTCATCGAGGACGACCAAGAAACCGCAACCTTCCTCAAGCGGGCACTCAAAGAATCGGGGCATGTCGCCGAATATGCAGGCGACGGCCAGACCGGGCTCGATCTTGCGCGCACCAACGCCTATGACGTGCTGATTGTGGACCGCATGCTGCCGAAGTGCGATGGGCTTGCGGTGATCCAAGCGCTGCGTACCGAGGAAATCAGGACGCCGGCGCTCATCCTCTCCGCTCTCGGCGAGGTCGACGACAGGGTTAAGGGCCTGCGCGCCGGCGGTGACGATTACCTCACCAAGCCATATGCCTTCAGCGAGCTGCTCGCCCGGATCGAGGCGCTCGCGCGGCGCAAGTCGCCCGAGGAGGGCAGCACGCGCTTCGTGGTCGGCGACCTTGTGCTCGACCGCCTATCGCATAAGGTGACGCGGGCGGGCGAAGCCATTATGTTGCAGCCGCGCGAGTTCCGTCTGCTCGAATATTTGATGAAGCATGCCGGCCAGGTGGTGACGCGCACCATGTTGCTCGAGAATGTCTGGGACTATCATTTCGACCCGCAGACGAATGTCATCGACGTCCACATCTCGCGGCTTCGGTCCAAGATCGACAAGAACTTCGGAAATCCCCTCCTACACACGGTCCGCGGCGCCGGCTACACCATCCGTGACAGCGCTCACTAAGCTCTTCCGGACCACCACCTTTCGCCTATCGCTCACCTATCTTGCGCTGTTCAGCGCGGCGGCCATTGTCGCCATCGCCTACATCTATTGGAACACCACGGTTCTGCTGTCGCGGCAGCTGAACCAGACGATCGACGCCGAGCTGAAGGGGCTCGCCGAGCAATATCGGGCAGGGGGGCTTGAACAGCTTGTCCGCACCGTGGCCGAGCGCAGCGGTACGCCCGGCAACAGCCTCTATCTCGTCGCCGACAGCGAAGGCCGGCGCCTCGCCGGCAATCTCAGCGCCGTTACGCCCGAGCTGTGGAATAGCCTTGGTCCGGTCGAATTCGTCTATCGGCGCCCGGCGGCGGGCGGGGTGGAGAACCGGCTTGCCTTCGCCAATGTGTTTCGCCTCCCGAGCGGCTACCGGCTGATCGTCGGCCGCGACATCGAGGATCGCCGCGAGCTTGCCCGCATGGTGCGTTCGGCCATGCTATGGGGGCTCGGGGTGATGGCGCTGTTTGGCATTGGCGGCGGCTATTGGGTCAGCCGCAAACTGCTCGCCCGCATCGATACGCTGTCGGACACGACTCGCACCATCATGGAAGGCGACCTGACGGGGCGCTTGCCGATCAACGGCTCGGGCGACGAGCTCGACCGCCTGGCCGAAAGCCTCAATCTCATGCTCGCGCGGATCGAGCAGCTGATGGCGGGCTTGCGCGAGGTCTCCGACAATATCGCCCATGACCTCAAGACGCCGCTCAACCGCTTGCGCAATCGCGTCGAGGCTGCGCTGCGCGAGCCTTACGGCGAGCCGGTCTATCGCGAGGCGCTGGAGCGCACCATCGAAGAGGCGGACGGTCTGATCAAGACCTTCAACGCGCTGCTTTCGATCGCGCGGCTCGAGGCGGGCGCAGGCGGGGAGAATCGCGAGACGCTCGACGTGTCGGCATTGCTACGCGACGTGGCCGAGCTTTATGAGCCGGTCGCCGAGGAGCGCGGACTCGTGCTCAAGGCAGAGGCCGAGGCGCCGATCCTCATCCGCGCCGATCGTCAGCTGCTCGGCCAGGCCATCGCCAATCTCATCGACAATGCGATCAAGTACGGTACGACGGGCGCGGCCGACCGGAGAGCTGCCGCAGAGCCCGACGTCGAGGTGAGCACTAGTGCCAAGGGTTCGATGGCCGAGATCATGGTGACCGATCGTGGACCCGGAGTGCCGGCTTCGGATCGGGAACGGGTGCTCGACCGCTTCGTTCGCCTGGAGGCAAGCCGGTCGGAGCCCGGCAGTGGGCTCGGTTTGAGCCTTGTCGCGGCCGTTGCGCGGCTGCATGGTGGCAGCCTGAGACTCGAGGACAATGCCCCCGGGCTCAGGGTCATCCTCGCCTTGCCGACCAACGGCGAGGCGCTTGTCAACGGGGCGCCGCACCCAGCGCCCTTAGGAGCAGAGATCAGGCCGGCGTGACGGCGTTCTTCGAGCGCATCACCGAAGCTCCGCGCGTCTTCGACGCGGGCCGGGGCGAGGATGCACTGGCGAGCCTGACCAAGGCGCTTGGCGAGTCGTCCGGTCTTGCTCCCGCCGCAAAGATCATTGGCGAGACGCCGAAGCTGCGCTCGCTGCTTGCGGCGACGTTCTCCTGTTCACCCTATCTCACCTCGCTCGCGCTGCGGGACCCGGCGACGCTCGCCGAATGTCTGCTGCGCGACCCCGACGCGCATCTCAAGGACGCCCGCACCGATCTTGCTGCCGCTGCCGCGGAGGCTCCGTCGGCGAAGGAGGTCATGGCTCTGCTACGGCGCTTCAAGCGCCGCATGGCTCTTCTCATCGGGCTTGCCGATCTTGGCGGCGTCTGGACGACCGAGGCGACGCTTGCGGCTATGAGCGCGGCGGCCGACGCTTGTCTGCAAGAAGCGACGGCGTTTCTCTTCCGCAAAGCCCGTGCCGACGGCCAGATCGAGCCACAATCCGGCATGGCATCGCCCGCGCCAGGCTATTTCATCATCGCCATGGGTAAGCTCGGCGCCTTCGAGCTGAACTATTCCAGCGATATCGACGTCATCGTCTTTTACGATGCCGAGCGCGCAGGTCTTAAGCCAGACATCGAGCCGTCGACGTTCTTCGTGCGGTTGACGCGCGAGCTCGTGCGATTCCTGCAAGAGCACACGGCGGACGGTTATGTGTTCCGCACCGATCTCAGGCTCAGGCCCGATCCCGGCGCCACGCAGATCGCGCTCTCGACCGAGGCGGGGCTCACCTATTACGAGAGCTTCGGTCAGAACTGGGAGCGCGCCGCATTGATCAAGGCGCGCGTCGTTGCCGGCGACGTCGCGTTGGGCGAGGAGTTCCTGGCCCAGCTCGCGCCCTTCGTCTGGCGCAAATATCTCGACTACGCGGCCATTGCCGACATCCATGCGATGAAGCGGCGCGTGCATGCCTATAAGGGGCATGGCGTCATCGCGGTCGAAGGGCACGACATCAAGCTCGGCCGCGGCGGCATCCGCGACATCGAGTTCTTCGCGCAGACCCAGCAGCTCATCGCCGGCGGCCGCCACCCCGAGCTTAGGAGTCGCGGCACCACAGAGACGCTCGAGTGTCTTGCCAAAGGCGGCTGGATCGCGAAAGAGGCGGCTAACGATCTGACCGAGGCTTATCTCTTCCTGCGCCGGATCGAGAACCGGCTGCAAATCGTCGGCGATCAACAGACTCATATTATTCCCGCCGAGCCAGGGGAGCTTGACCGCGTCGCCAGACTTTCCGGGTTCGCCGACACGAACGACTTTGGCGATGCGCTGCTCGCGGGATTCAAGCGCGTCGAGGCCCATTACGAGGCCTTGTTCGAGAAGCTGCCCGAGCTGCCGAGCACGGCGCCGAGCCTCGTTGTCGCGGCCGATGAGGGAGATCCGGCAGCGCTTGCCAGTCTGGAACGGCTCGGTTTCAGCAATCCTTCCGCGGCAATCGCCGCCATCCGGGCCTGGCAGTCGGGACGTTACGCGGCAACGAGAAGCGCGCGGGCGCGCGAGCGGCTGACAGAGTTCCTCCCGTCATTGCTCGACGCTTTCGGCCGCAGCGCCGAGCCGGACCTTGCGCTCACCACGTTCGACCGGGTGATCGCCGAGATGCCTGCGGGCGTGCAGCTCTTCTCTTTGCTCGCCGCAAATCCAAGTCTGCTCAGGCTGATCGCCGATATCATGGGCACCGCGCCGCGGCTCGCGCGCATTATCGGGCGCCGCCCGCGGCTGCTCGATGCCGTGCTCGATCCCGGTTTTTTCGGCGCCGTACCGACGCCCGCCAAGCTGAAAGAGCTGGTTCGAGCGGCGCTGGCGGAAGCGCGCGACTATCAAGATGCGCTCGATCGCGCCCGCATCATCGGCCGGGAGCAGGGCTTCCTCATCGGCGTCAGAGTCGTTTCGGGCACGCTCTCGGCGCGGCAGGCAGGAGCTGCCTATGCGGGTCTTGCCGAGACGCTGATCGACGCGCTCGCCGAGGAGGTCGAGGCCGAGCTCATCCGTACCCATGGCGGCATGCCGGGGGGGCAGGCGGCGGTGATCGCCATGGGCAAGCTCGGAGGCCATGAGATGACTGCTGGCTCCGACCTCGATTTGATCATCGTCTATGATTACGCGGAGGAGGGCGCTCAGTCCGCTGGACCCAGGAGCCTGCCAGGCCCGCAATATTATTCGCGCTTCACCCAGCGGTTGATCGCGGCGCTCTCGGCGGAGACCGCCGAGGGCTCGCTCTATCAGGTGGACATGCGGCTCAGGCCGTCCGGCAATCAGGGTCCGGTCGCGACCAAGCTGTCGAGTTTCGTCGCGTATCAGAAAGGCTCGGCGTGGACTTGGGAGCATCTTGCGCTCACCCGCGCTCGCGTGATGACGGGGCCTGCCGCGCTCACGCGGGAGATCAATGAGACGATCAAACAGGTCCTGTCGCGCCCGCGCGACCGCGGTGCCGTAGCTGAAGACGTGAGAGCGATGCGGGCGAAGATCGCCGACGACAGGGGCAGCGAGAGCATCTGGGATATCAAGCAGGCGCGAGGCGGGCTGATCGATCTCGAATTTATCGCCCAGTTCTTGCAGATGGTGAGCGCGGCGGAGCATCCCGATGTGCTCGATCAGAACACGGAGTTGGCGCTGACCAAGCTTTCGGCGGCCGGTGTGCTGAGCCCCGGCGATGCCGAAATTCTGATCCCCGCGGCACGGCTTTACCACACGCTGACGCAGGTGCTCCGGCTCTGTCTTGACAAGCCCTTTGTCGCGGAAGAAGCGCCACGGGCCTTGAAAGACCTGCTGGCGCGCGCGTCCGACATGCCAGACTTCGCCACGCTCGAAGCGACGCTGAAAAATACGCTCGCGGCCGTTCACGCGGCCTTCGATCGCATCGTGAGGTGATTTGGGTTAGGCGGTCGCGGCGAGCGTCGGCTCTTCGCCGGCCATCACGGGGCGCATCGGAAGCGTGCAGGTGACCGTCGTGCCCTGGCCTTCGCGGCTAGTGATGCGCAAGGTCCCGCCATGCAGCTCGACCAGAGCGCGGGAGATGGCGAGGCCAAGTCCGCTGCCCTGATGGCTCTTGGAGAACTGGTTCTCGACCTGCTCGAAGGGACGTCCGAGCTTGGCGATGTCGGCCTCGGCGATGCCGATGCCGGTGTCCTTGATGGCGATCTTCACCCAGCCGCGCGAGCGCGACAGATGCACGTCGACGCTGCCGCGGTCGCGGGTGAACTTAACCGCGTTGGACAGAAGATTGAGGAACACCTGCTTCAGCGCGCGCCGGTCGGCCTCGATCGTGAGGTGCTGCGGGCCGTGGCGGGAGAGGGAGATATTGCGGTCGGCGGCGGTCTGGCTCACCACCTTCATGCTGTCCTCGACGATGTCGGCGAGGTCGACGTTGCCGACATCGAGCGACATGCGGCCGGCTTCGATCTTGGACATGTCGAGAATGTCGTTGATCACTTCGAGCAGATAGGCGCCGCTCGCATAGATGTCGCGGGCATATTCCTGATACTTCGGATGGCCGAGCGGGCCGAACAGAGCCTGCTGCATCACCTCGGAGAAGCCGATCACGGCGTTAAGCGGCGTGCGCAGCTCGTGGCTGATATTGGCGAGAAACTCGGATTTGGCGCGGTTGGCGGCCTCGGCACGGTTCTTTTCCAGCGCATATTTCTCGGCAAGATCGACGAGTTGCTGCTTCTGCTGCTCGAGCTCGCGGCGGGAGAGCCTGAGCTCGGCGACACTTGCCCTGAGCTGCTGCTCACTCTCGGCGAGCCGCTGCTGGCTTTCCTTCAGCACGGTAATGTCGGTGCCGACGCTGACATAGCCGCCGTCGCGCGTGCGGCGCTCGTTGATGTGCAGCCAGCGGCCGTCTTCGAGCTGCGCCTCATAGGTGCGGCTGTCGTCATCATAGGTGCCGGCTACGGCGACGCGCTTCGACACGATCGGCTCGGAGGCCGCCGCGATAACCTCGTCATAGGAGGCGCCCGGGTGCACGGTGTCGTCGGCAAGCCCGTGGAACTGCTGATATTTGCTGTTGCACATGACGAGATGATTGTCCCGGTCCCACAGCACGAAGGCTTCCGAGATCGTCTCCACCGCGTCGCGCAGCCGCGCATTCTCATCGACCGATCCCGGAGTGATGGCATGGTCGGCGATCACGGCGATGCCAGACAGGTAGGGCTCGCGATCCGGCAGGCCGCGGGTGATGTGCCCGCGCAGCCGCAAGGTGATCCAATGCCCGTGGACATGGCGCAGGCGGAAGCAGCCGTCGAAGACCGAGGCGCCTTCGCGGAGATGCCGGTCAATGGCGCCGCGCAGGTCGTCCTCAGGATGCAGCGCCTGGGAGATGATGCGGAAGGACATCTCCTTGGCGCTCGGCTCGAGGCCAAGCATCCGGTACATGGGCGCCGACCAGTGCACGTGGCCACGCGCGAGGTTCCAACGCCAGACGCCGCAGCCGGGCAGTGACTCGGTCAGCTCTTTGGCGAGAGCGCCGTCACCGGCGCGGGCAGTGGCGGGAGTGAGATACCAGAGGCCGCCGGCGAGCAGGGCGAGCACGAAGCCGGTCAGCGCGAGCAAGGTAATTTCGAGGTGTGCTGCGCCCTTCCATCCGGCAAGCGCCGCGTCAATAGGTTGGATGAAGGCTAGTTGTGCGTCGGTCTGCGGCACGTTGCGCACGGTGACGATCGCGTCAGTGCCGTCGAGCAGCGAAAGCCGCAGCACGCCTGCCTCGGCACCGAAGGTGGTCAGCGGCTGCTGCGGGCCGAGAATGGTGAGCAGGTTTCCGTCGCGCGGGCCGCCGAGCGGCGCTTGCGCTTGGATCGCGCCTTCGGCATCGGCCAGAAGCGCGTTTCGGCCATCGGCGGTGGCGCCCTTGGGGAGGCTGTCGGCGAGCGCGGCCTGCCAATTCGTGCTGGAGCTGAGCGTCTTGTCCTTGAGGTTGAGCGCTGTCGAGTCGGCAATGAGCGCAAGCTGATAGCTCGCGGCATCCAGTGCCGTGTTCCTGCTGTGGATAATTTGGAAGGTGAAGCCGATCAACGCGACGGCGACGAAGCCGATGAGGAGTAGCGGCACGAGGCGGCGCGTGAGCTCAGCATTGGGCAGATGGCGGCCGACGATCGCGCGCAGATCCTGCCAGTGCGGCCCCACAAAAGCGAATCCGTCATGCGCCGAACGCACCCGCGCCATTCGGTCCCCCTCTGACGTTCTCCTGCTTCGAGCCGGAGAAGTGCCGCATCTCCGAATCGCCGTCATCGCCATTGGAATCGATGATGGCGTCGTCTGTCCAGAGGAAAGCTGTGGAAATTCGGTTAATAACCCGTTGACAACGAGGGACTCTAAGTGCCGCCCAGCGTCTTTGTGACGATCTCGTAGCTGTCGGTGGAGAGCGTCTTGGCGGCCAGGTCCTCGAGCGCCGCCTTGGCTCGGGCCTGCCTCCTGGGCTCGAGGATGCGCCAGCTTTCGAAGGCGCCGAGCAGCCGCGCCGCCACGTGCGGATTGAAACTGTCGATCTCGAGCGCCTGATCGGCGAGAAGCCGATAACCCGCACCGTCGGCGCGGTTAAAGCCGGTTGGGTTGGCGTGGGCGAAGCTTCCGAGCAGGGCACGGATGCGGTTCGGGTTCTTCAGCGAGAACTTCGGATGGGACAGGAGCTTGTGCACTGTTTCGACCGAATCCGGCCGCACGGCGCGCGCCTGCACGGCGAACCATTTGTCGAGCACGAGCGGCTCGTCTTGCCAGCGGTTGTAGAAGTCGGCGAGGGCTGCCTCGCGGGCCGGCGCGTCCCTATGTGAGAGGATGGACAATGCCGCGATGGCATCGGTCATGTTGGAGGCCGCGCGGTAATGCCGTTCGGCGCGAGCGATCTCGGGGGCTGCGCCGGTCGACACTAGAAGATCGAGCGCCGCATGGCGCAGGGCCCGCTTGCCCGCGCTCTCGGGATCCGGCGAGTAAGGGCCGGACGGAGCGGAACGGTCGTAAAGCTCCGCCAATGTCTCCCTGATCTCGTTCCCGATCGAAGCAGCCAAAGTCTCGCGTGCGGAGCGAACGGCGTCGGTATCGACGTTTTGCGCGAGCTCGCGCGCGATGTCGGATTCGCTCGGAAGCTTGAGGAACTCAGCGCGATAGGCCGGCAGCAGCGTCCTGTCGCGCGACGTTGCGGCAAGCGCTTGAGCGAGCCTCGCCGCCATGCCCTTCACCGCATCGAACTCGCCGCGCGCCGTCTTGGTGAGAAGGTTGGTGGCGTAGGTTTGCGCCGCCTGCCAGCGATTGAACGGGTCGCTGTCATGCATCATCAGGAACTCGATCTTTTCCGGATCGAGGCTGATGGTCAGGCGGACGGGCGCCGAGAAATCGCGCAGCAAAGACGGTGTCGGCGGGGAGGCGATATCGTGGAACTCGAAGACCTGCTCCCGCTCGGTAACCTCGAGCAATCCGTCGACGAGCGGCGCGCCGCCATTCAGCTTCAAGGGAAGCTCGTCGCCATTGGCTCCGATCAGACCCAGCTTGAGCGGGATCAGCATCGGCTCCTTCTTGGTCTGGCCGGGCGTCGGCGGCACGACCTGACTCACCGAGAGCCGTGCGGTCTTGGCGTGCGGATCGTAGTCGAGCGAGCAGGCAAGCTCCGGCGTGCCGCTTTGCGTGTACCAGAGCATGAACTGCGAGAGGTCGCGGCCCGAAACGTCGGCCATGGCCTCGACAAAGTCCTCGACCGTGACCGCCTCGCCGTCATGCCGCTCGAAATAGAGGTCGAGCCCTTTGCGGAAGCCGTCGCGGCCGAGCAGCGTCTGCAACATGCGGCAGACCTCGGCGCCTTTCTCGTAGACGGTCGAGGTATAGAAGTTGTTGATCTCGATGAAGGAGGCCGGACGTACGGGGTGGGCGAGCGGACCCGCGTCCTCGGGGAACTGATTGGTCTTCAACGCCCGGGTGTCGACGATGCGCTCAACGGGACCCGATCGCGTGTCGCCGGTAAACTCCTGGTCGCGGAACACGGTCAAGCCTTCCTTCAGGCAAAGCTGGAACCAGTCGCGGCAGGTCACGCGGTCGCCCGTCCAGTTGTGGAAATATTCGTGCGCGATCACGCTTTCTATCGACGCATAGTCGGCGTCGCTCGCGGTGTCGGGCCGCGCCAGCACCAGCTTGTCGTTGAAGATGTTGAGGCCCTTGTTCTCCATCGCCCCCATATTGAAGTCACTCACCGCCACAATGTTGAACACGTCGAGATCGTATTCGCGGCCAAAGCGCTCCTCGTCCCAGCGCATGGCGCGCTTCAGCGACTCCATGGCCCAGGCGCAGCGATCCTCCTTGCCGGGTTCGACATAGATGGCGAGCGCCACCTCGCGGCCCGATGACGTGACAAAGCTGTCGGGCACGCAAGCGAGATTGCCGCCGACCAGCGCGAAAAGATAAGACGGTTTGGGGAAGGGGTCGTGCCAGACGGCGAAGTGACGTCCGGTGCCGGGGATGTCGCCCTTGGAGACCGGGTTGCCGTTCGATAGAAGCACGGGCGTCGTCGCGCGGTCGGCCTCGATGCGCACCGTATAGACGGCGAGCACGTCGGGCCGGTCTATGAAATAGGTGATACGGCGGAATCCCTCGGGCTCGCATTGGGTGCAATACGTGCCGCGCGAGCGATAGAGGCCAGACAACGCGGTGTTCGCGTCAGGGTCGCACAGTGTGACGATCTCGAGCGTGAAGGGCTTGGCGGGAACCGAGGCGATCGAGAGCGAAGTGTCTTTCAGCTCGTAGTCCTTGGCAGAAAGGGGCTTGCCGTCGAGCGCCACGCTTTGCAGCTTGAGCCCCTCGCCATCGAGGACAAGCGGGCGTCCGCCGGTCGCTGCCTTGGGGTTCGGCCGCAAGCGAAGCTTCGAGGCGCCGCGCGTCGCCTTCGGATCGAGAGCGACATCAAGTTCCACCTCCTCGATGAGGTAGTCGGGAGGCATGTAATCCTTAAGGAATTTGACTTTGCGAACGGTCTCTTGCATGGCAGCGAATTGATCCTTCCGCCGTCGCTCTTAGAGACCTAAGCGCGGGCTGCCAAGCCGGATATTTGTCGATCGTCATATCAACGCCGCATGCCCGCGTTAGCGGGCCTGGGCGAGCTTGGTCAGATCGTCGCTGAGATTCTCCGGCTCCTGGTCGGCGTATTCGACGAACTCTTCCAAGAGCTTCATGAAGATGGGCGCCCGCACGATAATCTCGACCTGGCGCTCGACGCGGTAAGGATCGAGATCGTATTCGGCGCCGGGAACGCGCCAGCCGCCCCAATCCCGCTCGGTTGTCAGCGGCGAGATGTTAAATTTGCCCCCTGCCAGTGGGGCGAGGGGGCGAGGGGCGAGGAGGTGGGCGAACCGGATTTTGAACCGCGCGAAGCTGGCGGCCCTCTTGTGTCAGTTCTCGGGAGAAGCCATGGCGTCCTTCTGAACGGTGCGGGTTCCTTCCCAATCGACGTGATATTTGTCTTCGGCGGTGAAGTAACCGGAATAGGTGCCTTCGCCTTCAGCGCCGGCAAGCGCACCCTTGCCGCTCACGGCTGCAAAGCTTCCCTTGAAGGTCGTATTAGGCTGCCCGTCCTTGATGGTGGTTGTCGTCATGCCGCTGATCTTGAGCACCAGCTGATCGGAGCCTTTGGAGAAGATCACGTAGCCTTGCGAAGGCCCGGTGCCGCGGGCGAGATCGACCATCTCGCGCACATTGACCGTGAACCCATCCAAGAAGCCTGTGCCTGCTGTATCCTTGTTCACGGCGGCTGCGTCGGTCAGCATGAGGATGTGGCCGTCCTGATCGGGGATCGGCTGGACCTCACGTTTGGAATACGTCGCGTCCATGCTGCCCGATTCTTTGACCTTGTCTGCCAAGACGCCGGTGGGCGCGAATCCAAGCGCTGCTAACGCGGCGAGGATCGCAACCGATCTTATGAGTTTTCCCATGGGAATTACCTCTCTGATGCTAGGGCTCCGGTTGGAGAGCGACGCGCGTCTCGCGCCAGGGCCAACGGTAAGGCCGTGGCTGCTGGCCGTCCTGAAGGAGCGCTGAAATTTTCTGAAACGGGATATCGACCCGCTTATTCGGCCATACAAAGCGCGACGACGTGGATTGATGTTGGCTTCCGACCCGCTAAGTTGGGCGGCACTCGATCCGCGATTGGATATGACAGGCTGGAAGACAGTCACCTACCTGCCGCGCACACTCACAGGGTCGGCTGATCGCGGGGCAAGCGCTTTTTCCTCTCGCCTGAGCTTCGTCGATCGAGACGGTAAGCGCGGGCGCCAAGGCAAGGAGAACAAATACGATCAGTGAAGGCATGATCGAACTCTCAAGGATCGCTCAGCAGAAAGGGGAGCCCGGGGCGAGGCGATTTGCCCGAGGGCTCCCCCATGCCGTTACTTGCCCAACCGGTATTGCCACGGGATCCCGCTTTCCCCGCCGACGACCAGCGGAGGGGGAGTCGGGTTATAGAGATGATCCGGGTAAAACGGGCTGTCGGTGCGAGCCAGCGCCAATCCGCCGGCGGCAACGACCAAAGCGAGAGCGGCAAGAAGCGTCTTCATGACTTTGTCCTCACGGTTGTGAGCCCGCCACGCTGGCGGACTTACGAGAGGCACGGGCCCGCGCCATGGTGTGGAGTCTAGAGCAAGGCTTACTCGGGGTCCCGAGAGGCCGCTGAAAGTTTCTGAAGTGTGTTGAAGAAGCGCCTAGCCTGCCTGCCGCTCGGCCGCCACCGACGGTCGCCAACCAGCGGCTTGCAAATCGGCCAATGAGCGTCTTGCCAGTTCGGGCGGATGGGGCGTGACGATCACGATTCCGCCAGGTCTAGCCATGCACTGCTTGAGTTGGGCCTTGGCTTCATCGAGGCGTCCAAGCCCGACCAAGGCCATCGCGCGATAAGTGTCCGCGCCCCCGAAATTAGGCGCCTTGCGCAGACACTGCTCAGCTTCGTCCAGTGCGTCCTGATATCGCTCATTGCCCCACAGGATCATCGAGTTGTACAGGTCGTAATAAGGCGGAGGCAATGGATTGAGCTCGAAGGCCCTTTCGGCGGCCTCCATAGCCTCGAGAAGATGGCCCGACTCGAACAGAGCGTTGGCCAGAAAAATTAGTCCGTCGGCATCGCTCGGTCCCAACTCGACGGCGCGGCGCGCGAGGGCCAAGGATTGTGGCACATCGTCTGCATAGATGAGCGCTTGGCTTAACCCTTGATAGGGCGCGGGGAAGTTGGGATCGAGCTCGATGGCGCGTTTGAACTGACCGATTACGTCTCCCAACTGCGAGAAGGTCCACTCGCCAGTAAAGTGGAGCAGCATGTCGATCAGATTTGTCCAGGCGAGGTAAGCCCAAGCCGGTGCATAATTTGGGTCGCGGCGGATCGCCTCCTCAAGATCGGCGCGCCCGGCTCGGGTTGCATCCGGACTGAATTGGTGCTTGCGGGCGATGCCGCGCAAGGTCAGCTCGTAGACGTCGAGATTGCGCGGCCCAGCGCCAAGAATTGCATGCTTCTCCACTTCTCGCATGCCGGAATGCAAGCTTCCCGCGATCTTGCTTGCGATCTGTCGCTGCACTTGCGGGACAGTCGCCGCGGCAGCCGAGAAGCGATCTCCCCAAGCGATGGTGCCCTCCAGCGCCTCGACAAGCTGCACATCGACTATGAGCGTGTCGTCAGAGCGCTGGATCGTCCCCTCCACCAAATATCGCGCGCGCAATTGCTCGCCGATCTCTTGCGCCGTCAAATTCTCGTTAGCCAAGGCGAAGGACGAATCCCGCGCAAGCAGGCGCAGTCTTTATTGCGCGCAAGCTCGTTGATGATCTCGGTAGCGATGCCGATCCCTGAAGCTTCTTCAACACCGATCGACATGAATGGCATGACCGCCAAGGACGGCCTATCAGGAACCCGCCCGGCAAGCTCCGCTCTGCGTTGTGACGGGACCAGGATATAGCCCTTGCGCGGGACCGTGCGCAGCACGCGCCGGTCCTCGTCGCCGATTGCCTTGCGAATATCGGCGATGCATTGGGTGAGGGAATCCTCGGTGACAGCGACGTCGTCCCAGACCTTGGCGATGAGTTCGTCCTTGCTGACGAGGCGGCCGGCGTGCAAGGAGGCGCAGCACGGCCAATGAGCGCGGCCGCAGCTCGACGTGCTCGCCCGAGTTGCTGCGCAATTCGTCGGCGACAAGATCGACAATGTGCAGCGGCAGTCTTACCTGCCGCCTTGACGCAGCGCCGGTCATCATCGCGCCTCGCTTCTGCAGGTCGGGCCCATTCTGGTCCTTTTTTGTAGCGGTTCAAAGACCTTCATTACATCGAGGAAACCTAGGTGACGGACCGGCTTTCCTGGCTTAAGAGGCGCTTCACCATGAGCACCGAGCAGGACGCCGAGGCCGCGCCGAAACTGTTTCTGCCCTCGCGACGCGCGGCAGCGATTTTGGCAGTGCTCGGCGTGGCAGCGCTCGGAGCGGCGTTTTATCTCCGCTATCGGATCATCCAGAACTCCGCGATCGGGGTGGCGTGCGAGGCGGGCGAGGTGAGCTTCACCTGCAAATTGCGTCTCGCGGTGATCTTGATGTTCATGCAGGACTGCTTCGGCTGGGTGGCGATGATAGCCGCCGGCGTGCAGCTTTGGCGGCCGAATATCGTGGCGTTCGGTACGGGCCTCGTCTTCGCCCTGCTCGGGCTCGTTCTTTACAACACGCGCGCCTCGGCGCTGGCGCTCGCGCTGCTCGTGCTCAGCCTGGCGCGGCCCTCGGCAGCGCGGTAGGCGCGAGAACGAAGCGTGGTAAGAGCAAGGATCAAGAGCAGGGTCGCGAGCAACAGAGCCTGCCAGTTGGCGATCCCCTCATTGGCAATAATAAAGAGCGCCGAGCCGGTGAGCACCGCGGCCGCCGCAATCTCTGCAGCGCCCGGCTTGAGCGGCGCGCGCGCCGGCGTGAAGGCGCAAACCGCGAGCGCGATGACAGGGCCGGCGAGCGCGGCAAAGGGAAAATCCTTGTAGCGCGGGTCGAAGACAAGCCCGAGCGCCACATGGATGGCGGCGACCACGGTCGCGGCGAGGAGGGCCGCCAGCACGGCCGCCACGACCCTGTCGCGTCGCCAATAAGAAGAATCGAGCGCCTCGGCAAATCCGGCGAGGCGGTCCCCGCGGGCGACGGCGTAGCTCGCAGCCATCGGCACGACGAGTGCGAGCACCACCATTGCGACCGAGCGCAGCCGGTCGCTCGCGGTTTCGCCTTCCATTGGCAGATTCACCACGGCGAGGCCGAAGCCGAGACCGGCACCAAGCGCGATGAGCGCAACGGTTGCGTTGCGCCTCCAGGATCGCTCGTGCGCAGCGGCAGCCGAGCCGACCCATGCTGAGAGAAAGACGAGAAAGGCTGCGCCGATGCCGAGCCCCGCCTTGAGGCGCCAGTCGGGGTGGTTCGAGACTGGCGCGCCGAAGGAAAATTTCGGTTCACGCTTCCGATCGTCGTAAACGCCCCAATAGCCGCCGACCGTTCCCTCCATCAGACGTTTCCAGGGCTGATCGAAGGCCTCGATGAGATTGACCTTCCAACCCGCTTCCTTGGCCGCGGAGACGACGCCGCTCAAGAAGCCTGCTTGGTTAACAGGAGAGGGGAGGGCCCCCTCCCGCATCCGCCCCTTGCTCGGCCAGCCGACCTCACCGACCCAAATTTCCTTGCCGGGGAAAGCCGCCTTAACCCTGTCCCGTACCTCTGTCACATGCGCCACCGCCTGGTCGACACTCACCGGCTCGTCTTCCCAGTAAGGCAGGATGTGGATGGTGATGAAGTCGGCGGATGCAGCAAGCTCCGGCGATTTGAGCCAGAACTCCCAGACATCGGCATAGGTCACGGGAAGGCCCGATCGCTTTTTGACTTCTTCCAGATAAGCGGCAACCGTGGCGGGAGCCAGTTCGCCCCTGAGCAGGGTCTCGCTGCCGACGATGAGAGCCTGAACCGTGCCGGGGTAGCGGCGCGCAAGCTTGAGCGCCGACTCGATCTCGCGGCGATTGTCGGCGCGGTTCCGACCAAGCCAGACACCTTGCAGAACCTTCAGGCCCTGCCGCGCCGCAAGCCGGGTGATCTGCCCTTGCGCGCCCTTGGCCGAATAGGTCCGGACGCAGGAGGTGAGAGCGGAAAGGCGTTTCAGATCCGCGCCAATTTGGCTGTCGGGAATGTGCAGATCCCACGTGTAAGGCGCCTGGTCGCCATGGAACGGCGCATAGGAGATGCACGTTAGTCTCTCGCCCGGACCCAGCGGCGAGGGCGGCATCTCGGCTGGCCGTCCCATGCCGTACCAGGCGAGCGCTATGGCGGAGGCGACCAGCACAAATAGGCTAAGGGAGCGCAGCATGGTGAGGCTTGGGCCGAAGTGGATGCGACGAATAGCAGCTTCGCGAGCCCCGTTGAACCAATTCCTCTGGTTTGTGCGTCTGCGAAGTGATAAAGATGAGTCCTGCCGTCGGGCCGCCAAAATTTGGCGGTCTAATCCGTAAAATGTCCCATTCCTGCGTTGGGCCCCTCTCCATGCTGCGCTGCACCTATCTGTCGGCCGCCGCTCTTATAGCGGGTGGCATTTTTATCTCGTCCGCATTGCCCGGTTTCGCTGAAGACCAGGGCGGTGAACAGAAGCCTCCCGAGCAGGCGCAAGCCGAGAAGAAACCGGAGGAGAAGGCCGCCGACGAGCAGAAGGCGGCTGAGCAGGCGGCTCAGCAAGAGGCGGCAAGGATCATCGCGGAATATCGCGAGGCGGCAGCCAAGCTGTCGAGCTCGGCCGGCGCACCCGAATGCGTTTGGACGGGGCGACGCATCGCGAGTCTCTTGTGGCGCGACGACATCGATACCGCGCGCCGTTATATGGACCTTTACGACCGCTTCAATTGCTCGTCGGAGCATCTGAAGCTTGTGTTTCGTTGCGTGATTGAACAAGGGCCAATCGATCCGAAGGCCGCCGACCGGCTTGCGTCCCGCGTCCACGCCTGCTGGATCACACCAGATGGAGAAACCACAGCTTCGAGCCAAGCCACGATCGGCGCGACAACAAAACCCGGAACAATACCGAACTAAAAGGGTTTAGGGAGGGGACTGCAGGCTTCTCTGCGGCTACGGCCGAGGGGGACAGGGCAGGCCGAATTCCAACGAGATTTCACAACAATGCGCAACGCTCTTGTCGCCGTTGTGGTCGCCCTCGCGACCGCGCTCCATGCATCGGTGTGGCTGCTCATGCATGAGCAGGTGTCGCCCCCCAATGCCAATGGGGCGCTCCCCTCGATTTCTTTCTCGCCTATCAATCCGAAGCATGACGGCGAGAGCGACAAGACGAGCGAGGCACAGATCAGGTCCGACCTTGCCGCCATCGCCCCCTACACGCGCTCGGTTCGCACTTATAGTGTCAGCAACGGTCTCGACCGCGTGCCGCCGCTCGCCGCCGAAGTCGGGTTGCGTGTCACGCTGGGCGCATGGATCAACGAGTGGGAGGAGCAGAACGAGCGCGAGATCGAAAGCGCGATCGCGCTCGCCAAGGAGTATCGGAACATCGACAGCGTCATCGTCGGCAACGAGGCGGTGTTCCGCGCGCAGGAACTGCACCAGGGCAATCCGGAATACAACGCCGATCACACGGTCCAGGACCTGATCGCCAAGATTCAGCGCGTGAAGCGCGAGGTCAGGGTGCCGGTGACGACCGCCGAGGTTCCGAATGTCTGGCTCGAATATCCCGAGCTTGCCTCCGCGGTCGATTATCTCGCCGTGCACATCCTGCCTTACTGGGAAGGCATTCCCGGCTCCCGCGCCGTCGACCATGCGCTCAACGGCTATGAGCGGCTGAGGCAGGCCTATCCCGGAAAACGCATCGTGATCGCCGAGTTCGGCTGGCCAAGCGCCGGACTCAATCGCAAGGATGCGGTGCCGAGCCCGCTTACTCAGGCCGATGTCGTGCGCGACTTCGTCGCGCGCGCCGACGCCATGGGCATCGACTATTCGATCGTCGAGGCCTTCGATCAGCCGTGGAAGACGGCCGAAGGAAGCGTCGGTCCCTATTGGGGAATTTTCAACGCCGATCGCCAGCCGAAATTCTCCTTTGCCGGAACGGTCGAGGAGCCGAACTTCCTCCTAAAGGTGATCGCCGCACTCGGCATCGGCATCTTGCTGTCGATCCCGGTCTTTGCCATCCCGCGCGTGACCTTGGCGCAGGCGGGCGTGCTCGCGCTCACGGCACAGGCCATCGGCGCTTGGTCCGCCAATGTGGTCGACTATTGGGTCACGCATTATTTCGTGCTTGGCTCGCAGATCGCGCTGTTCGCCGGCGCGGGACTGCTGGTGCCGCTGATCATGATCATGAAGCGGCGGATCGAGGAGCTTGCCGCCATCCTGTTCGGTGCCAAGCCGCGGCGCCTTCTCGCGCGGGGCGGCGGGCTACCCGAGAAGCTCCCCTTCGTCTCGATCCACATTCCCGCCTATCGCGAGCCGCCGGAGATGCTGCGGCAGACGCTCGATAGCGTGGCGCAACTCGACTGGCCGAACTTCGAATGCGTGGTGGTGATCAACAACACGCCCGACCCCGCGTTCTGGGAGCCGATCGAGGATCACTGCCGGCTGCTTGGGCCGCGCTTCAAATTCGTGCGCGCCGACCGACTCGAAGGGTTCAAGGCGGGCGCCCTCAGGCTGGCGCTCGAGCATACAGCCCCCGAAGCCGAGATCATCGGCGTGCTTGATGCGGACTACGTTGTGTCTTCCGAGTGGCTCAAGGATCTCGTTCCGGCCTTCGCCGACCCTGCAGTGGGGCTCGTGCAGGCACCGCAGGATCACCGCGATGCCTCACGCAGCATCATGCAGGTGGCGATGAATCGCGAATATGCTGGCTTCTTTGATATCGGCATGGTCGAGCGCAACGAAGCCAACGCCATCATCGTGCATGGCACGATGTGCCTGATCCGGCGCGAGGCGCTTGCTTCGGCCGGAGGTTGGTCGAGCGATACCATCGTCGAGGATACCGATCTCGGGCTGTCCTTGCTCGAGCGAGGCTGGCGCGCGCATTACACGCAGACCCGTTATGGCTGGGGGCTGTTGCCGTGCGACTTCGCGGCCTATAAGCGGCAGCGGCACCGCTGGGCCTATGGTGGCGTGCAGCTTGTCAAGAAGCACTGGCGCGCCTTCCTGCCTGGCGCCAGCCGGCTGACGCCGCAGCAGCGTAGCCAATATCTGTTCGGCTGGCTCACATGGCTCGGCGCCGAGGCGCTTGGCGTTCTCATCGCCATTCTGAACTTGCTGTGGATGCCGCTCGTCGCCTTTCTCGGCATTGCCGTGCCCGAGGCGGTGCTGACGCTGCCGGTGCTTGCGACCTTCGCGGTCACGCTGTTGCATTTCATGGTGCTCTACCGCACGCGCGTGCAGGCGCCGCTCTTCGCCTCGCTCGGCGCCGCGCTTTCGGCCATGGCCCTGCAGTTCACGGTCGGCCGCGCAGTGGCAGACGGGGTGATCAAGGATGGTTTGCCGTTCGAGCGCACAGCGAAAGGCGGCGCATCGCGCTGGGGCAAAGCATTTCCCGCTCTGTGGGAAGCGGTGCTCGGGAGCTTGCTCGTGCTCGGCTCGCTGACGCTCTACGTCACCAACGACCAGCGAGTGTACGAGATCTCCGTGTTTAGCGCGGTGCTGCTCGTGCAGAGCCTACCTTTCCTCGCGGCCGTGGCGCTGGCGCTGATCGAGCGCACGCCCTTCAACGAATTCGCCACATGGCGGAGAGTCGTTTCGCTGTCGACCTATCTGCCGCGGCTCCCGCGGGGGCCGGCGCCCACCGCGGGTCCGCCGGGCGGCGGCAATGTCGGGGTTGTGCCGTAGCCTGCGGTTAGTCCAGCTCGACGTTGCGCAGGCGGAGCGCGTTGCCCACAACCGAGACCGACGAGAGGCTCATGGCCGCTGCGGCGATGATTGGCGAAAGCAGAATGCCGAAAGCGGGGTAGAGCACGCCGGCGGCGATCGGCACACCTAGCGCGTTGTAGACGAAGGCGAAGAACAGGTTCTGCTTGATGTTGCGCATGGTCGCGCGGGCGAGGTTGACGCTGCGCACCACGCCGCGGAGATCGCCTTTGAGCAGGGTCAGCCCTGCGCTTTCCATGGCGACGTCTGCGCCGGTGCCCATGGCGATGCCGACATCGGCCTTCGCCAGAGCGGGCGCATCGTTGACGCCGTCGCCGGCCATGGCGACGACGCGGCCCTTACGCTGCAACTCATCGATCAGTGTAAGCTTGTCCTCGGGCCGCATGCCGGCTCTCACCTGGTCGATTCCGAGCCTGGATGCGACGGCCTTGGCGGTGGTCTCGTTGTCGCCGGTCGCCATGACGATCTCGAGCCCCAGGGCATGCAGCTTGGCGATGGCCTCGCGCGCCGTGGCCTTGATTGGGTCGGCCACGGCGACGAGTCCGGCAAGCTTGCCGTCGACGCTCAAGAACATCACCGTCTCGCCCTGTTTGCGTCGCGCCTCCGCTGCCTTGCCGAGCGGCGCAATGTCGGTGCCTTGGCTTTGCATCAGGCGCGCGTTGCCGAGCGCGGCCCCGCGCCCGTCGATGCGCGCCTTCACCCCTTGGCCGGTCGCGGCCTCGAAGTCCTCGACCTTGGCCGGCTCGAGACCCCGCTCTTCGGCGCCGCGCAGGATGGCGGTCGCCAGCGGGTGCTCGCTTCCAGCCTCGAGCGACGCGGCGAGCCGCAACACCTCGTCGGACCGAAAGCCCGGCGTGGTCTCAACCCCGGTCAGTGCCGGCTTGCCTTCGGTCAAAGTTCCGGTCTTGTCGGCGATGAGCGTGTTGACGGAAGCGAGCCGCTCCAGCGCCGCCGCGTTGCGCACGAGCACGCCGGCTTGCGCACCACGACCGGTCGCGACCATGATGGAGATCGGGGTGGCAAGTCCGAGCGCACATGGGCAAGCGATGATCAGCACCGTAACGGCTGCCACCAACGCGTAAGCGAGCTGCGGCGCCGGCCCGAGGAAGAACCAGGCGATGGAGGCGAGGATGGCCACCACGATCACGGCCGGCACGAAATAGCTCGAGACGGTGTCGGCAAGCGCCTGAATGGGAGCGCGCGAGCGCTGCGCCGAAGCGACCATCTCCACCACTTGGGCAAGCGTGGTCTCCGCGCCGGTCCGGTCGACCCGCATGTCGAAGCTGCCCCTGCCGTTCAGCGTGCCGCCGGTGACCCGGTCGCCGACAGTCTTCTCGACGGGGATCGATTCTCCGGTCAGCATCGATTCATCGACGGCGCTGCGGCCTTCGATGATCGTGCCGTCGATGGGAACCTTGTCACCCGGCCTTACCCGCAACACATCGCCGACCTTGACGTCGGCGAGCGGGATGGTCTCCGTCTTGCCGTCTCTCAGCACGCGAAGCGCAGTCTTCGGCGCAAGATCGAGCAGCGCGCGAATGGCACCCCCGGTTCTTTCGCGAGCCCGGAGCTCGAGCACCTGGCCGAGCAGCACCAGCGCCACGATGACGGCGGCTGCCTCGAAATATGTCGGGATCAGACCGTGCGCGTCCTGCATGGCGGCCGGGAAAAGCCCCGGCGCGAGCGTCGCAACCAGGCTGTACAGATAGGCCGCGCCCGTGCCGAGCGCGATCAGCGTGAACATATTGAGCCAGCCGGAGCGGAGCGACTCGAGGCCTCGCACGAAGAACGGCCACCCGCACCACAAGACCGCTGGCGTGGCGAGCGCGAGCTTCAGCCATTGCTCAGCGTGCGGCGAAAGGAAGGGGAGGAGATCGACGCCGAACACATGCGCACCCATGTCGAGCGCGACGAGGGCGAGCGAAAGCGGCACGCCGACCCAGAGCCTGCGCGTGAAATCGACGAGCTCCGGATGACCGCCATGCTCGTGCTCGGGCGGCACGCCCATCGGCTCGAGAGCCATGCCGCAGATCGGGCAATGGCCAGGCCCCTCCTGCACGATCTCGGGGTGCATCGGGCAGGTGTAAAGCGTGCCTTTGGGCAGCGGCTCGGGCTCGCCCTCCTTGTCGAGATAGCGCGACGGTTCGGCGGCGAATTTGATACGGCAGCCGTCAGAGCAGAAATGATAAGTCTGGCCGCGATACTCCTGGGCCGGTCTGCCGGCGCCGGGATCGACCGTCATGCCGCAGACGGGATCGATCGCCATGGCCATGTCTGCGCGGTTCATGCGGTCAACCCTCTTCCAAGTCGCCGACAATGCGCCACGGCGGCGGCGTTGCAGCATTCTCCTCGAGCACAATCAACAGGAGCCGGTTTCCGGCCCATTGTCATCGGGAGTTTGTGGTGAAAATCTATGCAGCACCGAGTCGCGGCGGTTCGCCTTCGCTACGACTCAACAATATGGGTTCTGCATCTCGCGGCCGCCATAGGTTTCCAAGGACATGCTGAAGGGACTCCTGATCGCCGTCTTGCTTGCCGCAGCGGCGGCCGCCGGTGTGGGGGCCGGCTATTACCTGTGGGGCATTCAGAAAAACTGGTACACGGTCGACATCGCCAAGCTAGGGCCAGGGCCCGAGAACGACCTCATCCGCTACGGCCGGGAACTCATCGTCAACACGCCGCAGCATATCGGCAAGAATGCCAGCAATCCCGCGATGCGCTATGCCGGCAATGATTTGGCTTGTCAGAATTGCCATCTCAGTGCGGGGCTACAACCTTTCGCGGCACCCTTCGTCTCGACCTTTGCGAGCTTTCCTATGATGGTCGATGATCAAGTGTTGACGTTGACGCAGCGCATCAATGGCTGCATGCGGCGGAGCATGAACGGCAAGGACCTGCCGCGCGAGAGCCGCGAAATGGATGCTCTGGTCGCCTATTTTAAATTCGTCGGCCAGGGCTCGCCGGAGGGTGTGCGCGTCGCCGGCATGGGCTTACGGCCGATCGCGACACCAGAGCTGCCGCCCGATGCAAGACGGGGTGAGGCGGTTTATGCCAAGCTCTGCGTGAGTTGCCATAAAGAAGACGGGCAAGGTGAACCGCGCCAGCCGCCAGCGGTCGGCTATACCATCCCGCCGCTCTGGGGCGATGCGAGCTTCAATGCGGGGGCGGGCATGGCCAAGACGGCGTATGCCGCCTCCTATATCCGCGACAACATGCCGTTCGGCATCGACTACCGGGAGCCGGTGCTCACCGTGCAGCAGGCCTGGGATGTGGCGGCCTACATGATCTCGAAGCCGCATCCGGTGGCGACGCCGGAGACGGGTTCGGAACTGCAATGAAAAAGCGGTCCGGCGAGGAGCGCGAGGCTGCTTCGCTGTGAATGTAGCTAAGCCGACGCGCTTGCCATCCGGTTGCCTTTTGGCGCTGTCGCGCGGTGCAGCTTCGTCAGAGAGGCGATATGCAGCACGATCGCCAGCGGCACCAGAAATAGGGGGATCAGCGCCATCGGCAGAACCGTCATCATTTCGCTGTTCGGATAGGTCACGACCGGCTGAATGAGTGACGGCGCGGTTATGAATCCGGTCGTCACCGCGACGACGAGGTCCAGGATGCCGAGCACGTTCCATGTCCTGACCAGACCTGCCGTGTCGCTCGGCGCGCGCGCATAGGCGAGCGCCACGACAGGAGCGAGCAGGCCTATGGCGACGTCGCCGAAGCCGGCAGGTAAGGCAAACAGACCTGGCAGCTTTCCGCCTGCATAGAGAACGAGGAAGATGCTACCCAGCGCGCGATAAAGTTGCACGCCGATGAGATATCGTTGCGGCACGGCTTCGAGAGTGCGCGCAACGGTCTCCGATCGCCAAAGCAACAGACTACCGATCAGAATCGGCACCAGGATGCCGTACTGGATCGTGGGAATGTCGCTGGGACCCACTTGGTAAGCGCCGCTCGCGGCGAGCCCAATCGACAGGGCGAGCCAACCGAGCAGAATGATTGCCGAGATGCGTAACGTCCGTTGTCGCTCCGACGTGGGCCATGAAGCGTCGGCGAGTGCCCGATTGAGGCCGTAAAGGATGGTGGCTGCGGCCGCCGCGGCGACGATGAAGGCGAAAGAGGGCAGGTAGGTGAGGATAGTCATGACAAGCCTCCTTCCAGATTGCGATGTAACTATTATTTAGCAAGTTACTATATAATAGCGAGCTACTTGATTTCGTCAAGGGGCTTGGCTATGTAGCGCTGATGGCAAACGGTTATGGCGGCGATTGCCCGGTGGCGCGGGCGTTGGATGTCATCGGCGAGAAATGGTCGCTACTGGTGCTGCGCGACCTGTTCCGCAAGGGACCTTTGCGCTTCCAGGAGCTGGAAAAGGGCCTGGGCGGGGTTGCACCCAACACGCTCTCGGCGCGGCTCAAGACGCTCGAGCAAAGGGGCGTGATTGCGGCGCGCCTTTATGAGAATCATCCGCCGCGCTACGAATATTATCTGACCGACAAAGGTAAGGCGCTTGGGCCAGTGTTGAAGGCGCTCTACAATTGGGGCGAGCGTTTCGGGTGACGTCTGTGAGAAGTTCACGAATTGATTCCGCTGCAGAGTCCAAGCCGTTGAAATCTGACTCCCATCGTTTCTCTGTCGCGCCGATGATGGAGTGGACCGACCGCCACTGCCGCTATTTCTTACGGCTCATTTCGCGGCGGACCCTCCTCTACACCGAGATGGTGACCGCGGAGGCGGTGCTTTACGGCAATCGCGAACGCGTGCTCGGCTTCTCGCCGGCGGAGCATCCTGTCGGGCTCCAGCTTGGCGGCAGCGATGCGAGGAGGCTATCGCAAGCGGCGAAGATCGGCGCCGATGAAGGCTATGACGAGATCAATCTCAATGTCGGCTGTCCGTCGGACCGCGTGCAGTCGGGACGGTTCGGCGCGTGCCTCATGGCCGAGCCCGATCTTGTCGCCGAATGCGTTGCGGCGATGGGCGAAGCGGCGCGCGTTCCAGTCACGGTGAAGTGCCGTATCGGCATCGACGACCAGGATGCCGAAGAGAGCCTCGATCGCTTCGTCGACGGCGTCGCGCAAGCCGGTTGCCGCACATTCATCGTGCATGCGCGCAAGGCCTGGCTGAAGGGGCTGAGCCCGAAGGAGAACCGCGACGTGCCGCCGCTCGATTATTTGCGCGTCTATCGGCTGAAGCAGCGCCGGCCAGAGCTTGAGATTGTATTGAACGGCGGGATCGATTCATTAGCCGCAGCCGAAGCGCAACTCCCGCACGTCGATGGCGTCATGCTTGGCCGGGCGGCGTATGCCGATCCGTTTCTCTTGGCCGAGGTCGACCGCACTCTGTTCGGCTCGGACGAGACGCCGCCGTCACGGCTCGATGTGCTGGATGCTTTCGTGCCTTATATCGAAGCCGAGCTTGCGCAGGGTGCACGGCTCAATCAGATGACGCGCCACATTCTCGGGCTGTTCCACGGGCAGCCGCGCGCACGCGCCTTCCGGCGGCATCTTGCCGAGAATGCGCATCTGGATGGTGCAGACGTCGAGGTTCTGTGTGCCGCGCGGACGATCGTTGCGGGCGAAGGGCGTCCTCGTGCCGTCGCCGCCGAGTAGTGGTCTGGGTCAGCTTGTCTGGCGCGAGGGCTTCTTACGTTCGATCAGGCTGAACAACTCGGGAATGTCGACGAAGCGCGCGGTGCGCGAGCAATAATCGCGATAGGGCGCGCCGTAACGCTGCTCGAGCCAAGCCTCCTCGACCAGCGCCATCAGCACATAGGCGCCGCTCATCAGCGCGGCCAACGGCAACGTCAGCCAGGAATTGGCGCAGATGGCGACGCCCGCCAGCCCGGCGATGGAGGAGGCATATTGCGGGTTGCGGCTGAAGCGATAAAGGCCGTGACTCACCAGGCCGTCGGCACCGCAATAGGTGTTGCCGAGGCCGAGATTGAAATAACCGAACACGGTGATGCCGAAGCCGACAAGGAATAGCGGCAAGCCAATCAGAAAGCGGCTTGCAGCGAGCAGGCCCGCGCTATTCCAATCCAATAAAGCGACGACGAAAGTCAGAACCATGCCGCCGCGAAACAGTCCCCAGAAGGTCAGGCTCTGCCAGCTGCCCGGCTCCGGCGTCGGCCAGATGCGGAAGGGCGGGGCGAGATAGGTGCGCAGGAGAAGGAGATCGAGCGTGGCGCCGGCGGTGAAACCTGCTGCAAAGACCAAACTGGTGTAATCGAATTCGTTCATGGCGCGCGGGCAAAGAAGCAGATTCGCTTTGCAGATTTGCGACAGCCCGCTGACGGTTCTGTGTCGCTCGCGAGCCTCGCCTAGATCTTCTGATTGTACTCTCCGACCTCGGGATGCTTGGCGAGTTCGGCGTCGATCGCGGCGAAGATCGACCGCATGTTGGCCTCGGACGTCGGACTCTCGACCACAACGACGAGCTCGGGCTTGTTGGATGACGCGCGCACCAGACCCCAGGTGCCGTCGTCGAGTACGATCCTGATGCCGTTGACGGTGATGAGCTCGCGGATCTTCTGCCCGGCAAGCTCGCCGCCATTGGCAGCGACTTTCTTGAAATGATCGACCACGCGGTCGACGACCGCATATTTCAGCTCGTCGTCGCAATGCGGCGACATGGTCGGCGATTGCCAGGTGCGCGGCAGCGCGTTCTTCAATTCGGCAAGCGTCTTGTCCGGATTGCGGTCGAGCATGTCGAGCACGGCGAGCGCGGCCACCAGCCCGTCGTCATAGCCCCTCCCAATCGGCGGATTGAAGAAGAAGTGTCCCGACTTCTCGAAGCCGACGAGAGCGCCGGTCTCGTGGCTGTAGCGTTTGATGTAGGAATGGCCGGTTTTCCAGAACTTGGTGGTGGCGCCGTGCTGCTTCAAAACCGGATCGGTGAGGAAGAGACCGGTCGATTTCACGTCGGCGACGAACAGCGCGCCCTTGTTGCGGGCGGCGATGTCGCGGGCGAGCATCACGCCAACCTTGTCGGCGAAGATCGCCTCGCCCCCGTTGTCGACGACCCCGCAGCGATCGCCGTCGCCGTCGAAGGCGAGCCCGAGATCGGCCTTGTGCTCGAGCACGGCGTCGCGCGTGGCGTTGAGCATGCCGAGGTCCTCGGGATTGGGATTGTGCGCCGGGAAGGTGTAGTCGAGCTCGCAATTGAGCGGGATCACGGTCGCGCCAAGCTCGGAAATGAGGCGCGGGGCGAACGCGCCGGCCGTTCCGTTGCCGCAGGACACCACCACCTTCAAGGCGCGCAGCAATTTCGGCCGCTTGAGAAGATCGGCCATGTAGCGCTCGGTGATGTCGGGCACGAAGACGTAGCGGCCAGCCTGCTCGGCGGGCGTGAACTGAGCGTTGAATACCAGCTCCTTGAGGGCGGTCATGTCGTCGGGCGAGAAGGTCAGCGGCCTTTGCATGCCCATCTTGATCCCGGTCCAACCGTTGTCGTTGTGGCTGGCCGTGACCATCGCCACGCCTTCGACGTCGAGTGCGAATTGCGCGAAATAGGCCATGGGCGAGAGCGCGAGGCCAATGTCGTGCACCTCGGCGCCGCCCGCGAGCAGGCCCGTGGTCAGCGCCGCTTTGACCGCCGCCGAATAAGAGCGGTAGTCGTGGCCGACCACAACACGGACCGGAACGCCGCGCGCGCGCATGAGGGTTGCGAGACCGAGGCCCACGGCCTCAAGGCCGAGCAGGTTGATTTCTTCGGGAAAGCGCCAGCGTGCATCATATTCGCGGAAGCCGGTCGCCTTGACGAAGGGCAGGCGCTCGAATTCGGCGGTGTTCGGGACGAGGTCTTGGCGCGGCTTTGGAAACATAACCCCTCTTAGGCGATTTTCGCCGCTGATCCAACAGCGAGCGGCGCTCGAAGTTCCGCCTCGGTAAGCCGATGCAGGCTGCTGACGCTAGAACCTTCTTAATGCAAGCGAGTTGCAATCGAAAAGATGAGACTTGCGCAGGCCGCGCAACACCTCTAGGTGCGACGCGTTCCCCATGAGGCTTGGGGAATTCCGGGATTCCAACAGCGCGAGCTTGCCAACATGAAGCAGGTCATCAGGCTGGCCCTTGGCGGCATTGCCGTTGGCGTGCTGGTGCTCGCGCTGAAATATGCCGCCTACTCTGTCACGGGCAGCGTGGCGCTCTATTCCGATGCGGCGGAAAGCATCGTCAATGTCGCCACGGCCATCGCCGCCTTTCTCGCCGTGCGGCTGAGCGCGGTCCCGCCGGACGCCAACCATCCCTACGGTCACCACAAGGTCGAATATCTGTCGGCGGTCATCGAGGGGGTGCTGATCGTGGTCGCCGCGCTTGCGATTCTGCGCAAGGCATATCTCGGCTATCTGGAGCCGCAGCTGATTGACGCTCCGGTGCTCGGCCTTGCCATCAACGGTCTCGCCACGGCGATCAATGTGGTGTGGTGCTTCCTCCTGTTCCGCGTCGGGCGCCGCCGCCGTTCCCCGGCGCTCCTCGCCGACGCGCAGCATCTCTTTACCGACGTCATCACTTCGCTCGGCGTGCTGGCGGGTGTGGCGCTGGTCGCATTCACCGGATGGCTGGTGCTCGATTCGATCATCGCGGGTCTCGTCGCGCTGCACATCCTGTGGTGGGGATGGGTGCTGATGCGCAAGTCGATCGGCGGGTTGATGGATGAGGCGGTGTCCAAGGACCTCTTGGAGAAAATCCGCCACGCGATCTCGAAAGAGGCGGAAGGGGCGCTCGAGGCGCACGATCTCCGCACGCGGCATGCCGGGCGCACCACCTTCATCGAGTTCCACCTGGTGGTGCCGGGGACGATGAGCGTCGCCGATTCGCATGCCATCTGCGATCGCATCGAGGAGGCGCTGAAGGCCGACTTGCCGGAGGCGGTCATCACCATCCATGTCGAGCCCGAGCACAAGGCGAAGCATCCGGGCGGCGTGCCGGTAGTGTGATCGCCCTTATTGCATCAGCACCAGCTCGCGCCCCTGCATCTGGAAACTTTTCAGCCGACCCAAGAAACTCATACCGAGCAGATTGGTGTCGAGCGCGCCCCGCTCGGCGACGGCGCCGGGCACGTTGCGCACCACGATATCATCGATGCGCACGCGATCGAGCGTGACCGGCGCCACGCGCGATACACCGTTGGCGGTCTGGGCAATGCCGGTGAAATCGAGGCTTTGCGGCGAGAGGCCGAGACGCGCGGCGTCCTCATAGGTGAGCACCACGAGCGTTGCCCCGGTATCGGCCATGAAGGTCGCCTGCCGGTCGTTGACGGCAGCATCGAAAATGAAGTGGCCGCGCGGGTCGGCCTTCAGCCGCACCTCGCGAGCGAAGCTGGGCTTATCCGTCGCGCTTTCTTGCCGCGCCACGATCGCCGACGCGGTGTCGGCAGCGGGGCCGAGCGCCGCCCTGATATCGTCGAAGAAATAGAAGAGGCCGAAGCCCACGAGCCCCACCGCGCCCCAGACGAGCGCCTCGTGCAGCACATGTTTCGACGCCGAGCCCATGACCTGTCGCTCCGGAGGAAAGGTGCAGAAAACGCGGTTTTTTCAGCCGCGCAACCGCAGGAAATCGCCGGAGAACTCATAGGAGCGCAGGCGGCTTAAGAAACTCATACCGAGCAGGCTCTGGGTCAACGCCCCCGGCTGGGCAACGAGGGCGTCGACATCGCGCCGGTCGAGCGGGCCGATGGCGACCTCGGCGAGCCGCACCCGCGCCGCCACGGTGCGGCCGTTGGCGGTGAGCACCGGCACGCGGTAGCTTAGCGCGCCGACATCGATGCCGGCCTTCTTCGCGTCTTCCGGCGTGAGCACGATGCTCGAGGCGCCGGTATCGACGATCATGGAGATCGACTTGCCGTTCACCTTGGTGATGGCGGTAAAATGCCCGTCGAGTCGCTTCCGGATCTTGACCTCGGTGAGCCCGCCAGAGCTCTGCTCGACGGTCATGGCGCTGCCGGGCAGAAGCTCGCCCACGACGCGCGCGGCGATCGGCATCAGCTCGTCTTTATAGGCATAGACCGCGATCAGCCCGAGGCCTAGCGCGAGCCAGGTCATGGCATCGCGCACCATCGAGCCGATGCGGCCGCGATAGCTGCCCAGCAATCCGCCGCCGACAAAGACGACGAGTGCAAGAAAGAAGGCGACATAGCCGAAGGTCGTGCTGTCGAGCCCCGCGATCATGCCGGACTCGTTGGAGACGAGCAGCATGGCGGCCAAAGCCACGATGAACAGAGCGAGCCAGGTCGTCACGCGATCAGCCTTTCACCTCGTCGAGCCGCCGCATACGCGCGGGCAATGTCGCCATGATG
This sequence comes from Methyloceanibacter sp., assembly GCA_036257375.1. Taxonomy (GTDB): domain Bacteria; phylum Pseudomonadota; class Alphaproteobacteria; order Rhizobiales; family Methyloligellaceae; genus Methyloceanibacter. The sequence goes on from DATAFR010000143.1 coordinate 55,376, forward strand.
GCGCGCCGCTCGGCATCGCTCAGTGCCGCCAGCCTGCGATCTCCTGGATCGTGCGTCCGCAACCGACGCAGAGCCCCGTCTCGTCGTCGAGCAGGCAGACATTGACGCAAGGGGTTTCCAAGGAGAGTTTCGCCCGGCTGATGGTCCCCCTCAAATGTAGGTATCGGCGGGGGTCCGGGCAATCGCGGTCGCACACGCTCCACGCGCGAAGCCGGAGCGCCCAGGTCAGAAGGCTAGCGCGAACCTCCGAAGAGCCACTGAAACGGCCCGACGCCTGCCCCGTAACTGGGCTGCTTCCGCTTCGGTATCTGGGTAGCGGCAAAGTAGCCGGGAGGATCGGGCCCTCTCACGACGACCGTCGTGTCGGCCATGCCGCGGGCGTTGACGAGCTGGAACAGCGTGGAGGCGTTCCCCAGCGAGAGCCGCACGCAGCCATGCGAGACCGGCGTGCCGAGGCCGGGATGGTTGGAGCCATGCACGGCGTGCCCGCGCGAAGTGAAGAAGATCGAATGCGGCATGCCGGCATTGTCCCATTCCTGGGAGTAATGCATCACCTCCATGCGGAAGGGTTTGTAGGTGCCGGGCGGCGTGGAGAAGCCGGTGGCGCCAGTCGACACGCGCCAGCGATAGGCAACCTGGCCGTCGACCGTGACGGTCATGACCTGGCTCGGCTTGTCGATCTGGATGAGAATGGTGGCACGTGCCGGCAGGGCAAGCGCGCAAGCGAGGCCGGCCGAGAGCAAGGTGACGGCGATAAGCCGGGAGCGCTTCATTCCCCGTGTTTCCCTCATGGCCGCGAAGATGCGGCCTCGTGCCTAGCCTAGTCTAACCCCGACTTTTGGCCGACAAAAGGGCGGTTTGCTCGCACCAATGCCCTCGTCATGGCCCGGGTCCCGGCGATTCACGGTTTGAGTGTGCTGAATCGGTGAAATTCGTGGATGCTCGGCTGCGACTGGGCAATTTCGCTTGCATGATTTGGCCATGGTGGGCTGATTATCTTGAGTAAGGCCGAAGGGTCCTCGGCCGGTCTGAGGGGGTTTCCCTCGAGACTTTCACGTAAGCCTCCCGGGAAACACCTTGAATTTCCCTGCTTTTTGGCGTCGCACCGCCAGCGGCCCGACACCGCAAGGCCCCTTCAGCGCGAAGCGGCTGTTCAAGTTTCGTACCATCCTTGGCGTGGCCGCGCTCGTGGCCCTGGCCTGGTCGGGGTCTCTCCTCCTGGTGAGCACGATCGCCCATAGCGGCCGCTGGGATCTTCCAAGCGGAAAGTTGCTCGAGACGACCCTGACCTCCTGCCAGATCGAGCATGTGAGCCGGGGCGGAGTCGCGACCGAGCATATGATCTGCCCGACCCGGTTGGCCGCGCACGATTTTCCGCAAGTGCTGAAGGATGCAGTGGTCGCGAGCGAGGACGAGCGCTTCTTCTCGCACGGCGCGCTCGAGCTGCGTTCGACCGCACGCGCGGTCTGGCAATATTTCCTGGGGAACCGCCAGGGCGGCAGCACGCTGACGCAACAACTCGCGCGCACGCTGTTCCTGAAGAAGGAGGACAGTCTCCAGCGCAAATTGCTCGAAGCGGTGCTCGCGGTCCGGATCTCCGCGCTGCTTCCGCGGCCGGAGATCCTAAACCGCTACATGAATGCCGTGCCGCATGCGCGCAACATGTACGGCTTCGACGATCCGGCCCGGTATTATTTTGGGGTGCGCGCGCAGGAGCTCACGCTACCCGAGGCCGCGCTTCTCGTCGGCATGCTGCCCGAGCCCAACAATCGCGATCCGAGCAAGAATCCTGGCGCCGCGCTGAACGGTGCGCTCCGCGTGATCGATCTCATGCTCGCGCAGGGGAAGATCACGGGCGATGCGGCGGAGGAGGCGAGGGAGGAGCTGAAGCGCCGCATCGTTGGCGGCAGGCTGCGGCGCGGCGAGGAGGTTTACGCGCGGCTTGAGTTTCGGCCTTATCGCGATCTCGCGCTCAGAGAGGCGCGCTCAAGCGGGATCGACCTCGACGCGGACTACCGGCTCGTCGTCTTTATGGACGCCGAATTTCAGCGCAAGCTGGCGGGCCAAATCTGCGCGATCGCCGGCAAGCATCAATCCGCCGGCTTCTTCATGCACCCCTCCGGAGAGGTTCTGGCCGTGTCCGGGTCTTGCAGCTATCGCGGCGAGTGGAATCGCGCGACCGACATCGTTCGCTCGATCGGATCGACCGGCAAGTTGTTTCCGCTGATCGGCGTGCGCGAAGCGGCGATGAGTATGCGGGAACGCGTCTCGACCCGTCCGCTGCGGAGACCGGACTGGCCGTCAGAGGTCAACAGCCGATGCTTGACAAAGCGAGCCGTCACGCTCGATTTCGCTCTGGCGCAATCCTGCAACCGGCCCTGGACCGAAATCGCCATGCGGCTCGGCGGGCGGCTCAACGATATCGTCAGGCGGTTCGAGATCGCTCCGCCCGCCGCGCCCGCGCTCGTGCCGATCGGCGGCGTGCAGACCTCACCGATGAAATTGACGCGGGCCTACGCGGCGCTCGAGAACGACGGCATCCTGCCGCAGGTGCGGTTTCTCATCGCCGTCATCGGGGCAAAAGGGAATTTGCTCGGCGTGCCGGCGGTCAAGGAGAGCAAGCGCGTGATGTCGCCCAGAACCGCGGCTTTCGTGCTGCAAGATCTGCGCGCGCCGGTGAAGCAGGGGACGGCGCGTTCGGCCAACTCCGCCCATGCTCTGGTGTTTGGCAAGACCGGCACGTCCTCCCGCAACGAGGACGCGCTGTTCGTCGGATTGACGCGCGATTTCGCGGGCTGCTTCTGGCTCGGCCATGACCGGCCGGCGCCGATGCCCGGCGTGCATGGCGGCGGCGGGCCGGCGAAGGCGTTCGCGGCGATGACGGATTTTCATTACCTGAGGCTGGCGCGCGCCGAGTTCGTCGCCAAGCGCGAGCCGAAGGACGAGTGGCGCGAATGGAGAAAGATCGCTCCGCCCGAGCCGCTGCGCAGCGCCTTGGTGTTCGGCGCCGTGCTCATGATGTGCGCGTTGCTCGCGCGGAAACCCCAGCGCGCCGGCGTCAAATCCGCGGCGCCCGTGCCCGACGCGGCAGAGCCTCAGGTGCAGCCGGAGCGCGAGCCATTGCCGCCGGGCGATAACAACGTCGTCGATGGTCCTTGGGGACGCGCGGTCGAGGCCTGAGCAATTCTTGGCGTCTACCGCTTGCCGGCGCGCCAAACGGCGCGCTTCGGCCGCTCGGGCTGGAGCTCGTGCGGCTCTGGCACGCGCGGTAGCGGCTCCATCACGCGCTTGCGCGGGAAGGTGACGATCACCTCGGTGCCGTAGCGGAGCTTGCTCTTCAGCTCAAAGGCGCCGTCATGCAGCTCGGTCAGGCCCTTAGTGATGGGAAGACCGAGGCCCGTTCCGCCTTCCGCCGTCTGATGCGCAAGCGATCCCTGGCCGAAGCTCTTCAACACGCGGGGGATTTCGTTTTCGGGGATGCCGGGGCCCGTGTCTCTCACGCTCAAGGATTGGCCGCCAGTGCCGGTGCGTCCAACCTTCAGCGTGATCGTGCCGCCTGAAGGCGTGAACTTGATGGCATTGGAGAGGAGGTTGAGGCAGATCTGGCGGATGGCGCGCTCGTCAGCCCAGAGTTGCGGCAAGCTCTCCTCGAAGACCTCAACGATCTTCAGCCCCTTGTTCTCGGCGCGGAGTCGCATCAGCCGATGGCAATCCTCGACCACCGCGGCAAGATCGAGGGGCGCCTCATGCAGCTCGTAGCGGCCGGCCTCGATGCGGCTAATGTCGAGGATCTCGTTGATGAGGTTGAGCAGATGCTGCCCACTCTGATGGATGTCGGCGGCATATTCCTTATAGGTCGGGTTGGCGTGGGGGCCCAAGATTTCCGCGCGCATGATCTCGGAGAAGCCGAGAATGGCGTTGAGCGGGGTGCGCAGCTCGTGGCTCATGGTGGCAAGGAAGCGCGACTTGGCGAGGTTGGCTTCCTCGGCGCGCGCGCGCGCTTCGTCGGAGATCGATTTCGCTTGCTCGAGCTCGGCGATCAGCGCGTCCTTCTCGGCGCGGAACTCGAGCATGGCGATGACGGTGGAGTTGAGCCCGTTCATCAACCAGATGAAATAGATGTGCACGCCGACCGCCATCGCCGCCATCGCCCAGTAGAAGGGGTTGTCGAGCAGCGCGAAGCGAATGACGATTGCCGCCGTCATCGGCAGCGTGCCGGCGTAGACGATGGGCATCACCGTGGAGGCGAACAGCATGCGCATCGAGATGACGACGAGCATGGAGGCGAAGATGAAGGTGTGTGCCGCCTCGCTCTGCGTGTCGGGGCTGATGAAGGCGACGCCGGCCCAGCAGACGCCATAGAGAAACTCGGCCGCGGTGATCTTGGCGCGCCACATCGGCGTCTGCGCGTCGTTGCGCGGGGCTCTGATGAACTGGCGGCAGAGCGCGATGAGAATGCCCTTGGCGACGAAAACCGTGCCGAGCCAGATGATCAGCTCGCGCGGCGGCGCCCAGAACATGGCGCCCATGGCGACAATGACGGCGAGCAGCGGCGTGGTGACGGCGGCTGAGAGTTCGTTCTTCACGAACATCAGCAGGAGCTCGTATTCGAACTCCGGCTTGCCGGCCGATTTATAGGTGAGCTTTTCGCGCGCGTCTTGCACGCGGCGGAAGGCGCGCCGCTTGCTGTCTATCGGGGCAGGAGCGGATGCGGCTCGGTTCGCCTCGGATGACTCGCTCCCTGACATGCTCCCCACTCGACCCGCAAACGACTGACAAAAAGGCGAGGGCTCCCAACGGCATAGACCGCGGGACTGCCTTCTCGACCCCCTGAAGGACCTTTGGAACTATCTCGCTTAATCCCTAACGGTGCGTTTACTCTCGCCCCGTGCTGATACGGCCAAGCCGTCGCGCTATAGTAGAAGGGGGCATGGGTTGGGCGGAGGTTCGGTCATGCGCATGGCGGCCAGGCTTTTCGCGGTCCTCATCCTGCTTGTGGCTGGGACGTCAGGGGCCGAGGCCGAGAAGCGTGTGGCGCTGGTCATCGGCAATGCCAGCTATGAGCATGTGCCGGCGCTCGCCAATCCAAGCAACGACGCCGCCGATATCGGGTCCGTGCTGAAGAGCCTCGGCTTCGAGGTGGTGGAAGGGATCGACCTCAAGCAGAACGAGATGCGCGAGACGGTGCGGCGCTTCGGCGAGGCGCTGCAAGGGGCCGATGTCGCACTTTTCTTCTATGCCGGGCACGGCATGCAGGTGGCTGGCACCAACTACCTCGTGCCGATCGACGCGAAGCTCGCGCGCGAGGGCGATCTCGATTTCGATGCGATCAGACTTGATCTTGTGCTGGCGCAAATGGAGCGAGAGACCAAGACCAGCATCGTGCTGCTCGATGCCTGCCGCGATAACCCGATGGCGCAAACCTTGGCGCGCAGCATGGGCACGCGCTCGGCGAATATCGGCAGGGGCTTGGCGCGGATCGAGTCCGGCGTCGGCACCTTTATCGCCTTCGCCACGCAGCCCGGCAATGTCGCGCTCGACGGGCAGGGACGGAACTCGCCCTTCACCGCGGCGCTGGTCAAGCACCTGCCGGCCGAGGCCGTCGATCTCGGCGCCATCATGATCGCGGTGCGCAACGATGTGCTCGCATCGACGCAAGGCAAGCAAGTGCCTTGGGAGCATTCCTCGCTCACCGGCCAGTTCTTCTTCAAGCCGGCTGCCATGCCGGCGCCCGCGCCCGCGCCGTCGGTTCCCTCCGTCGCGCAGGGCGGCGCGGATTCCGCCATTGAGCTCGCCTTCTGGAACTCGGTCAAGGATTCCAGCGATCCGCAAATCCTCAAGACCTATCTCGACCGCTATCCGTCAGGCTCTTTCGCCACGCTCGCGCGCGTTATGATGGAGCGGCTGGAGAAGGGCGCAGCCGCAGATGCGCCAAAGGTGGCGGCGCTCGCGGCCCCGAGTGCCGCCGGGGCGGCCGCGCCCAAGCCGGAGGCGAGGATGCTGACGCTCAGAGCGACGCTCAAGCTGCGCGAGGGCGACAGCTCGGGCCGGCCCTATCTCGGCGTGCAGATCGGCAAGGTCACCGAGGATCTCGCCAAGACCGTGGGTTTGAGCGAGGCGAAGGGTGCGGCCGTCTCGCAGCTGGTGCGGGGCGCTCCCGCGGAGTTTGCCGGCATTCAGCCCGGCGACGTGATCGTCAAGTTTGAAGGCGCGAGCGTCGAGGACCCGCGTGACTTGACCAGGCGAATTATGGAGATGCCGTCCGGCAAGGACGTCAGCCTCGAAATCTGGAGGATCGGCAACGGGCCGAGCGATTTCCTACGCTGGCTGCGAGATCGCGCCGATGCGGGCGACGAAGTGGCGGTCAAGAGCCTTGCCGAAATCTACGCGCAAAATTTCAGCGGCGCCGATCCCAGCGGCGCCATAAGGGCCTACCGGCGCGCCGTCGATATCGGCGACGGGCCGGCAATGTACCGGCTTGGCATCGCTTATGTGGCCGGAAGCGGTGTCGGCAAGGACGAGGTGGAAGCGGCCCGTTGGTTCCGGAAAGGCGCCGACGCCGGTCATGCCACATCGATGACCGAGCTCGCTCGCTCCTATGTGTATGGCGTCGGCATTTCCAAGGACGAAGCCGAAGGCGTGCGTTGGTATCGCAAAGCGGCGGAGCTTAACGAACCCTGGGCGATCTACAATCTCGGCTATCTCTACGAATTCGGAAGTGCCGGACTTGTCAGGGACGAGGCGGAGGCGGTCAGGCTCTACCGCAAGTCGGCCGATCTCGGAAATACGGACGCCTCGGTCAATCTCAGCGTCATGCTCCTCAACGGGCGCGGTGCGGCGAAAGACGAGCAGGAGGCGGTGCGTCTCTTGCGCAAGGCGAGCGAGCTCAACCATCCGCGATCCTTCTACGTGCTGGCCGGCGCTTACGAGCAGGGACTTGGCGTCGGCAAGGATCTCAACCAGGCGATGGAGAACTATCGCAAGGCGGCCGAGCGCGGCTATTCCGACGCCTGGATCAATCTCGGTTACATGAACGAGAAGGGCATCGGCGTTGCCAAGAACGAAGCTGAAGCGGTCAATCTCTATCGCAAGGCCGCCGATCTCAATAACAGCCTGGGCATGACCAATCTTGCCATGATGCTGGAGAATGGACGCGGCACCAAGAAGGACGTTGACCAGGCTGTGGGTCTCTATCGCAAAGCCGCGGACATGAACCAGCCGGTCGCCATGGTGGCGCTCGGCTGGCTCTACGAGAACGGCAAAGGCGTGAAGCGCGACAATGCCGAAGCCGCGCGGCTCTACCGCAAGGCGGCCGAGCTCGGAGAGCCGCAAGGGATGCACAACCTTGCCGGGCTTCTCGCCGCCGGCCGCGGGGTGAGGACAGACACGGAGGAAGCAGCCCAATGGGCGATCAAGGCAATCCAGCGCAAAAACACCTCCACCATCGAACAGATGCGCACCAACTCTGCCGCCTGGGGCTTGCCTTTCCGCAAGGCGCTGCAACGCCAGCTCAAGGAGCAGGGGGTCTATTCCGGTCCGGTCGATGGCAAATTCGGCGGGACCACGCAGGCGGCGATCAATGCGCTGGCGAATAGCAACTAGCCATAGTTAAGATCACGCCACGATGCGATTGACCATCATCGGCTGCGGCGATGCCTTTGGCGCCGGCGGGCGGCTACAGACCTCGTTCCATGTGCGCTCCGCGCGGTCGAGTTTTCTGATCGACTGCGGAACTACCTCGCTGATCGGCATGCGCCGGCTCGGGATTCAGCCGAACGATATCGACACCGTGTTCGTGACGCATCTGCACGGCGATCATTTCGGCGGCCTGCCCTGGCTTCTGGTCGATGCCATCTATGTCAGTAATCGCGCGCGGCCGCTGGTGGTTACGGGACCGCGCGGCATCGAGGCGCGTTTTCTCACGGCGGCAGAGGCACTCTATCCCGACCTCACCAAGCGCGAACGGGGTTTCGAGCTGAGATTTGTCGAATATGAGGAGCAAGAACCGCTGGAGGTCGGCGGCGTCACCGTCACCCCGTTCGAGGTGAATCACCCTTCAGGCGCTCCGCCTTATGCGCTGAGATTTCAGATCGACGGCAAGGTTCTCGCCTTCACCGGCGACACGGGTTGGGTCGACATATTGCACGAGGTCGCGCGCGGCGCGGACCTCTTCATCTCGGAATGCTTCCAATACGATGTCGTCCTGCCCATCCATCTCGATTACGCGACTATCGACGCCAATTATCGGAGACTCGGTGCAAAGCGCGTGCTCCTCACCCATATGGGGGAGGAGATGTTGTCGAATATCGGAAAAGTGGATCGCGCGCGCTATCTGATGGCGCAAGACGGAATGACGCTCGACCTATGAGGACGGCTCGCACAGCCGAGCTCGATCACGTTCTCGCAGCTATCCGCGCCTGCCGCGTTTGCGTCGAGGCGCCACAAGGCAAGCCTCTGCCGCATGAACCGCGCCCGGTATTGCGCGCCAGCTCGACGGCGCGGCTTGCAGTGTGCAGTCAGGCGCCGGGAACCAAGGTGCATATCTCGGGCAAGCCCTTCACCGACCGGTCAGGGGATCGCTTGCGTGAGTGGATGGGAGTGACGCCGCAAGAGTTCTACGACGAAAGCCGCGTCGCCATCGTGCCCATGGGCTTCTGCTTTCCCGGTCAGGACGAGAAGGGTGCCGATCTGCCGCCGCGGCGCGAATGCGCGGGTCTCTGGCATGGCAGACTGTTCGCGACGCTGCCTCAGATCGAGCTTGTGCTCGCGGTCGGGTCATACGCGCAAAATTTCCATCTTGCCGAGGAAGCCGGAAAGTCTCTGCAAGAGACGATGCTTGCTTGGCGCCAGCATCTGAGGCGCAAGAGCCGGCCGCGCGTGCTGCCGCTGCCGCATCCTTCTTGGCGCAACAATGCCTGGCTGAAGGCCAATCCCTGGTTCGAGACAGAGCTGCTGCCGGCGCTCCGCCGCGAGGTGCGGCGGCTTCTGTAAATTTAGCGCTTGCGGATCGGGGAAAATTAATCTACTAAAAAGATAGAGATTACGGTGAATGCAAAAGGAATCCCCATTATGCTCGAATCCCGCAAAAATATTATAAGGTCGCCCATGCTGGATCGGATGGACAGAAAAATTCTCGACATCCTGCAGAAGGACTGCACTCTGCCGGTGGCCGAGCTCGGCAAGCAGATTGGGCTCTCAACCACGCCGTGCTGGCGGCGGATTCAGAAGCTCGAGGAGCTTGGCGTTATCCAGCGGCGCGTGGCGCTGCTCGACGCCAAGAAGGTCAATGTCGGGGTGACGGTGTTCGTCTCGATCACCACGAGCCATCACACGCAGGAATGGCTCGAGCGCTTCCACGAGGTGCTGAAGGATTTCCCGGAGGTGGTCGAGTTCTACCGCATGAGCGGGCAAGTCGATTATCTCTTGCGCGTGGTGGTGCCAGACATCGAGCGCTACGACGCCTTCTACAAGAAGCTCATCAGCAAGATCGAGCTGACCGACGTGAGCTCGTCCTTCGCCATGGAGCAGATCAAGTTCACGACGGCTCTGCCGCTCGACTACGCCGTGGAAGACCGCAGGGTGTAGGCGGCTATTTTCGCTCCAACCGGGCGATGAGGCTCGAGGTGTCCCAGCGCCCGCCGCCCATCGCCTGGATCTCGGCATAAAACTGATCGACGAGCGCGGTGACGGGAAGCTCGGCGCCGTTCGCCCTGGCTTCCTCGAAGCAAATCGCGAAATCCTTGCGCACCCAATCGACGGCGAAGCCAAAATCGAACTTGCCGTCGATCATCGTATGCCAGCGATTGTCCATCTGCCAGGACTGCGCCGCGCCTTTGGAGATGGTGGCGACGACCTTCTCCACATCGAGGCCGGCGCGTTTTGCGAAATGCAGCGCCTCGGCCAGCCCCTCGATGAGACCGCCGATGCAAATCTGGTTGACCATCTTGGTGAGCTGGCCTGCGCCCGGCGGCCCGATCAGATTGACGGCGCGCGCGTAAGCCTCGATCACGGGCTTGGCTCTGCCGAAATCCGCCTCATCGCCGCCGACCATCACGCTCAGCGTGCCGTTCTCGGCCCCAGACTGGCCGCCGGAAACCGGCGCGTCGAGCGCGCCGGCGCCACGCCGTTTGGCAGCCTCATGCAGCTCGCGCGCGATTTTGGCAGACGCGGTGGTGTGGTCGACGAAGACCGCGCCTGCGCGAAGCGCCTCAAATACGCCGTCGGGTCCAAGCGTCACCGCGCGCAAGTCGTCGTCGTTGCCGACGCACGTGAAGACGAACGCGGCACCATCCGCGGCTTCGGCGGGGGAGGGCGCTGACCTTCCGCCGAACTTGGCCACCCAGGCCTCGGCCTTAGCGCGCGTGCGGTTGAACACAACAAGGTCGTGTCCGCCCTTTGTCTTGAGATGGCCGGCCATGGGAAAGCCCATGGTTCCAAGTCCGATCCACGCGACTTTGCTCATGGCTCACTCCTGTGCGCTGGTCGCGAGCATGACACAAACGATCATGGCCGGGACCCGGCCATGCGGTTATCCGGCTGGAGCCGAAGATTGCAATCAGGTGAGTGGGGCTTCTGGGAAGGCGAGCTGCTCGCGCGCGCGCCACTCGTTGGTGACGTAGTTGATGATCAGCGAGGTGCGCACTCCCACGATCTTCCGCTTCTCGAAGCCGTGATAGGTGTTGTCCGAGGGCACGAAGATGAAGGCGGCGTTGGAGGCAAACGGCGAGCGGCCGAAATGCTTCTTGTCGCCGTCATAGATGTCGGTGCCCAGATCCTTGTGGCTCGGATCCTTCGACAGATAGAGCAGGAGCGTGAAGGCCTTGACGCCGAGATCGGTATGCGGCTCGAGCCAGAAACCGTCGATGTCCTGCGCGAACTCGATGCGGAGATAGGTGCCCTTGAGCTTGGTGCCGAACACCTTCTCGATGTGACTTGTCAGGCGCTTGTTTTGAAAGGCCTGGGCGACGGCCTCACACACCGGGAAGCTCTCGCGATTCTCGACATCGAAATATTTGCGGGTGTTGTTGTGCAGCTCGCGCTTGCCGGAAATGCCGTCGAGCGAGGGCGCCTCGAAAGGCAGCGCCAGAATGTCCTCGACGACATCGGCGGGGAAGCAGGCCTTGAGCGACCAGTTACGGTAAGGCTGCTCGGACCGCTCGGCGCTGTCGATGCTCTTGATGAAGCTGCGGACAACATCGTCCGCCGAAGCCTTAAGTCGAGGCTCGGCCGAATGCTTGACGGCGACGCTTTCCCTCATGATGCCGCGGAACTCCCCCGAAAGTGCGAAAAATGCTGGCCATCCAGCGCCCAGGCGGCCCATCTCCATTTCAAATAGCACCCATGGCCTGTGGGCGCAAATGCCATGGTCCCAAACTCTCGCGGCATGGGGCCGCGCGCGGCAGACCAAGATCAGCGGAGTCTGCTTGTCAGTTCAGATCCATCCAGCGAAGCCGCCGCGAGGCCGCGCCTTCAAGCAGAACTTCATCTTCCTCATCCAGCGCCATGTCGGAGCGCAAGCATTTAGCGATCAGCTCGAGAAGCGAGGCGTGCAGCTCCCGCTCGGCAGCGAGCTGAGGAGGATTGGCGGCAAGGAAGGAGAGGATTTCCTCGTAGTCGGGCATCGGCACCCCCGTTTCCCTATCGAAACGAGGGTGCTGTGCCCATGTGTCAAAACTTGGGCTCGTACCGGGTTGGGCGGGCGCGAAGCTCAGGCGAGAGCGCCGAGCCGGTAGCGGCCGATCAGCCGCGTCGGCGACCTGCCGCCGCTGTCGCCGAACAGCGACAGACCGTCGACAGTCACGCCCGAAGCGCAAATCTCTTCGAGCACTGGCCAAAGCGCCTGTGACACGCGCTCGAGATGCGTGACGTCGAGCGGGCCCGCGAGCGTGATCGAGAAGCGATATTCGCTCAGCACGTACGGATCACCGAAGCTCTCCAGCAACAGACGCTGATGGTCGCTGAGACGGGGGTTCGCAAAGTTCTCCCGCTCGATGTCGGTCAGCGGCGCCGCGAAGTCCTCGAAGGCCGCTACGCATTGCGCGGCGAGCCAGTCGAGCGAAGGCTTCGCCTCGACAGGACGCAGCACGAGATAGCGACCGGCGCGCGCCAAAGTCAGGGGGCCGGTCGCCACCGGCTTGCGACGCGCGGTGAAATTGATCAGGCGCGATTTGATGGCGTCGGCGCCGATGCCATCGCGCAGCGTGAACGGCGCGCGGAACAGCGCGTGCAAGCCGGTGTAACGTCCGGGTGCGGCTTGCAGCTTGGCGAAGCTCGTGCCGGTCAGTCCCGATTCGGAGAAAGCTTGCAGGGTGATGCCGTCATTGGCGCGGCCGAACCACGAGCGGCCGAAGGCCGCGAGCGCGGTGCCGGGTTGCGGCGTGTAGTAGATCGCATAACGGGCCGAGCTCGATGGTGATGGAGCCGCGCCCTTCTGTTGACGATCGAGTTGGGCACAATTGAGCATCGAATCCTCCCTAGGCGCGCACGTCGCTTTGGCGCGCTCATGACTCCGTGGATAGCAAGCTCCTGTGGCGTGGCGGCGACAGGTTCTGGGCGATAGGGAGGCCAAGCGATGAACACTTAGTGAATCAAATTTTCCGCAACTGCGAAACGCATCTGCGCACGCCTTTGACAGCGCGGTGTTTCACGGGCATGCGTTGTTGCGTCGCGGGACGGTGCGCTGTTGCGCCGCGCGCCTGATTTGAGGGGGACGATGATCGAGCTTTACACCTGGACGACGCCGAACGGGCAGAAGGTGTCGATCATGCTGGAAGAGGTCGGGCTGCCTTACCGCCTGCACCCGGTCGACATCACCAAGGACGAGCAGTTCGCTCCCGACTTTCTCCAGATCGCGCCGAACAACAAGATCCCCGCCATCGTCGATACCGACAACGGGCTGCAGCTGATGGAGTCGGGCGCCATCCTGATGTATCTCGCCGAGAAGACCAGGATGCTGTGGCCGCAGGATTTTCCGACCAAGTGGCGCGCGGTCGAGTGGCTGATGTGGCAGATGGGCGGCCCCGGACCGTTCCTTGGCCAAGTGCATCATTTCGTGAAGTTCAATCCCGGCAAGAGCGCCTATGCCGAGGAGCGCTATGTTAAGGAGGCGAAGCGGCTCTGGCGCGTTCTCGACCGGCGGCTGGCGCAGGTCGAGTATGTCGCCGGCGACTATTCCATCGCCGATATCGCAATCTGGCCGTGGATCTCGCGCTTTGCCTGGCAGAGGGTGGAGTTCGCCGACTACCCGAACGTGAAGCGCTGGTATTTGGCGATTGCCGAGCGTCCTGCGGTCAAGCGGGGCTGGGACGTCCTGCATGAAGGCCGCGCTATCCCCATGCCATGAACCCCCTGGGTTGCCCGCTAGCGGGCGCCCCCGCGACTGTGGCAGAATGCCGGCCGTGCCGAGGAGCAAGGCGCCGGAAGGGGACCGGCCAGACGGCGCTTGGCGAAGGGTCCAAGCGCTTAGAGGAGAACGTCAATGCCTAGTCACGCGGCTTGCTTGCTCAAGCACAGTCTTACCGTTTTCGCCACGCTCGTTGTTACTGTCGCGCTCACGCCAAGCACGGCTTCAGCGCAAGTGCTCAAGCGCGGCATTCAGGGTGGCGTCGCTGGCGCCATCATCGGCGGCATCATCGACGGCGGCAAAGGAGCGGGGCGCGGTGCCGCGATCGGCGCAGGCGTCGGCGTGGTTGCCGGTGCCATCGAGGCCGAGAACAACGCCAGGCGCAGCGCTTACTATGGTCCGCCGCCGGGATCCAATCTCGTCTACGACACGCAATCGGCTCTGCTTCGACTCGGCTACAATCCTGGGCCCCCGACGGCATCTATGGCCAGCGCACGGCCGAGGCGATCAGCGAGTATCAATACAACAATCGCTTGCCGGTCAACGGGCAACCATCGCCGCAATTGCTCAATTACATGATCCGCCAAGGGGGCTAGCCGTCCCCGCCCGCCAAGAGGCGTTCTCACGCCGCATTCAAATCGCGTCAGGTTGAGATGGGAGCGGGCGCGGAAGATCGTGCCCGGTGAAACTGGAGAGGTTCATGCAGAAAGTGATGCTGGTTGCTTTGGTCGTCGCCGGAGTGGGCGCCTACACGACGCTGGCGATGTCGGCCGAGGATCTTGCCGCGGCCGTCAAGGAGCGGCGCCACTTGATGAAGGACATCGTGGCGCCGGCCGCCAAGCTCGGCGGGCAGATGGTGAAGGGCGTGAAGCCGTTCGACGCTGCGGCTGCCGCCAAGGCGATGAACGAGATCAACGGCGTTCCGGATAAATATGTGAAGCTGTTCCCCAAAGGAACGGCGCATGGCGAGATCGCGGACAGCGAGGCCAAAGCGAAAATCTGGGAGGACTTCGCCGGCTTCGAGGCGATCGCCATGAAACTCAAGGATGCCAGCGCGAGCGCGGCGAGCGCGGCGGCGCAAGGCGACGGTGCCTTCACCGCGGCCTTCAACGACATGACCAAGGTCTGCAAGGATTGCCATCAGACCTACCGCGAGAAGCTGAAAGAATAGCGGCCGGATTGGCCGCGCCGTTTTAGGGAGGAGAAGTTTGCGCAAGGCGTTGCTGGCGCTGCTCGCTCTCGCCATCGTAGGCGCCATCGCATTTTATCTGCTGACGCTGCCGGCAACCATGCCGGCTTCGGCGCTTCCCGCACACACCCCCGACCTCGCCAATGGCAAATATATGTTCACTGCCGGCGGCTGCGCGGAGTGTCACGCGGCGCCGGTCAAAGGTTGCGACGACCTCAAGACCAAGGACAAGGAGACGCTCGCTGGCGGCCGCTGCCTGAACACGCCTTACGGCACCTTCCATGTGCCGAACATCTCGCCGGACAAGGAAACCGGGATCGGCAATTGGACGACGATCGATTTCGTCAACGCCATGAAACATGGCGTGGCACCGGACGGCTCCTATCTCTATCCGGCCTTTCCGGTTAATTCCTACCAGCGCATGAGCTTCGAGGACCTGATCGATCTCAAGGCCTATCTCGACAGCCTGCCTGCGGTGAAGAACGAAGTGCCCGCGCACGAGCTCGGTTTTCCTTTCAATATCCGGCGCGGGCTTGGGCTGTGGCACAAGCTTTACGTTGACGGCGAGAGTTTCGTTCCCGACCCTAAGGCAAGCGATGAATTCAATCGCGGCGCCTACCTGGTGACGGGCCCCGGCCACTGCTCGGAGTGCCACTCCTCGCGCAACCTTCTCGGCGGCATTATCAAGGAGACGGAATTTGCAGGCGCTCCCGATCCCGAAGGCGACGGCACGGTGCCCAACATCACGCCGAGCGACGAGGGGCTCGGCGAGTGGAGCGAAGACGACATCGCTTACCTGCTGGAGACGGGAAACACGCCGGATTTCGACGTAATCGGCGAGACCATGGCGGCGGTGCAGGAGAACATGGCGGAGCTGACACCTGAGGATCGCAAGGCGATTGCCGCCTACATCAAGGCGCTGCCGCTGCGGCCCGACGCCGTGCCGAAGTCGCAGCAAAAGGATGCAGACGAGGAGGAGGGGGATAAGGCGAGCTCCGATGGTCCCGCCAAGGAGCCCGGGGACGCGGACTATTGAGCCATCGAGACGGTCATGCGTGAGCGTCGTGTCGTCATCTGGAGCCGAGGCATCGCAGCCGCGGTCGCGCTCTGCCTGATCGTCGCCGCCACTTCTGCGCGCGCTGGCGGGCTCTACGGTCTCGTCATCGGCGTCGACGACTATGCCGGCACTGCCAACGACCTCGACGGCGCGGTGAACGACGCGAACGACGTCGCGCAGGCGCTGCGCCGTCTCGGCGCGCGCGAAGTCATTCGTCTCGTCAATGGCGAGGCGAGCAAGGATCGCATCGCGGCGGCCTGGGGCGAGCTGCTCGGCAAAGCGAAGGAAGGCGACACGATCGTCTTCAGCTACGCCGGCCACGGCGCGCGGGAACGTGAGCCGCCCGGACGCCACGACGAGGCCGATGGTCTCAACGAGAATTTCCTGCTCGGCGGATTTCAATCGAGCGGTCCGGCCACGCGCGAGCGGATCGTCGACGACGAGCTGTTCGAATGGATGAAGCAGGCGGACGACAAGCGCGTGCGGGTGGTGCTGGTCGCCGATTCCTGTCACTCCGGCGGCATGGAGCGCAGCGCGAACGCCGCCGGCGTGAAGTTCCGCAAAGGCAATTTCCCGGCCGTGACCGACGACCGGCTCACGCCCGCGCCCGCGGAATTCGCCAAGCTCTCGGAAGCGGATTTCGACACCGTCACTTTTGTCGGCGCGGTGGCTGAGGACAAGCTCACCCCGGAGGTGACGATCGACGGCAAGAAGCGGGGCGCCTTGAGCTGGGCGTTCTCGCGCGCGCTCGAAGGCCGTGCCGACAAGGACGGCGACGGCGAGGTGAGCGAGTTCGAGCTGCTCGGCTACATCGTGCCGGCGGTGCATGCGCTGGTCGAGAGCCAGCAGACGCCGCAAGTGCTGCCGCTACGCGCACGCTCCGTCCCGCTGGTGACCCTGCGCGAGGCGGGCGTGCAAGCGGCGACGCCGGAAGATGCCGGCGCACTGAAGCTCAAGCTCGCGGTGGTGGGCGGCGAGGCGGGTCCGCTGGCCGAGCTTCCCTATGTCACCATCGTCACTGACAAGGCGGCGGCCGACCTGATCTGGTCCGTGGCGGACGGCGAGGTCGAGCATGTGGTTGGTGGTGTGGTCGCGGAGAATGTCGACGTGCAAAGCATCAAAGGCGTCGTCTCCAAATGGGCGGCGCTGAAATGGCTCAAGTCCCAGGCGGCACTCTCGCCGATCGAGGCTAAACTCGTCACCGGCAATCAGCGCTACGCCAAAGGCGAGCGCGTCGAAATCGCCGCCGAGGGCGCCAAATATCCGCATCTCACGCTGTTCAACCTGCCGCCTGACGGCCGCGTCGAGTTATTCATTCCGACCACGCCGGCGGACGCCGCCAGGGATTGGCGTTCGGAAGGGGTGCACGAGAGCTTCAAGGTGGATAAGCCCCCTTACGGGGCCGAGCATATGGTGGCAATCTTCTCGCAAAACGATCTGGCCGACCTGCATGCCGCGCTCGCCTCGATGAACAATGCCGAGCGCGCCGAGGCGCTGCGGCCGTTGCTGGAGGCAACGCTTGCCGGTCAGGACGTGCAGATCGGCATACTTGATATCTATACCGGCGCGGGAGGCTGATGTGAGAGTTCCGCGAGACGGGGGCAAGAAGAGCGCGACGTGCGGTCAGAAATCTGACTGCAATGTTCATGTCGCGTTCAGTTGCCGGCTCTTAAGCAGAGAGCGATTGCCGGCTTTTCCTGCACAGGGAGGTTCCCGATGACTCGGCGTTGGACCTTTTCGATTGCCGCCCTCGCAAGCCTGGCGATCGTGTGTCTGGTGTTGGGCTCGAGCGGTCCGCGGGCCGGTGAGGCGGCAACGCTGAGAGTGGCGGGTGCCGCGGGAGACGATGCGGCCGCCGCGAAGGATTCCGAGGAATCGGAGTCCGCATCGCCGCAAGAGAACCCCGACGCCGGCACCGCGGCTCCGGCAGCGGGCACGTCCGAAGAGAGCACTGCGCCGGCCGAGGAGGCCGCGGAGTCTAGCGAGGACAGCGGAGAGAAGGCCGAGACCCCTGGCGAGACGGATGAGGCGAGTGAGGAGAAGGCCGAGTCGAAGGAGGAGTCAGAGTCAGAGCAGACCTCGCCCGAGAGCGAGGCTGCGGCGGAGAAGGTGAAGTCCGGCGACATCGAGGTGCCGACCGACAAAGTGGCACTCGCCGCTTTCAACGCGCTTGAGAAGAACTGCTCGCGCTGCCATCAAGCCGGCCCCACGCTGAAACGCGCGAAGCCCGCCAAGAATTTCGGCAACGTCCTGCATCTGGACGAGATTGCGCGCGATCCGAATTTCGTGCTGCCCGGCAATCCTGACGGTTCGCATCTCTTCACGCAGATCGCCAAGAAGGAGATGCCCTACGACTGCTACCAGGAGTTCGACTGCGAAGACGAGCCGACGGAAGCCGAGGTGCAAGCCGTCTATGACTGGATCAAGGGTCTGGGCGAAGTCGCGGTGGCCGCCTGCGCCGACCGCAAGGTGATCGATGAGGAGGTCATCGTCACGGCGATCGCCTCGGATCTCGAAGCGCAACCTGAGCATCGGCGCAAGGGCATGCGCTATATCACGCTGTCGAATTTCTACAACCACTGCGCTGAAGAAACCGACTTGGTGCGCTACCGGCAGGGTGTGGTGAAGCTGCTCAATAGTCTCAGCCGCAACTCCGACGTCTTGAAGATGCGCACGATCGACCCGGAGCGGACGGTCATCGCCTTCAATCTCGATGATCTTGCTTGGACCTCGGACGACTGGAATCGCATCATCGGCGCCTATCCCTATGCGATGAAACCGGACGTGACGGTCTACGATACGGTGGCTTCACTTACCGAAACGCCGCTCGCTTGGCTGAGGGGCGACTGGTTCGCATTCACCGCTTCGCGCCCACCGCTTTATTACGACCTGCTCAAGCTGCCGCAGACCTTCGCCGAGCTGGAGAAGGACGAAGAGGTTGATACCAAGAGCAATATCGAGAAGTTTCTGGCGAAGCGCGCCGGCTTCCAGAAGTCAGGCGTGTCCAAGCATAACCGGCTGATCGAGCGGCACGCGATCCCGACTGGCTATTTCTGGACGTCTTACGACTTCAAGGGCGACAAGCCGGAGCAGAGCCTGTTCGTGCACCCGCTCGGCCCGGACGGCGCGGACGCTTTCAAGCATGATGGCGGCGAGACCATCTTCAGCCTGCCGAACGGCTTCCAGGGCTACTACCTGAATACCGCCGCGGGCGCCCGCCTCGACAAGGGTCCGACGGAGATCGTGCTCGACGACAGCCAACTCGACCGCGCGGTGACCAACGGCATCTCTTGCATGGGCTGCCACAATCAGGGCATCCGCTTCGCCACCGACGACGTGCGCGAGCACGTGCTGCACGACCGCATCTTCTCCAAGGAGGTGCGCGAGCAGGTGGCGGCGATCTACCCCACCGCCGAGGAGTTCAAGGCACTACTCGATGAGGATGCGGCCCGCTTCCGCAGCGCTATGACCCGCGCCGGGCTCGATCCGGAGCTCGACTCGCAGAAAGTCGGCGTGGAGAGCATCAACTACCTCTCCAAGGCCTATGAGAAGTCGGAGTACGGCTTGGCAGCCGACGCTTTCGCCCAGGGACTCAACGACGCGGGCGGCGAGGCGGTGCAATTGCGGCGCCGGCTCGAGCAAGGCGTTCTGCCGCGCGAGATCCTCGAAGCCGAGTTCAAGGACCTGATCGTGAAGGTCTCGGACAATGAGCCGATCGACATCGCGGCCGCACCGGGCGTGGCGGTCGTCGGCGGCAAGAGCAAGGAGGACACGCACGATTTCGATCTCGCGCTTACTTCCGACAAGACGGCATATAACGTGAACGATCTGCCGGTGTTCACCATCAAGTCGAAGGAAAATTGCCACCTCACGTTGATCAATGTCGACGGCAAGGGGGAGGGGACGGTGATCTTCCCCAACAAGTTCCAGCAGGACAATCTCCTGCCTGCCGGCAAGGAAGCACAGTTCCCGGGCGCCACCGCCCCGTTCCAGTTCCGGCTGAAGGACCCTGGGACGGAAACGGTGATCGCCATCTGCAACGCCACCGGCAAGGAAGCAGACGGCATCAAGCACGATTTCAAGAAGCGCCAGTTCACCGAGCTCGGCAACTACCGCGATTTCCTTACCAGGCAGATCGTGGTCGAGGGCGCCGAGAAGATCGCCGAGGGCAAAGGCAAGTCCGCAGAGAAGAAAGCCGATGCGGCCGTCCCCGGCGGGTCGATCTCCGACATCCTGTCGCGGACGGCGATCAAGCTCGAAGTGAAATGATTGCGCCCTCGCGAGCCTCCTCTCGCGCCGCGAAACGGATGTGCTAGAGTGGGTGGCGTGGCGCGCTCGCGGCGGAGCGCCGAGGGATCCCATGGCGGGGAGATTGGGAACCGTACAAGGCCTGGCGTTCGGGCTCGTTCTGGCGGCTGCCGCTGTGGTAGCCCCCGGTGAGGCGCGGTCCGAGACGGCGGCTGAGCGCCCGGCGGTGACCGCGCAACGCGCCCCGCCGGTCTTTTCATCTCCCGCTCAGCCCAGTCCACAGGTCCAGCCGGCGCGCGCCGGCTCCAATGCCCAGGAAGCGCCAACGCCCGAGCAGGTCAAGGCGATCGCGCATGTGCAGACCTGCCTTGCCGAGCTTGGCTATTACAAGGGGCCGATCGACGGGAAGCGCGGGAAGGAGACGTGGAGCGCCTACTGGAATTTCAAGCATGACCACGGGCTGGGTGGCTATAGCGATCTCCTGGCCGAGCCCGTGCGCCAGAAGCTCGACGAGCTTTGCATCGAAACCGCCGCGGTCGAGCCGCCCGCGGCGCAAACCCCTGACCAACCGGTGCCCGACACGGCCCCTCAACCCGAGCCTTCGAGCGAAGACGGGACGGCGGCGAAGGAAGACGAGGTTGTGGACGAGGGGTCCCGCCTCGATATCGATTGCCTGTCCGAGGAGCTTATCGCTCTCCTGAGCCGCGCGCATGGCGGGAGCGTGGCGGCCAAGCACTGCGGCAGCGTCTGTCTCCCGTCGCCGAGCGGACTGAGCCAGAGTCAGCTTAACGAGATGCAGGCGAAGAACGGGATTGCCTGGTGCCGCACCTGCGTGCCGATCCAAGGTCATCTGGCGCTCGACGATGTGCAGCGCATCGAGCGGGCGGGCAATGTCGAGCTTTGCGCCACGCCGCCGCGGCAGCTGCCGCGCTACGGCAGCAAGGCCGGCGACCCGCTCAAGGCCTATACGCGGATACGCGAGCTTTACCGTGCTAAGCCCCCGGCGCAAGAGGATCCCGACGCGATCGCCGTCATCGTCGGCAATCGCAACTACGCCATGCTGCCGGCGAGCGAGGTTTCGGAGAACGACGCAGGCGCCATGTATGCCTTCCTAACCGAGCACCTCGGCTACCGCTCCGACAACATCATCGACGTGAGGGATGCGACCAAGGCGGATCTCGAAAGGGTGTTCGGAGCCGAACCTGGTCTCGACGGCGAACTCGCGCGCCTGGTGCAGCGAGCGCCCAACGCCAAGGTGCTGGTCTATTATTCCGGGCATGGCGCAAGCGACGCGGCCCAGACCGAGACCTATCTGCTTCCCGTCGATATGGAGCCCTATCGCGAAGAGCTCGGCGGCTACAAGCTCTCTACGCTCTACGCCAATCTCGCGCGGCTCGACGCGAAGGCGGTGCTGGTGCTGCTCGAAATGGACTATGGGCGGGACCACGGTCCCTTGGTGCTGCCGCCCAATCTGCCCGAGACGCTCACCACGGCGCTGCCGCGGGCGCCAATGCCGGCGCTCACCGTGCTCGCCGCATCGGACCGGGGACAGCGCACGCTGATCGACGTGACCTACGATATCGGTCTCTTCACCCGCTATCTGATCGAGGGCCTTGCCGGACACGCCGACCTTATCCCCATCGGCAATGGCGACGGCGAGCTCGACAGCGCCGAGATCTATGCCTTCACCGCCGCTTACGTCGAGCTCGCGGCGCGCAAGACCTTCGGGTTGTTGCAGCATCCCGTCTATTCCAGCGCCGCCACCAGCGGGTTGACCAGCGCGCGGACCGCGCCCGAGACGCCCAACTGACGAGGATTGACGAGCCGCCACCTCCGAGCTGCGCAGCGATTAGGCAGATGCCGCCGACAAATTATTGGGAGAGCGCGCGAAAACCGCTTTACATTGCGCGCAGGATTTCATACGGGACGAATTGGCTCGTAGGCGATCTCGCTCAAGGGCAGCAATGACAATCGGCAATCTCGTGTGGGAGTAGACATGGGATGGACGTTTTCACTTCTGCCGCGGAGTTTCTGCATCATCGCCGCCCGGAGCGGCCAGTCTTAGCATTAAGGCCGCATGCCGCGCGTCGCGCGGCGAACTGGTTCCTCGCCAATTTCCCCGGCCGCGTGCTCTACGCGGCGAAGGCCAACGACGCGCCGCAAATCATCGACGCTTTGGTCGAAGCGGGGATCCGCGCCTTCGATGTCGCCTCGCTGGTCGAGATCGAGCGGGTGGCGGGCGTGGCGGATGCCGAGCTCTTTTTCATGAATCCCATCAAGTCGCGCGGGTCGATCGTGCGCGCCTACCGGGAGTTCGGGGTGAGGAGCTTCGCCTTCGACTCGGATGAGGAACTCGACAAGATCGTGCAGGAGACGGGCGGGGCGGAGGACCTTACGCTTTATCTCCGCGTGGCCTGTCCGAACACCCACAGCCTCATCCCCCTCGAAGGCAAGTTCGGCGTGCCGAGTGCCGAGTCCCCGGCGCTGCTCTTGCGCGCGCGACAGATTGCCCGCCGGCTCGGCATCACCTTCCATGTCGGGTCGCAGGCAGTCGTGCCGGCGGCCTTCGGCGAAGCGTTGCGGCAGATCGGCCAGTTGATCGTGGAGTCCGGCGTCATGGTCGATGCCGTCGATATCGGCGGCGGTTTCCCGAGCCGCTACCCGCATTCGGACCCGCCGGAGCTTTCGAGCTTCATGGAGGAGATCGTCCGCGCCGCCGACGAGCTTGCCGTCAAACATTCCTGCGAGTTGCTTTGCGAGCCCGGACGTGCGCTGGTGGCCGAGGCGGAGTCGGTGATCGTTCGCGTCGACGCCCGGCGCGGCAACGCGCTCTATGTCAATGATGGTGCGTTCGGCACGCTGTTCGATGCCGCCTATTCCGGCTTCCGCTTCCCGGCGCGGCTCATCAAAGCTGCGGACCGCGAGGCCGGTCCGCTTACCGAGTTCGCCCTTTACGGACCGACGTGCGACAGCTCCGATTATCTGCGCGGCCCCTTCGAGCTGCCGGAGGGCGTGCGCGAGGGCGACTATATCGAGATCGGCCAGATCGGCGCCTACGGCCGGGTGTTGGCGAATCGTTTCAATGGCTTCGGCGAATACGATGAGATCGAGCTTAGCGACGAGCCAATGCTCTCGATGTATGCGAGCGCGGAGGAACCGTCGCCCGTCGAGCTGAAGGCCGCGCAAGCCTAAGCTCGACCTTGATGCGAAAGCGGGGGGCGAGCCCGTCCGAGCCGGCCCCTTCGTTGAACCTTCCGAGAAAGAAGGCGGCGCCGCGCCGGCATGCAAGGTCAGCTCGTGCGGACGCGCTCCGCGTTCTGCACGGCTTCCTCGTGATACCAGGCGCTTCCACTTGCGACCTTGACGGGTCGCGGCGCAGCGAAATTCTCGGCGGGCTCATGCTCCTCGCGACAGACGCCAAGGCCGGCTTGCATGCCGAGCCCAGCGCGAGAAATACGGCGTCGATGTCGAGTATCACTGCAAGCCGCTCGGCGACACCGACTGGAACGGGTCGGGCATGCATTGCAACTTCTCGACGACTTACATGCGCGAGGTCGGCGGCAAGGCCTATTTCGAGGCGCTGATGGCCGAGTTCGAGAAGAACCGCGACGATCACATCGCGGTCTACGGCCCCGACAATCACATGCGGCTAACCGGCAAGCACGAAACCGCATCGATTCACCAGTTCAGCTATGGCGTGGCGGGTCGCGGCGCATCGATCCGCGTGCCGCACAGCTTCGTGCGGAACGATTACAAGGGTTATCTTGAAGATCGTCGTCCCAACTCGCAAGGCGATCCCTACCAGATCGCCTCGCAGGTCCTTAAGACGATCGCGTCTGTGCCCACGGCGAAGATCAGCGCCGCCGCTTAAACCCAATCACTCGGCGCTCGCCTCAGAGCGCCAGCGAGCAAGAGGCCTGAGGGTCGGGGGTCCCTCAGGCCTTAATGCATCTAAAGACGCTCGCGCCGAGTTATCTTTTCAAAATTTAGTCCTTTCGTTTGGATCGAAATTGATATCGTCTTTGCGTCCGTAAAGGTTTGCAGAGACAGCTAGTCCGTGGGTCAGAGCGTCATCAACGGCGGCTTGTTCCGGTCTCGCCTGAATGTCGCGGCGATCGCTCTCTTGTTCGCCGTCGCGGTGTGCGGCGCAGCGTCCGCGGCGAGCCAGACGCAATCAATCGAAGGCGAATGGACCGGCCGTTATGTGTGCGCGCAAGGGCCGACGGGTGCCACGCTGACGATCAAAGTCGTCCCGCATTGGCCAGGGTTTCAGGTTTACCTGCATAGGCTTCTCATGGGCTGGCTCGCGAACCCGGAGACGAGACCTCCGGACGCGCAACCGAAGCGCCTGGATATAGAGGCGCGATTTCGCTTTCATGCCCTCCCTGAAAACCCTGGCATTCCCGGCGGCGAGTTCGCGCTGACAGGCACGTTCGATCCCGAGCTCGGGGTGCTCAATTTGTATCCTTCGCAATGGATCGAGCAGCCAACGGGCTACGAGTGGGCGGGCATCAAAGCCCTGCTCGAGAACGAAGGGCAAGGCCTCAAAGGCGCGCTCGAAATTCAAGGCTGTGGCGCGCTTTTGCTGTGGAAGGCGGGGACGGCGCCCGGGCTGCCCGAGCAGAGCCTCAGGAGCGCCGAGGCAGCGTCGCCGCCGGCCAAGCTCGAATTCAACGAAGAGCTGATGAAGCTCAATCGCGAGGTGTTCGAGCTCAATCAGGCCGGCGAATACGAAAAGGCTTTGGCGAAGGCGAACGAGGCGCTCGCGATTGCCGAGCGGGTCTATGGTCCCGATCATCCCACCGCAGCGGCGGAGCTCCGATTTGCCGCACTCGTGCTCATGGCTGCTGGACGGAGCGTCGAGGCCGAGCCGGCGATCAGGCGGGCGCTCGCCATCGACGAGAAGGTCTTTGGCCGGGACAATCCGACGACCGCGTTCGACCTCCAGATTCTGTCTGGCGTACTTCTGCAAACGAGCCTGAAGAACAACCAGCCGCCGGATCAGGGCAAGCGGGTCCTGCTCACCGGGCAGCTACCGGGGATCTTGATGAAGGCCGTGCCGCTGGCGCTCATCGCGTCGGCGCTCCTGCTTTGGATCTATCGCCGTGCCGTCAAGCGGTCGATGGGACGCCGCGCCGGTGCACCTGAGGGAACGCCGCCGAGCGAGGGCATCGGATCGGCCTTTGCGCCGCCCGCCGCGACACTGGAATTCGTGGCGGCGGAAAACGCTTCGGGGGGTGGCGCGGCAGTATTCAAGGCGGAAGCGCGTGGATTCGCAGGCCCTTGGCGGAACGCTGCCATCTACTCAATTGCGGGTCTCGGCTATGTACTGGCGCTGACCGCTGCCTCCCTCTACGCCGGGGGCCTCGAGTTCCTTCCGGTCAGATTCCTGTTCATTGCCTTGGCAAATGCGTGGCCCATCGTGCTGACGATCGGACTCGTCGCGCCGCTCTCCTGGCGGGGGTGGATTGTCGCCGCCGGGATCTACGTCCTCCTGTTCGCCGCCGTCTCCGCGATCGGCGTGGCGCGCAGCGAAGCTTTCAGTTGGGACCAAGCGGCGAGGATGTGGCTGCTCACGAATATTCCCGGCACCTTCCTCATCCTTGCCTTTCTGCCGAGACCGATCCGCGCCGTAGGGCCTCTGGTGCTGGTGTTCATGGTGGCGGCAGTCGCCGGCGCAGACCTCTGGCATAATTTCTTCGACGCCGGCGGGTCGAAAATCTTGATGCACGCCGTCCAGTTCTTGGGCTCCTTCGGTTTAAGCAATGTGGACGCGGTCGCCGCGGCGACTTTCGCCGCGCAGCTCATTGGCGTCTTGATCTTGGGCCTGATCGGCTGGCTTTGCTTGCGCGGGCTTGGGCGGCTTTACCGCTGGCGTCTGATCAGCGATCAATCCGTGCTGATCGACTCGCTTTGGTTCCTGTTCGCGCTGACCAGCGCGGTGGATTTCGCCTTCTTCGGCGGATGGTGGTTCCTGGCTCCATTAGGCGCGTTTGCCATCTACAAGCTGATCGCGGGTTTGGGCTTTGCTCTCTTCGGCGAGAAGTCCACGAGCGCCGATCCCAAGCTGCTTCTGCTGCGTGTCTTCTCGCTCGGCAAAAGGAGCGCGCGTCTGTTCAATGCTTTCGGCAAGCTCTGGCGTCATGCCGGCCAGATGCGGCTGATCGCCGGGCCTGACCTTGCCAGCAGCACGGTCGAGCCGCACGAATTTCTCGACTTCTTGAGCGGGAAGCTCGGCCGCCGTTTCATCTCGGGGCCTGACACGCTCGCGCAACGCCTTGCCGAGACCGAGCAACGCCGCGACTTCGATGGCCGCTACCGCGTCGACGACTTCTTCTGTCACGACGACACCTGGCAGATGGTGCTGAAGCGGCTCGCGCGCGACAGCGATGCGGTGCTGATGGACCTGCGCGGCTTCATGCGGGAGAACCGGGGCTGCGTGTTCGAGATCAACGAGCTGCTCAACGTGGTCCCGCTCGAGCGGGTCGTGTTCGTCGTCGACGAGACCACCGACCTTGCCTTCTTGCGCGAGACTTTCACCCAAGGCTGGGCGGCTCTCGCGGCCGACTCGCCCAACCGCGAATTGGTGAAGCCGCGCGTTCTTCTCTTCCAGTTTTCCGGCGAGCGGAGCGTGCCCGGCCTCATGCGCGTGGTTGGGGAGGCCGCCAGGGGCGGAAGGCGGGATCGCTCAACAGCGACGCGTTATTCAACGCTTGAGCCGGCATCGGCCGCTTAACTGTCCCCCCCAAATCTTGTTCCCCATGACACCGGCCGAAGCCGAGGGAACCCGGGTCGAGCTTGAGACGTTTGATTGGCTCGGCGAAAGCACATCACGCTGGCGGAGCGTAGTTGTGTAAGCGGCACGCCGCCGTATCGTTTAAGGGGCCCCCGTCTGGAGTCGGGGCCCCTTTTGCCGTGCTTTTGTGGAAGTCGAAAGCTGGTGGGCGGTACTGGACTCGAACCAGTGACCCCTGCGATGTGAACACAGTGCTCTACCAGCTGAGCTAACCGCCCGGTCCAGGACTTAGGCCGCATGAGCGCCACTAAGGCTTGCGCATGCTCTGGTCTCACGGATTTAGCGATTGGGTCCCCGGTAAGTCAAGGAAGCGGGAAGATGGAACGCCCGGGTGGTCGCACCCGAAGCGTGGGAGACCAGAAGCAATGGACGGCGCGATCCGCCTTCCGCGCCGTCCCCCTCAATTCTTACTTGCCGACCATCTTATTGACGGTAGCGAGCGTGGCGCTCGCTTCGGCGAATTTCCCCTCGGTGCAAAGCGCATCGGCCTCGTCGAGCAGCTCGTTGACCTTGTCGGCGTCGGCCTCGCTCAGGGCGTTCGCCTCGATCTTGTCATGCACGACTTCCTCGGCCGACGTGAGCTGCTGCGTGCACTCGTTGTCGACCGCCTCCTCGTCAACGGCGTAGGCGGCCCCACCCATGAGGCACGCGATCGCGACGCCGATCACGACACGTCTAAGCATCTGTCTCTCCTTAAATGACTGCGAGCCTTCCCCCCAAGGAGGGCTTTGAAATAGGCTTCGACTATGGCTCTTCGTTGAGAAGGGCCGGGTGGAATTAAGCGCGATCTGCGGCGGGATTGAGGCGTTTCACGCGTGCCGCCGGGCGCTTGCCGCCGCCATTGAGAAGTGTGGCGGCGAGGGGTTCCAGCGCATCGAACGCGTCGATCCTGCCGTCGGCCTCGAGACCCTCGAGCGGGGAGGTGGCATAGCCGAAGCTCACCAGGATAAGAGGAACTCGCGCTGCCTTTGCCGTGCGCAAATCGACCTCGCTATCGCCGATCATGACGGCGCGGGAAGGGATGCCGCCGGCAAGCGCGATCGTGCCCGTGAGGTGGTCCGGATTCGGCTTCGACACGGGGAAGGTATCGCGGCCGGCGATGGCGGCGAAATAATGGTCGATCCTCAGCTCTTGCAGCAGTAGGCGGCTCAGCTGCTCGCGCTTATTGGTGCAGACGGCAAGCGTCGCGTCTTGTGCGGAAAGGGCCTCGAGCGCGGCGACGGCGCCGGGAAAAGGGCGGCTCTCAGCGGCGATATTGGCCTCGTAGTGAACGAGGAACTCGGCAAGCATGCGTTCCACGTCATCCGTGGCGCCGGCCCGGCGCAAGGCCTCCTCGATCATGATGCGCGCGCCGTGGCCGACGCATTTGCGGATAGTCTCGAGCGACACGGGCGCATGGCCGCGCCGCGACAGCACCTCGTTCAGCGCATTGGTCAAATCCGGCGCGGTATCGACGGGTGTGCCGTCGAGATCGAACACGATGGTGGCGTCCTTGAACATGGCCTCTCCACACGTGCCTTGCGGCCTGGCAAGCGGCGGCGTAAGAGCGTCATGATCGGCGGGTTAAAGGGCTGATCGCGGGGAGGGACATCTTGCTCAAAACCGACGAGCTCAAGGAGGCTGCCGCCCGCGCGGCGCTCGATCTCGTCAGAGATGGGATGCGGCTCGGCCTCGGCACGGGATCGACGGCGGCACATTTCGTCGCGGCGCTGGGAGAGCGCGTCGCGAAAGGCTTGAACGTGATCTGCGTGCCGACCTCGGAAGCGACCCGCACCCAGGCCGAACGGCTCGGCATTCCGCTCACCACCCTCGACGAGACCCCGCAGCTCGACCTGACCATCGACGGGGCCGACGAGATCGACGATCAACTGCGCCTGATCAAAGGGGGCGGCGGGGCGCTTCTGCGCGAGAAGATCGTGGCGACGGCATCGGACCGCATGGTGGTCATCGCCGATGAGAGCAAGCTTGTGGCCGCGCTCGGCATTTTCCCGCTGCCGGTCGAAGTGGTGCGCTTCGGGCTGATGTCGACGATGCGGCTGATCGAAGCGATCGCGGGCGAGACGGGCTGCCAAGGCACGATCACGCTGAGACCGGGGGTTGGGGACGCGCCGTTCGTCACCGACCAGGGCAATCTCATCCTCGATTGCGCTTTCGGCAACATCCCGGAGCCGGAAGTGCTCGCCTTTTCGCTAAAGCGCGTGCCGGGCGTGGTCGAGCACGG
>DATAFR010000144.1:0-3571 GCA_036257375.1 Methyloceanibacter sp.
GCTCGGGCCGTCCTTAGGGATGGCGCCGGCGGGCACATGCACGTGAATGTCAGACTTCTCGAACGCCGCCGGATCGACGCCGAGCGCGGATGCGCGCGCCTTGACCAGGCTGAGCGCGGCTTGCGCGCTCTCCTTCATCACGTCGCCGAGTTGGCCGGTGAGGATGAGTTTGCCGTTTCCGGACACCTTGGCGGCCTCAACGAAGAGGATATCGCCGCCGCTCGGCGTCCACGCAAGCCCGGTTGCAACGCCGGGCACGGAGGTGCGCATCGCCACCTCGCTCTCGAAACGGCGGGGGCCGAGGATCGTGTGCAATTGATCGGCGCCGATCCGCATGCTCGCCGTGTCGCCTTCGGCGATGCGCATGGCGACGTGGTGACAGAGCGCGCCGATATCGCGCTCGAGATTACGGACGCCCGCCTCGCGCGTGTAGTCGCGGATGATGGCCCGGATGGCGTCCTCCTCGATCTCGAATTGCTCGGGAGTGAGTCCCGTCGCTTCAAGGCGGCGCTTGACGAGATAACGCTTGGCGATCTCGACTTTCTCGTCCTCGGTGTAGCCGGGGAGCTCGATCACCTCCATGCGGTCGCGCAAGGGCCCCGGGATCTGGTCGAGCACGTTCGCCGTGCCGATGAACATGACGCGCGACAGGTCGAACGGCACCGCCAGGTAATTGTCGCGGAACGTCGAGTTCTGCTCGGGGTCGAGCACTTCGAGGAGGGCGGCCGACGGATCGCCGTGGAAGCTCGCGCCGAGCTTGTCCATCTCGTCGAGCATCATCACAGGGTTGCGGGTTCCCGCTTTTCGGATCGACTGGATCACGTTGCCGGGAAGCGCACCGATATAGGTGCGGCGATGGCCCCTGATCTCGGCCTCGTCATGCACGCCGCCGAGGCTCAGCCGCACGAATTTGCGGCCCATGGCACGGGCGATCGACTGGCCGAGCGAGGTCTTGCCGACGCCGGGAGGGCCGACGAAGCACAGGATCGGGCTCTTGCCGTCGGGCTTGAGCTTGCGCACCGCGAGATATTCGAGGATACGCTGCTTGATCTTGGGCAGGCCGTAATGGTCCTCATCGAGGATGCGGCGCGCTTCGGCGATGTCGATGCGGTCATCCGACAGCTTCGACCACGGAAGCTCGATCAGCCAATCGAGATAGGTGCGAACCATGCCGTGCTCGGCGGAAGCGTCGGGCATGCGCTCGAGCCGCTTCAGCTCCTTCAGCGCCTGCTTCTCGGCCTCCTCGGGCATGCCGGCCTTGGCAATCATCTCGCGCAGCTCGGTGATCTCGGCCTGGCCGTCCTCGCCTTCGCCGAGTTCCTTCTGAATCTGACGAAGCTGCTCGCGCAGGATGTGCTCGCGCTGACGTCCTGCGAGCGTTTCCTGCGTCTGCTCGCCGATCTGCTTCGACAGCCGCAAGACTTCGATCTGCTGGGCGAGGTAGCGGAGCAGCTTGTCGAGGCGCGCGGCGACATCGAACGTCTCAAGCAGGTCCTGCTTGTCGGCAGAAGCGATATCCGAGACATTGGCAATGAAATCGGCCAGCGCGGAGGGCGACGTAATCTGATCGATTGCGTCGGCAATCTCTTGCGGCATGCTGGGCAGAAGCGAAATGGCCTCGCGCGCACGCTCCTTCAGCTGATGCATGCGGGCGGCGATTTCGGTCGAGTAGATCTCGGACTCGCCGATCTCCTCGACCTTCGCCACGAGGAAGGGGAAGCCCTCGAGGAAATCGAGCACGCGGAAACGCCGCACGCCGCGCGCAACCACATGATGGTTACCGTCGGGCGCGGTGACGTAACGCAGGATCTCGGCGACGGTGCCGACGCGATGGAGATGCTCTGGCCCCGGTGCGTCGATGGCAGGGTCGGTCTGAAGGAGCACGCCGACGGGCCGGTCGTTTTGCGCGGCGGCCTGGGCGCCCGCGATCGATTGCGGGCGGCCGAGCGTGAGCGGCACCACGATGCCGGGGAACAGCACGGCGTTGCGCGTCGGGACAAGGATCATCGCGCCTTCGGGAAGCTTGAGCTCGGCTGAGCCCTCGCTCACCGGCGTTTCCGCGGAGGCTTGCGTCTTCCGCGCCGGTTTCGCAGCTTCGGCCGATTGCGGCGTCAAGTGTTCGGTATCGTTCATGTTTCTCGACTGGACGTCCGGGTTCACAGCTTGGCAAAAGTGAGAATGAGGCAACCGTTGCGAAGTTCCCGCTCGGCGAGACGCAAGCGAGAGGTAAGCGTGATGCGACGCTCGAAGCGGCCGTAAGGAATCTCCAGCCTTAAGATATTGGCACGCCGTCCCTGGCAGGGGAGGGGACGGGTGCCGGCGATCATCAGGGTCTCACCTTCGATCTCGACACGCACGGCCTCCGGCGCGACGCCAGGAAGCGCGGCGATGATCAGAAGCTCCCCTTCGCTTTCGAACACATCGACGGGCGGCTCCCATCGCGCAGCCCGCGTTGCCTCGCGCGACGGTTCGAAGAACTGGCGGTTGAGCTGCTCGGCCTGCTTGAGCAGGGCGCAGGCCTCGGCCCACATGTAATGTTTCGGGTCACGCATTACACCAACCTAATAGAGCCGCCGGTCAATCTTAGCGTCTGGGCCGCTACGTGCCAAATGACGACGTCAAGCAATTCGAGTAAGGAGGGAGGGGGTTATATTGGTCGCGCGACCCGGTCTGACAAGGGCCTGCCCCTGGCACGACGTGCGAGAGCGACAAAGGCGAGTCCGCTCTAGTCGGCTGGTCCTGCCGGAAATATCCTCGCACCTGACGATATCGTCCTCGTCGAAATAGGGCCCCGACTGAACCTCGATTAGGAACGCAGGGAGGCTATGGGCAAGTTCGTGCTTATCACGATGGCGAACATGGCCGAGCTTGAGGCCGGATTGATCTCAGAGCGAACCAAGGCGGCGCTGAAAGCTGCCAAGCAAGAGGTGTAAAAGGCAGGCGCTCAGGACGAGAATTGAGACAATGGGATCCGCGGAGACTTCCGCCGCTCGATCGAATGACACTAACCTTTGATTAGGCTCTCATAATATTTGCGCATCTTCTCGCAGCGTACGGGTCCAGGCGGGTGGACTGAGTCGCCCTTCAGCTGCGAGATGAAGACGCAGATGTCCTCCATGCCTTCGGCGTTGAGCCAGCCGAATTTCATGCCCCGCCTGATGGCGAAGAAATCTGCCTTCACCTCATCGGGACCGACTAACTGATGCCCGCATTCGTGGGAGTAGAGGTAGAGCTTCACCGGTGTTGAGAGGCGGTCTAGCTTCTTAGTGTGGAGGATCAAGAAGCCGGGAAAGCCGCCAGCCCAGCTATTGAAATTGGGGTTTAAGACCGTTGGGCGCTTACCGCAATTGGAATGGGTCTATGAGAGCTCGACGACCTCCGGCCCCAGCGTTCAGACCTATATGATGGAGGCAGGCGCTGACGCCAAACTCATCGCCCACGGATTGCTCAAGATCGATGGCAAGTCAGTGAATTGCGGTACGCGCCCAACGGTCTTAAACCCCAATTTCAACAGCTGGGCTGGCGCCTTTCCCGGCTTCCTGATCCTCAACACTAAGAAGCTCGACGGCCT
>DATAFR010000145.1:0-3008 GCA_036257375.1 Methyloceanibacter sp.
TGCTCGCCGCATTCAGAGCAGCCATAGGCTACCTGCATGGCCGCAGCCTTGTCGCTAAGATCCAGCACGTCGTAGCGGGCGGCAATCTGCCAGGCACCCCAACCGCGAACGCCGTTGTATCCGCCACCGCCACTGTCCCACACCGGAGCCCTGACCTTGGTGCGTCCGAAGAGCCCTTCGGCGCCCTCGTAATTGCGCGTCTCACCCGTGAGGTACCAACTCGCGTCGACGTACCAACCAGTATATGTGGGATTCACGGGCGTCACGGGATCTGGGAAGTTAGCGTCAGCAAATCGGGCGCCGTCAGCCTCAAGTTCTGCGTATTCACCCTGCATCGAGAAGGGCCCCCACACAAAAGCCGCCTCGAGGTGCCACATGTTGTCTTCTTCGGAAAATTGGGGCGTATCGACAAAGGCATCGGCGAGGTGGAGATCGGCACCCCGACCTCGGTACTGGAACAGACCGTTCACACCATCGTCGGCACTGTTCGTGCAAAACGAACCATTGCCCTCGCCGGTCTCCTCGCCGTCAGCGACGCTAAGGCGGGGAGAGCAGACATTCAGCGTGCCAGCGTCACGATGGCGGAAACTGGCACCTAGGTGGACGACCTGATGGACGCCGTTGACCTCGCGGTTGATGGGCGCAACCGTGCCGCGAACCGAAACCGCGAATTTGTCGTTGTCGAAGGCTTCTTGTCCGGGAATTTCGAAGTCGGTATCTCCGTCAACAGGACCGACCGACGCACCATAGGCACCGGTCTGGAATGACCAATGCTCGTCGCCCACAACAATGGCCGCGCCAATCTGACGGTCGGCTTCGACTGAAGGAAGGAAACCCGGATCAGTAAAAGCGGCGCGCTCCAAAAAGGTTATGAAGCGCGAGCTAGTGATCTGCTCCAGGGACGTTAAACATACTGATTACCGATCCTGATCTCGGACGTGTCTATAGCACCCCACCAATTGGCATAGGCCAAGTAGGCGTCTTTGATTTCGACCTCGTCGCCGGCAAACTCGATTTCAACTTTGTATTTCCAATCGTAATAAACGACACCTTCGACACCCAAGCGTGCCCGGCGCAGTTCCACCGCGTTGATGTCGCCCTCAAAGGTAATGGGCTCGTCCTGGTCGATGCCGTTGTAGTCAACCATGAGGCGGCCGCGGACCTTGAAACTGAACTTGCCGTCCGCGCTCGATAGTTCGGGTGCACCCTTCCACTTGACCTTCAAATCGAGGTCGCTGCCGCCGGCATTCGCTGCCGTTGCGTTCGCGGCTGCTGCTTGGGCCTTTGCGTCCTGCACCTGATTCTGCAGCGCCTGGATGGTCGCTTGCATTTCCTGGATCTGTGCTTGGATTTGTTGCAGATCCTGTGCCTGCTGCGCCTTTGCCTCCGGCGCAGCGGCGAAAATTCCGATAACGCCCGCGCCAGCGAGCAGATAGCGGTTGATCGTCTTCAGTCCCCCTGTCATGCCCCTCTCCACTGTCGAAAGTTGCTTCGTGCACTCGCTGTGCAATTCGGGAAACGCTTCGGTTTCCTCGTGTTTTTGTCCCCGCCGGGCCGCCAATTCGGCCTCGTGCCGTTCTATTTCCGCCCCAATGACGGGCTCATGACACTCCGACGACACCCCAATGACAGCTCGCTTTTTCGATAAACTTGTTGCTTTTAGGCAACGCTGTGCCAAGGGCGACGGGTTGACGGACTAGAAACGACGGAGGACGAGCAACATCGCCGCGACCGGCAAATTGCATGACGTCGCCGTGGTCGGAACCGGCCCTTCGGGGCTTGTGGCCGCGCTTGCGCTCGCGCATGTGGAAGCCGATACCGTCGTGATCGGTCCGGCGCCCGCGCCATCGCGCGGCCCGGTCGAGACGAGGACCGCCGCGCTCCTCACAAGCTCCGTTGATCTGCTGAAGACGCTTCACGTCTGGGCGCGGCTTGCGAACGAGGCGGCGCCGCTCAAGGCCATCCGCATCCTCGACGCTTCCCAGAGCCCCTTTCGCGCGCCCGACATCACGTTCGAGGCGAGCGAGGTTGGGCTTGACGCGTTCGGCTACAACATCGCCAATACCGCGCTCGTCGCGGCGCTCTACGCCCGCGCGCAAGAGACGTTGCCTTCCGTCATCGAGGCAAGCGTCACCCGCATCGCTTACGACGATGCAAAGGCGCTTCTGAGCTTGAGCGCAGGTGCTCCCGTCTCGGTGCGGCTGGTCGCGGGCGCCGACGGTAGGCGGTCGATCTGCCGGTCAAGCGCCGGCATCGGCGTGACCGAGCGGCACTACGATCAATCGGCGCTCGCCGCCAGTTTTCGCCACACTGTGCCCCACCGCAACGTCTCGATCGAACTGCACCGGGAGCATGGATCGGTGACGACCGTGCCGCTTCCCGATCCTCACGCCTCGAGCCTGATTTGGGTCGGGACGCAAGTGGAGATCGCGCAGCTCGCCCAAGCAACGGATGCCGATTTCATCGCGGCGCTTGGCGAACGCCTCGGCGATCTTCTCGGCGCGGTGTCAGATCCCGGCGCGAAGGCCGCGTTCCCCGTCGCGGGGCTATCGGCGGACCGGCTTGCAGCAAGACGCACCGCGCTTCTCGGCGAGGCCGCGCATATCCTGCCTCCGATCGGCGCGCAGGGTCTTAATCTCGGTTTCAGGGACGCAGGCGCGCTTGCCGACTGCGTCGCCGACGCGCTGGCGCAAGGACAAGATCCCGGCGGCGCCGAGACGCTCGATGCCTATGCCGAGGCGCGCCGGCTCGACGTCATGACCCGCACGCTCGGGGTCGATCTTTTGAGAGGCTCGCTTCTGACCTCGCTTCCTCCGGTGCAAGTGGCGCGCGGCATCGTCCTGCACGGGCTGAACGTTCTTGCGCCACTCAAGCGCGCGGTCATGCGGATCGGGCTCACGCCGCCGACGGCGTTGCCCCGCTTGATGCGCCCGCGCGCCGGCTAAAGTTCGCGGAAGCCTTGACGCCCTACCCCGCTTTTGCGACGAGGAAGGCCTCACGCCGCTTCT
>DATAFR010000146.1:0-4562 GCA_036257375.1 Methyloceanibacter sp.
CGCGCCGTGCGAAGTGCATCCGATCTATAACGTCACCGGCGTGGAATGGCTGGCCGAGAACAAGCCGGAACTGAAGACCGCCGTCATCTGCGCGCAGGACGACTCGCTTGGCAAGCCCTCGGTGGCGACGTATCTCGCCGCCTTCGAGGCCGCCGGCATCAAGGTCTTGGGCGACCCGATCTTCTTCGATCCGGCGACCACCGACTTTGCTCCGATCATGTCCAAGATGCTGGGTCTCAAGCCCGACATCATCTGCCTCGACACCTGCTACACCGACTACGTCCACCCGCTGACGGAGCAGGCGTTCCAGCAGGGCTTCAAGGGCCAGCTGATTTCCTGCACAGCGGATTTTTACCCGAAGATGATCGACAAGACCTCCAAGGAGTTCATGGAGGGGTTCATCTTCCAGTTCCCGGACTTCGACGATCCGGCACTTAGCGAGCCGCAGATCAATTTCAAGAATCCGAAGGGGTTCTTCGAGGAGTATAAGAAGCGCTTCGGCGAAGGCGAATGGAGCGCGGTGTCGTGGGAATACGCCTCGATCATGAATTTGTGGTCGGATGCGGCGCAGAAGGCCGGAACAGCGGACCCCAAACCCGTGCTCGAAGCGATGAAGGCGGGCGGGAAGGGCAAGCACATCTTCGGCGAGGCCGAGTGGTGGGGCAAGGACCTATTCGGGATCGACAACGCGCTGGTCGGCTTTTGGCCGGTGGTTGTCATCGAGGACGGCAAGGCCAAGATCAAGCAATACAAGTCCATTCCCGAATGGTGGGGCAAGCACAAGGATCTGATGATCAAGCACATGACCGCGCTGAACCAGATGTACTTCCAGCGCAAATAGATCGCCCGCCAACGCGGTCCGGCTTGACCCGGCTTCCATCGCGCTCCTACTTTGCCGGGAGGCATTGCCGCGCAGGCGGCGCGACGCGTGTCGGCGCCCGCGCCGGCGTCCGTCGCCCTAGCCGGCGCGCGAGGGGAGCCGGGCAGTGACGTCCGAACTGTTCCTTCAGACCGTTGTCAACGCGACCTACGCGGCGAGCTACATGGCGCTGATCGCCGTCGGCCTCGTGCTCATTTTCGGCGTCATGGGCGTCATCAACTTCGCCCATGGCGAGCTCTACATGGCGGGCGCCTATGCGGTCGTCGCCCTTTATGCCGACCTCGGCGTGCCGTTCTTCGTCGCAGTCGCCATCGGTCTTCTGTTCGTCGGTGCGCTCGGCCTTTTGATGGAGTACGGACTATTCCGCCCGCTGCGCGACAACCCGCTCGGAGGCCTGATCGCATCGATTGGATTTCTTCTTATTTTACAAACAGTAGCGGTCCTAGCCTTCGGCGTTCACATGGAGCACGTGCCGCCTTCGACCCAAGGCAAGTTGGCCTTCGCGAACGGTGTGGTGCTTACCTACCAGCGTCTCTACGTCATCCTCGCCGCCGTTATCCTTCTTTCGGCGCTGTGGCTGTTCTTGCGCAAGAGCAAGTTCGGCTGGGCGCTTCGCGCTTGCGCGCAAGACCGGGAGGCGGCGGCGCTGCAAGGCATGTCGATCAACAGCACGGCGCGGCTCGCGATGTTCATCGGCGCGGCACTTGCCGGCGTGGCCGGCGCGCTCACGGCGCCGCTTGTCTCGCCGACGCCGTTCATGGGCGACCCCGTCATCATTACCGCCTTCATCATCATCATTGTCGGGGGCATCGGTTCGCTGGAAGGGGCGGTGCTCGCCGCCATCCTCTACGCGTTCGTGAACACCTTCGTCACCACGATCTATGACGGGACGCTCGCCAACATTGTCGGCCTGCTCTTGATGCTGATCGTGTTGATCGTGAAGCCGACCGGCCTGTTCGGAGCCAAGGAACGTGCCTGAGCGCGCGCGAAGCAACGGACTGTCCTGGGCGCTCGCGCTTCTTTTGCTGGCGGGGCTCATCGTGCTGCCGCGCGTCGTGACCCTGTCGCAGCAGGAGCTCCTGGTTTTTCTCGTCATCAACGTGCTCCTGGTCGCGAGCTACCGGCTCTTGACGCTCACCGGCGAATGGTCGCTTGCCCATGTCGTGATCATGGGCGTCGGCGCCTACGGCTCGGCTTTGATGTCCAAGGAACTGGCATTCCCCGTGCCGCTGGCGATGCTGGCGGGCGCAAGCCTAGCGGCGCTGATCGCGTTTCTGTTGAGCTTTCCGCTCTTCCGCATGAAGGGCTTCTATTTTCTGATCGGCTCGTTTGCGGCTGGCGAGGTCATCCGGCTGATCTGGAAATGGAGCGAGTTGACCTGGCTGTTCGGCGGCCCGAAGGGCATCAAGCTCATTCCGCCTTTTCCCGACATCGAGGCCCTCTCGATCGATTTCTACGATCCTGTGAACTATTACTATCTCTGCCTCATCGTGGTGGCGATTTCGCTCTTCATTCTCTACCGCATCGAGCGCTCGCGCATCGGGCTCACCTTTCACGCCATTCATTGGCAGGACAAGCTCGCCGAATCGGTCGGCGTGAACACCTTCGGCTACCGCATGCTCGCATTTGTCATCGCCTCGTTCTTCGCCGGTCTCGCCGGAGCGCTCTATGCGCACTATGTCGGCACGGTGAACCCAAACCGGTTCAGCGTCGAGGAGATGGTCTTTGTTTTGATCTGGGCCATCGTCGGCGGGACCGCGACATTCTCCGGTCCGATCCTCGGCGTCGTCGTCCTCACCATTCTCAACGAGGTCGTGCTGCGCGCGCTCGGCGTCGACGAGATGCGACCGCTGCTTTATGGCGCGATCCTCATTCTCTTCATTCTGTTCTTGCCGAAGGGGCTGGAGAGTCTGGTGCCCAAGGCGAGGAATTGGCTTGCCGGCCGCAAAGCCAAGCGCCAAGGGCCGGACCGGCCGGCGGAGTTGCCGGCCGAATAGCGGCACCCTACCTATACTCTGGCGGCCTTTGTTTCGAGTGATCGATCATGAAGAAGTTTCTCACCATAGCAGTTGTGCTGGGCTTCATGTTTTCCAGCGGTGCGGCGCTCGGCCATCACGGTTGGTCCTGGACGACCGGCGAAAACATCGAACTCACGGGCGTCATCAAGAAAGTCAGGCTTGGCAACCCGCATGGGATACTCGAAGTGGAGATCGGCGGCGAGCTCTGGACGATCGAGGTGGGCCAACCGTGGCGCAACGAGCGCGCAGGCCTGAAGGATGGCGATCTGTCGGAAGGCGTCGAAATCAGGGTGATTGGCGAGCCAGCTTCCGACAAGTCCGACAAGCGCCTGAAAGTCGAGCGTCTATTCCTCGGCGACCGGGAATACATCCTCTATCCCGAACGCGACTGATGGAGGCTTTTCTCGCGGCCGTCGAGGCGACTGCGCCAGCCCAGTATCTCCGGACATCTCGATGGGGCTATGCCGCGGTCAGCGGCGCGCACATTCTTGGCATCGCTCTTCTCGTCGGCACCATTCTGCCTTTGAATCTGCGTCTTCTCGGGTTCTGGCGTTCGATACCGCGAGCAAACCTGTTGCGCGTGCTGGTTCCTGTCGCGGCCACGGGCCTCGTCCTCGCTGTGCTCACCGGGCCTCTGCTCTTCTCCGTGCGCGCGCAGGAATATGCAGCGGTTGGCTTTCTCCAGGCGAAGGTCGTCTTGGTGCTCCTCGGGTTGCTATCGGCCCTGACGATCCATCACGCCTACGGCTTGACGCTCGAGGGGGCAAGCGAGCGCCGTCTTAGATTTCACGCGCTTTTTTCGTTGGGGTGCTGGCTCGGCGCGCTTGCCTGCGGTCGCCTGATTGCCTTCGCCGTCGATTGATCAGGCATCGCTGTCCTTGCGGGACGGGGGCGGCGCGAGCAGCAGGTAGGCTGCCGCCATCAGCTTGCGCGTATCGTTAAGCAGCGCCGGCCGCTCACGGCGCCATCGCGCCAAAGCCTCGCCCGCGTTTCCGCCAAGATCGCCAGGCGGGGCGCTCAAATTGGCGAGTCGCTCCTTCGCCTCTTCGGCCATCTCCCGCCACCGGATCTGCCATCTTGCCCGGTAGGTCTCGCGGTGGCGCAATTCCATCCGCATGTGAAAGAGCGAGCTTCGTGCCATGCGCGGCGCGTCCATGCGGGCGATCCACGGGCCCGAGCCGCGCCACACGTCGAGCGCCTCGCCGAAGAGGCGCTGACCGCCGCCCTTGCCACCAATTTGCTCGAGGCACAGGCCGAAATTTGCGAGCGCCGTCCCGAGGCGAGGATCGATCGGCTCGAAGCTCGCACGCGCGATCCGAACCGCCTCGCCCGCTTCGTCTTTTGCCGGAACATGGTCGCCGCGCGCGGCGCACTCGGCCGTCCGCTCCGCCGTCGTCTCCCAAGCGAGGTCGGCTTCGCCCCAGCCGGCCTGGAGCAGTTCCTTCACGCTCCAGGTTTCAGCCACCGAGATAGGCCCGCCTCACATGCGCGTTGTCGTGCAGCTCGTGCGCCGGGCCCTTGAGCGCGATGCTTCCCGTTTCGAGCACGTAAGCGTAGCGCGCGAGCTTGAGCGCAAGCTCGGCGTTCTGCTCGACCAGCACCACGGCGACGCCGCGCCCGACGATCTCGCTAATAATGCGCGCGATCTCCTGCACCATGACCGG
>DATAFR010000147.1:0-4776 GCA_036257375.1 Methyloceanibacter sp.
CATGTTGCGTCACATTAATTTCACGGCTTTGGCTCTTGTCGCGACCGCTTTGGTGGTCTCGCCCGCAACCGGCTTCGCCCAGCAGCCGGGCGCTGAGCAGAAGCCGCCGGAACCGGCGCAGCAGGGTGAGCAGAAGCAGGAAGGCGAGCAGAAATCTGCCGAACAGGAGTTGGCGGCCCGCGCGATGGCCGAGTATGACGATGCGGCGGCGAAGTTGCCGCATTCAGCCGGCGCGCCCGAGTGCGTGTGGACAGGCCGGCGCGTCGCAAGCCTGCTCTGGCGTGACGACATCGATACGGCGCGCCGCTACATCGAGCTTTACGACCGCTTCAAATGCTCCTCGGATCATTTGAAGCTCGTGTTTCGCTGCGTAATCAAGCAGGGGCCACTCGATGCGAAAGCGTCCGACCGCCTCGCAGCGCGCGTCCACAATTGCTGGATCACACCCGAAGGAGAGACCACGGCGGCAACGGAAAAAATCAACAGCACCAATGCGAAAGCCGCGACCGTTCCAAACTAGCGGCTGCAACCATTCCCACGCAGAAACGTTCTAGTCCTGCCGGCTTGGCCTCCCAGCTTGACGAACACCAACAAGACTTAGGAAAAATGCGCAACGTCCTTGTCGCCGTTGTGGTCGCCGTTGCGACTGCAATGCAAGCTTCGATGTGGTTCCTGCTGCACGAGCGAGTGTCGCCGCCGAACGCCGACGGGACACTTGCATCGCTTTCATTTTCGCCCATCAACCCGAAGCATGACGGCGAGGCCGACACGACGTCCGAGGCGCAGATCAGGTCCGACCTCGCGGCCGTTGCGCCCTACACGCGCGCGATCAGGACCTATAGCGTCGGCAACGGGCTCGATCGGGTGCCGGAGCTCGCGTCCGAGTACGGCGTTAGGGTCACGCTAGGGATCTGGCTCGATGAGTGGGAAGAACAAAACGAGCGGGAGATCGAGCGCGCCATTGCGCTCGCCAACACGCATCGCAACGTCGACAGCATCATCGTGGGCAACGAGACGATCTACCGTAACCGAGCCCTCTATAAGCGTGAGAACGTAGAGGATCTCATCTCCAAGATCCAGCGCGTGAAGCGGAGCGTGCGCGTCCCCGTGACGACCGCCGAAGTGTGGGACATCTGGCTCGAGCATCCCGAGCTCGTGTCGGCCGTCGATTATCTCGCCGTGCACATCCTGCCCTACTGGGAAGGCCTGCCCGGCTCGGTCGCCGTCGACCATGGCATCAAGGTCTATCAGAGGCTGCGCGAGGCGTATCCTGGAAAGCGCATCGTGATCGCCGAGTTCGGCTGGCCGAGCGCTGGACTGAACCGCAAGGACGCCGTGCCGAGCCCGATCGCCCAGGCTGAGATCGTGCGCGACTTCGTCACCCGCGCCGATGCGATGGGTATCGACTATTCGATCATCGAGGCCTTCGACCAGCCGTGGAAGACCGCCGAAGGCAGCGTGGGACCGTATTGGGGCATCTTCAACGCCGACCGCGAGCCAAAATTCGCACTCGCCGGCACTGTTGAGGAGCCCAACTTCGTCGTGAAGATGATGGCCGCGCTTACCATCGGGCTACTTTTGTCGATCCCGATCTTCACCATTCCCGGTGTAACCGTGGCGCAAGCGGGCATTCTTGCGCTGGCCGCCCAGGCCATCGCGGCTTGGTCGGCGAATGTGGTTGACTACTGGGCGACCCACTACCTTGTGCTTGGCGCGCAAGTGGCGATGTTCGCCGGCGGCCTCTTGCTCATCCCGCTCATCATCATCATGCGGCAGCGCATCGACGAGCTCGCAGCCATCCTATTCGGCTACAAATCTCGGCGGTTGCTAGCGCGGGGAGGGCCTCAACCGGCCCCCACCGCCCCGTGCATATCGATCCACATTCCGGCCTATCGCGAGCCGCCCGAGATGCTCCGGCAGACGCTCGACAGCGTGGCCGCCCTCGACTGGCCCAACTTCGAATGCGTGGTAGTGATCAACAATACGCCAGACCCTGCGTTCTGGTGTCCGATCGAGGATCATTGTCGGTTGCTCGGCCCGCGCTTCAAGTTCGTGCGCGTAGACCGGCTTGAAGGCTTCAAGGCGGGCGCGCTCAGGCTTGCGCTCGAACACACCGCGCCGGAGGCGGAGATCATCGGCGTGCTCGATGCGGACTATGCCGTGCAACCCGATTGGCTGAAGGACCTCGTTCCGGCTTTTGCCGACCCAGCCGTCGGCCTCGTGCAAGCGCCTCAGGACCACCGCGACGCATCGCGCACCCTCACGCAAGTGGCGATGAACCGCGAATATGCCGGTTTCTTCGATATCGGCATGGTGGAAAGGAACGAGGTCAACGCCATCGTGACCCACGGCACCATGTGCCTCATCCGGCGCGAAGCCTTGCGGGCTGCAGGGGGCTGGTCGAGCGACACGATCGTCGAGGATACTGATCTCGGACTCGCGCTGCTCGCCCAAGGCTGGCGCGCTAGTTACACGCAGGCGCGCTATGGCCACGGACTGCTTCCCAGCGATTTCGCTGCCTACAAGCGGCAGCGGCATCGTTGGGCTTATGGCGGTATGCAAGTCATCAAGAAGCACTGGCGTGCCTTCTTGCCCGGTCGCAGCCGACTCACGCCGCAGCAGCGCAGCGAATTCCTGTTGGGCTGGTTGACCTGGCTCGGGGCTGAAGCTCTTGGTGTGGCGATCGCCATTCTCAATCTCATCTGGATGCCGCTTGTTGCCTTTTTCGGCATCACCGTGCCGGAAGCCGTGCTGACTGTGCCGGTGCTTGCGACGTTCGCCGTGATGCTGCTGCACTTCATGGTGCTGTATCAAAAGCGCGTACGCGCGCCGGTTTTTGCCTCGCTAGGGGCTGCGCTTTCGGCCATGGCATTGCAATTCACTGTCGGCAAGGCCGTTGCCGACGGAGTGATCAAGGACAACTTGCCGTTCGTGCGCACGACTAAGGGTGGCGGCTCGCGCTGGTCGCAATCGTTCCCGGCTTTTGGCGAGGCCGTGCT
Source organism: Methyloceanibacter sp. (assembly GCA_036257375.1). Lineage (GTDB taxonomy): Bacteria > Pseudomonadota > Alphaproteobacteria > Rhizobiales > Methyloligellaceae > Methyloceanibacter. Next base: position 3,000 of record DATAFR010000147.1, read on the forward strand.
CGGCGGGCTTCTCCTGCTTGGCGCGCTGACGCTTCATCTCACCAATGAGCAGCATGTGCATGAGGTCTCGCTTTTCAGCGCCGTGCTCCTGGTGCAGAGCCTGCCCTTCCTCGCAGCGGTCGGATTGGCGCTGCTCGAGCGTACGCGGTTCAATGCGTTCGCTACCTGGCAGCGGCTCGCCGCGCTCTCGACCTATCTGCCCCGCCTGCCGCGCGGGCCGGCGCCTACGGCCGGTTCGTCGGAAGGCGAGGGTGCCAGCATCATACCGTCATGACGGCTAGAGGCTGATGCTTACCCGCGATCGATCCCACGGGATGGCCGAACGCATTCTCATCACTTATTGAGCGCGAGCTGGCGTTTTGCGGGGGAGGTTACGCTGAAGAGCAAAGAAAGTCCCGTCGTGGCAGACGGGACTTTCCAAGTCCGATAAGCGCACTGGGAGCAAGGAGATGAACCCAATAGCCTATTTCAAACGCTGCTTTCGGGCTTAGGTTCCCAAGGCGGCTCGCTGGTGGCTATGAGGCGCCCCCGCCTTGTTTTCGCCTATCTAGTGGCGAGGCGAACCGCAACTCCCTGACCAGAAGGTCGAACTCGCGGAGACCGTGCAGCAGCGGCTGAACGGTGGACGCCGGCAGATAGTGGCCGAGTTTGTGGAGGGTCGAGAGCGGCAAGCGTGCCTCGTGTCCTCAACTCGATGCCGCCCTTGCCGCTTGCAAGAAGCATAATGCGAAGCTGATCGTGGCGAAGCTGGATCGCTTCACCCGCAATGTGGCGTTCTTGCTGAAACTGATCGATGCTGGCGCCGCCTCGCGTTTCCAATCACGAGCGTGACCCCACTGGACTAGGGCGTGTACTCATAAATCGAGCTTGGTAAGAAGCGGTTGGTCAACGTCCGTTTTCCCCCGGACGCGGACATTCCTCGGCGTATTGAGCATGTCCGCTTCTTGCCACAAGCGGACATGGACGCTTATCTCGCACTCACTCGGCTAGGTTTTTGAGTGCTGCCCGCGTTTCGCTGGTAAGCGCCTTCCCGCCCTTGCAAGTCTCGTCGAGCAGGGCGCGTGCCAAAGGCTTGGCATAGCCCTCCTTGAAATGCTCAGCATCAAATTCCTCGGCGCGTCCTACTAGACTGGTCGCGATATAGCCCTCGCCGTCGTCGCAAGCCAAACCGGCATGAAACCGGGCGAGGTCCTCAGGCGAGGGCGCCGTCGCATTGCCAGCGTAGTCCTCCCAGATCTTCGCATCCTCCCAGTCTGGCGGCTCATGCCGCAAGATAGGATCGAGACGCGCGATCACGGCCGGCCGCACTACGGGGTCTGTGATTTCGGTATTGAGGACCTGCGTCAACTGCGCCTTCGCCGCCGGTGTGAGCGCCGACAGTTTCACGTCGGCCAACCCAAGCGGAGCGGGCGATTGATCGGCGAGACCGGAAGGGAAACGGGCGAGCCAGATCTCCGCCGAGGCCAAGACCGTGGCTCGAAGCTCGGCCCCTTGCAAATCGGCATCCTGAAGCTGGGCCCCTTGCAGGTCCGCGCCCTGAAGCCGGGCACCCCTCAGATCCGCGCCCTGAAGCTGCGCCCCTCTTAGATCGGCGCCCTGAAGTTTAGTGTAACTCAGATCGGCGCCCTGAAGCCGGGCGCCCCGCAAATCCGCGCCTTGCATCGCTGCCGAGCTCATCTGCGCGGCCTGAAACTCCGCCTCTTTCAGGGATGCGCCCTGCAGCTGGGTATCATTGAGCCGGCCCCTTGCCAAACTTTTCCACAACTGCGCGGCGCGC
>DATAFR010000148.1:0-7209 GCA_036257375.1 Methyloceanibacter sp.
CTCTCAATCCGCTCATGGTGGCCGACGTCCGAACGCCGGGGTGAGGACGTATCCCTCTACCTGTGCGCGCGCATCGTCGTTCAAGACGGTTAGAAATTTTTCGACTCGGGACGAAACGGAGTTTTTCAACAGAATAGGCCAGAAGCCGACGTAGAGGCGCCAGCTCCATTTCACTGATAAGCCGACTTTAGTTCAGCCGCCTCGTTATCCCGGCGCTTTGGGGCCGAGCGACCGTCCTGACACACGCACCGTGGTCTCGCTCGTCTTGAGCGACCGAGAGTCTCATCTCCATCATTGCGCCCTGATGCCGGCCGCCTTGACGATGCGAGTCGAATCTTCGATCTCCCTGCGGACGAACTCCGCGAACTGGGCCGGCGTCATCGCCATCGGCTCGCCGCCGAGCTTCCCGAGTTGCTCGCGCAGGTCTGGGGCGGCAAGAGCGCGCGCGACATCTCTCGAAAGCTTTTCGACGAGGTCCACGGGTGTGCCGGCTGGTGCCCACAGGCCGCTCCAGAGGGAATAGTCGAACCCCGGTAGGCCAGCCTCCGCGATCGTGGGCACGTCCGGCAGATGGCCCGAGCGCTGCCCGCTGGTCACGCCGAGCGCGCGCAGCTTACCGTCACGGACGCCCGGGGCCGCCATCACGATCGGCGCGAACCAGTAGGTGACCCGCCCTGCGATCACATCTGTATTCACCTCAGGTCCGCCCTTATACGGCACGTGTACCGCGTCGATGCCAGTGGCGAGCCTGAACTTCTCGGCGGCGAAGTGGGTACCACTGCCGGTGCCGGCCGAGCCGTAATTGATCTGCCCGGGTCTCGCTTTTGCGGCGGCGACCAACTCGGCGACGGTTCCCACGCCCACGGCCGGACTGACCACGAGAGCGAAAGGCTGGCGGAGGAGTGGCGCGATCGGGGCGAAATCTCTCAGGGAATCGTACGGCAAGTTCGCGTAGAGTGCCGCATTAGTCGCGAACGCGGTGCTGTGCCAAAGCAGCGTGTGACCGTCGGGCGGCGACTTCGCGACGACGCCGGAAGCGATTGACCCGCCCGCGCCGGGGCGGTTCTCGACCAGCGCTTGTTGGCCCCAGAGCTCGGAGAGCTTCTGACACACGACGCGGGCGAAAATGTCCTGTCCGCTGCCCGGCGTGAACGGCACGATCACGCGCACTGGTTTGCTCGGGTAGCCTTGGGCAAGCGCCGCGCTTGCGCCGAGCGTCACGATGAGTGTTGCGAGAATTCGAACGATCTTCATCCTATGTGCCTCCGCCATCAATCAAAGATATGTACGTGTCGCCTCGTTTGACGAGCGGCGTCATCGCCGCGCATAGATGAGATGAACTTCGGTCGGCACGGCGAAGCTCTCGACGTCCCAGAGATCTTTAAGCTGCGACGCGATGTCGCGAATCATCGCCGCACGTGCGAAGACATCCATGTCGGCGATGTCTCCGCCGAAGGGCGTCCCCGCGCTTTCCTGCAGCAGCCACTCTTGGCTTGGATAGACGCGCCGCGTCACCGTGATCGTGTGGGGCTCGACTGATCCGAAGCCGGCGGCCTGCACGAGCCTTCGAAGCGCCTCGAGGTTTCCGAGCGCAAACGGTGCAACACACCGCTTCGCAGCCGTTGCGCCGGCGTACTCGGCGAGTGCTTCGGCGAGCGCCGCGTTATAACGACTTGCCACGCCCAATACGCTCAACGCCAGCAGCCCTCCGGGCACCAAGACCCGCCGTATCTCGTGGAGCGCGCGTGTCCTGTCTGGAAAGAACTGCAGGCCTTGCTGACAACACACGACGTCGAACGCCGCGTCGTCGAACGGCAATTTGGCCGGCGTCGGCGTGCTGAAGTCGATTGAAAGCGTTGCCTCGTCGGCCTGTGCCCGTGCGACCGCGAGCATTCCTGCATTGAGATCGATGCCTGTGACCTTGCCGGAAGGCGCGACCCGCGGGGCAGCGAGCCTCGCAACGATGCCCGTGCCGCACGCGACATCGAGCATGCGGTGCCCGGCGCGGAGCGGCACATGTTCCAGCAACTGCAGGGCGAGCGGCTCGAAGAGCCGAGGCACCTTGTAGCGCTCATACAGTTCCGGTGCATCGCCCTTGACCTGCAACCGGTGTTGCTCTTCCATGGCTCCGACGCTCACGGAGTCAGGCTGCCCCACGCCTACGCATTCTGCGAGGTGCCGCGCCAACTGTCTTGAGGCGGGAGTCCCAAGTCGTTGAGCGATCTCACCGATACGGCACCCTCCTTGGGCCTGTGGGCCTAGCGGGCTGGCTCGTGTCCGAAGCCTGCTTCGCGAGCGCGCACGATCGCTTGTGCGCGCGTCTTTACATCGAGCTTGCTGAAAATACTGTTGATGTGATTGCGGATTGTCTTTTCCGACAGGGCAAGCCGCCCGGCAATTTCACGGTTGGCCAATCCCTCGGCGATGAGTTCGAGGATTTCCCTTTCGCGCGTCGAGAGCTCGCCATACTGCGTCCCGAGCACTCCGGCAGCGGAGGGCAGGAAGGCGCGCAGCTGCGCCGTGAAATCGGCCCAAGCCGCCTCGGTCTCGAGCAGGATATGGCTGCGGCCGGCGAGCGGCACGAAGCGCGCGCCCGGAATGAGCAAGGCGAGCAGGCGCCCCTGCTCCATGGGAATGCGCGCGTCCCCGCGCGCGTGCAGGACGAGCGTCGGACACGAGACCTTCGGTGCAAGACCACGCACGTCGAGCGAGGCGATCTCGCGTAACAGCCGCCCCGCATTCTTCGCCGAAGTGGCAAGCCGCATCATCTCGATGAAGGAGCGATGCTGTTCGGGGCTTGCCTCCGGCTGCATGAGCGTCGCGTACATCTGCCGGGCGGCCGGGTTCTCGCGTTCCCAGCCGAACTCGAGGACGCGAATCGCGCTCTCGTGCTCCTCGCGCTCCTTCGGCGAGGCAGCGTACAGGAAGGGACCTTGCGCGTAGGCGCCGTAGCAGAGAAGATGCGTGACGCGCTCGGGATGGCGCACGGCGTAGGCCGTCGCGATCGCCCCGCCGCGCGATATGCCGACGAGCGCGAAACGCTTCAAGCCGACCGCATCAACCACCGCCTCGAGGTCGCGCACCCAGCCCTCGAACGAAAGATCGGCCGCATCCCAGTCGGACAGCCCGCAACCGCGGCCGTCGTAGCGCACGAGCGTCCTGCCCCGCGCGAGCTCGGTGAGCAGATGGCGCCACACCGGGCTCGACCACTCGAACTCGATGTGCGTGAGCCAGTGCGCCACGCGGATGACCGGCGGCCCGTTTCCGGTCACGGTGTAGGCGATGCGGATGCCGTCGCTCGTCGTGCAGAAGCGGATCTGCTGACTGGCCTTAGTCATCGCCGCAGGGCCTCTCTATTGATTCGTATTATTTCACCGCCAAGATGGCATGATCGCGAAAAAAGGAAAACAGCCACACAGCCATACAGAGCCCACAGAGAATGAACTTGATCGTGCAGTTCTCTGTCGTCCTGTGGCCGCCGCTAAGGGTCGACGGGGGTCTATCCTTTCGGGAAGCTGTAGTTCACCTTCATGTCCGCTATTTAAAAGGCCGACCGACCGGTTTGGGTCGTAAGCCGCCTACTGCAGGACGGTCGCTTCACGGCCACAAGCGGTCGTCCCGCAAACCCGTTGCGGACTTCGATCCCCGTTGACAAGGCTCGGTCGGCACGTGGAAGATGACGCCGCCTACCTCCGAGAGGAAGCATTAAAGGCGCACCGCAAAGGGATATCGGCCGGGACGATCAGCCGGGACGATCAACACGGGACCGGCAAAGCCATCGTGGCGGTGGGCGGGGTGCTCTGGTCGCCGGGCCTGATGTGGTCGAGGCCCAGTCGATGAGACGACGTGATTTCCTTGCAGCCATCTGCGGTGCGATAGCGACGCTGCCAAGCCTTGCGCGTGCGCAGGCCAGCAGGATTCCCAGAGTTGGTGTTCTTTGGCATGCAGGTAGTGCTGCTGAAGAAGGGTCGTATTACACGGGCCTTCTTGAAGGTTTTCGAGACCTCGGGTACGTCGAAGGGCGCAACATCATCCTCGAACATCGCTTTCCCAATGAAATGCCGGAGCGATTTCGGAGCATGGTCGCCGAGCTGGTAGCGCTCAAGGTCGATGTTTTGGTGACGGTTGGAACACAGACTGCGCCTTACGCAAGAAACGCGACCACCTCAATACCGGTCGTTTTCATCTTCGTTCCCGACCCTGTGGGCAGTGGTTTCGTCGACAGCCTGGCACGGCCGGGAAGAAATATGACGGGGCTGTCGCACTTCGGGAAAGATCTCGTCCTCAAACGCCTGCAATTTCTCAGAGATCTCATTCCCGGTTTGTCTCGTGTCGGCTTGCTCGTCAATCCCAATACCGAAGTCGCGACTCTGTACAAACGGGTTACCGATACCGCCGCGGATGAGCTCGGTTTGGAAAATCAGACATTTGAAGCGCGCTCGCTCGAGGAGCTCGGGCAAGCATTTGACGCAATGGTCAAAGCCGGAGTGCAAGCGGTGACCATAAACGGCGAGGGGCTGGTTTATCAGCAGCGAGTAGCCGTCGCGAAAATGACGCTTGCACGTCGTCTTCCGTTGGCCGTCTGGTCGAGAGAAACCTTCGAGGCCGGCGCTCTCATGTCGTATGGCGTTGACCAAGTTGCAATGTGTCGCCGCGGGCCCGCTTTCGTCGACAAGATCCTGAAGGGCGCCAAACCCGGTGATCTACCCGTGGAGCAACCAACCAAGCTCGAATTCTTGATCAACCGCAAGGTTGCAACGGCGCTCGGCCTCACGATCCCGCCGGCGTTGCTCCTACGTGCCGAGGAAGTGATTCAGTGATGGGCATTGCGCGCTGATCGCGCGGTTCAATCCGCCGACCGCGGTTGCCAGGCAACTTGATCCGTTGACCGTCTGCTTTGGAGAATCCCGACCGTCTGGTGAGGGTCGTAAGCCGCCCATTGATCTCGAAGATTGGATCAATTTCGGACAGTTCGACTTCAGCTGCTTGTTGCAAGGCGGACAGTCGCAACGAGCACCCGGCGACCTCAGGATGAGTGCTTCTTCTTGCTCTCGAGGTTCAGCGCAACGGCTGTTCGGATGAGGTTCTTGAATGCACCCTCGTCGATCTTGTCGGTGTCGTGGATGTCGATGGCGCGCCTGACATTCCCATTAAGACTGGAGTTGAACAGACCCGAAGGGTCCTTCAAAGAAGCTCCCTTGGCGAAAGTCAGTTTGACTACGCTCTTGTAGATCTCCCCAATGCAGATAATGCCGCCGTAGGACCAGACAGGAGTCCCCATCCATTTCCACTCCTCAACTATCTCCGGGTCCGCCTCCTTGATGAGCCGGCGCACTTTCTCGAGCGTCTTTCCTCGCCAATCACCCAGCTCTCTAATCCTTCCGTCAATCAGCTTGGAAGCGGTTTTCCCGCCTTCCGATACAGAATTCTTCATCGATCTAACTCCCGAAGTTCACAGTTGTCAGGCCTTGCCCCAGCCGGGCACGGCCGCCGCCTGCGAGGAGGGCCGGCTTCGCAGCGACCCGCTTTGGCGGCCTTCTTCGCGACCTTCGCCGACTTCCTGGGTGTTTTGTTGGCCATTGCGTTTACTCCAAGCGACCTAGAGCTCGGGGGCGGTAAAGAGCTCGATCGGCTCGCCGATCCCGCGCAGCGCGTGTTCGCCGAGCGAGCGCCAGTCGCCCTCGAGGTGGCGCGCCACGGCATCCGACACGAGGAGGCTGCGCCCCAGCGTCTTGCACAAGCCCTCGATGCGCGCCGCCTCGTTCGCCGCCGCGCCGATCACCGAGAACTCGATGCGCTCGGGCGTGCCGATGTTGCCGTAGAGCACGTCGCCGAGGTGCAGGGCGATGCCGAAGGCGAGCGCGTGCTCACCGCGCGCGGCGCGCGCCGTGTTCAGCTTGGCCATGCGCGCGATCGCCTCGCGCGCCGCCTCGACCGCGGCCGTGCAGGCCTGCGCCGGCGACCAGCGCTCCGGGCTCACCGGGAAGATCGCGAGCACGGCGTCGCCGACGAAGCGCAGCACCTCGCCGCCGCCGGCGAGCACCGCGCCAGCGGTGCATTCGAAGAACTCGTTCAGCACCCCGAGGAACTCGCGCCGCGTCATCGAGTCGGCGATCGCGGTCGAGTCGCGCAGGTCGCTGAACCAGATCACGGCGTGGATCTCGTCGCCGTCGCCGCGCTTGATCTGGCCGTTCAGCACGCGCTCGCCGGCGTGGGCCCCCAGGTAGGCGTTCAGGATGTTGCGCGCGACGCGGCGCAGGCTTTGGCTCTCGACCAGGCGCGCGAGCGCCGGGCGCACGCGGCGCAGGGCGTCGAGCTCGCCGTCGCTGAAACCGCACGGGCGGTCGGTGGTCCAGCTCACCGCGTGGATCGCCCCGGTGGTGAACTCGAGCGGCATGATGATGTAGTCGGTCACGCCGAGCGCGCGCAGCTCGGCGAACACCAGGAACTCGTCCGGGCCGGCGGCGGCTTCGAGGCGCCGGCGGATCTCGCCCGAGCCGTTGAACACTGGGTAGAGCGGGTTGCGCAGGTACTGGTCCGACTGCAGGTCGTCGTACACCGCGTCGATCTGCTGGATCGGCGCGACGCCGCGCTGCCAGATGTAGCCCCGGCCCGCCACGACGGGGTGCAGCGTGCGCACGAAAACGCCCACGCGCAGCAGCGGCAGGCCGCAATCGAGCAGCCGCTCGCACAGCTGCCGTACGATGTCCTGGGGCTGGGTCGCGCTGCGCGCGCCGTCGATGATCCAGTCGACTACCGAAGCGACCTGGCTCGGCGTCGTCATAGGGCCGCCCGTCTTCATCGCGCCGGTTCCAGCGCGTCGGCGCCGGCGAGCCGCCGGCCCCAGCCGATGCCGCTCGCCATCGCGAAGGCGTTGATCAGGCCGAAGACGAGATAGCTCGCCGCCACGATCCAGTAGAGGCCGTCGAGCGAGCCGTGCAGGCTGTTCATCCAGTAGCCGCCGGCCACAAGCACGATAAGGAGCCGCACGATGCCGCCCGCGAACGGCCACGCCATTTTCCCCGCGCCCTGGCTCGCGAAATAGAGCGACATTCCGATGCCGAAGAAAGCGTAGAAAGGCGCGACATGCGTCAGATAGGCGGAGCCGACCTCGACGACGGGCGCTTCGCCGGTGAACAGATGCATCCACGCCAGCGGGAAGAGCGCCGCGGCAAGACCGATCGCCCCGGTGATTATCGCGGACATGAG
>DATAFR010000149.1:0-17401 GCA_036257375.1 Methyloceanibacter sp.
GTCCCGTACATTGCCCGTTGAGCATGGTGCCATGGCAGCGCGGACGGTTGCCCCCCATCGTGTCGATGACGCCGCCGTGGCACTTGCCAGCGACAATGGGGCCAGTGCATTCCTCGGCGGAATAAACCGGCGTGCCATCCGTCGGTGGGAGAATGCTGCGCTCCTGCTGCGCCACCGGCCTTGCCTCCGGCTGGTCCTCCTGCCGCACGATCCTCTCTGACTTGATCGGCCTATTGTTTGCGCTCGGCGTGCCGCACCCGATCAGGGCGGATGCTGCTACGATTATCGCCAGCCGGTGAGAGCCGCGACTGCTCCTCTGCGATGGCATGATCGCCCCCGATCCCCGTATCAGGGCAGCGTAGCATCCGCCGCCCGACACGAGGAAGTGCCGCCGCAGTTGCGTATCATCGGAAAGCCGCGACGGCGTTAGCGTGTCGTCCTGTTACCCACTACGTTACCCTCTATGCTGATCCCGTACTGCTGCGCGAAGTCTCTAACTTCATAATCCTGGTCGGCAGCCACCTTGCTACGGTCCGGTTCGCCGACTTTGCTTTTGTCGTCGGGCATTGAAGCCTCCTTCAGGCCCGCCCCGCCTTAGAGACGTATGACGAACTGGTTTGTTCCCCTTGTCCTGGCGTCACCAAGACCCACATTCGGAGTGTCGCTTGTAGCAGTTTTGTGTCGAAATGCCCGCCTCGCTTTGGTCAGGCAATCTCCGCCTGTCCCTCGTTCTCATTCCCGTCAAGCTCTGCCCCGCCGTCTCGACGGAGGAAGCGGTTTCGTTCCGCTTGATCCACGAGCCGAGCGGCAAGCCCATTCGCTACCTCAAAGGCGTTCGTGACGGTGACGAGTTTGTCGAGGTGCCGGACGAGGAGATCATCAAAGGATACGAACATGCTAAGGGACATCATGTTCTTATCCATCCCGAAGAACTTGATAACCTGAAGCTCGAAGCCAAGCACACTATCGACATGGTGCGTTTCGTGGATGAGGCGGAGATCGACAGCCGTTATTGGGAGAAGCCCTATTACCTCGTCCCCGATGGCGACGATGCTGATGAGGGTTACGCGGTCATCCGCGATGCTCTGAAGCAAACTCGCAAGGTCGCCATCGGCCAACTCATTATGCAAGGCCGTGGGCACCTCGTCGGCGTCAAAGCCTTCGGACGAGGTTTGATGCTCTCGATTTTGCGCTACGGCAATGAGGTCCGCGCTGCCGAACCTTACTTCGACAAAGTCGAAACGAAGCCCAGCGCCGAAGCCGTCGCTTTGGCGACCGAGTTAATCAAGAGGCAGAGTGGCCGCTTCGAGCCGGAGAAGATGCCGGACGAATATGCTCGCGCCATCCACGAACTCGTGCGGGCAAAGGTCGAACACCGAGCGCCGGAGGTCGAGATCGCGCCCGAGGGCAAACCTATGGCTCCGGTCATCAACATCATGGACGCTCTGAAAGAGAGCATGCAGAAGCAGGGCCGAGCCAAAGTGCGCGATGCTGTGCGGAAGCGCTCGGGTAAAGCTCCCGCTCCTACACCGCGAGCGAGCCGTCCCATCGGAACGAAATCCACATCGAAGCGCAGAGAGCTACACTAGCGTCGAAGAAGGCCGAGGAATATCGGTGGAAGCTGATCTGCTAGTCGCCCAGCGCCCAAGCGAGAACGGTAATCGCTGCGGCGAGGCCCAGCCATGGCCAGACATATCGCATCCTGCTTTTCAGATTTTCTGCCATTCGTTCCCTCCACGAAAAGCCCCGCTGGGCGTACTAATCTCGCTGCTGACCCAGCTTGACGCCGATCAACGCGCCGATGAACCCACCGATGACTAGAGCCTCTGGTATAAAGCCAGCGGTTAGAAAGATCGGCGTGCTGAAGATCATTTTCCACAGTTCAAGGCAGGCGAACGAGCCAGGCACGACGATTATTAGAGACAACAATGCTAGTTTGATCGCCTCCATGAAGACCCCCGTCTAAGCCGCCCGCTAATTGCTCAGCAGGCCGCGCACTCGCATCGCAATCAACTCGTCTTCCATGGCCGCCTCCATTGCGTCGGCTTCTTTGCGAGTAAGCGTTCCAGCCTCAACAAGGCTGCCCAGCACTTTCAATAACGCCCGCCGAGCCTTTTCCAGTCGGGCATCTTTGTCGCTCTGTTGTTTATCGCTGAGGCTAGAAGTCATATTGCCACACCATTCGGCGGCCCAGCACCGCTTGGGGCCGCGAGAGGGATTAGTTCTCGGGCGGTACTGGACCTAACCAGCCCTAGAGACGGGGGGTATGAGCCACCTGATCGGCCTTTTTGTCATGCGACATCGCGGGCAGTAGCACTCGACGTGCGTGAAGCCTTTAGCGACAAACTCTTCGAGGGTGGCGTGCAAGGGGTCCATGAACGATTATAGCTAAAGAAAAAAGCCCCGGTCGTGAGGTGTTAGCTCAGACCAGGGCCGTGCTACGTGCGAGTTACCGTGGTCTCCGCTTTTCACCCAAGGTGATTTCGAGCGGCCACCCCGCACGAGTGACTTGTTATCACCAGCCGCGTCGGTTTGCTGTAGCGCGAGAGGCACATCGAAACAAAAAGCCCCGCACGGGGCTGAAGTTTTGACCGGGTGTGCGGGGCTAATCGCACGACCACAAACAAAAAGGCAGCGGCGATGAAATTTCCTTCGACACCAATGGCGCAAACCACCAGCTGAAGATTGCTGCAAGCGTCATCTGCTGAAGCAGACACATTCCGAAGTGCGCCGGCATCTCAGGTCCGTGGGTCAAGGCAAGGGGCAAACGCGAAACTAAGTGAGCTTGGAGGATCGCGCTTTATGGTTAACCAATCCTTATCGCGAGGGTTGATGCCGCGCGAGAAGCGCCGTCCCCTTCACCGAAGAGCAGCTCACGTCCATGCGCGGCGGTCTGACTGCCGAGGAATATCGGTGGAAGCTGATCCGAGAGTTTATCGACAAGAAGCTATGAGGCTGGGCGTCAAGCCCGATGCCGTTCCAGGCGACCCGACATCCCTGTGTGTCTCGGGTGAAAAAGAGGGATGCCGGGTCCCTGACCAGCGACCAGTTATGCGAACCGGGGTTGGCTACACTCACTTTAGCACCTTTGGCAAAGAAAGCCCCGCGCGGCAAGCTCATGCGCGGCCGAGAGTGGGGCGACGACGCGATTGCAAACAGCAAGAAGCCACCGTCAAGAACGGGGGCTTCGCTTACGGTTATCTTTAGTAGTAACCGATGCACTCGTAGTAACGGTTCCACCAGTAGGGGTCACCCGTGGCTATAGCGTTGCGATACAGCCATCCGCACCCACCACCGTAATAACCGTAGGCAAACGCACCGTACCCGCCATAACGGAAGTAACGACGATAGCGACCGTCATGGTCATCATGGTCATGGCGTTTGTAAGCGTAATGCTTGCGGTCTCCGCCGCCGTAGTGTCGCTTGCCACCATCGCCGCCGTGGGCATAACGCACGCCACCTCCGCCACGGGCGTGCTTACCGCCGCCGCCTCCTCCGCCACGGGCGTGGCCACCGCCGCCGCCACCACCGCCCTTCTTACCAACAAGCGTTACGATACCGGGATGGGCATCGCCTTTTAGGACCGGCATAGAGGTTGCCTGTGCCGAACCAGACACGAGACAAGTGGCGAGCAGAGTTCCCGCAAAGGCAGCCGCCACGGTCATCTTGGTTTTCATGAGAAGTCCTTTGCTAATGACATGTCCGCAGAGCAAACCTCCCGGAGCAGCGTTCGGTTGTTAAGGGGTACTGAGAAATCGCTCTGGCACCTCTAAGCAGGCCGCGTACACGACAGAAAAGCTCGCTCGCTATGAACCGAAGCTGAAGACGCCGTTCAGCAAGCATTCATGTTGCTGGCAGATTGAGGATATGACCCTGACTGGATCAGGGCGCTTGCCCATTTGCCAGGGCGCGTGCAGTGTCGGTCATACGGCAGGGCGGGCAGAAGCACTCGATGTGCGTATAGCCGTCAGCGGCATCAGTGAGACGTTTGAGGCATCGATATCTCGCCGTTGAACGGCACGCTAGAAAAGTCTACCCACTCTGCGATCTCTTCTACGTCTAGCGCGAGGCGATCTTCTCCTGCGGCAGTCAATAAGATGATGGCTGCGGTTAAATGGTGCGATGCCGCCGCTAGCAACTCCGCCCGATCCATGAGCGCCTCCCGTCTTAGGCGTTGGAGGTTCACCGTATCGTCATAATGACAATCGGTAGCTGGCGCATTGAAGGTAATTTTGTGATCTAAAAGCGGCGGGCAATTACGCGCGAGCCGCAAAAAAGGGCGCTCATCGAAGCGAGCGCCCTCTGACTTTGCAGAAAATTGGAAACTTAGTAGCTGCTGCCGCTCTTCTTTCCGCACGTATTCGTGCTGGCATCCCACATGCCGCCAGCCTTCTCGCAGTCAGCCTGTGTCTTTGCTTTAGTTACATCTCCAGCGAAGGCAGAGCCAGCGAAAGCGAGAGCCAAGGCCAGCGCGAATGTAGAGACAAACATCTTCATGAGCGTGTTACTCCTTAACTTGCTTCAGGGGGTGCTGCGAGAACGCCCCGCCGCTCATCATGTTCCTCGATCAGTACGTCGATACCGTGGCTTCGCAACCGCCGCTTATGGCACATCTGCGACATTAAAGCGGCGCGGTCTTTCACAAAGCCGCCGAGCAATCGTGCAACGATCTCCGACATGCTGGACAGCACGAAGCTTGATCGACTGCTCACGCGAGTAAACTGCCGCATCACGAGCATCGCTCGTCTGAGGGACGCCGGAGCGATCTCAGAGCGTTGTGCAGAACAGAAACTCAAACAGGCTGTTGAATTTCGCGCGAAGCTAATGAGGCAGATCGACGCTCAAAATTTTGTCTTTGACGCGTAGGCTGGACGATGCGCACCCCACCGGCCTATGCCTTTCACGAAATAACAGGGCCGTGGCCATTCAGGCGCTGCGGGGACGTCCCAATTGATGATGTGCAAGGCACGTCGAAATCTGTCGTGGCAATCGATGTTTGCCCTGCCTTATTCGGAGGGAGCGGGAGGGGCATCCAATGGCTTGGGGTACGTTCACTGCCGATCCATCCCGTCGGAATGGTGTCGTCGCGCCAATATGAGATGCGGACTGTTCCGGAGACGCGGACGGTTCCGGGCGGGCCTTCCTTTGGTTCGAAAACAAGGATGCGCGTGCCGTCTTTCGGCGCGGTGCTGATCGGTTGCCATTTTGGAAACATTTCCCAAACCCCCGCACTCAAACGCCGAACAGTCTACCTAGTTCCCAGCCACCGAAAACTGTGACGAAGCTTGCAGGAAATGGAAACGGCCCCGCTCGCTCATGGGGGCGGGGCCGCTCCGGTACACAGCACCAATCTGGGTAATGAGGAGACCCCCTCGGTGCGCGTCACTCTGTTTAATGATGCGCCCAAACCGCTACCAACTAACTAACAGTCTAAAAAGGAGCCCCGACACGGGGGTGATCGGGGCTTCCCCGGTTGTCTCCCAAACCTAGGGGCAGAGGAAGCCTGCCCCATGATGAAATGATAATGCGTGATTGGATTGTCGTTGCAGCGCCGAAGGCGTAGCCCAATCGTGAAGCGCGCTGGCGCGGCGGACCTCAATGGTGGGACAGCACCTCCGGTGTGATGAGACGGAGGACCACTTTTGCCTGATGATGTTCCTCCAAGCCCGCAGCTAGACGAACATTACGCTGAGCTACCATGAGCAGACTATTCTTAAGCAGCGGGTTGTCCGTCTGCGCGGCGAGCATCCAGCATCGCGTTGCATGTTCTCTAAGATATTTGGGATCGACCGCCATGCGATGTCCTGATCTTTGAAAGAAAGGCCCCGCGATGGCGGGGCCGGAGGTGGTCAAGAGGTTGCGATAACAAGGTCGCCGTTTATGGTTAACCGCTCGTTAATGGCTCTATGCGGATAGGGCTTCGACGCGCCGAGCGCTGGAGGACGGGCTGCGGCTGATAAAGCCGAAACGGTAGCTGCCGTCCTGTTACCCGCGCGAGGGGCTAAGGCGTGATGACGCCGCAGGCGATGCGGTCGCCAGCGTTGCCAGCCGGGTCGGTCTTGTAGTCGTCGGCAGCGGCATGGATCACAAGCGCGGCTCCATCCTCATCGAGCAGCGCGGACAAGGTCACCAACGTGTTCAGCACTTCGACCTGGGCCTTTGTTACCCGCTTGGTTACCCCATCACCCGCAACGCCTTGCAAATCAACAGAACTGGTATGCAGGTTCGGCATATCGCCGGCATGCGGGCCCTGCGGATTCATGATGCCATGCTTGGTCTCGTCGGGATTGAAATGCGGGCCTGCCGACTTGAAGTCAGGCGGCTCGCATTTGCCGACGGCGTGGATGTGAAAGGCATGCTCTCCGGCAGGAATTGCGGTGAGGTCGAGATTTATGAGAACGCCGCTCGGGGTCGAGGTCAGGGTGGCTTTGCCCACCTCGTTGCCTTGCGCGTCCTTCAGCACGGCGCTTGCTTTATCCACCGCGAGCACCGGCGATGCGAGGAGGACTGCACCCGAGAAGATTGCCGCCCAAGTCGCGTTGCATCTCATTACCGATCCTCCTGAATATCATCGTCCGCGAAAGCGGATGAGTAACCACTGACATCGCGCTTTGGTTCGAGGCATGAGGATACCGGATGCCCGCTTTCGCGGGCATGACAATTGTTGGGCGGATAGGGCAAGATCAACGCGGGAGCGCGACCCAGTAATCCATGTCGAGGACCACGCCATCCTCGTGGCTGCCGTCAGCCTTGCAGCCTGGGAAGTCGGCGCAGGCTCGATCTTTCACCGCGAAGGTACGCAGGCGGAGCGCGCCCATGTCGCTGCGGCCCGGTAGTTCGACCTTATCCAGCACCTCGCTCCACGCATAGATCGTGTCGCCGGCGAAGGACGGCGCCACGTGGCGCGCGCCATTCAGCCCGAGAATGTGGAAGGCGTTGGCGAGGCCGTTGAAGCTCAAGCTGCGCGCGATGGAGATGATGTGGCCCCCATAGACGAGGCGGCGGCCGAAGCGGCCCTTGCCTTCGACATGCTGATTGAAGTGCACCCGCGCCGTATTCTGGAACAGGCGCGTGGCGAGCTGATGCTCGGCTTCTTCGATGGTTTGGCCGTCGACATGGTCGATCTTGTCGGCGACCTCGTAATCGCCCCAGCGCTTGGGCGAGCCGGCGAGCGCGTAGTCGTAGCCGCCGAGATCGAGGGGCGGCAGAGCGGGCGCGCCGAGCGTCGAGGGGTCGATGCTCGTGGCAAGCTCTGGAACGACGGGCGCGGGCGCCGGCGCATCCACGTCGCGCTTATTCACCATCACCCAGCGCGCATAAGAGAGCACGGGATGCCCGCGCTGGTTCTTGCCCGTGGAGCGCACATAGACGGTGCCGCTCTTCTTGTTGGAGTTCTCCTTCACCCCGATCACCTTGGAGGTCGAGGCGAGCGTGTCGCCGGGATAGACGGACGCGAGGAAACGGAACTCGGCATAGCCCAGATTGGCGATGGCGTTACGCGAGATGTCCGGCACGGTCTTGCCAATGACGATGTGGAAGACGAGCAGGTCGTCGATCGGCGAGCGCGGATAGCCGATCTCATGCGCGAAGGCGTCGGACGACTGCACCGCGAAGCGCGAGCCGTAGAGCGCGGTGAACAGGCTGACATCGCCAACCGTCACGGTGCGCGGGGTCGCGTGCACGATCTCCTGGCCGAGCTTGAAATCTTCGAAGTAGTTGCCGGTGACGGTCTTGTCGATCTGCGGGGTTTTCGTATCGTTCATTGTTTCGTTCGGAATTGCCAAGGTGGGGCGGACCATAATTTGCGGCTCGGCCTCTGTCACCCCTCACTGGGAGCTTCCGCCGACTGCGGAGCTCTGGGAAAGAGAAGGCGCTGATAGAACCAGCCGATGCCGATCAAGACCGCACCAAGGCCGAGGAAGGACAGCGCCCGGTAGATGCCGGTCAGGTCGGACATGTCGATGAGGAACACCTTCAGCACGGTCAGCACCACGACCGCCGCCGAGGCGATGCGCAAGGGGAGCGAGCGGAGGAAGATGCCGGCCGCAAGCAGCGCCACACCGAACAGGAGCCAGACGGCGGAGTAGGTATATTGCTCGGCGTCGGTAGTGGCGCCTTCGATCAGGTTCGGCCCGTGATAGAGGGTGCGAATTTCGAGCGAGATGTAAGCGAGCGCAAGGCCGAGCGCGGTGGCGGCGGCGGTCGCGCTGTACCAATAGGGCCGGGTGTTATGGGTGATGACGGCGAGCACGCCGGCGAGCAGGGCCGGCAGCCCATAGCCGAGCAGGATCAAATTGATGAACGGTCCGCCGACCGGCTCGCCGGTGAAGAAGGGATTGTCGCTCACCCCCAAGCTGAACACGATCATGACGAAGACGATGGCCGCGAGGAACTGCGCACCAAGATCGTGGATGACGCTGCCGCTCTTGAGACGTATGCGCTCGAGCCCGATGACGACGGCGAGGAGGAGCGACACGTCGAGCGCCGTCTCGGCGAGCGGGCTCGCCTCTCCGTACGGGTCTCCGGTGAGATAATGCCGCACCTCGAAGATGATCAGCATCACGGTGAAAAGGATGGCCGCGGCATCGACGATGCGCGCCGGCGCGTCGTTGGCGCGCCGCCGCAGCATGTGTCCGGCGAGCCAGAATGACGCTGCCGGCACGCCATAGCCCCACAGCAGCCAATTGAAGATCGGGATGGTGCCCAACGCATCGCCCATGATGCGCGGGTCCCACATGATGCGCCCGAACACGCCCATGGTGACGGCGGCCGCGAGCCAGCGCAGCACGGGCCAAGGCCGCTTTTCCGCGATCCAGGCGATGCCCGGGACCATCAGCGCGAGCGCAACCGTGAGCCAGCCCTTCTCCAGCGCGAGGCTGAGCGCGAGCGCGAGCGCGCCGATCGCACCGGTAGCGAAGAGGGCGCTCGCCGCCTCGCTGCCGGGCCGCTCGAGGCGCTTAGAGATCGCTTCGGTGGCGAGCGCGAAGGCGCCGGCAAGGATGACGGCCGCGCCGGCAAACGGAATCGAGCGGTCGAAGCCGGCGATGCGGCAATAGAGAGCGATCAGAATGGCGAGCGGCGCGAACACGGCAGACGCGCTCCACAGAACTGCGATCTGCGCGTTGGCCGCGCGCTTTAGGGCGAGAAATCCGGACGCGCCGAAAAGGAGTGCGAAGACGGCGCCAAGGGTGAGCGGCGCGCCGAAGAGATAATGCTCCGGCTTCCACAGACTGTTGGGGACGGGTCCCGCGGGCAGGCCAAGCTCGCTCACGTCGAAGTCGAGCGACCAATGCAGGAAGATCAGCGTAACGAGAATCGCGGCGGCGGGCACGGCCGCAACCGTGGCGTCGCTGCGCCAGGCGATGGCGATCGTGCCGGCCACGAGAGCGACGAAGAGGGTGAGCGCGAGCGTGTCGTGACCGGTCGCGAGGACGAGCACCATCGAGACGAACAGATAAGCGGCAAGCGCGCCCGAAGACACGACGTCGATTTCGCCTTGCGCCGCATCGGGACCGAACAAGAGACCCGAGACGATGAGAAGCACGGCGAGGACGAAGCCCGCCGCGATGTGGAAGGCATGCGGGCCGAGCGCCTGAAGATCGCCGATGCCGGGAAATGCCCAAAGCACGCTGGCCGCGACGGCGGTGACCGCGAGCCAGCGCCAAAGCCGCGCCCGCGCCAAGGCGAAGGACGCGGCGGTGACGACAGCGAGATAGAGATAGAGCGCCCAGTAGTTGGGCTGCTCGGTCGAGACGATGAGCGGAGTGATGAAGGCGCCGACGAGGCCGAGCCCAGCCAGCGCCGGTCCATGCACAAGCGATGCGACAAGCGTGCCGAGCGCGACGAGGCCAAGCAGCACGAAAGCAACTGCCGGCCCGATCAGGCCATAAACCGCGTAAGCCGCATAGGCGTCGGCATAGGCGATCGCCGTGCCGGCCGCGGTCAGCACACTCGGAATATCGGCCTTGGCGAGCGCAAGCGCGTCGGTCTCGATCTCGCGGCGCCGGGCCCATTCTCCGGCGGCAATCAAAGCGAGCGCCACGGCCGCTCCGAGCAGGACTTGGAAGCTCGGTCCGAACCACCCTTGCTCGATCGCCTGGCGGACAAGGAAGAAGCCGCCGAGCGCGAGCGCGATGCCGCCCGCCCAGACCACCCATTGCGTGCCGAAGCGCTCTTCGAGACTGATCTTCTTGGCCGCGGACCGAGCCGGCTCCGGCGTGGCGAGGGGCTCGGATGGGGGAGGCGGCTCCTGCGCTTCGGCTTCGATTTGCTCGACCGCTTCAGGGGCGGCCTCCGGGAGGGGCGGTGCGGCCTCTGCTGGAGCGATGCCCTCGGCCAGCCTGGCGACCTGCCATTCGAGCCCGGCGATGCGGAGCTCGAGCTGCCTGATCCGTCCGCGCGCGCCCATCGCGATGAGGAAGCTGACGACGGCAAGGACCGGGACGGCGACGACGGCGGCGATGATCCAGGTGAACATGCTGTCCATCGCCCGGAAGGCCTCGACGAAAGCGGGAGGGCTATCTAGCCCGAGGCGGAGGGCAAAAGGAAGCGAGCAGGAGGCGGGGCCTCAGGCCCGACGCCGAAACGAAAATGGCGATCCCCACTTTCGCGGGGACCGCCATTCCAAAAGCGAAAACTTGTAAGATCGACGCGTTAATTAAGCGCGGTCGAGCTCGGCAGGGAGATAGCTCGTCACTTCCATGCCAGCCCCGGACTCGGTGATCTCGGGTTTCAGCCACTCTTTCATGGTCGTCTCCTTCGGTGAACTTACTGAAGGATAGTTGGCGATAAGGCATGGAAGCCGCATGACGCGCCCATGAAAACCACCTGAATGCCAGATTAAGAAATTCTGACAGGACGCGTGGCAATCTGGCGACATTTGGTGCAGGGCAGGCGGTCGGTCCTACCAAATATTGAAACCCGGGATGGCGGAAAAGCCCAAGTCAGGCGGACGAGACAAGCCGAGATTCATTCACGGTACCGCTTGAAAGCGCTCTTTCCGTGCCGCTTGCAGCACTTCGCGCGCGGCGTCGGCGTTCAGAACGGCAATGCCAAGGCCCACGATCAGGTCGGGCCAGACGGATAGCGTCACGGCCGTGACAAGGCCGGCGAGCACGATGGCGATATTGGCCAGGGCGTCGTTCCGCGCGGAGAGAAAAGCAGCGCGCGTCAGGCTATCGCCGCGCGACCGGAAGCGCGCGAGCAGAAGCGCGCAGGTCAGGTACGGCGAGAGCGCCTGCGCCTGTCAGCGACAGGGGGACCTGCGCGGGCGGCACGGGGGAAGCGAATTTCTGCCAGGCGGTCCACAGCATCGCCAGCACGGGAGCGAGCAGGATCGCGGCGAGCACCATCCCGAGCCGGGCGCGGTTGAGAGCGCTCCAGCCAAGCCCCACGGCTATGAGAATATTGAGCGAGGCGTCCTCGAGGAAATCGACGCTGTCGGCAAAGAGCGACACCGAGCCGATGGCGAGCGCCACGCCGAACTCGACCCCGAAATAAGCGAGATTGAGCAGCGCAACGAGCAGGACAGTTTGGCGCAGGGTCATCGCTCCTCATCGCCGCAACGGGACCAGCGCGCAAGATCCGATTTGCCGCCGGGCTACTCGAACAGGATCAGCGCCTTGTCGATGGTGATCCAAACGCCCCACAGCAGCGGAATGCCGACGGCAGCCCAGGCGAGCGGGGCGATCTCGAGCCGCCTCGGGCTCAGGACGATGCCGGCCAGCCACAGTGCGAGCCCGATCCACATCAAGAACGGCCGGTAGGCGAAGGAGCCGGCCAGCTCGGCCTTGTTGATGGTCTCGAGGCAAGGTGCAGCGCTGTAGAACAGGCACTCCCAAGCGCCGCCAACGCCACCATTCTTCGTGTAGAAGGTGATCCACCAGACTATGGCGACGGCGATCAGCGCCATGCCGATCGGCTGCAACAGTCGGATGCCGGGATGCGCATCCGTGCCACCCCTGATCTCGACGGTGTGCATGGCCCGCTCGCGCGCGCTCTTGGTTTGCAGCGCCTCGACTTCCTCCGGCTGCATGAACCATTTCTTGTGCAAGGGGCGGATCAGAAGGTTGGCGACAAAGCCGCCGACCAGCAGCCCGGCCAACACATAGAAGATCGGGTGATAGATCTGATCCGGAGGCACGCCCGCGGCTTTGCGCGCATCGTGCATGTAATTCACGATCACCGGACCGACGATGCCCGCGGTGGACCAAGCGGTGAGCAGCCGCCCGTGAATGGCGCCGACGAACTGCGTGCCGAAAATGTCGGCAAGATAGGCGGGAATCGTGGCGAAGCCGCCGCCATACATCGAGGCGATCAGACAGAACGCCGCCGCAAATACGGCCAGCATGCCCAGTGTGGCCAGCGTGGGCGCGGCCGCGTAGCAGACGAAGCCCAGCGTGAAGAAGAGGAAATAGGTCACCTTGCGGCCGATCTTGTCGGAGAGGGAGGCCCAGAAGAAACGGCCCGCGATATTGAACAGCGAGAACAGGCCGACAAAGGCCGCGCCGACCAGGGCCGCCTTGGCCTTCTGATCGTCGGTGAAATTGGCGAAGCTGACGGAGGAATCGCCGAAAAGCCGTCCGCCGAACGTCTCCTGCAACATGGGTGAAGCGGCGCCAATGATGCCGATGCCGGCCGAGACATTGAGGCAGAGCACCGCCCAGATCAGCCAGAACTGCACGGTCTTGTGGGCGTCCTTGAGGTGAACATGGCCGGTCGTGATCATCGCCTTGGCGTCGGCCGGCGGCGTCCAGCCGGCGGGTTTCCAGCCTGTGGGCGGCAGCCGGTAGCCGAAGGCGCCGCACATCATGAAGACGAAATAGATCACCCCCATGGTGACGAAGGTTTCCCACACGCCGACCGAGGTGGGCGTGGCGAAATGATTCATCAGAATGGTGGCGAGCGGCGAGCCGATCATGGCCCCGCCGCCGAAGCCCATGATGGCCATGCCGGTCGCCATGCCGCGCCGGTCTGGGAACCATTTGATCAGGGTCGAGACCGGCGAGATGTAGCCGAGGCCCAGCCCGACACCGCCGATGATGCCTGAGCCGAGCCACATCAGCCAAAGCTGATGGATGTAGACGCCGACTGCCGAGATCATCAGGCCGCCCGACCAACAAAGAGCCGCGACCACACCGGCGCGACGTGGTCCGACGCGTTCGAGCCACCCGCCCCAGATCGCGGCGGACACGCCGAGCAGCACGAAAAACAGGGTGTACATCCAGCCGAGATCGAACTGGGTCCAGTCGCAGCTCGTGGCGAACAGCGCGCTGGCGGTGATGGCGACCTTGCCGAAGAAAGTGGTGGCATCGCCGGGGCAGGGGATGGCTTTGTCGAGCCCCTGCGCGACGCCGACGGCACGGCCGAGCGGCAGCCAGAACACGCTGAAGCCATAAGCCATGCCGATGCAGAGGTGAATGGCGAGCGCGGCGGGCGGAACGAGCCAGCGGTTGTAGCTGGGATCCGCAATGATGCGCTCTTTATCGAGCAGGCCGACGCGATGGTCGGCGGTCTCCGCGCGTGCAGTTGCCATCGTTACTCCCCAGGGACGAAAGGCGGGCTCTTACGGTCCGCTCAATTGCCCAGCAATTTGACCGGGCTTGGCGGGGATCGCAAGGGCTTAGACGGTAAAGGCGCCTCTCGTCGCGACACTGAAAGAGTCTCGGTACATTACGCGGCGCGTCCTTGCGTGTGGCTTTACCCGCGGTCCGCGTGGTTGGCGCCTTCCCTGCCGACAGTCACCCGAAGATCCTCTACCCGGTCGCGCTCACCGCCTCGGCCAAACCAGAGGCGCGCAAGTTCCTCGACTTTCTCTTGTCGTCAGAGGCGGCTCCCACCTTCGAGACGCAAGGCTTTTCAATCCAGGGCAAAGTGGGGTAAGACCCGCCCATGCTGGTTGTAAAGTCGGGGATTCTCGACTTTCCGCCTGACATTATTTGGCCGCGGTCAGCCGGTTACTTGCCCTCCGGCATGCACCCCGTGATTGCCTTCCCGCCTTCCCTTGGCTTATCGGACAGGTCTAGTCGCATGAAGATCGAATTCGTCAGCAGCCTCGGCGCCGCAATCTTCGCCGTCTGCCTCTTTACGTTTCCGGCCTTGGCCGAATACACCGTCACCCAGCGCGAGAAACGCGACTGCCAGAAGGACTATCACGCCTATTGCGGTGAGTATGGTCTCGGGACGGAGGCGTTGCGCGCCTGCATGTCGCGCAGCATCAAGAAGGTCTCGCATTCCTGCGTGGCGGCTTTGGTCGATGGGGGACATATGACGAAGGCCCAAGCCGACAAGCTGCGAGGCTCGTCGAAGGCCAAGACCACCAGCAAGAAGAAGCCGACCTACAAGAAGACCACCACCAAGAAGTCGACTTCGAAAAAGTACACGAGCAAGAGCACGAAGAAAAAGCAGTGACGCGCGCGACGAAGCGATAAGGAATCGCCGTTCCCCGCAAGGCGAGGAACGGCGAGACTGAGTGCTTTAGGCGGCCGACTTCTTGAACTTGGCAGCCTCTTCGGACCCCTTGGTGGCGTCGCCGGCCGTGTAGGAATGCGCGCCCGTGCCGGCGAGCTTGCCTTTGTCCACGATCAGATATTCGGTGCGGATCGGCTTCTTGGCGAAATAGCTCTCCAGGATCTCACGCACGCCGGCGGCGTAACGGGCCTGGGCCGAGAGCGAGCTTCCAGAAATATGCGGCGTCATGCCGTGATGCGGCATGGTGCGCCACGGATGATCGCGCGGCGCCGGCTGCGGGAACCAGACGTCGCCGGCGTAACCGGCGAGCTGGCCGCTTTCCAGCGCGCGGACGATGGCATCGCGATCGCAGATCTTGCCGCGCGCCGTGTTCACGATATAGCTGCCGCGCTTCATCATGCCGATCAGTTTGTCGTTGAACATGTGTTCGGTCTCAGGATGCAGCGGGGTGTTGATGGTCACTACGTCGCACACCTTGACCAGCGACTCCACGTTCGGATGGAAGGTCAAGCCGAGCTCTTCCTCCACCTTCTTCGGCAGACGATGCTTGTCATAGTAGTGGAGCTTGACGTCGAAGGGCTTGAGGCGGCGAAGGGCCGCAAGGCCAATACGGCCGGCTGCGACCGTGCCGACATTCATGCCCTCGAGGTCGTAGGAGCGCTCGACGCAGTCGGCGATGTTCCAGCCGCCTCGGACGACCCATCCGTAAGAGGGGATGTAATTGCGCACCAGCGCGAGGATCATCATGACGATGTGCTCCGACACGCTGATCGAGTTGCAATAGGTCACCTCGGCGACCGTCACGCCCTTTTCCATTGCCGCCTGGAGGTCGGTATGGTCCGAGCCGATGCCGGCGGTTACGACGAGCTTGAGCTTCTTCGCCTTGTCGAACCGCTCCTTGGTCATGTAAGCGGGCCAGAACGGCTGCGAGATCACGATCTCGGCGTCAGGCAGCTCCTTCTCGAAGGTCGAATTGGGGCCGTCCTTGTCGGAGGTCACGACCAGCGTGTGGCCGGCGTCCTCCAAGAACTTGCGAAGACCAAGCTCGCCCGAGACGCTGCCCAGCAGTTCGCCGGGCTTGAAGTCGATCTTGCTCGGCGTCGGCGTGGTCATGCCGTCGGGATAGTGGTCGATGTTGGGGATCGAGTCACGGGCATAGGCCGGCGGATAACCATCCACCGGGTCGTCATAGAGAACACAAAGAACTTTAGCCATGGCTCACTCCTTAGGGGCAACAGGCCGAGCGGACACGCTCCAGCCCGCGCGGACGCGCGGGGGGAGGGCAACGACCTGCCATGTCGCTGTTGGTCGGGATCAAGGCGACGTAGATAACGCCTGCCTCATCCATCGCGTTTCCTCTGCCCGGCTGGCGCGATTGGTCGCGCTTCTGAGCGGATACGAACGCTGATTTTTCGCTCTTCTCGGCAGTCGGGATCAAGTAGGCGCTTCGTAACGGCCGATAGGCGCGCTCTATTGACCCGGTCCCTGGACAAACGCGGATGCGGCTGAAATGGTTGAACTCGTTATGAGGATTTCCAAGGAGGAGACGAGGGTTGGGTTTACCAAAAACGTTAGTCGAGGGTCATTTCCGGTTTCGCCGCGACGAGCATGCAAAGAACCGCGGCCGCTACCTACAGCTCGCCGAGCTCGGCCAGGCCCCAACCGCGATGGTGATCGCCTGCTGCGATGCGCGGGTCGACGTCTCGGCGATCTTCGATGCCGAGCCTGGCTCGCTGTTCATCATGCGCAACGTCGCTAATCTGGTGCCGCCTTACGAGCCCGAGGGCAAATATCACGGCACCAGCGCCGCGGTCGAATATGCCGTGACGGCGCTCAAGGTGCCGTATCTCATCGTGCTTGGCCATTCGCATTGCGGCGGCGTCAACACCTACCGCCGCGGCGTGCGCGACAAGATTCCGGAGCCCGGCTTCATCGGCCGCTGGCTTACCCTGCTCGACGATCTCGAGCTCGTTGAGAGCGATGTCTTCGCGTTTGGCGACGAGATGGCGTTCGAATTTGCGGCGGTGCGCTCATCGATCGCCAATCTCCGCACTTTCCCCTTCATCCAGAAACGCATGGAAGAAGGTTTGCTCGCCCTGCATGGCCTGCATTTCGATCTCGGCAGCGGGCAACTGCTCAGCCTAGAAGAAGAAACCGCGCGCTTCGTGGCGCTCGGCGAGCCTTAGGCGGCCTTCTCGAGCAGGTTGCGGTTGATGATGGTCTCGGCGATCTGCACCGTGTTGAGCGCGGCCCCTTTGCGCAAATTGTCGGACACGACCCAGAAGGACAGGCCGTTGTCGAGCGTCTGGTCCTCGCGAATGCGGGACACGAAGGTCGCATAATCGCCGACGCATTCGACCGGCGTCACGTAGCCGCCCGGCTCGCGCTTGTCGACCACGAGCACGCCCGGCGCCTCGCGCAATACTTTGCGCGCCTGATCGGCCGTGATGGGCTCCTCGAACTCGACATTGACGGCCTCGGAATGACCGACGAACACCGGCACGCGCACGCAGGTCGCGGTGAGCTTGATCTTGGGATCGAGGATCTTCTTGGTCTCGGCCGCCATCTTCCATTCCTCCTTGGTCGAGCCGTCCTCCATGAAGACGTCGATGTGGGGAATGACGTTGAAGGCTATCTGCTTGGTGAATTTCTTGGGCTCCGGCGGATCGGTGACGAAGATGCCCTTGGTCTGATCCCACAGCTCGTCCATCGCCTCCTTGCCGGCGCCGGACACCGACTGATAGGTGGCGACGACCACGCGGGCGATCTTGGCGAGATCGTGCAGCGGCTTCAGCACCACCACGAGCTGGGCGGTCGAGCAATTCGGATTGGCAATGATATTCTTCTTGGTGAAGCCGGCCACGGCGTCGGCATTGACCTCAGGGACGATGAGCGGAACGTCGGGGTCGTAGCGCCAGCAAGAGGAATTGTC
>DATAFR010000150.1:0-1812 GCA_036257375.1 Methyloceanibacter sp.
GATCGGCGGTCTCGGCTCGCTGATCGGCGGCCTCAACACCTATCTCGAAGCTCTGTTGCTTGTTGCCGCGGTAATGGGCGGCAGCCTTCTGTGGTGGCTCGGCCTATCGGAGCTCATCGCCACGATCCGGCACAAGCTGACCGAAGAGCGCTTGAAGCTCATCAATCGCATCGCCGGCGGCGTGCTCGTCGCCTTCGGCCTGCTTCTGCTGTTCGACGGTTTCGTGTTGAGATAGGTGGGCTCAAGCGAGCGGCGTGCGCTTCAGCGTGAACTCGCCGTGACGGATGCGCCGCGACAGCCCGTTCGTCATTTTCGCGACAGCATCTTCGCCATAAGAGTCGATGAGATCGGTCAGCGCGGCAAACAACGCGGCATTGGCGAGCATCTCCGGCTCGATGCCGTCATGCAGAGCCTCTTCCCACGCGTCGAGTATATATTGGAGCGCCGCCTGCTTTCGCAGAGCGCCTTCCGGGGAATGCAGTTCTCGCCGTTCCGAGCGCAATTTCTGACGCCTCTTGCAACTGGCGGGTATTGAGACACAAGACTTACATCCTCCGATGCCCTCGAGCCGATCAGAGTGAACTAACGGTAAATCTTTAGGGTTATTCCGCTACCGATCTTCACGCCTTTCCGCCTTCAAGGAACGGCGTCTGGCGGCGCCCCGGCCGCGCGGGTAGAGTTGAACCGATGCCCACCAATGAAAAATCCCCGGCGGCGGACGCCGAAGAATTCGCCGTCTTCCAAGCCTATATCGACCTCATCAATTCGGAGCGGGAAACGCTTTGGGCGCGCCACAACGCGCTTCTGCTGGCCAATTCGTTGATTATCGGCGCGCTCGCCATCAGCCCCGCCGCGCTCTGGGAAAATCAATGGGCGGCGCTTGCGATGCTCGCGGCCGGCCTCCTCGTCAGCGGCGCGTGGCTGGGGATCGCCTCCTCTGGATGGGCCGCAATGCGGCGTCATTGCGAGCTTGCGGCAACCTTTGCTTCGAGCCGCTTCAAACAGCTGCCCAATCCGCTGGCGGAAATGGTCTGCAGCCGCGCGCAAGATCGGATGCACTATCTGATCGTTCTGGTGATCGCGGTTTTCATGGCGATGTATCTCGGCCTCGGCTTCATGCGTCTCGCGTGAGCCGGGATGCTTGAGCGCCGCTAGGTCGGCTACTCGGTGGACTGCGTTCCAGGATACGTCTTGAGACCGTCGGCGATCGCGTAGTAGTCGCCCGCGTCGGCGACAAAGATATGCGCCACCGTGCGCAGACCGGTTGGCTGATCGAGCGTGCCGGCGGCAATCGCGACGTGGTCGCCGCCTTCGGGCACCCAGAACAGGCTCGCGCCGCAAATCGAGCAGAAACCTCGGCGCGCTTGCGGCGAGGATTGGTACCATTTCAGGCTATCGCTGCTTTTCAGCTTGAAATCGGCAAGGGGAGCTTCGGTGTATCCAGCGAAATGCCCGTGCGTCCGCCGGCATTGGCCGCAATGGCAGTTGACGACGTCGCGCAAGGGTCCGGTCACGGCATATTGGACGCCGCCGCACAGGCAGCCGCCGCTGTGAGTCTCGCTCATGGTCTCTGTCCTATTCGGCGGGGCATTCGGTCGATCACAGCCAAACAATACTGCGGGAGTCCGCTATGGGTCATTAGCGGACATCGGCCAGCCCCGGACCGATCCAACACCAGGGCGCTTAGTCTACCTGGCCGCGGTCCCACGCTGCGGGCGCTAACGAAATTGCCCCGCGGTGCTGTGACCGTGACATCATTCCTCCGGGGTGACGACGACGCTCGCTGTTACCAAAAATGTTACCCACGACACG
>DATAFR010000151.1:0-44088 GCA_036257375.1 Methyloceanibacter sp.
TGGTTGGGGTTGTGCTTGTCGAGGGTGCCCACGACGCCACGAGCTCTGATGACGCCCTGCTCTCGGTCGGTGCCCGTTTCAGACCCCACCATCGCTTCGGCGATTAGCTCATAGTGAACGCCCATGGGGCGCTCGTGACGAGGCTTGTTGCTGAACTCTATCTTTGGGATTGATATATTCCGCGCGACACCCTGGACCACGTCGCCGTCGCGGATCGCCGCGCCTATGAGTGGAAGAAGACGCGTCAGGAGGACGTTCCGGGCCTCATAGCATTGGCAGCGCCGCCACAACTCGCGAAGGAACTGCTCGTCTCCAGCAGAGAGGTCGCCCTGCTCACGCTTTAGCGCCCGTACTTTGGAAATTTCTTCCACGGTCGGGTTGTCAAATTTGGGTTCTGTCGGCATATAAATGTTGTACCTACCTTTAAGCGCCGGCGGGGTGGCGACCCCAATTGACCGGCGCATTTTCCTCTACTGACCGTCACGCTTCGCTTTTAGCTTCGCCTGATGTGCTGCGATTTCTGACGCAAACCACCCGACGCTTTTTGGGCCGATCCGCACCGGCGCGGGAAACAACCCCAACTTGATGTGTTCCCAGAATGCCGAGCGGCTCCCGCCGTGGGCCTTACGCGCGGCCTTCTCTCGCAAAATCTCATCAACGTCCGCCATGTCTATCTCCTGTCGGCTATTGTCTTGATATGATTTATATGCCGCCCCTTGGGTGACCCTACAATTTAGCGGGTCACTTTCTTTGTCCGGAGAGAGTTGCGGTAGCTCTCGTCGCTCTCGGCGCCGACGATGCGCTTCACCTTCATGTATTTGTTGGCGAGAGTTTTGCTGCTGACGCCAGTCCTCGCCGCCAAGGTCTGCGCCGAAGCCCGCATCCCCAAGCCGCGTTGCTGCATCATCTTTGTCAGAAAGTGATAGGCCTTGACGTCAGTGATGATCGTTTCGGGGTCACGCGGGCGTCCCGCGAAGCGGAGACGCCTTCGCTTCACTTCCTTGAGGAGTGCGTCGAGGGGGCAACCCCGTAGCAATTTTTCCCAGTCCGGCTCCTGCGCCACTAAGCCCTCCGCAAGAGCTGCGTGACGTTGCCGCTCTCGGCGGGCTTGTCGAGGTATTGCGCCCAAGCCTCCATTAGCTTGCGGCGCTTCTCTAATGCGCTTCCCCGCCTATAGGCGGCCTCGACCTTGTCCTTAAGCTGATGCGCTAAGGCATGTTCGATAACATCCCGTGCGAAGTTGGTCCGATCACCGGCCCAGTCGCGGAACGATGATCTGAAGCCGTGGACGGTGTAGCCGTTGCCAGCGGTCGCGCGGACAAGATTCCACAGTGCCACCTGGGAAAGCGGCTTGCCCTCCCGGCCGATAAACACATAGGGGTTGCCCTTCTCCCGCGGCAGCGCATGCAGGATCTCGATCACGCGCTGCGGCAAGGGCACGGTGTGTTCTTTCTTGCCCTTCATGCGTTCGGCGGGGACGATCCACACCCCGGCGTCGAGATCAATCTCGTCCCAGGTGGCGCCGAGTGTCTCGCCGGTGCGGGCAACGGCCAGGATGGTGAACTCGACCGCAAGCGACGAAATATCGGCACGCTTGCGCAAGAGCTGCACATAGGCCGGGACCTCGCTGAACGGCATGGCGGCATGGTGACGACCGCGATTCCGTGCCACGCCATGTTGTGGAAGCGGCTCCCCGTCCTTGCCCCATTGCAGCACGCGCTGAATCCGCTGGCGGACCCGCTTGGCCGTTGCCGGCACCGTCATCCAGATAGGCGATAGCGCCGCCGTAATATCGGCGCCGCCGATCTCGGTGACGGGTAGCCTACCTAGATGGGGATAGGCGTGCGCCTCAAGCGTCGAGCGCCACTGCTTTTGATGTTTGATGTTGCTGAAGGTGTCGAGATGCACCGTCATGAACTCCTCGGCCAAATCCCGGAAGGTAATGCGGGCTTGCTGCTCTGCGCGAACTTGCGCTTGCCGGGCTCGGCGTAATGCAAGGGGATCTTCGCCGCGAACAAGATGTTCTCGAGACTCGGCCGCCAAACGCCTGGCGGTGGACAGGCTGATGGGCGGATGAGCGCCCAGGCCCATGTCGGTGGGTCTGCCGGCAACCTCGTAGCGGAATATCCACGAGCGTGAGAGTGTAGGCGTGACCTTCAGATAGAGATTGTCGCCGTCGGCGTGGAATCCGGGAGGAAGGTTTCCTAGCCTGGTGGCCGACAGGCGGTGATGTTGGCGCGGCATGGTTTCTTCCTTGTCCTAGTGCCAGCCCAAGTTTGCAGGCTGGAACATATAGCGCACAGGCGGACAAGGCAAGACAACTAAGTGGGAGAAGTCGCGGGGAGCTAGGAATTTGGAGGGCCGTAACGGACTTGGGCGGGCATGGCCTAGCCGGTCCTAGTGGCCGCCCTCGTCATCCATGTCGTATTCCTGGGTCGAGACTGGCTGCTCTCCAACGGAATAAGCATCCGGCTGACTCTGGTTCTGCTGCTGAAGCCAGGGCAACGTCTCGCCGCTGTCCGGCGGTACCGTGCCGTTGTCGGGAGGAGAATCGATCTGCTGCGTCTCCGTGGCCGCGCTCGGTCCGAAACCGCCATAGGAGTCACCGGCATGGGCGAAGGCGACGGTCGCCATGCTTCCAAGCACAAGCACGCAAACTGAGAGCGCGATCCGGATCGGCATCGATTCCCCCTTGAGCAGGCGCAGTCCCTACAATGAGCGCATCTTAGCCCATCTTGTCGGTCAAGATTGCGGCAGCACGATCTACGGATTGTCGGCGACCTCGGATGGGCAGCGTTCTTCCACCGCGCCGCCCAAGGTCTGAAGGCTGCCGGGTTCGAAGACGTAGCGGCCCTTGCACACGCTGACGACGGGCGGGATGCGGGTCTGCTCGAACAGATCGTAGCCTTTCTTCAAATCGGCCCAGAAGCCGTCCCACTTGGAGCCCTTGCGCGCTCTGAGATTGCTCTCGGTCATGCGGAAGGGAAAGGCGTGGACCGGGAACCTCCCCTCGCCTTTATCGAGGGCGGCGGTCACAAGGCGCCAGATCTCGTCGACAATGGGATCGGTCACGGCGTAGCAGCCGGTCGAGGTACATCCGCCATGCACCATGAGGAACGATCCCGTGCGGCCATGCGCTTGGTCGAACACGTTGGGGAATCCCAGACTGAAGGAGCGATGCATGCGGCTGTTGGGATTGAGCTGGTCAGCGTCGACCGTATAGAAGCCCTCGGGCGCCTGCCGATCTCCCTCCCTCAGCTTCGGTCCGAGCCGGCCGGACCAGAGGCAGATGGGATAGGTGGCCAAGCGGGCGAAGCGGCCGTCCTTCTCGACCCAAATCTCGAGCTCATGCTCGAGCTTGTAGATGCGGAGATAGACCGGCACACCCATGGCGATGCCGGCCGCCGCCAGCCGCCTGTCGATATTGGCGAGGTCGGGCGTGCCCGGCAATGTCTCGCCCGCGCGGAAGCGCGCTTTGTAGTCTTTACGCGTCATGTAGATGCTCGCGCGGTCGAGCAACTCACGCCCTTGGGGCGTGAAGAGATAGATGCCGGCGCCGGCCAGCGCGATGACAATGATCAGAGTGAAGAGCTGACGCATCATCGGAGATCAGAAGCCAGAAAGCAGAAACCAGAAGTCTGAAGCCAGAATTCGCAAAGTCCCAGTATAGGCATCTCCGCGTCAGAATTCTGGCTTCCGGTCTCCGACGTCTGATTTCTGACTTCGGCTACCGGCCCGGGGTCGCGGGCCCGAGCGTGAAAGCGCTATAGGCCGGCTTTGACGGGCCGAATTTCAAACCGAGCACGCTGCCGAGCGGCTTGGCGAGCGAGGCGGAAACCGCCTTGTTCGCTGGCTTGGTCGAGGCCTCCTGCATGGCGGGCGCGCGCGGGATCGGCAGCCTCTGATAGGTGGGACATTTGCCGGACGGATCGGGCCGCGAGTCGCTCGTGAAAGACGCGTTGATCAAATAGCGCTTCTCGCAGACGGCCACCTTGGGCGGCAGCCGGCTGATCTCGAAATAATCGTAGCCTTCCTTCAGGTTCTTCCAGAAGTCGATCCATTTGTCGTCCTTATGCGCTGCCATGTTGGCGGCCGTCATACGGAAGGGGAAGGCCTGGATCTGGAACGACGGCTGCCCGGCTTGCAGCGCCTCGCGCACGAGGATGAAGATCTCCTCGACCACGGCGTCGGTCATGGCGTAGCAGCCGGACGAGGTACAGTCACCGTGCACCATGATGTTCTGTCCGGTGCGGCCATAGGCGCGGTCATAGGCGTTGGGGAAGCCCACATCGAAGGAGAGGTGGTACTTGCTGCGTGGATTCATCTGGTCGAGCGAGACCAGGTAGAAGCCCTCCGGCGCCTGCCGGTCGCCTTGCTGAATCTTGGGCCCGAGACCGCCCGAATAGCTACAGATCGGATAGGTCTTGAACAGGTAGAAGCGGCCGTCGTCCTTGGCCTTCCATATTTCAAGCTCGGATTCAGCCTTGAAGATGCGGATCAGCACGGGCGACTGCTCGGTCATGCCTTTCTCGGCAAGTGCTGTGCGGGTCTGCGGAGAGAGCGGCTTGAGGTAGGTCGGCGTCAATTGTCCGCAAGCGGACAGCGCGGCAGCCATAGCTACCACGCACGCCGCAAACACGGCCGTGACAAAGCTTGAACGAAGCATACGCAGTGCCCCTTGCGCACCTCGGCCAAGATCGACGCTGACGGGTTAAAGCGAAGTTAGCGCTTCTTTGCGGCGCCGGCCCCTCGGCTCCCCCGCTTTTCGCGAGATTATAGCCTGCTGGGATGGCAGTTGGACTCAAAAAATGGCGCTTTTTTGGGCGCCGGAGGGCTAGCTGGCGCGGCCCATGGAGAGGAATTTCTCGCGCCGTTCTTTGCGGATTTCGGCAGGGTTGAGGTCGTCGAAATAAGCGAGCGCCTGAACGATGGTGTCGCCGGCCGCCTTCACCACCTCGACCCCGTCGCGATGCGCCCCGCCGATAGGCTCTGGGATGATGCCGTCGATGATGCCGAGCTTGAGAAGGTCCTGGGCGGTGATCTTCATGTTGGTCGCGGCGTCGACGGCGCGGGTGGAATCCTTCCACAGGATCGAGGCTGCGGCCTCGGGCGAGGCAACCGTGTAGATCGAGTGTTCGAGCATATAGACGCGGTTTGCGGTGGCGATGGCAACGGCTCCGCCGGAGCCGCCCTCTCCGATGATGACGGAAATGATCGGCACGCCCACGCTGAGGCAGCATTCGGTGCAACGGGCGATGGCTTCGGCCTGGCCGCGCTCCTCGGCGCCAATGCCGGGATAGGCTCCCGCCGTATCGACGAGGCTCACCACCGGGAGCTGGAAGCGGTCGGCCATCTCCATCAGCCGTGCCGCCTTGCGATAGCCTTCGGGGCGCGCCATGCCGAAATTGTGCTTGATGCGGCCTTCGGTGTCCGAGCCCTTCTCATGCCCGATCACCATCACCGAACGCCCGGCGAGACGGCCGATGCCGCCAAGGATGGCCTGGTCCTCGGCGTAAGAGCGGTCGCCGGCGAGCGGAGTGAAGTCCTCCACCAGCGTATCGATGTAGTGCTTGAAGTGCGGACGGTCCGGATGCCGGGCGACTTGCGTCTTCTGCCAAGGCGTGAGCTCGGAATAGGTCTCCTCCAGGGCCTCGCGCGCCTTGTGCTCGAGTCTGGCGAGCTCTTCCTCGATCGGGACCGAGGGCTGGCTCATGGCGAGCGCTTTCAGCTCTGCAACCTTGCTTTCCAGCTCGGCGATCGGTTTTTCGAAATCGAGATAGGTACGCATCCGGTCCGGCATGCCTTTAGGGACCTCGTCCCCGGCAGAATCAGAAGAGAAATAAGGCAACGGGAAGGTGGTTGTAAGTGGCCCGGGAAGGCAAACCTGTCAACCAGCCTGCCTCAGCCAATCTAGCCCCGCTTGGTTAAATGGGCCTGAGCCAGCGGGTGATGCTCCTCGACGAGGCGCCTCAACCGCTCCTCGATGACATGGGTGTAGATTTGGGTGGTGGAAATGTCGGCATGGCCGAGCAATTGCTGGACGGTGCGTAGGTCGGCGCCGCGCTCGAGCAGATGGCTGGCAAAGGCGTGACGGAGCACATGCGGCGAGACGCGGGCAGGCTCGATGCCAGAGGCGATCGCGAGCGCCTTCAGTTCCTGGCCGAAGCGCTGGCGGGTCAGATGCTCGCCTCCCGACGAGGGAAAGAGCCAGGGCGACGCCGCCTTCCCCTCCGCCTCACCCTCGCGAACCGCGGCGAGATGGGCGGAGAGCGCCTCCCGCGCCGCTTCGTTCAGAGGCACGAGCCGTTCGCGGCCTCCTTTTCCCTTGATAGTGAGCACGCGGTCGTCGGCGGTGAGCACGTTGCGTGGAAGGGAGATCAGCTCGGAAACGCGCAAGCCCGTGGCGTAGAGCGTCTCGAGCGCCGCATAGAGCCTGAGCGCGCGCCGCCGCGGCGTTCCCTCACTCGCCTTGTCCCCGGCCTCCTTTGCGGTCTCGAGCAGAGTCTCCACCTCGGCGAAAGACAGGATCTTGGGAAGCGGGCGGCCGAGCCTCGGACCGTCGATGGCCGAGCAAGGATCGTCGTCGCGCAATCCTTCGGCGAGCAGGAACCGGAAGAACTGCCGGATGGCTGAAAGTTTTCGTGCGCGCGAAGTCGGCGCCAGCCCTTTGCGCGCGAGCCCCGCGAGGAAACCCCTGAGCTGGTCCTGCGTGGAGTCAGTCGCGTCCTTACCTTTGCTGGCGAGATAAGCAAGGAACTCAGATAGATCGCGGGTGTAAGCCTCGATGGTATGGGCTGCGGCGCCGCGCTCGGCGCTCAGCATGTCGAGGAAGAGGGCAAGCTCGGATGACTCTTTGCCGCGCGAGGATCGTTTGCCGCCCAAGGCTCAAGCCTTTCCGCGCGTGGGCCAATGCGCGTAGAGCGCCTCGAAGCCGAGACGCCGCGCTTCGGCATCGAGCCCTACCCGCTTCAGCGCGCGCAGCGCATCGCCAAGCGCAATGAGATTGACGCCTTTGGCCCCGTTCGGACCCGAGACAGCGGCCACGATTAGCACCGTGCGCCCGACATCCCCGGCCTCGGCGGCTTGCTTCAGAGCGGTCAGCGCGCCGGTCGGCGGCAAATCGCCGTCGGTCGGCTGCGGCGACTTGCTCGCTTCCTCCCAGAGCGGGATCGGCACCTCGTAGTCGAGCGCATCGAGCACGGTGACGAGACGATGCAAAAGCGGCGGCGGCAGGCCGCCTTTGAGCGCAATGTCGATACCGGCGGCAAGTGCTGCCTCGGCGCGCGGGCCCTCTGGATCGCTCGCCGCGAGCAAGAGCTGCCAGCTCCGCATATGCTCGCCGCCGGCGTCGATCCAGGCCCAGGCGCTCTCCTCATCGCCGGCAAGGGCAGCGATCCTGACGCCTGTCTCGGCGAAGAAATCGGCCTGCGGGTCCTGCACCAGCCGCGCGCTCGCCTCGGCGAGCGCCTGCGCCACCGGCAGCTCGATGCCCTGGTCGCGGGCAGAGGCGAGCAGGGCGGCGATCGATTCGGCGCGCGTATTGGTCGAGGGCGCGTTTTCGAAACTGGTGAAGAGGCGGGCTCTGAGCGCCGGGCCTGACTGTGCCGACTTGGACAATTCGGTCGACGCCTCGCGATAGGCGCGCGCAAGCTCTTCGCCGGCGATGATGTTGAGCGAAGCCGCGCGCTCGGCAGCGGCAAGTCTTGCCTCGGGTGCGATACCTTCGTCGTGGGCGAGACGATAGAGCAGCTGCGGCGATGCCTTGGCCACATTAGGCTTGTGGGAAGAAGACCGGCCGTCGTCCGGCGTGCCGACCAGCGCGGTCAATTCCTCGATGCGGCCCGCCTGGCGAAGGGCTTCGGCGCGCAGTTCAAGCTCGCGTGGATCATTCGGCGGGCTTGCCGCGAGCACTCTTGCGACGAGCCCCGCAAGCGTCGGCGAGGGAGATGGAAGCGGCACGGCGGCCAAGAGGCGCTGCAACGCCTCCGCGTCGACGCCGCGCCAAAGGTCGTCGGGAAGCGCACTGGCGTCACTTGCAGCGCTTCTCTCCGGCACAAAGCTTGGTGGCGCTGAGAGATCGGGACCAGGGGCTGCCGGAAAGTCCGCCGCCGGCGGGGCTAACGGGGTCGCTTCGCCTCGATCAGGTGGAGCGGCGCCGGGAAGCGGGGGAAGATTACTGCGCTCGACGCCCTGAGCCTTTGCTTGTGCCCATTTCGTCGGGATCGGGCCCAGGATCAGGCATAGCGGCAGGATTGACAGCGCCAGCGTCAGCACTCGGCGTAGAGGCCGTCGTCTCTTCCATGCGCGCCTTGATGTTGCGCAGCGCCTTGGAGATTTCCTTAGGTTCGGGCTGGAAGTATTCGGCCAGCACATAGAGGCTCCCAGTGACGATACCGGCAATCACCCCAATGATCATAAGGAAACGGAACAGTGTCGGCATCGCGGCGCCCGTGTTCGATAACGGTGTTTTAGTCGCGAACAGGGCGTCATTATGACCCAAAACGCCGGAGCGCGTGCCCTCATTTGCCATCATGGACGATTCGACAGGGGGGCGCCAGCATGGGAAATTCGGACCTCCCCCGAGTCGCGTCGGGAGCGAGCATCGCGAGGGGCCGAT
Source organism: Methyloceanibacter sp. (assembly GCA_036257375.1). GTDB lineage: Bacteria > Pseudomonadota > Alphaproteobacteria > Rhizobiales > Methyloligellaceae > Methyloceanibacter. Next base: position 8,618 of record DATAFR010000151.1, read on the forward strand.
CCGCCATTCCCCCACCAGAATGAGTCTAGGGCTGAGCGAGCATAACAAAGACGACCGGCAGGAGAGGCTCGCGGCGATCCGCGACGCCCTCGGACCGCGGAGCATCGTGCTGATCGGGCTGATGGGGGCCGGCAAGACGGCGGTCGGCAGGCGGTTGGCGAACCGACTCGACCTGCCTTTCATCGACGCCGATACCGAGATTGAGGTGGCCGCCGGCGCAAGCGTCAGCGAGATCTTCGCCGAGCACGGCGAGGCCTATTTCCGCCAAGGCGAGCGCAAGGTGATCGCGCGGCTGCTCGAAAACGGCCCGCAAGTGCTTGCAACCGGCGGTGGCGCCTATATGAACGCCGACACGCGGGCCAATATCAAGGCGCGCGGGCTTTCGGTTTGGCTTAAGGCCGATATCAAAGTGCTGATGAAACGGGTCGGGCGGCGTGATAACCGGCCTCTGCTGGCGGGCAGCGACCCGGAAAAGGTGATGAAAAAATTGATGGACGAGCGCTATCCCATCTATGCGAAGGCCGACGTGACGGTCGAGAGCCGCGACGTGCCGCACGACGTGATCGTCGGCGCGGTGATCGACGCGCTCGCCTCCAAGCTCGGCTGCAAAGCGAATGCGCCCAGGACTCAGGGCCGCAAGAAGGTGAAATGATGCGCGACGGCGCGACCGCCTTGGCCGACGGCCAAAGCGAGACAGCGATCGAGGTCAAGCTTCCGGAACGGAGCTATTCTGTCGTCATCGGCGAGGGGCTGATTGCCTCCGCCGGCCGGCGCATTGCGGCACGGCTGCCTGGCGCGCGCTGCGCCGTGGTGAGCGATCGCAACGTGGCGGCGCTCTACCTTGCTCCGCTCAAGGCGAGCCTCGAGCAGCATGGGCTCTTTCTCGGCGAGGCAATCGTGAGCCCGGGCGAGGCGAGCAAGAGTTTTCCTGTGCTCGCTCCACTTTGCGAGAGCCTGCTCGAGCTTGGCGTCGAGCGCGGCGATTGCGTCATCGCGCTGGGTGGCGGCGTGGTCGGCGATCTCGCCGGCTTTGCCGCGAGCATCCTCAGGCGCGGCGTGCGCGCGGTGCAGATCCCGACCTCGCTTCTGGCTCAGGTCGATTCATCGGTCGGCGGCAAGACCGGCATCGACACGCGGCAAGGCAAGAACCTGATCGGCACCTTCCATCAGCCGAGCCTAGTGCTCGCCGATATCGCGGCACTCTCGACCTTGCCGCCGCGTGAGTTCCGCGCCGGCTATGCGGAGGTGGTGAAATACGGGCTGATCGGCGATGCAGCGTTCTTCGCCTGGCTCGAGCAGAATTGCCCCGAAGTGTTTTCGGGATCCGGCGACAAACGCCGCCACGCGGTGGAGACGAGCGTGCGCGCCAAGGCAAAGATCGTCGAGGCCGACGAGCGCGAGGAAAGCGGCACGCGCGCGCTGCTCAATCTCGGCCATACGTTCGGTCATGCGCTCGAGGCTTTTGCCGGATACTCAGATCGGCTCCTGCATGGCGAGGCAATCGCCATTGGCATGCGGCTCGCCTTCACCTTCTCGGTCCAGCTCGGGATTTGTCCGGCCGACGACGCGGTCCGCGTCGCGCGGCATTTCGAGGCTGTCGGTTTGCCGGTCAAGATTGCCGCGACCCCGGGCGCGACGCCCAAGCCGGACGAGCTGTTGCGGCTCATGGCCCAAGACAAGAAGGTGAAAGGCGGCAAGCTCGCGCTGGTGCTGGCGCACGGTATTGGCCAAGCCTTCGTCGAGCGCGACGTGCCGCTCATGAAGCTCACTGAATTTCTCACGGCGGAGTGCGGCAGACGATGATACTGGGCTTGGGAATTACGCTTGGCGCAATCCTGGGTCTGTTGATCGCCTCGGCCTTCTTCTCCGGCTCAGAGACGGCGCTGACCGCGGCCTCGCCGGCCAAGATGCATGCGCTCGAGGACGGCGGCAGCCATCGCGCGCGCGTGGTGAATTATCTGCTCAGCATGCGCGAGCGTTTCATCGGCGCCATCCTGCTCGGCAACACGCTTGCCAACGTCGCCGCTTCCGCGCTTGCCACCAGCCTGTTCCTCACCCTCTTTGGCCAGGAGGGCGTGTTCTACGCGACCGTCGTCATGACGGTGATCGTCGTTCTGTTCGCCGAGGTGCTGCCCAAGACCTACGCCATCCTCAACGCCGACCGCATGGCGCTGGCACTGGCGCCGGCGGTGCGCCTCGTCGTGAGCGTGCTTGCGCCGGTGACGGGCGCCATGCAGTGGATCGTGCGCCATACCTTGCGCCTGTTCGGCGTGTCGATCAGCGACGAGGCCGACGTGCTCTCGGCGCACGAGGAGATCAGGGGCGCGATCGAGCTGCACCACAAGGAAGGCGGCGTGGTGAAGCTCACCCGCGACATGCTGGGCGGCGTGCTCGATCTGCGCGAATTGACCGTCTCGGACATCATGGTGCACCGAACCAAGATGGACGCGATCGACGCCGAGCTGCCGACCGAGACGATCGTGGATGCTGCGCTCAAGAGCTCGCATACGCGGCTACCCTTGTGGCGCGGCGAGCGCGAGGAGATCATCGGCATCCTGCACGCCAAGACCCTGCTGCGCGCGTTACGCGACTCCGGCGGCGATCTCGCCAAGCTCGACATTGTCGCGCTTGCGACACCGCTTTGGTTCGTGCCCGACACCACCACGCTAAAGGATCAGCTCAACGCCTTTCTCAAGCGGAAAGCGCATTTCGCCATCGTGGTGGACGAGTATGGCGAGGTGATGGGCCTCGTCACGCTCGAGGACATCATCGAGGAGATCGTCGGCGATATCACCGACGAGACCGATATCGCGGCGGCGCTGGCCAGGCCGCAGCCCGACGGCTCGCTGATCGTCGACGGCATGGTGCCGATCCGCGACGTGAATCGTCTCATGGATTGGGACATTCCGGACGAGGAGGCGACCACGATCGCCGGGCTCGTGATCCACGAGGCTCAAACCATCCCCGACATGGGGCAAGCCTTCACTTTCCACAATTTCCGCTTCGAGGTCCTAAGGCGTCAGCGAAACCGCATCACCAGCTTGCGGGTGACGCCGCTTCGGCCGGCAGCACCGGCAAAGGCCAGGCCAGGAAGGCGTCATAGCGGCCGGGAGCGCTCCTCGGGCGCGAGCGCGCTGATGGCGAGCGCATGGACCTTGCCGGCAAGCTCCTCCGCCAACACTTCGTTGACCATGCGGTGACGCTCGACCCGCGACTTGCCGGCGAAGCTTGCCGACACCACTTTAATGCTGAAATGGCTTTCGCCGGTTTGGGGCGAGCCGGCGTGGCCGGCATGGCGATGCGAGTCGTTGACGACTTCGAGTACCTCCGGCGCGAAGGCTTGTCGCAACTTTTCCGTGATTTGATGTTCAACGCTCATTTGCGCCGACTCCACCTTAACCGCGCATCTTAGCGTATTCGCCGCCTGAAGGGCCATTCTTGTTGTGTCCAACGCCGCTTCTCATAATGCCGATTCGATGAAGCTCGACTCGAAGTTCTTCGACCGCTTGCGCGTCAAGCCTGACGAGAATCGCCTGCTGCGCGATGCTTGTCCGCCTTGCGAGCGGCCGGGCTGTACCGAGCCCGGGCTTTACCCGGCGCCGAAAGGCCGCGGGCACGAGGGCCAGTATCACCGCTTCTGCCTCGACCACGTGCGCGAATACAACAAGAGCTACAATTACTTCGCCGGACTTCCCGACGAGGAGGTCGCCCAGCACCAAAAGGACGATACGATCGGTCACCGCCCGACCTGGTTCATTGGCGTGAACCCCTGGGCGAAGCGGCGCATGACCCGCAACGGCGCGCGCGCCGGGGGGTTCGCTCATCGCTTCACCGCCTACGACCCGTTCGGGCTGTTCGCCGAGCGCGCCACCGTCAAGCCGGGGCCGGGCGAGCCCGAGCGGCCGTTGAAGCGCGCGGAGCGGAAATGCCTGCGTCAGCTCAATCTGGAGGACAACGCCACCAAGGCCGACATCAAGGCGCGTTTCAAGGAGTTGGTTAAGCGGCTCCATCCCGATCACAACAAGGGAGACCGCCGCTCGGAGGACAAGTTGCGCGAAGTGATCCAAGCCTATAACTATCTGAGACAGGCAGGGCTTGCGTGACGTCGCTGGGCAGCCCCCTTCCCCAAGATCGAGGCTTCGCTTCAGGCCAAGCCATATCCAAGGCGACAAAACAGGCTTTCACCACCCATGACACTTGCAACCCATAGCGGCGCCGGCTTGCCGGACATGTCGGTTTCCGTTCGCCAGGTTTTCGGCATCGACACCAATCTTGAAGTGCCGGCTTACTCGCGGCCCGACGAGCATGTGCCCGACATCGATCCCGACTATCTTTTCAACCGGGACGTGACGCTCGCCATCCTTGCCGGCTTCAAGCACAACCGGCGGGTGATGATCCAGGGCTATCACGGCACGGGCAAATCGACGCATATCGAGCAGGTCGCGGCGCGGCTCAACTGGCCCTGCATGCGCATCAATCTCGACAGCCATGTGAGCCGCATCGATCTCGTCGGCAAGGACGCCATCGTCATCAAGGACGGCATGCAGGTGACGGAGTTTCGCGAGGGCATTCTCCCCTACGCGCTCCAGACCAATACGGCGCTGTGCTTCGACGAGTATGACGCAGGCCGCCCCGACGTGATGTTCGTGATCCAGCGGGTGCTCGAAGTCTCCGGCAAGCTCACGCTGCTTGACCAGTCGAAGGTGATCAGGCCGCACCCGGCGTTTCGCCTATTCTCCACTACCAATACGATCGGCCTCGGCGACACGAGCGGCCTCTATCATGGCACGCAGCAGATCAACCAGGGCCAGATGGACCGCTGGTCGATCGTGGTCACGCTCAACTATCTGCCGCATGACGACGAGGTGAATATCGTGCTGGCCAAGGCCAAGGCGTGGAACACCGATGCCGGGCGGAAAGTCGTGGCCAACATGGTGCGCGTCGCCGAGCTGACGCGAAATGCCTTCATGAACGGCGACCTCTCCACGGTGATGAGCCCGCGCACGGTGATCACCTGGGCGGAGAACGCCGAGATCTTCGGCGACATCGGCACGGCGTTTGCGCTCTCCTTCCTCAACAAATGCGATGAGCTCGAGCGCGGGCTGATCGCCGAGTTCTATCAGCGCTGCTTCGGCGAGGACCTGCCGCAATCCACCGCTAACGTTGCATTGAGCTAGAGATGTCGCTCACACGGCGTAAAGATGCGCCGCTCGATCCCTTCAAACGCGCGGTGACGCTCACCACGCGCTCGATCGCCGCCGACAGCGCCGTCGAGGTGGTGTTCTCGAACGAGCCGCCCGGACTCTCCGGCAAGATTGCGCGGCTGCCCGAGCCCTCGCGCGTGCCAACCAAGAACGAGATCGCGGTGATCCGAGGCCATGCCGATGCCGCGGCACTCTCCGTCGCCTGCCACGACCCTGCTCTGCACGAGCGCTTGGCGCCGGGGGGCGGTGAGGCGCGCGCCGTGTTCGAGGCAATCGAGCAGGCCCGCGTCGAGGCGATCGGAGCAAAACGCATGCAGGGCGTGGCGGCGAACCTCACCGCGCGCATGGAGCAGCGCTACGAGCGGAGCCGCTTCGCCGAGGCGACGGAGCGCTCCGAGGCGCCGCTCCCCGATGCACTGGGTCTTCTCGTGCGCGAGGTGCTGACCGGGCAACAGGCGCCAGCCAAGGCGCGCGCCGTGGTCAATCTCTGGCGTCCCTGGGTGGAGGGCCGCGCCAAGACCGTGCTCGATCGCATGCCGCAAATGCTGTTCGACCAGGACGCCTTCGGCAGGCTGACGCGGGAGCTGCTTGCGGCGCTCAATCTCGCAGACCAGCTCTATCAGCGCGCGGACGACGAAAAATCCCCGAACGAGAGCGAGACCGAGGATGACTCCGACGGCGAGCAGGACAGCGCCGACGGCGAGGCCCGCGCCGATTCAACTGCCGACTCGCGTGCCGAGCAGGACATGTTGAGCGAGGAGTCGGTCGAGGATCGCGATGAGGGACTGACCGACCGCGTCGACCGCGACGCCGAGTCGGCACAGTTGCCGCGCCGTTCCGAGCCGTGGCGGCCCAATCTTTCCGTCCTCGATGACCCCGAGGCCTTCGGCTACAAGGTCTTCACCCGCGCCTATGACGAGATCGTCAACGCCGAGGAGCTTTGCGACGCGGACGAGCTCGACCGCCTGCGCGCCTTTCTCGACAAGCAACTCGTGGCGCTGCATGGCGCGGTGGCGCGGCTCGCCAACCGGCTGCAGCGGCGGCTCCTCGCGCAGCAGAACAGAGGCTGGGACTTCGACCTCGACGAAGGCATGCTCGATGCCGCCCGGCTCGCGCGAGTCATCGTCGATCCCATGCACCCTCTGACCTTCAAGCAGGAGCGCGACACGGCGTTCCGCGACACGGTCGTGACGCTCTTGCTCGACAATTCCGGCTCGATGCGCGGGCGTCCGATCATGGTCGCAGCTTGCTGCGCCGATATTCTTGCCCGCACGCTCGAGCGCTGCGGCGTCAAGGTCGAAATTCTCGGCTTCACCACGCGCGCCTGGAAGGGCGGGCATGCGCGGGAGGCATGGCTCAATGCACTCAAGCCGCCACTTCCCGGCCGGCTCAACGACCTCCGTCACATCATCTACAAATCGGCGGACGCGCCCTGGCGGCGGGCGCGCCGCAATCTCGGGCTGATGATGCGCGAGGGCCTTTTGAAGGAGAATATCGACGGCGAGGCACTGGCCTGGGCGCATAACCGCTTGCTGGCGCGGCCGGAGCAGCGGCGCATCCTGATGATGATCTCCGATGGCGCTCCGGTCGACGATTCCACGCTCTCAGTCAACTCCGGGTCATATTTGGAGCGTCATCTCCGTCAGGTGATCGAGGAGATCGAGACCCACTCCCCAGTGGAGCTTCTAGCCATCGGCATCGGCCATGATGTGACGCGCTATTACCGGCGCGCCGTCACCGTCACCGACGCGGAGGAGCTTGCCGGCGTGATGACCGAGAAGCTTGCCGAGCTGTTTGACGAGGACCTCGCCTGGCGGCAACTGCATCGCACCGTGCCGGGTGCCGCGCGGGCCAGGCGGCGGAAGCTGCATTAGCGTGAGGCTCCTCCCCCGCAGCTCCTGGCGTTGCGCTGCGGCGGTGGCGATCGCCGCGACGGTGACGTTGACGATCGCGCCTGCGCACGCCGACAAGCCGCAGACGGTGCTGCCAGGTCCGACGCGTACGAGCGTCACCGCCATCCCCATCGATTTCGACCGCGAGCACCCGGGGCGCAAGGAGTTCGGCAAGCTGATCTTCAGGGCCGGGCTCAATCTCTACGCGAAGTCGATCTATTTCGGCGGCTACTCGGCGGTCGCCATCGATCCTTCGGGTGAATCGCTGCTCGCGATTTCCGATGCGGGCACCTGGATGAGGGCGAGCCTCGACTATGACGGCCGCAAGCTGAAGGGCTTGAGCGACGTGGTGCTCGGCCCGCTGCTCGGCGCCGACGGCAAGCCGCTCCGCGACGATGCCGTGCGGGATTCGGAGGGAATGACGCTCGCCGACGGCAATATGCGGCAAGGCACGGCCTTTGTTTCATTCGAGCGCAAGCACAGGATCGCGCGCTATCCTTTCACCGCCGATAAGTTCGGGCCGCCCGCAGGGACCGTTCCCTTGCCGCCGGGCACCAAGGGAATGACCGCGAATAGCGGCATCGAGGCGATGGCCATGATCCGCAGCGGCAAGCTGAAGGGAACGCTTGTCGCCTTCGCCGAGCACCTTGCCGACAAGAACGGAAACCTGCGCGGCTGGCTGATCGGCGGCCCGGCGCCAGGCGAGATCGTGCTGAAGCGGCTGGCCGGCTTCGACATCACCGACGCGGCTGCGCTGCCCGACGGGGGCATTGTCCTGTTGGAGCGGCGCTTCCGCTACAGCGAAGGGGTGAAGATGCGCATCCGCCGCATCCAGGCGAGCGAACTGAAGCGCGGCGCACCGATCATGGGCGAGGTGCTGCTCGACGCCGACGACAGCCTGAACATCGACAATATGGAGGCGATCGCCGCCTGCCGCGCGCCGTCGGGCGAGACGGTTCTGACGCTCATGTCGGACGATAATTTCAGCCCGCTCCAGCGCACGCTGATCATGCAGTTCACGCTGGCAGACGCGAAGGCCGTGACGGCGGGACCGAACGGCTAGGACGCGGCTTCGGCCTCGGCGCTCTGCTTTTTGGCGATGTCACGCTTGAGCCGGCGCGCCTTCAAGGACAGCTCGTCGTCGCCGGCCTTCATCAGATAGGCGTCGAGGCCGCCGCGATGCTCGACCGAGCGCAGAGCATGCGCGCTGATGGTCATGCGCACGCGCTTCTTCAACGCCTCGCTCTCCAGCGTCACATTGCAGAGATTGGGCAGGAAACGGCGCTTGGTGCGGCGCTTGGCATGGCTCACATTGTTGCCGGTGAGCACGGCTTTGCCGGTGAGCTCGCAACGACGGGCCATGGCCGCAATCCTTCTCCTAAGTCTAGTGGAAGCCGTACGTGCTTTCCATGGAGCCTGGAAAAGCGCCGCAACCGGCGGGCGAGATATACGGGGACGGGCCTATCGGGTCAAGGCGCCGCCACAAAGCTGCGCCAAGCTCGCAATTGACGAATCCGGCAAATAACCCGACATTCCGCCGGAGTCGAGGGGGTTGAGCCATGCGACGCGCACGCCATTGCTTGAGTCTTGCCGCCGTTGCCGCGCTCACCCTGGGGCTTGGCGACAATCTGCCGTTGGATGTCGCCTATGCCCAAAACAGCCTTTCCGACGCCGCCAGAATTACCGCCGTCTACCGGGTCGACCTTGCCGGCTTCAATCTCGGCAATTTCAAGCTGACCACGACCTTTCGCGGCGAGGAATACCAGATGCGCGGCGAAGGCCGCTTCACCATCCTGCAAGGCCTTGTCTATGAATGGCGCGGCGTGACGGCGAGCAAAGGCCGCGTCACGAGCGAGGGACCGGCGCCGGCGATGTACGCGCTGAACTACTCGGACGGCGGCAAGAAGACGGCGCAGCTCCGCATGACCTTCGACGATCGCGGCGTGAGCGGCGTCTCGATGTCCCCGGCGAAGCGGCCGAGCCCGCGCACGATACCCGTCACCCCGGAGCAGCTCGAAGGCGTGCTCGACCCGATGAGCGGGGCCTTCTTGAGCGCGCATTCGGAGAATCCCAACGGAGATCTAAATGTCTGCAATCAAACGCTGCCCGTATTCGACGGCTTGCAGCGCTTCGACCTCGTGATCACGCCGAAACGCGCGGTCAACGTTCAGCGGGCCACGCCCGGAGGCTATGCCGGCCCCGCTGTGATCTGCGCCGTCAAGTTCATTCCCATCGCCGGCTATCAGCCCGACAATCCCGGCATCAGGCTGATGTCGCAGACGAACGAGATCGAGGTCTGGCTGATCCCGGTGCGCAGCACCAAGATGTACGTGCCTTACCGCATTGTGCTGCCGACGCCGGTGGGCTATGGCTCCGCGATCGTGACGTCGATCCGTGTCGCGGGCGCCCGGCGCGCCAGCGCAGAGCCGTAATTTCCTCTCACCCCGATCAAATGTTAACGGCGAGAGCGTGAATCCCAAGATATAGTATGGAACGGATGCCGAAGATTAACGCTCCCCTGATTCGTGCGCGCTCCGTTCCCGTTGATTTCCAGCCCTCGTGAAAGGAGCGCGATCGGCGGAATCGAGATGTAGTGTGGTAGGCAGTTTTCGGCGAGCGCCCGTCACCTGATTTCGATCAAGCGAGCAATTCGTCCCATTTCGCGACGGAACGAAATCCGAATGGGCGGAGTCAGCGATTCGGACGAGATTCGTTCCCCCCTCGTTCCGAGTTTTTCGCATCGTTGGAAGTTTAGGACGTCAAGAATGAGCCGGTCGTTCTCCCCGCATTCCACAGGCCCGCAGCGCAGTCGCGGCGTCACAGCCGTGCTCGGGCCGACCAATACCGGCAAGACGCATCTCGCCATCGAGCGCCTGCTCGCGCATGACGTCGGCATTATCGGGCTGCCGCTCAGGCTGCTCGCGCGCGAGGTCTACGACAAGATCCTCGCGAGAGTCGGGCCCGCCAAGGTCGCGCTGATCACCGGGGAAGAGAAGATCAAGCCCCCCTCCCCGCGCTTCTATGTCTGTACGGTCGAGGCGATGCCGCTCGAGCTCGAGGCGGACTTTGTCGCCGTCGATGAGATTCAGCTTGCCGCGGACGGCGAGCGCGGCCACGTGTTCACCGACAGGCTGTTCCATGCGCGAGGCTTGAGCGAGACGCTTCTCCTCGGTGCTGCGACCATGCGGGACGCGATCCGCGAGATTCTGCCCGGCGCCAATCTCGTGTCGCGGCCGCGCCTGTCGCAACTGACCTATGCCGGCGACAAGAAGATCACCCGGTTACCGCGCCGCTCGGCCATCGTCGGTTTCTCAGCCAACGACGTCTATGCCATCGCCGAGCTGGTGCGGCGGCAGAGGGGCGGCGCGGCCGTGGTGCTCGGCGCGCTATCGCCGCGCACGCGCAATGCCCAAGTCGCGCTCTACCAGAACGGCGACGTCGATTTCCTGGTGGCGACCGACGCCATCGGCATGGGACTCAATCTCGACCTCGACCACGTGGCCTTTGCCGGCGTCCGTAAATTCGATGGGCAAAGCCACCGCAATCTCACTCCCGCAGAGCTCGGCCAGATCGCAGGCCGCGCCGGCCGGCACATGAATGACGGCACCTTCGGGGTGACCGGCCAGGTGCTGCCCTTCGAGGCCGAGCTGGTCGACCGGCTGGAGAGCCACTCCTTCGACCAGGTCGGCGTGCTGCAATGGCGGAGCCGCAAGCTCGACTACAGCTCGGTGGAAAGGCTGAAGGACTCCTTGCGCGAGACGCCGGACCATCCGCGCCTCGTGCGGGCGCGCATGGTGGACGATGTGATCGCGCTGGAGAATGTCAGCCACGACGCAAGCGTGCGCGACATGGCGGCCGGACCCGCTGCCGTCGCGCTCCTCTGGGAGATGTGCCAGATTCCCGACTATCGGAAGATCTCGGCGGCAAGCCATGCCGAACTCGTGGCGCAGCTCTATGGCTTCGTCATGAGCGATGAAGGCAAGATACCGGCCGATTGGTTCGCCAACCAGGTGGCGCTGGCCGACCGCACCGACGGCGATCTCGACACGCTCTCCAACCGGCTGGCGCAGATTCGTACCTGGACCTTCGTCTCGCACCATGCCGAGTGGCTCGACGACCCGGAGCATTGGCAGGGCCGCACGCGGGCGATCGAGGACACTCTGTCTGACGCCCTGCATGAACGCTTGACGCAGCGCTTCGTCGACCGGCGCACGAGCGTGCTGATGCGCCGCTTGCGCGACAAAGAAGAGATCGCGGCCGAGATCGGCGCCGACGGCAAGATCCTGGTCGAGAACCACTATGTCGGCCGGCTCGACGGTTTCCGCTTCACCCCCGATGCATCGAGCGAAGGCATCCACGGCCGGGCAACGCGGCACGCGGCTGCCAAGGTGCTGGCCGGCGAGCTTGCCGAGCGTGCCGATAGGCTCGTCGCCGCCCCCAACGAGGCGATCGCGCTCAAGCCCAATGGCCGCATCGTCTGGGCGGGCTCGGATATCGCGCGGCTCGAGAAGGGCGAGACGGCGCTCAAGCCGCGGCTGGCGCTTCTCGCCGATGAGCATCTTGCGGCGACCGACCGCGAGCGCGTGCTGAGGCGGCTGGAGACCTGGCTTGATGCCGAGCTCAGGACCAAGATCGCCGCACTCGTCGTTCTGAGCGAGGCACCGGACCTGTCGGGGCTCGCCCGCGGCCTCGGCTTTCAACTGACGGAAAATCTCGGCGTGCTTCGCCGGGAGACGGCGTCGGCCGAGATCAAGGCGCTCGACCAAGCGGCGCGCGCACAGCTCCGCAAATACGGAGTGAGGTTCGGGGCCTTCAACGTCTATATCCCGGCGCTGCTCAAGCCGGCTGCGGCGGACCTTTTGCTGATGCTGTGGGCGCTCTATGCGGGGCGCGAGCATGGCGTCGACATCGACGCGCTGCCGGCGCGGCCGCAGCAGGGGCTGACATCGGTCGAGGCCGGCGGCGTGGCCGAGCCTTATTGGCGCGCGGCGGGCTTCCATGTGGCGGGTACGCGCGCCGTGCGCATCGACATGCTGGAACGACTGTCGGACCTCATCCGCGCGCGCATCGCCTTCCGCACGGCCGAGGCTGACGCCACCCCGCCGACAGGAGCGACAGGGGACGGCGGCTTCCGCGTCGTGCCTGAGCTGATGTCCGTCGTTGGTTGCTCTGGCGAAGAGTTCTGCTCGATCCTGAAGGCGCTCGGTTTCAGGCGCGAGCGGCGCAAGCTCGCACCAGCGCTGAACACGGAGGCGACGGTATCCACGCCGGGCGAGGCCATAACACGCCAAGAGCCCACTGCGGCGGAGGCCGAAGTTTTCGACGAGATTTGGCGGCCGGTGCGGCGCAATGAGGAACGGCACGAGCAAAAGCAACTGCGGCGCGGGCACAAGCCGCGTCGCGAAATGCGCGGGAAAGTCCCTCGGCGCGAGCGGCCAAAACCTCACGCCGCCGCCAAGCGCGACGCCGAGGCAAGCCGCGAGCGGGAGCGAAAGCGGGCAATCGAGCATTCGCCCTTCGCCGCTCTCGAGACGCTGCGGCAAACACTTGCCGCGCGCTTGCCGGAAAAGAACTGACGCAAGGACGATGCCGGGTCAACGGCTCGACAAATGGCTCTGGTGCGCAAGGCTTGCCAAGACGCGCACCGGTGCGGCGCGGCTGATCGAAGCCGGTAAAGTGCGCGTCAATGGCGAGCGCGCGTTGAAGGCGAGCCGCCTCGTGCGAGCCGGCGATGTGGTGACGGCGGCTTTTTTCGGCAGGTTGTCGGTGGTGCGCATTTTGGGAGCTTCAGAGAGGCGCGGACCGGCAAGCCTTGCACGCACGCTCTATGAAGATTTGACTCCACGCTCGCAGCCAACGGCCGAGACCGAGGGCCGACAAGGACCACGCCCGACCAAGCGATACCGGCGCTGTCTCGATGCGCTACGCAATTCGGATCTTTGATTCTGACTGTTCTGATCAGGCCGCCGACGACGCGAGCTTCGGGACCTGCGACGCCGGCTGGATGCGTCTGGCGCGCAGCAACTCGGTCGCTTTTTCGGCCGGCACGGGGCGGCTGAAATAATAGCCTTGCGCCTGCTCGCAGCCGGCACCCAGCAGAAAGCGCACTTGCGCCTCGGTCTCGACGCCTTCAGCGATGACCTCGAGCCCAAGCTCGCTGGCGAGCCTGATGGCGGCCCTGACCACGGCGGCATTGCGGTAATCGACGGTGATGCGGAACACGAATTCCTGCGCGAGCTTCAGCCGGTTCACCGGGTATTGGGTCAAATATTTGAGCGAGGAATAGCCAGTGCCAAAATCGTCAATGGCGATCTTGACGCCGAGGTGACGCAGATTCTGGAGCGTGTTGGAGTGCCGCTGCGTCGCCTCCATCAGCACGGACTCGGTTAGCTCAAGCTCGAGATCGCGCGGATTGATGCCCCAGCGCGACAGGCTGTGCTCGACCTCGCGCTCCAACTCGGCGGCGCTCTTGAACTGCACGCCTGACACGTTGACCGAAAGGATTTGCGGAGCGATTCCCTCCGTGTGCCAAAGCTTGAGCTGTTGGCATGCAGTGTCGAAAATCCAGCGGCCAAGCGGCAGAATCGCGCCGGTCCGCTCGGCGATCGAGATGAAGGCTGCAGGCGTTAGAAGGCCGCGCGTGGTTCCACCGGATCAGCGCCTCGAGGCCGATGATGCGCCCGGTGGAGAGCTCGACCTGCGGCTGGTAGTAGAGCTCGAGCTCGCCATGCTCCAAAGCCAGCCGCAGCTCATCAGCGACAAGCACGCGATCGCGCACCTTCGAGTCGAGATCCTCACTGTGGAACCGGTAGCAATTGCGGCCCTCGTCCTTGGCGCCGTAAAGCGCGAGGTCGGCCTGCATCATCATCGCCTCGGCGCCGCCCACAACCGGAGAATACAGGGCTATGCCGATGCTCGAGGTGATGCGGATCCTGTGGCCTTTGATGCTGAACGGCGCCGAGAGATGCTTGCCGATCCTTACAGCAATACCCTCCGCGGCCGCTGGACCGTCCACATTGGTCAACAGGATGGCGAACTCATCGCCGCCAAAGCGCGCCACCAAGTCGTCAGGCCGCACGGCGTTGCGAAGCCGATTGACGACCTCCTTCAGCAGCAGGTCTCCCATGGCGTGGCCGAGCGTGTCGTTCACATCCTTGAAATTGTCGATGTCGAGATAGAGGACACCAAACGGAGGAGCGCCACGCCAAGCCGCCGTGAAGGCCATTTGCAGGCGCTTGGTGAAGGCGCGGCGATTGGCAAGGTTGGTCAGGAGGTCGGTCTGCGCGAGCTCGAGGATACGGCTGTTAGCCGCCTCGAGACGCAGCGCGTGGCGGAGCGAAGCCCACATGTAGGCAAGTACCGAGCCGAACACCAACAACACGGCGATAAGCACGAGCCAAGCCCGGTAGAAACTGGCGAGCCCGTTTTCGGTGGGCACCACCACGAGCTGCCACATCACATCGCCCGCCCTGATCGGTGTCGACCATGGGACGCCGGCCAGCGCCTTGAGCGGCTTGGCCTCGATCGGCTGATCGCGGCCCACGGCACCGCGCATATAAATCGGCAAAGAGTCCTCGCCGGCGTGCGAGGGGTAGACATAGATGTCGACGCTCTTGGCCAGCACTCCCCTATCCAAAACGGTGTCGAACACCGCGGTCGTTTGGAACGCGCCGACGATGACGCCGAGAGTATTATCGCGCCGCTCGGCGATGGTCTCGTGCGGCACGCCTTTGCGGTATACGGGAAGGACGCCGAAGAAGGCGGATCGCAGGCCGCCAATCGGATTGCGAAGCTTCACGTTCTGTGCGGTGGCCAGGACATTTCCGTCACGGGCGCGCTGGATGGCATCGTAGCGGACCGCTTCGGAATTGATGTCAGTCCCCAGGGTGGCGCTCCTTTTGGACGCAACGGTCGAGTAGAGGATCGGGAAGTACTCATCGCGCGGCGGCGAAACCTGCATGGGGTCCGTCAAGGACCAGGTCATGATCGCGAAATCGGTCAGTCCATGCTCTCTCTGCTCGCGTTCGAAATCGGCACGCTGGCCACGGGTGACACGTGGGCACCATACGAGGCGCATGAGATCGCCCGTGCCGCGATTGATCTGGCTGGTGAACAAGGCAAATTCGGCCACATCGACTTCCACCGAGGCGTCGTAGAAAGCGCGTAGTGCGGTGATCTTGCCGAGAAAATCGTCGATGCCGTTCTGCAACACCGAGGCGTAATCGCCGGCGATCGCCGTGAGTTTCGCCCGCGCCAGCCGTTCCTCCCAGACCGAGACGGCAAACCAGGCGGCGACGGCGACGACAAGACCGAGGCAAGCGGCGGCAACAAGCGGCCAGGCCTGCTGCAGGGGCTGCCACGTCCTACTGTCGTCAGGCAGGTCCGCATGCGGGTCCTTGCTCGAGCACCCTTACGTTGGAAGAGCCTTGGGCGCTTCGTTAGGGGTTGGTGGGCTCCTTTTCCTCCAAGCTCGCGAAATGCCATAAATTGATTGACGCGGGATTAGTGGCGAGCACGCAATTTCGTGCCAAGTCGCTGCGGAGGCACGATTTTCCACGAACAGAAAATTCTCCGAATAGCCTTCTTTTGCGTCGCCTTGTGCTACTGGCGCGATTGTTATAGGCAGTGCCCTTCCTCGGGCGATCTGGCGGCCCCCAGGGGCTAGAATGCGGGCCGAATTTGGCCCCGAAATCGTGTGGGACCGATGACCTACGTCGTCACCGAAGTCTGCATCAAATGTAAATATACCGACTGCGTCGAGGTCTGCCCGGTGGATTGCTTCTATGAGGGCGCCAATATGCTGGTGATCCACCCTGACGAATGCATCGATTGCGGTGTGTGCGAGCCGGAATGCCCGGTGGACGCGATCAAGCCCGATACGGAGCCCGGACTCGAGCGCTGGCTGGAGGTCAACCGCCAATATTCCGAGACCTGGCCGAATATCACGACGAAGAAGCCGGCGCCGGCGGATGCCGACGCTTTCGTGGCGGAGCCGGACAAATTCGCGAAATATTTCTCCCCTGACCCGGGCGAAGGGGACTAAGCAATTCAATGAGTTAAGTTTTAACCCTATGGTCAAAATGTCGCATGTTGCGGCGCGAAAAAGGCGCTCCGGCGACCCTGGATGGCTTCCCGATTCACTAAGATTGTGTTATTGTGACGGTGAAATGGCGCGGACTGCCGGCGCATCAAAGACCAAGAGAGGCGTCCCTGTTTGGGCGCACTTTTTTTTCCGAATTGAAGGAGGTGGCGCGATCAGGCCCCTGATCGACGGCTTACCGTGTGCCCATATCCGGACCCGGTTGGGTGCTGAGAAATGGCGTAGGGCTAGGCGAGACCACCTCACCGGCAGTAGCGCTCAAAGCATTTGCAAAGTGAGATGAGAGTAATGCCTGAAAAGAAGAAACCGCAGCAAAGACACGGCTTTCGTACCAACGAATATATCGTTTACCCGGCTCACGGCGTCGGCCGGATCGTGAGTATCGAAGAGCAGGAAATCGCGGGCGCCACGCTCGAGCTGTTCGTCATCAACTTCGAGAAGGACAAGATGACGCTCAGAGTGCCAACCGCGAAGCTGCAAAGCGTCGGCATGCGGAAGCTCTCCGAAGAGAAGACCGTGAAGAAGGCGCTCGGCACGCTCAAGGGCAAGGCGCGCGTGAAGCGCACCATGTGGTCCAGGCGCGCCCAGGAATACGAGGCCAAGATCAATTCTGGCGACCTGGTTTCGATCGCCGAGGTGGTGCGCGACCTCTACCGTTCCGAGGCGCAGCCCGAGCAATCCTATTCCGAGCGCCAGCTCTACGAAGCCGCGCTCGACCGCATGGCCCGCGAGATCGCCGCCGTCGAGAAGCTGGACGAGGCAAGCGCCGTCGCCAAGATCGACGATTTGCTTGCCAAGACGGCCCGGCACGCGAAGATCGCCGCGGAAAGCGAGGCGCGTACCCGCGCGGCCTAGCCGGTTCGAATTTGCAAAGCAGAAGCCCGAGGCAACCTCGCCTCGGGCTTTTTATTGGCAGCCGATCTGCCCCATCAGCACTTTCAGCTCGAGCGCCTCGGTGCGGGCATCGATCTCCATGCAAAGCGCCAGCGACTCGCGCAAGCCCTGGCAGGCGCGCTCCGGCTGCCCCTTCATATGCGCAAGCACGGCGAGGTTCCGCATCTGCATGGCGATCGCCCTCCCCTCGCCCGCCTCGCGCGCCGCGTCGAGGGCAATATTGAACTCCTCCTCGGCTTCGGCGAGACGGCCAATGTCGAGATAGACGGCGCCGAGATTGCCGGCTGCCTTGGCTACGCCTGAGGCGTCGTTGGCGCTCATGAAGAAATCGATCGCCTTGCGATAGTAAGTCTCGGCCTGGGCCGCTTGCTTTAGCGAGCGATGGGCGTTGCCGAGATTGTAAGCCGCTTGCGAGGCGAGTTCAGGCAATCCGAGCTCGTCGTAGAGGCGCAAGCTTTCCTTGAAGTGGCCGGCAGCCTCCTCGTAGCGAGCCTTCTCGAACAGGACGGTGCCGAGATTGATGTTGGCGCGGGCGATGCCGTCCTTGTGCCTCAGGCGCTCCTCGAGCTGTAAGGCCTGGCGCAGCATCTCCTCGGCACGGTCGAAATTCTGCGTCTCGCGATAGAGCAGAGCGAGATTGCCGACAGCGACCGAGGCAATCGAGATCTCGCCGAGCTTGTCGGCGAGAGAGAAGCTTTTGAGCAGCATCTGCTCGGCTTCGTAGGGCTTGCCGAGGCTCTGCAGCAAGAGGCCGAGGTCGGCATAGAGCTGGGCGAGGCCGACTTCGTAATTGGCCTCATTGCAGATTGCCGCAGCCTTGTTGTAATTCGCCAGCGCGGCGTCGAGACTGCCCGCTTTCATCTGTGCGCTGGCAAGCGCCATGAGCGCGTCGACGAGCGACCGCGCGTCCCCGCGCGCTTCAAAGATGCTCCGCGCGCCGTCGAATTTCTCGATGGCTTCGGCATAGCGCCCGCGCCGCAGATGCAAGACACCGGCGAACATGTCGATCAAGCCGGCGATGCCCGAGCGCCCCGCTTGGTCCCCGCCGACTTGCGCCCTGTCGATCAGGGCTTCCACACTCGGAATGTCGCCAAGCCTGAAGTGAACGAGGGCGAGAGCCAGCAGATTTTCCGGATTGGTGGGATCGAGCTCGAAGGCCCGTTGGAAAAAATCGAGCGAGGCTTGCATATCGGTCGGGAGCAGGAGCGCGCCGTGATGGCGGAGCGCGGACGCCGCCTCGCTTGCCGCCTGCTCGGCCTCGCCGCGTTTCCGCTGCGCGATCTCGGCAAAGATCTCGTTGGCGGGAACGACGCTTGCCGCTTTGAGCTTGGCGATGGCGCGCCGGGCAGGTTTGCTGTTCTCGGCACCGAGGGCGAGCACGGCATCGGCGATCAGCGACTTGATGCTGTTGCTCTCCTTGAGCGAGAAGCGGTCGCCGTCCTCCTGAGAGCGGCTCGCCATCTTGCCGGCCATCGAGACGGCGATCTGCTCGGCGGCGAGCCGGTTCAACGCCTGGTCCTTGCGCAACGCCCAGCGGGCGAGCCAGGCGAACAGGCCGAGCAAGACGGCAAGGACGCCAAGGATCGCCAAGACGCTCTCGAACGTCGTCCAGTCGAGCGGAAAGACGCTGGTAAAGGACTCCATGGCGCTGACCAGTCACTCCCCGTTGCCTTGATCGCGGCGTGGTGCCCGACTATGACACCGCTTGGCCTATAGGGCGATAGCCGGACCCGGCGGTTGCGGCGGCGCCCCGTCTCCCTTGGATTTGCTGGGCAGAAGCTCGATCTGCTCGGGGTGGCTTGCCTCGATCATCGGCCCGTTGCGCCAGGCGAGGAAGCCCCGCACACGCAGGCGTTTTCCGGCAAGGGCCTTGAGATCGATGCCGGCTGCGGCAAAGGATGGCGCGTCCTTGCGGTCGACGCTGATGGTGAAATCGCGCCGCCAGTCCGTGGCAAAATTCAGATAGAGGCGGCCGCCGCCCTCACCGACCGCCAGAACCGTCCCTTCAACCAGCTGATAGGAATGGGTGAGTCTGCCCAATCGCCGCAAATCGGCCGCATCCGCCACGCGGTAGAGCGATGAGCCCCAAAGCCCGCGCCGCTTGTCTCTCGCCTCGGCCTCGCGGGCGAGGAGCTCGCTCATGCAGGCGCGGTTGTCGGGGAAGGAATAGACGCGGGCGAGCCCTTGCACCACGAGCTCCTCCTGGAGCCAGAGGCGGCTTTCGCCTGAGACCAAGAAGACCTGAGCGAGAAGATGGCCGTGCCGGTCGAGGCGGCGGCCACCGAATTTGAGCTCGACCTCCTTGCCGTTGGCGAGCGCGGCAAGCGCATCTTTCGCCTCCTCGACGAAAGGCCAAGGATCGTCGCCGCGCCAGCCGAGCGGCGGCATCGGCGCTTTGGCGCCGATCAGCCGCACGCTTCGCCCGTCGGTCAGCCTCAGCGTCTCGCCGTCGATAACGCCGGCGACGGTCGCCGTTTCAGGCGCGGGCAGATCGCAGGCCCGCGCAGCGAAGCACGACGCGGCCAGCCAAGCCGCGCCGGCAAAGACAAGAGTTCCGGTCACTCCCCTGACCATGCCTGCATCTTAGAGATGCAAGCGGCAGAATCACAAGCGCCTGTGCGCCGTAGGGTGCCGGCGTCTAGTGCTGAACTTTGGCGACCAGGGCCTCGTAGCGCTTGGCCGCCATCTCAGGCGCTAGAAAGCCTTGAGCTGATCGGCATTGACCGGCGTGCCGACGACGACGAAAGCCATCATGCCCATGGGAAAATGCGGCTCGCATTTGATGCCGTAGATTCCCTCCTTCCCGACTGTGAGCGTCACGTCCTTACTCAGCTCGCCTTTGAAGGTGGAGGCGCCTTCCGGCCAGATCTCGGGCAGTGTCTCTGCATTATGGAACTGGTCGGTGGCCACGAATTTGACGGTGTCGCCGGGTGCGGCCTCGACTACGCTCGGCTCGAAGGTCATGAACTCGCCCTTGCCGTTGTCGTTCAGCATCTTGACGACATGCTCCGCGGCGAGCGCGCTTACCGAGAGACCGACAGACACTGAGAATGTGGTGAAGAGCAAAGCGAAGCGTAGCGACATCCTTCCCCCCTATGGGTTTGTTGATCGTCAGGATGCCCAGCGCGGCGCATAAGGCTGGCGTGTCGCGATTGTGTCAATCGCGATTCCTGCAGCTATGCGATTGAGCGAAACGTCAGATGAAGAAAAAGTTCCCGATGATGGCGGCGAGGGCGCTCAGCGTTGTCGCATCACGAGGGGGATTTGCGAAGTGGCGGCAAGCCGCTTCTCCAACGTATCGGCAAGCGTCGCGGCGAAAGAGGCGGTGAGATGGCCTTTGTCGCGCATGAGGACTTGCGTGTCGTTAGCGGCATGACAGAAGCCGTCCCAACAGACCTGGTCGGTGAGATCGATGACGCTGACACCAGGAGGCGGCTGGTCGTGGCTGAATGACCAAGGGAAAGGATCGCTGAATACTGCCTCATGCTCGGGCCATTGGCATAAGGACGTGTTATTGCGGTTTTTCATCAGACATTTGAGCGGATCTGCCGGAAATCTTGGCGTGTCCACGAACATGACGATATGAGCGCCGGCAGCCACGATCCGTTCGATCATCTTTTTTTCCGCCCTGGAAAGCGCCGCGAGTCGTTCTTGTCCCTCCAGCCTTTCATGCGTGACAGGTTGTGCGGGTTGGTAGCGGGACGCCTGTCCAATGAAGACGATCTCAGGCCTCATCCGCTCGATCTCGGACAAAACTTGCTCGCTCCACTGAAGACATTCGGTGTCAGAGCGACCGGGTCGGTGATTAAATATCGGAACTGGCGAAGCTAGGCAGGCCGGTTGTACACGCACGTAGAGCGACGCTCCAATGGCCTTTGCCAATCCCTCGACGGCTGGAAACCAGTGCGCGGCATGCGAATCACCAATGAGAAACAGCCGATCCAGGCGCTCCCGTGCAGCGAAGATGCATTTGTCTATTTGGCCGCCCTCACACTGATCCCGGGGTATCGCGCGCGTCTTCTTGACCACCTCCGCATCGAACGTTGTTCCGTTGGGAAGCACGATGAGGTTGCTGGGCGGCGCGGGGGCCGAGCCTTCCGCCCAAATCGCGATAACAAGCGCCACGGTTGCCGCGGCGGCGCCGAGGCTTAGCAGCGGCCGGGCTGCGAGCGCTTTGGTGAGGGAGGCGAAAGAGAGGCGGGCCCTGGCAATCCCATTTTGCGAATGCGCGAGGAGAACTTAGCCGTTGCGGCGCGTTGGTGCCGCTAGATTCGCAAAGCCGCGGCCGAGCCACCCGATCTATTCATCCGTGGCGCGGACAAACTGGGCGAGCTTATCCCCGGCAGCACCGAACAGCGTGAGCGTGTTCTCGTCCTGCTCGAAGCTCTTAGCGGCCTCGAGCGTAGCGAAGAAGCTCGTTTCCAGCTGAGTGAGCCCCAGGCAGCCCTTACGCGTCGAGCCGAGCGGGCCGATCTTGATGTGATCGCCGGAAATCGTGTAGCCGCCGAAGAAGCGGTTGCAGCCGCCGAAGCCCGTGATCCTGCCGTCCGGGCCAAACTGCACGGTCATGTGGACGCCCGAGGGAATCTCCAACGCGGTCATGAAGCTCGGGTGCCATTTGCTTCCGCTGAGATCGACACCCATGGTCACGCCAGCCGTCCCCACCGCCAGAACCAAGCCCAAAAGCGGCATTGCATCCTCTCTCGCAAATTCCGTCGCTGCGTTACGGCTTCGCGGCGGTATCGCTTGCCGCGCTGCCGTTCATCGTTTCGTTGATCCAGTCCGTATAAGACGACACCTTGGTATAGACGCCGGGGAACACGCCATCGGCGCAGGAATGGCCCCAGCTCACCACGCCGACTTGCACGAACTTGTCTTGCACCTTGGCGACGAGCGGACCGCCGCTGTCGCCTTGGCATGAATCGGCCCGCCGGCCCTTGCCCGCGGCGCAGATATTGCGCTTGACGTCGATGGTGCTGGTCGGGCCCTCATAGCCGACGCTCTTATAGAGATCGGCGCAACCCTGGATGTCGACCTCGACCAGGTCGGCCGCGCGCAGCTGCTCGGGAGAGTGATTTCCTCGGCCATGGCTTGCGCCTGTTGCGGATTGACCTGATGCAATTGCGTGGCGAGATTGATGTCGCCGATGTCGAGCAATCGACCCCAACCGCTCACGAGGTAGGTGGGAGCTTCATTGGATTGTCCGGAGTGAAGCGCTGCGTCGAACCGCGGTTCGGCGAGCGGGATCGGCTTGATGATTCCAATCGGCCGCTTCAGCTTCATCAGGCCGATATCGGAGCCCTTCGACTCATATTCGGCATGCGGGATGACTTGCTCGACCTTTACCGTTTTCAGCTTGCTGCGGTGAACGCTGCCGTAACCGACTTCCATCTCCTGCGGCTTGTGGGCGACACCTTCGTCTTCCAGACAATGCGCGGCGGTCAACACCCATTGCGGCGCGATCAGTGAGCCACCGCACCAGCTGGCCCAACTCTTTCCGTCGGGGTCGGTCCAGGTCCGCGTCAGGAAGACCTGCCATGGAATCTGACCCTCTTCGACAGGAAAGCCGTTGACGATCATCTCACTGCTCTGCCCGGTGTCGGTTTGGGCGAGCGCAGGCCCCGCGAGGCCGCATGACACACCCAATAGCGCTAGAAGCCGGCAAACGACGCTGCGTCCAGTCATGGTCGTGACTCCGGATTTTCGACGATACGAAGCCGCATCTTTTTGGAAGCTCATTTCTGCGTGGAGCGCTTATTCTATCGGGGTGCAGGCAACGTTCACATTAAATCTTTGCAACGGGGGCTGCCCGCCCATGCCTGCTGCGATGCGCAGAGGTTAAGGATGACACATGACTGTCACTGAATTCACGCCGCTCGCCTCGACGCTTGGAGGAGTGCTGATCGGCATCGGTGCGGTGATGCTGCTCGCGCTCGACGGGCGTATCGCCGGGATCAGCGGCATTCTCGGGCGTCTGCTTCCGCCATACCAGGGCGCCGATCCACTGGGCGCTGCTTGCTTCGTGCTCGGTCTGACCGCCGCGCCGTTCATCTATCAGGCCGCGGCCGGAGGCCCGTTCGTGCAGACCATCTCCGACAATCTCGGGCTGATGGCCGTGGCGGGAGTCTTGGTTGGGTTTGGCGCTGGTTTTAGCGGCGGCTGTACCAGCGGGCATGGCGTGTGCGGGATCGCACGGCTGTCGCCGCGTTCGATGATGGCGACCTTGACCTTCATGGCGACCGGCTTTGCCACGGTCTATGGCATGCGCCATCTGATCGGAGGTTGAGCCATGCGCCAGGCGGTCAATTTTCTCGCCGGTCTCATCTTCGGTCTTGGACTTCTGATCTCGGGCATGGCGAATCCGGCGAAGGTGCAGAACTTCCTCGACATTGCCGGCACATTCGACCCGAGCCTCATCTTCGTGATGGCGGGCGCCGTCACGGTGAGCCTCATCGGCTACCGGTTCATCTTGCAACGTCCGCGACCTATCCTCGCCGAACGGTTTTATCTCCCAACCGCCAAGGACATCGATCTGCGTCTTGTCGGCGGCGCCGCCTTGTTCGGTATCGGCTGGGGCCTTTCCGGATTCTGTCCGGGGCCGGCAATCGTCTCACTGCCGCTTCTGGCCAAGGGAACGCTCATCTTCGTGTTGGCGATGCTCGCCGGCATCGGGCTCGCGCGACTCGCTAGACAAGGAAAAGCGAGGCGAACAGGGGCTTTGCCGCAAGCCGAGTGACGCCGACTCGAGGTACTTTTCCTAGTTGGGTCCGGTCAATCTGGTATAATCGCGTCACAAGCGAACCCCTCGATGCGACTCACCAAACAGACCAGCTACGCCATTCGGATCCTGATCCACTGCGCGGTTGCAGGAGACGGTTATGTGCGCGCTGCCGATATCGCGCGGCAGGACGGCATCACCGAATACAACGTGGCGAAGATCGTGCCGATCCTCGTGCGCGGCGGCTTCATCGCCACGAGCCGGGGCCGGTCCGGCGGGCTCAAGCTCGCGCGGCCGGCGGCTGAGATCGTCATCGGCGATGTGCTGCGCGCGACCGAGACGACTCACGTCGAGGCGGAATGCACGGGCGGCGCGACGCTCCCTTGCGCGATCAAGCGGGCGGCGCCGATCAACCGCCTGCTGTCAGAGGCTTTGCAGGCGTTCATCAGCGTGCTCGATCGGCACACGCTGGCCGAGTTGATCAATGCCCGGCCGCGCGAGGCGGCGTTGCTGGAGGTCGCGCCGAAGAGGAAACGGCGCACCGCTGCCGCGGCGCGCTGCTAGGACCGAGGCCGGGTCTCTTGCGTTGAGAGGGCCGCGCTCCCACAATAATTCGAGTTGGCCGCAGACCCACAACTCGGCTATGCACAGCCGGCACAGCTCAAGACCCCGTAGCTCAGTAGGATAGAGCACCAGATTCCTAATCTGGGGGTCACAGGTTCAAATCCTGTCGGGGTCGCCAATTATCTCAAAGACTTAGTCTCAGAGATCCAAGGGCATGTACTGTCCGGGTAACTTCTCGGGTAACGTTTCGCAGTTAACCCGCCCATGCTGTTGATGCCCCAGTACCGTTGTGTGGGGGTTTTCAACGGCGCGAGAATGCGTTTGGTCTGATCTTTCCGGCTCAGTCCGAACCGGCCATGTACGCTTGCCACCACAAAATCGAAGCGTAATAGCACCTTTTCGGGGTAATCGAGCGAGCCATCCGCGAGAATGTCGGATTCGATACTTTTGAAGATGCGAAACTGGTTTCCGTAACCCTTGTTGAGGCGGTCGATTTCCGCGTGCTGTTCAGCGATCTCTTCAACAGAAAGTCCACCTGCGTAATGCGCAGAGTGTGAGTGATCGGTGAATGACGGCATCGCCTTTGTTCTTGGGCATTTGCGCAACAATCGACAAATCTGAGACGAGTTCACATCCGCGTCGGAAATCGCCCCGCTGGCGTGATGCGTGTGAGCTTGCCGGGCGATCGCTTCAGCTGCGCCTCCGCCGATGCGAGCAACGTCGCGGTGCGATGGATGTGCCTTCGACCTTCGCTCTGCCGCTTGACCTCAATGCCCTGCAGAATCTTTTTTTGAAGGGAAGCACCCAGCCCTTTAACGGGCCGGATGCGATCCTCTTTGACTGACTGTTCAAGCTCTGCAACAAATGAAATTCCCAACTCCCGATGCAACTTGAGCGCCTTCTCAGGACGAAGACCGGGAATGGTCAAGAGCTTAAGAACTTCGGCGGGAACCTCTTTGCGCATTGCCTCGAGGACAGGATGACCTCCGGTCCGGTGAAGCTTGGTGATAGCGATCGCGTTTCCGACGCTCGGGATTTCCGTTAGACGGTTTTCCGCTACCAGCCTTTCGAGAGGCTCGGGCACCGCGAGCAGATTCTCTGCTGCTCGCGTATAAGCCCGGGCGCGATAGGGATTGCCGCCCCGGAAGGCGGTCCTTTGCCCAAATTCGTGGAGCAGTTTCGCGACCTCGGATGTATCCAGCATGGCCATCGCAACGCTGTAACGCGCTCCGTGCTGTTCGGTGCTGATAGGGAACTAGATTATGAGTCCAACAAGCTGGGCAGCTGCGTCGCTAGGCAGTTTCCTCGGTCCGCTGAGCGGAACATCTATCGAACCATGTTTGTTTCTCTACAAACATCCACAATGTTGGATGTCAGGAGAAGATCATGGCTAAAAAGAAATCAGGATCTGTAACAGCTGCACAGGACGCCATTACGGATACTGCAACAATTGCTGATCAGAAAACGGGTGGTGCTTTAAGCCGCGCAGTCGCTGGTGCTTTGGCCGGTGCGGTGTCAGGCGCTCTGATCGGCGTTGCATCCGGGCTGCGAAAGGGCGGGAAGCGGCCGACGCAAAAGACAAGACGTTCGAACCAAAAATCACGTTCGAGTCAGAAATCGAGACGTACCCCGACCAAGACGAGGAGTTCAGGCCAAACCGGGAAGTCGGCCGTAGCGTCCCGAAGCGAAGCTTCCAAAAAACGCACTTCGCGCGGCGGTCGTGCTGCCGGCAAAGCGAGGAGGGGAAAAACCGGGGGAAGTTCTTCGAGGTCAGGCTCCAGCGCGCGGCTAAGTTCGGCTAAATCGAAACGGGGATCCTCAAAGTCCTCACGCGCATGAAGCCTCACAAACGCTCGAAACCTGGTGGATTCGTCGTTCCACCTGGGCAATTTCGGCTATGCCGAACGCTCGGTTGCAGCCGCGGTGAAAAAGGCATCAGACGCGTTGCGCGAGCGCGGCGGTAGTGCTGGCCGTTGCGGTGGCGCAGGTAACCGGCGCGGGCTCTAGGATGAGGGGGTTAGGCTAGACGTCACTCTGTTCGCGGGCCACGCGCGCAATCAGCGCAAGCGCTTCCAAAGCGGCGGCATAGCGAACGCGCGAGCGGCCGATGTCGCCAAATTCGCGCTTAACACCCACGCATTTCCCACCTTTGCGCGTGCAGGCGAAATAGACAAGGCCCACAGGATTGCCTCTTTCATCCGGCTCCGGCCCGGCGACGCCAGTGACGCTCACGGCAAGGTCCGCCCGCGAGCATGCGAGCGCGTCGCGGGCCATAGCATTGGCAACCTCCTCACTGACTGCGCCGTGTTTGTCGATCAGAAGAGGATCGAGCTTGAGAGCAGCGCATTTCTGCTCCGGCGTGTAGGTTACGAAACCGCCGGCAAAAAATTCCGCGGCGCCGGGTGCTTCACTGAGCACTGTCGCGACGAGTCCGCCCGTACAGGATTCGGCGGTCACGACCTTAAGGCCCGAGTGCTTCGCGCTATCCAGCGCCTCGATGGCTCGCTCGACCAGGGCGCGATCTACCTGCACATAGTCAAGCTCGGATGCTGACACGTCTTCGGTCATCGGCTCGCCTCTAAAGTTGCTGGTTACTGCCGTTTCCCACGTGTCGTGCCCCAATTCTGGGTGCTTTGGGAAAACTGCGCGCCAAGAAAAAGAATCTGCGCCGAGTAGTAGATCCAGATCAGCAGGAGGACGAGTGCGGTGGCTGCGCCGTAGGCGGAAGCCTGCGCCTCGCGTCCCAAATACCAGGCAAGTGCGAAGCGTCCGGCGGCGAATAGAATTGCGGTGAACAGACCACCCGCGGCGGCTGCACGCCACGCTACCGGAACCGAGGGCACGAACTTGAATATCGCGGTGAAGATCACAACCGAGATCAGGAAGTTCGCTGTGCCGATAATGGTCGCGACAAGCCAGTCCGGCAGTCCAAGATTGCTCGTGATGCCTCCAGCCAAAGCCGTCATGAGCGCAGAGAGGACGAGAGAGACGAGCAGCATGAACGCGGCGGCAAGAACCAGACTGAAGGAAAGAAGCTTGCTCCTCACAAACGACCACAGGCCGCCCGCGCGGGGCGGAGCATCCCAGATCTTATCGAGTGCGTCCTGAAGCGAGCCGACAAAGCCTGCAGCGGCGAAGAGCAGGACGGCAAGGCCGATCAGCCCCGCCCAGCCTTCCGGCTGCGCCGTGCTGGCCGCATTCAACATGTCCTTGATAGCGTCAGAGCCCGACGGGCCGATTACGCCGGTTATCTCACTGGTTAGGCTTTCTGTCACCGCGCTACGGTCCAGAAAGAGTGAGGCTATATGAATGGTGATCAGCAGAAGAGGCGCGATTGCAAAGATAGCGTAGTAGGCGAGCGCCGCGGCCAAAGTGAAGGCTTCGGCTTTGAGCCAGCCGTTCACAACGTCCTTGCCAAACCGAACGCTTCGCGTAGTGACGCCGAGCGTGCGCGAGTTTGAGACTGCGGCCATATCCTTTCCCCGAGCACCGTCGGCCGGATCTAGCTACAATAGATGGGCGGGCGTTGAAGTTCCAAAGACGCTTCCCCAACCTCGGTTACTGATCTCCAGCGTGGTCGATGCTTGGCTTTTTGGCGACTTGCCACGCTGCTCGCTTGAGCCCTGATCGCCGCCAGCGCCGTCACTCTCAACCTTGTACCGGGCCGCCGGAACCGCATCCGCGACCATCTCGTTATAGGCGCTGCCATTATGCGTCGCATGCCAAAGCCGACGCTATGGCGAAGGCCCGGTGCGCTGTACTGCTGACGCCGGCGTGCCGGGTCTTCTATTGGTCAGGATCAGAGAAGCCTCGCGCGTGAGCTTGCCGCGGGCTTACTCGGGGCTGTGTTCATTGCGGAGCAGAGGCGCGACCCGTAACGCAATTAGCTCGTCCTCCATTGCGGCTTCCACGGCATCGCATTCTTTCTGTGTAAGCGTGCCGGACGAGCGCAGGTCCACAAGCGTCGCACAAAGTTTTTTTCTTGTCTCCTCTAGCCGCTCTTCTTTTTGGGGATCACGGTCTGTCATCGTCCTCAAACGAACACGCCTGCCCGGTAGCGGCCCAGCGCCGTAGCCCGTTCGTGGACTAGGTACGGCACTGAGCCTAACCAGACTGCTCTGCCGACAGACTGGCTGTGGCCGTAACAAACGCGAGCGACGCCGCTGAACTTCGACTCGGGATAGCGGCAATTGGTTCGATGCGAACTTGCAAGGCAAGCACTGGATTGGTGCTGAGCTGCCGCGGTCCCGTGGCCAGCCTCCGGTTCGCACATCGAGTGCTGGTCAGGGACCCGGCATCCCCGCTCATTTCACCCAATCCCATGGTGTTGGGGGTGTCGGGTCATCTGGAACGGCCTCTATCCATTCGATGTTTGAATTTTAGCCATCCGCCAGTTGTCGGGACGCGGCGGATGGTTAGGCCCGGTACCTCGCCTCTCAGCCGAGCGGGCTTGAGGTGTCCGGGCCGCTTTAACGGGAACGGCCGCTAGCCTTTTGATGTTTGAAGTTTAGCCATCCGTGCCTCGTTCGGATGGTTAGGCCCGGTCACCAAAAGTCCTCGTGCATTGGATCTCAGGTTACCGGGCCGCTTGTTGGAGGGAACCGGCACGACACAGCTTTAGGCGCATCTCAGCACGAGGAACTTCGCGTGTGATCGAATGGCGCTGGCCGGCCCTCGGTCTAAGAAGAGTGGATTCTTGCCGCAGGCAAAACGATCAACGCAAGGCTTGCCCAGTCTCCACGTGCCGGTTTTTGCAAGCCCTGAGCCCTGCGCGGAACTTATCGTTGCTCGCAAAGTTGCAATAAGTGATGAACCCCTCACGTCAGATTTGGATCCGACCGTGTTCGAGCGTCGCGGTGTTGAGACTTGGTAGCGCAGAACTTCGCGCCTTGCTCTCACGTGAGCTCAATCAGGCTCATACTGTCCTGGACGAATGGGATTCTACCAAAAATCTGAAAACGGATTTAGCTGCGGCTCGCGCCGCTGGTGAGAATTCCAATGCGGTGCAATGTGGACAGTCTAACGAACTTTAAGGTCGCTCTCTTCCTCCTGGCAGTAGCGTTCGGCGGTGCTTGCGCAGCATTGCTATAGCAAAGTTGTGCGCAAGGCATGTGGCACCGACTACCATAAATATTGCGGGGAATACGGGATCGAAACCGCGGCGCTGCGATACTGCATGGATAAGCATGGACAGCAGCTTTCCAAAACATGCGTGAGAGCTTTGGTCGATGCCGGCGAAGTGAGCCAGGCGGAAGTCAATCGACGAAAAAAATCCGGTCGGTAGTAACAACTCGTCGGCGGCCGATGCATGGAGCACTGGGCTTTTTTGTCTTTATATTCAGAGGCCTTCGATAAACTTGCGGAGTGCCGCTGCGGCGGAATGAATCAAGTGCTGCGGTGGCTCGGCAGCTTGATCGCGAATGAATCGACTAGGGCTAGTGCATCTTCCCTCGATTGCTACTGGAGTTTTTGCGATCGCATCGTTTAGGACTGAAATGTCGTAATCGCCATGACCATAAATATCCTCTTTGAATTTTTCGATGGCCCACGACGCTCCGCAATAAGGTCGGCTAGCGTAGGCATTGTATTCCGTCTCCTAAACCCATCACATGCGCTTTTATGCACGTTTCGATCCATGCCGCATCCATTGATGCAACGCGTTCGAGCACGATCCTGATCAAGGTGGAGTGGTGACTCGCAAGTTTGGCGTAACAGACGAGCGCGCCTTATCGCTGACATGATTACCCTAGGCGCTGGACTTCCTTTGCCGAACTCACACTTGCGTTCCATCATGGAAGGCGGCTGAGAGGAAATTTGGGATGACTCTATACGACGTCGTAATTGCAGGCGGCGGTGCCGCGGGGCTTAGCGCGGCGCTTGTCCTCGGTCGTTGCCGCCGCCGCGTGCTCGTTTGTGACGACGGTCACCCGCGGAACCAAGCTTCGCACGCCGTCCATTGTCTGCTTGGCCATGAAGGACTACCGCCTGTTGAGCTGCTCGCGAAAGGCCGCCAGGAGCTGCACGCCTACGGTCACGTCGCCTTGAGTGAGGACAAGTTGGTTTCGATCGAGCTTGAGCAAACACAATTCACGGTCACCTGCGCCAGCGGATTCAACGCCGTCACGCGCAAGGTACTGCTGACCACCGGCCTGCAAGACGATGTGCCGCAGATAGACGGCATCGGAGGCCTTTACGGCCGCACCGTCCACCACTGCCCTTATTGTGACGGATACGAAAACAGCGACAAGGCGATTGCTGTCTACGGCAAAGGCGACAAGGGCGCCGGGCTTGCGCTGATGATGAAACAATGGTCTTCCGATGTGATTCTCTGCACCGATGGCGAGCCTGACATTTCATTAGAAATGCAGTCAACGCTGGAGAAGCACGGCATTGACATTTTTCGCGAGAAGGTCGCGAAACTTGAAGGTGACAATGACGGGCATCTCCAGCGCATTTGTTTTGAGGACGGCACAGCGCGCGATCGCGCCGCGATGTTTTTTACGACGGGCTGCGCGCAGCGGTCTGACTTATGGCAGATGCTCGGCTGCAAGCGCGATGAAAAAGGCGGCATCATCAGCGACCCGATCACCGAGGAAAGTAGCGTGCCGGGCGTTTATGTAGCAGGCGATGCGTCGCGCGATGTGCTGCTGATCGCGGTTGCCATTGCTGAAGGCGCAAAGGCGGCGGTCGCAATCAACCGGGCGCTGCTCAAGGATGACGGACTAGGGTAGCCGCACTTCGTTCGCCAACTACCGCGCAAGCCCGCGGCGCCGGTCAAACGTCATCTGTGGATATTGAGGATAAGTCGAAACTCGTCTCGGAATCGGCGGATTCCGCGCACTATCACGAGATAACGATCCCCCTGTTTGTGGATCCTCGTAAGAGCGGGGCGCGTGATGACTCGTCACGAGCGCTGAAGGCCAGCCTAAATCAGGAGCAAATATGACACTTCTCGATAATGGTTGGACGGAAGAACAGGCTCAAGGTCTTTATGATAGCCTCAATCTCGATGGGGGAACTCCCAAATGGAAATGGGAACACCTCCAAAGGCTACGATCTTGGTGCGCAGCTCACGGAAAAGATCCGGCAACAGTCGAAGGTCAACTCGAGTTCATCGCACATGAAATTTGCGACACCTATGAGGGTGTAGGCATGGCTCTTAGGCGAGCTAAGACCGTTGAGGAGGCAAAGCAGGCAGTTGAGCCCTACATGACGCGGTTAAGGTCGACCGAAGAACCTCTCATCGCGGATGACGCCCGCCCTTGGTCAAGACCTGCAGGACTTGCGAAACACGGCCATTCTCGGTCCAACGTAGGCTCTTTTGTTTCTTGAACTGCTACCTTTGGTGAGAGTTCCGCTAGGCCCCCAAGGCGCTCGCTTCGGTGACCGCCCATTGCTTTTCCAAGGGATACCGTGCCGAGCGGGGTGGCCGCTAATAATTCCCAGGGGGATGCGGAGACCGGTAGCTCGCACTTCCTGATCTCCTGACTAGGACTCGCCCCGGACCTGACACCTCACGACCGGGGCTTTTCTTTGTTGGCGGCGCACGCGCCCTCTTCCTTATGGCCGAACTGGAGGGCCGCTTGAGGGTTGAATCAGCGGATCGTTTGTTTTGCGTAGGAACTGCGTATGCCCGGCGATCCTAAAGAATGCCGCGAACACGCTCAGCAATGGCTTAAGCTAGCAGAGTCAACCCAGTCGCTTTTCGTCAAACTGCGATTTCAGGGGTTAGCTCACGCTTGGCTGCGGCTCGCCGATGACCTTGAATGTGCTGAAGCACTGCTCGTCCGTGATACCGAATTGAGGAAGATGGGATAGGCGCCGTTTGATCTAAAGCGGTGGTTCCAGCTCGGCCCCTCGCTGGGGTTCCTCACGCGGCGAATGGAAACCCGAATTGTTTGGCATTAAACGATCAAGCGCGGCAGTCAATATCCATAGCGCCGGGAAAAGTCGATTTCATACAACAATTCTGAAGTCCCATCTCACCCCGAATCCCAGTCTAATCGCGGCCGAACAGAGGCGTGACTCCGAATGAAAATTAATTCGCCTTCAATTGCTGCCTCCACGGCATCGCATTCTTTCGGAGTTAGCGTCGCGGACGAGCGGAAATCCTCAAGGATCGCGAGAAGTTTTTTTCGGGCCTGTTCAAGCCGCTCTTGTCATCACCGGACGCGCTCGTGGAGTTCCCGCGCGGCGCCCCCGCTTAATCGCCAGCGATGGGATTTTGCCTTGGGGTTGATCGATTTTTTTCGTGTCGTTTGTCCCGCTCAAGGTGAGCTTTCATATCACTTCGCCGCGATTGCTCGAGCCTTGCAGAACGTGACTCAAACGGATGGGGTAATGCCCACTGTTGGGCGATTGTTCTCGCCTTTGAAGCGGCGGCTCGAAGCGCAAGCGGCCGCTTTAGGCGGAGATTGCCTTCCGTTTCGAGCAGGCGCGAGCTTGAGTGGATTGCTTAGATGGGAGTTTTGCAAGAGTTACTTCGAACTGAGGACGAAACGATACGGCTTCTGAGACCAAACCGGACCCGAATACTCAACGCCAATTCTGGCCGAACGGATGATCGGTCGGCGAACCGGCTGTGGCGTTTCAGTGAACCAAACTCCCGTTTTTTCACTCGCGATTTGACCGTTCAGGTCGCCCGTAATGTTAAGCGCCTTGGTGACCCGTGCCGGGCCTTTTAACCCATCAAGCGAGCGGATCAAAACAGCAGCCGGGAACCCAATGGGACCTGTGACGACGTTCAACATCCAGTGCCGTCCATAGATCAAATAAACGTAGAAACGGCCCGATGGCCCGAACAAGGCATCGTTACGTTCGGTTCGTCCTCTTGCAGCGTGGGAAGCTAGATCCTCGGGCCCTATGTAAGCCTCAGTCTCAGTGATCAGGCGCGACTGCGACTGCTTGCCCTCATGCCAATGCAACCGGCAACCGATCAAATGAAAGGCCACTTTATCGGCGGCTTGATCGAAGAAATCCTGGTTAAGCAGCATCGACTGAACATAGACGCGGGGACGATAAGGGAAGCAATTTGATGTCGCAGCTCGGCCGTCAATTCTCAGAGTGAGACGTGGATCTATTACCCGTTCTCAAAGTTGTGAAATAAGAAGCCCCAAGGTGCAATCCACGATCTGCAGCAAGAATCTGACATGAACCGGCTTCAATTTTTTATAGTGTGCGTGCTTGTCGCCGGTCTTGCCGGCTGTTCACCAGGCGGCGAACCGCTGCCGAAGCTTGGCATTGACATCGACAAGACATCAGTTTCAGGCCTGTCGGCGGGGGCCTACATGGCCGGGCAGCTGCAGGTCGCTCACTCAAATAGTATTGTTGGTGCGGGGATTGTGGCCGGCGGTCCCTATGGCTGTGCGGAAACCAATTCCGAAGGCGTCACGCCATCGGCGGTCGCTAACGCTGTCCAAGCGCTCGAAGCGTGCATGTCCGACAATCTTCGGTCTCAAGGCATCCCCAATGTGGATGCGCTCGTGGCGCGAGCCGAAAAGCTTGCCAGCCGGCGAAAAATTGATCCTCTCCAGGGACTGGCTGAAGACAAAGTCTATTTCTTCTCGGGAGCTGCGGATCGGATCGTCGCGCTATCGGTGGTTGAGGCAGCGAGGGATTTCGACATGAAGGCCGGATTGCCCGAATCGAATATAAAGTTTGAGACGCGGAATGATGCCGGCCATGCCTTTCTCACAGAAGACACTGGAACAGCCTGTGGCGCATCTGCCTCTCCGTTTCTGAGCGACTGTGATTACGATCAGGCCGGAGCCATCCTGCGATGGATCTATGGGGACCTAAAAGAGCCTTTGGCCAAGCCAGCCGGAAGATTCGTCCGCTTTGACCAATCGGAGTTTGTCAAAGGCACCGACGCCGACATGAGCAGTGAAGGAGTGATCTATATTCCTTCGTCATGTTCTCGGGAGGCGGGCTGTCGGCTTCACATCGCCTTGCATGGTTGCGAGCAAAATATTGATGCGGTGGGAATGACATTTGTAGAGGGTTCGGGCTTTGTGCGCTGGGCCGATACGAATAGGTTTGTCGTCCTTTTCCCGCAGGTTTCGGCGAGCCTCGTCAAAAATCCGAAGGGTTGTTGGGATTGGTGGGGCTATAGCGGCAGTGACTACTTCACCAAAGACGCCTCTCAGATCGCCGCCATTTGGAGCATGGTCGAGAGATTGGCGATGAGCGGTTCATCCGCGCGGCTGCACAAGCGTAGGACGAAGGGCGGCGACGAAGGAGTGCCAAATGCGTAGTCTCTTTGCTGTCTCGTTAGCATCATCGCTAGCGACATTCCTGCTTATTGCTTGCGAAGAAGCTTCGAAGCCTCCGCAACAAGCTTCCGCTTGCAGCGGGCTGAACCAGGCGGACTGCACGGCCAAAACAGAATGCGTATGGACCGCTGACAAAAACGCATGCGTGGCGAAATAGGCGCACTGATCTCCGCGCCGTTGCCTAAAATTGCAACGCAGCGCAGGGAAGTGCAGGCGTCTCTCAGTGCGCAAGCTGATGGTCCCATCTCGGTGCAAGGCTTCAACGTCTATCCGAATGGAACGATTGGTGACAGCAGCACGCCCATGGCGCAATGCGCGGTCCACTCAACGGCCGGCCCGCATTATAGCAGTATGTGAACGCGATATGAGTTGGATGAAGATAAGCGGGTTAGTCCTATTCGCTGTAGCGTTGGCCTGCGGGCAAATTTTATTTAAGACAGCCGCCAAATCGATCAAAGGTTCGATTGGCTTTGACTCTCACACAATGATCCAATTGCTGTTCAATCCATACTTGTTACTCAGTTTGACGATTTATGTTTTTGCCGCTCTGTACTGGGTCTTGCTCCTGAGGGAGATAGAGCTCAACAAGGCGTACCTCGTGGTCGCGCTAGCTGTCGTGCTCGTACCGTTGGCTGGAACTTTTTTGTTCCGCGAACCGTTCTCCGGTCGGCTGTTCATAGGAATGGTAATCATCCTTATCGGACTAGCGGTCGCATTTTGGTAGAGCGAAACAAGAGTCAACTTAGTTGCACGCGATCTGTCGCAGCCGGACTAAAGTCAGCGCCTCCAAACTCGTCAGAGCAGGCAACAAGTTTCGTTTGGGTTGTC
>DATAFR010000152.1:0-3307 GCA_036257375.1 Methyloceanibacter sp.
GTGCTCAAGGTTTCCGCCGGCCGGTTTCACGTGGACTATGGCTATCACCTTGCGCCCATGGATTCCGGGCACATCAAGGAAATTCCTTCCCTGATCGAGAAGCACGGCGTCACGTCCTTCAAGATCTTCATGTTCTACGGCTCCCACGGCCTGCACGGGCGTTCCGACAGCCAGCGCGACTTCCTCATGATCGGCCCGGAGGAGCGCTACGATTTCGCGCACTTCGAGTTCGTGATGCGCGGGGTACAGGCGGCGCGCGAGCGCTTCTCCGACAAAGCGGCGCAGATCAGTCTCTCGCTGCACTGCGAGACCGCGGAAATCATGACGGCGTACACGAAGCTTGTGGAAACCGAAAACAAGCTCGAAGGCCTCGCCGCCTACCACGCCGCCCGGCCGCCGCATTCGGAAGGCCTCGCGGTCTTCATCGCCTCCTACCTCGCCAACGAGACGGCGCTGCCGACGATCAACCTTCTTCACCTCAGTTCGAGGAAGGCGCTCGAAGCGGCGCTGCAGATGGCGCGGGTGTTTCCGCACATTGACTTCCGCCGCGAAGTGACCATTGGGCATTTGATCCTGGATACGAATTCCAGGGCTGGCGTGCTCGCCAAGGTGAACCCGCCAATCCGGCCGCGCGCGGATGTCGAGTTCCTCTGGCAGCAACTGCTCGAAGGCAAGATTGACTGGGTGGTAAGCGACCATGCGTGCTGCCGGCATGAGACCAAGGCGGCAAGACACGCGCTCGGCAACATCTGGCTCGCGAAGTCGGGCTTCGGCGGCACGGAATACCTGCTGGCGGCGCTCTTCTCCGAAGGAATGCGGCGCGGGCTTTCCCCGAACGCGATCGCGAAGCTCACCAGCCTCAATCCCGCGAAGCGCTTTGGCCTCAACGCCAAGGGCGACATCGCCCCCGGACTCGACGCCGACGTTGCGCTCCTCGACTCGCGCCACACCTGGACGATCCGCGCGCAGGATTCCGAGTCGACCCAGGGCTATACGCCGTTCGAGGGCATCGAGCTCAAGGGGAAAGTGAAGGCCACATTTCTCCGCGGCGCGCTCGTGTCCGAGAACGGAAAGGTCGTGGGGCCGCCGCGCGGCAAGTACCTGCACCGCCCCACATGAACGTCCGCGACGGTTTCGTCGGCGCCATCGGCAACACCCCGCTCATCCGCCTGCGCGGGCCATCGGAAGCGACCGGGTGCAACGTGCTCGGCAAGGCGGAGTTCCTGA
Source organism: Methyloceanibacter sp. (assembly GCA_036257375.1). Taxonomy (GTDB): domain Bacteria; phylum Pseudomonadota; class Alphaproteobacteria; order Rhizobiales; family Methyloligellaceae; genus Methyloceanibacter. Next base: position 1,228 of record DATAFR010000152.1, read on the forward strand.
ACCCCGGCGGCTCGGTGAAGGATCGCGCCGCGCTGTACATCATCCTCGACGCCGAGGACCGCGGGCTGCTCAACCCCGACGGCGTGATCGTGGAAGGCACTGCGGGCAACACCGGCATCGGGCTTGCGCTCGTGGGCAACGCGCGCGGCTACCGCACCGTGATCGTAATCCCGGAAACGCAGAGTCAGGAAAAAAAGGACATGCTGCGTCTGTGTGGCGCCGAGCTGCGCGAAGTCCCCGCCGTGCCGTACAAGGACCCGAACAACTACGTGCACGTGTCCGAGCGCCTGGCAAAGGAAATGGGCGCCTTCTGGGCGAACCAATGGGACAACACCGCCAACCGCGACGGCCACTACCGCAGCACCGGTCCGGAAATCTGGGAGCAGACCGACGGCCGCATCGACGGCTTCACGTGCGCCATCGGCACGGGTGGAACCCTCGCCGGTGTTTCAAGGTATCTCAAGGAGAAAAATCCACGCATCAGGGTTGTGGCTGCCGACCCGATGGGCGCGGCGATGTATTCCTGGTTCAAGCGCAGGGAGCTCAAAGCCGAAGGGAGCTCCGTAACCGAAGGCATCGGGCTTGGCCGCGTCACGAAGAATATCGAAGGCGCGCAGGTGGACGACGCTTACCAGATTCCGGACAGCGAGGCGCTGCCTTTGATTTTTGATTTATTGAAAAACGAGGGTCTCTGCGTCGGCGGCTCAAGCGCCATCAACGTCGCCGGCGCGGTTCGGCTCGCGCGCGAGCTCGGCCCCGGCCGCACCGTGGTGACGATCCTCGCCGACTCCGGCACCCGCTATCAGTCCAAGCTCTTCAACCGCGCCTTCCTTACTGCGAAAGGCCTCCCTTCGCCCGACTGGCTCTAGGCGGACACGCCGAGCTCAGCCGAAGAACCAGAACATCCTGTCCGAAGGATTCCCGGATCTCGCCCGACGCGCCGAGGCTTTGGCTGCGTTCGCTTGACTTCTTTTCCGGGAGAAACCGATCCATCAGGTACCCCGGGCCTTGAACCGTACTGTTGCCTTGCGCGCTGGCAACGAAGCGCCACTCGAAGGAATGCTCGTCGCTCTTGAACCTGTATGCCGTCTCATTCTTGGATCTCGTCCGAGTTAGCGTCCCGCGCGCCTTCAAGGCCCAGGGGCTTCCCGCCTCAGAGACGCAGACGACCGCCGTGAAGTCGCGTGAAGCGCCATCGGCAGTCGCAACCACCATCAAGAAGGCGAAGACGTCAATCATGCGTAGAGATTCAGCTCGCCGTGGATGACGTCGATGAGAGCCTTTTTCACCGGGGACCGGTGGGGCATATGCCCAGGTCGTGGAGAAGGCCGTCAGCGACGTCGTAGATCCAGCCGTGGAGCGCGAGTCGCTGGCCGCGCGCCCAGGCTTCGCGCACGACGGTGGTCTGGCTGACGTTCTGGATCTGTTCCAGCACGTTCAGCTCGCACAGGCGCCGATGGCGCTCCCTTTCGTCCGGGAGACGCTCGAGCTCGGCGCTGTGCTTTAGGCGCACGTCCTGAACGTGGCGCAGCCAGTTGTCGACCAGCCCCAGCCGTTCGTCGCGCAAGGCAGAAAGAACACCGCCGCAGCCGTAATGCCCGCAGACGATGATGTGCCGCACGCGCAGCACGTCGACCGCGAACTGCACGCAGGCGAGGCAGTTCACATCGGCGTGTACGACCACGTTGGCGACGTTGCGGTGCACGAACATCTCGCCCGGAAGAAGCCCGACGATCTGGTTGGCGGGCACGCGGCTGTCGGAGCAGCCGATCCACAGGTACTGCGGTGCCTGTTGGCGCGCGAGGCGGGCGAAGAATTCCGGGTCCTGCCGCGTCATCTTCGCGGCCCAGGCGCGATTGCGCGCGAACAGATCGCTCAGGACTCGCAACGCCAACTACCTGGGCTCAATGCTTGGGCGGTAGGCGCTTCTCGATGAAGGCCTCCATGCCGGCGCGGCCTTCCTCGTGCGCGAAGCTCGCAGCGATCACCCCGGAAGCGAGCTTGTACGCTTGCTCGAGGCCCAAGTCCATCTGCTGGTAGAAGGCCCGCTTGCCCGCCGCGACGGTGGCCGGCGGTTTGG
>DATAFR010000153.1:0-45892 GCA_036257375.1 Methyloceanibacter sp.
TTCGCCGACCCCGACGGACATCTCTGGGAGATCGCCTTCAATCCGCATTGGGGGTTGGAGGAGGATGGGCGGATCAAATTGCCGGACTAATGAGGCCGATGCCGGGTCATCTCTTCGTCTATGGCACACTCAGAGCCGAGAGCGCGCACCCCATGGCGCATCGGCTGCGGGTCGGCGCCAGGCATGTCGGCAAGGGAAGCGCGCCTGGGTGGCTCTACGATTTTGGCAGCTGGCCCGGCGCCTATTTCGGCCTTGAAGAGAAATATCGGGTGATCGGCAGCGTGTTCGCGCTCGGGCCTAACCCGAGGCTCCTGGTCGACCTCGATAAATATGAGGGTGTGATTCCCGCCAATGGCGAGGAACGGGAATTCCCCGAGGCCGAGGGCCTGTTCCACCGAATCGCCATTGAGGTAACCCTTGAGCGCGGCGGCAGCATCGAGGCCTGGGCGTACGCTCTGAAAGAGCCGGCCCGCGCCAGGCTGATCGATACCGGCGATTTCATTGCCGATCGCAAATTGCGCGCGCCAAAAAGCCGCCGCCCCTAAACCTTTTCCGTCGCTGGCTGTTTGTATGAGGGGCGGTGGACCGCTAAAAGGGCGCACCCGGGATCATGCAATACGCTGGGGTCATGGAACACAGGATGACGCGAGTGGAGCCCTCGCTTAGACCCACGCCGAAATGGGTCTTCACCTTCGGCGCAGGCCGCGCCGACGGCTCGGCCGCGGACCGCGATCTCCTGGGCGGCAAGGGAGCTTATCTCGCGGAAATGTCGCGGCTCGGGCTCGCGGTGCCGCCGGGCTTCACCATCTCGGCCGAGCTTTGCGCCGTCTATTACGAACTTGGCCGCAAGCTGCCCGAAGAGCTGAAGCCGATGGTGAGCACCGCGCTCGGCGAGGTCGGCCGTGTCGTCGGCTCACGCTTCGGCGACGTCGAGAATCCGCTGCTCGTTTCCGTCCGGTCTGGCAGCCGCGCCTCGATGCCGGGCATGATGGACACCGTGCTCAATCTTGGGCTCAACGATCAGACTGTCGAGGGGCTGGCGGCGCGCTCCGGCGACCGCCGCTTCGCCTACGACACCTACCGCCGCTTCATTCAGATGTATGCCGACGTGGTGCTCGGCCTCGATCACGAGCTGTTCGAGGAGATCCTCGAGAACTACAAAGGCCTCAAGGGATTCGAGTACGATACCGAGCTCGGGCCCGAGGATTGGGCCGAAATCATTGTCCGCTTCAAGAGCTTGGTCGCGGACGAGCTCGGCGAGCCCTTCCCGCAAGACATCCACGATCAGCTTTGGGGCGCCATCGCCGCCGTGTTCGGCTCCTGGCAGAACGCGCGCGCCATCGCCTATCGCCGCCTGCACGACATCCCGGACGATTGGGGCACCGCCGTCACCATTCAGGCAATGGTGTTCGGCAATATGGGCGAGCGGAGCGCGACCGGCGTCGTCTTCACCCGCAATCCATCCACCGGCGCCAAGGAGTTGTTCGGCGAATTTCTCACCAATGCCCAGGGCGAAGACGTCGTGGCCGGCTTGCGCACGCCCGAGCCTTTGACTGAAGCCGCGCGCCGCTCCTCCAACTCGAGCCGGCCTTCGCTCGAAACGCTCATGCCGGAGGTCTTCGCCGAGCTGAAGGCGGCTTGCGCCAAGCTCGAAGCCCATTTCCAGGACATCCAAGACATCGAGTTCACGGTGCAAGACGGCAAGCTCTTCATGCTGCAAACCCGCTCGGGCAAGCGCTCGACCCAAGCCGCTCTGAAGATTGCAGTCGACATGGCCGAGGAAGGGTTGATCACCCGCGAACGGGCGGTGAAAGGCATCGATGCCGCGCAGCTCGACCAGCTCCTGCATCCGACACTTGACCCCAAGGCCGAGAAGATCGTGCTCGCCAAGGGCTTGCCAGCTTCGCCCGGTGCCGCCTCCGGCGAGCTTGTGTTCGATGCCGATGAGGCGGTGCACCTCAAGGCGCAAGGCCACAACGTCATCCTCGCCCGCGTCGAGACCTCGCCCGAGGACGTGCAGGGCATGCATGCCGCACTCGGCATCCTAACCACGCGTGGCGGCATGACAAGCCATGCCGCGGTGGTCGCGCGGGGCATGGGACGGCCTTGCGTCGTCGGTGCATCCTCGGTCGCGATCGATCTCGAGCGCGAGACGTTACAGGCGAACGGCACGGTTCTGCACAAGGGCGACGTGGTCACGATCGACGGTTCCACCGGTCAGATCATCAAGGGCCGCGTGCCGATGCGCGAGCCGGAGCTCTCGGAGGATTTCAACCGGCTGATGGCATGGGCCGACGACTTCCGCCGGATGAAAGTTCGCGCCAATGCCGACACGCCGGCAGATGCGCGCCAGGCGCGCGCATTCGGCGCCGAGGGCATCGGGCTCTGCCGCACCGAGCATATGTTCTTCGAGGAGAGCCGCATCCTCGCCATGCGTGAGATGATTCTCGCAGAGGATCAGGAGGGCCGCCGCAAGGCGCTCGCCAAGCTGCTCCCGGCGCAGCGGAACGATTTCATCGAGCTGTTCGAGATCATGGCCGGGCTCCCCGTCACCATCCGCCTGCTCGACCCGCCGCTGCATGAGTTTCTGCCGCATGGCGATGAGATCATCGGCGAGGTCGCCGCCGATATGGGCGTAAGCGTCACCAGATTGCGCCGCCGTATCGTCGCGTTGAGCGAGTTCAACCCGATGCTCGGCCAGCGCGGCTCGCGCCTCCTCGTCAGCTATCCCGAAATCGTGGAGATGCAGGCCCGCGCCATCTTCGAGGCGGCAATCGAAGCGGGCAAGGCGCTGCACGATCGCGTCATCCCCGAAATCATGGTACCGCTCGTTGCCACCAAGGGCGAACTCGATCTCGTCAAGGAGCGCATTGAAGCGGTCGCGCGCGCCGTCGAGAAGGAGCGGGGAACCAAAGTCGCCTATTCGGTCGGCACCATGGTCGAGCTTCCGCGCGCCTGCCTCATGGCTGGCGAGATCGGCAAGAGCGCCGAGTTCTTCTCTTTCGGCACCAACGACCTGACGCAGACCACCTTCGGATTGAGTCGCGACGATGCCGGCCGATTCCTGGGCGAATATGCGGACAAGGGAATCATTCAGCACGATCCCTTCGTCACGCTCGACCCGGCGGTTGGCGAATTGATGCAAATCGCGGCGGCGCGGGGGAGGGAGTCAAAGCCAGATCTCAAGATGGGGATTTGCGGCGAGCATGGCGGCGACCCTGAGACCATCGGATTCTGCGAGGGGATCAGGCTGAACTATGTGTCCTGCTCGCCCTACCGCGTGCCCGTCGCCCGCCTCGCGGCGGCCCAAGCGTCACTGAACGCAGTTACTGATTGTTAGCGCTTCCCCGTAAGAAATAGGGGTTTGTTGCCGTTCACCACAATTTGCCCTAATTTGACGGGCACGGTTAACGGTAACGAGACGGGAATCCGGGCTAGAACCGGTGGGGGAACTGCAACTAAATAATTGATTTCCCACCATTTTGCCTGGTTTGGTTTGGGGATGCTCTGAGCGCGCGCCCCTAAGGGCGTGTTCGGGGCAAAAAGCGGGGGAATACCGTCCGGCGTATATGGGCGGATTTTCCCGCAGGTCACGGGTGACCTGGAGGGACAATGGGCCGACGCTTGCCTCGTCGGATGTGGCACACAGCCGCTGCGCTCGTGCCGCTTCCCTTAATTGCATTAGGCTACGTCGCCGCCGTCCCCGGCAATCCCATCCGTTTTCAGATCGAGCTTCTGCTATCGGGCCACGGCTCCTCGCAAGCCTTGACGCGCACCGCGGAGGTCGCGCCACAGCGCCTGCCGCGCGAGGCAGCCATCCTGTTCCGCGCCGGCGGCAAGGGACCGAGGGCCGACCAATATCTCGTGCCGAGCACGATCACCTCGGCCGGCAAGCAGCTTATCGCCGCGAGCCTATTTGGCGGCCAGCCCGGCATGACCGGCGCACTGAAGGGCCACAGCGAAGCCAACGCGGCGCTTAAGGCCGACCGCCTCAAACCCACCACCTCGGTAGCGTTGAGGGGTCCGGTCTCCGGGGCAGACAGTGCGATGCTGCTGAGCGCCGTCGCCAACTCGCCCTTCATGTCGCCGTTGGATGTCGATGCCTTCCGGCCATCTGCCGACGAGATCGCCTATCACCCGACGCCCGAGGGCATGAACTTCCGCTACCAAGGCGAAAGCCAGGCCGAGTTCGAGCAGCGCGAGCGCCGCTGCCTCGCCATCGCCATCTATTTCGAGGCGCGCGGCGAGCCGGTGAGCGGCCAAGTCGCCGTGGGACAGGTGATCATGAACAGGGTGAGGAGCCCGCTCTTCCCCGAGACGATCTGCGGCGTCGTCTATCAAGGTCAGATGAACCCGGGCTGCCAGTTCTCCTTCACCTGCGATGGGCGCAGCGACACGCCCCGCAACGACGAGCAATGGGCTCTCGCCCAGGACATCGCCAAGAAGATCACGCGCGGCGAGCTTTGGCTTCCCGAAGTCGGCTATTCGACCTTCTATCACGCGAACTACGTCCGTCCGAACTGGGCGGGCCGCATGAACAAGATCGACACGATCGGCCGGCACATCTTCTACAAGAAGCGCAACGAGGAACCCTATCTGGTCGAGGCTTCGGCCGGCGACACGCAGGCGCGAGAGGCTTCGCAGCCTGAATCCTCGACGTCGATGTTCTCGCTGACGCCAGCGCTCTCGCTGGTATCCTCGGTGACCAACTCAACGGTCTCGGCGGTGACGAGCCCCGCTACGCCCGCCACTCCAGCGATGAGTCTAGGTTACGCGGGGAATGAGTAAGCGCTCCGACCGAGATCAGGTCGACGCCGGTCGAAGCGATTTCTCCAACATTTTCTAACGTGACGCCGCCGGACGCTTCTGTGGTAACGCGTCCCGCCACGAGCTTCACCGCCTGCTTGAGCGTGGCGACGTCCATGTTGTCGAGCAGCACCGCATCGATCGGAAAGCGCAGTGCGGCCTCGAGCTGATCGAGCGTATCGACCTCGACCTCGACCTTGACCAGGTGATCGCCGCGCGCCCGCAGTCGCTCGAGCGCCCTGGCCAGCGAACCGGCCGCGGCAATATGGTTGTCCTTGACCAGCACCGCGTCATAGAGCCCGTAACGATGATTGACCCCGCCGCCGCAGCGCACCGCGTATTTCTCGAACGCGCGCAAGCCCGGCGTCGTCTTGCGCGTGCAGGCGATGCGCGCTTTGGTGCCTTCCACCGCCGCGACAAAGGACGCGGTAAGCGTGGCGATGCCGCTTAAGCGGCCGAAGAAGTTGAGCGCGGTTCGTTCCCCCGTCAGCAACGCGCGAGTCTGGGCGGAAATCTCGGCAACTACCCCGCCTGCCGCGATTTTGTCGCCGTCGTTGGCCAGGCGCTTGAAGCCCATGTCGGAATCGAGTGCCTTGAAGGCGGCTTCGGCGACGTCAAGCCCCGCGACGACGCCCGGATTGCGCAGCACGATCGCCGCTTCGCCTTCCGCCTCGGCCGGGATGATCGAATCGGTGGTGATGTCGCCGGCGAGAGCCAAATCCTCTTCCAGCGCGGCAGCGACAGCTCGCTCGACGAGAAGGGGAGGGAGCCGAAGCGGGAACGATGCGTCTCGCTCAGGCATGGAGTGCTGCGCGGACGGGCGCCGCATGCAGCTGGCGTGGCTTCGCTGCGGCGTCCGACGCCTCGCTGGCGATCGCCTCAGCATCCGCGAGCGTAAGGAAGCTGCGCTTGGCAAGCCGCTCGTCGGGCGTCGGATAGTCGCTGCGGAATTGCGCGCCGCGACTCTCGCTGCGCTGCCACGCTGCGGCGGCGATCAGCTTGGCGGTCATGAGCATATTGCCGAGCCGCCGGTCGCCTGCCGCGTGTTTTTCCAATGCGGTGATTGTTGCCAGAGCGTTTTGCAGTGAGTCCGCGTCACGAATCACGCCGACATCCTCGGTCATGGTCTGGCGCAGCGTCCGCTCCGCCGCGTGGCTCTCGCCGCCATCGCCTGCCGTGGCAAGAATCTCGCGCGGCTTCACCGGCGGCGCCATCGGCAGCAATGCGGCGATGTCATTGGCGACCCGCGCCCCGAACACCACCGCCTCGAGCAGCGAGTTCGACGCGAGCCGGTTGGCGCCGTGCGCTCCGGTCGAGGCGACCTCGCCGCAAGCCCATAGCCCATCGACCGTGCTGCGCCCTTGCGCGTCGGTGAGGATGCCGCCCATGTGGTAATGCGCCGCCGGCGCCACCGGGATCGGCTCGCGCAACGGGTCGATGCCCGCCGCGCGGCATGAGGCGAACACCATTGGGAAATGCTCGGCAAATTTCGCTCCGAGGTGACGGCAGTCGAGGAAGGCGCCGCGGCCGCTCGCGACCTCACGGAACACGGCGCGGGCGACGACGTCGCGGGGGCCGAGCTCGGCATCCGCATGCACGGCGCGCATGAAGCGCTCGCCGCGTCCATTGATCAGAAGCGCGCCTTCGCCTCGCAGCGCCTCGGTAGCGAGCGGCGCCGGATCCTTGCCGATATTGATGGCGGTTGGATGGAATTGCATGAACTCGGCATCGGCGATGACGGCGCCGGCGCGCGCCGCAATGGCGATGCCCTCGCCGCGCGCCTCGAGTGGATTGGTGGTGATTGCGTAGATCTGGCCGGCGCCTCCGGTCGCGAGCACGACCGCGTGTGCGGGCAGGAGAAGGCCCCGCGCCGAAGTTCCGCCTTCGACAGGCGCGAGCTCGACGCCCTGAACGTGGCCGTCGCGCAGCAAGAGATCGCGTGCGGTGAAGCCCTCGACCACGCTGATCGAGGGTGTGGCGCGCACCGCCGCCAGCAATGCCGTCATGATTGCACGACCAGCAGTGTCACCCTTGACGTGCAGAATGCGATTGCGGCCATGCGCGGCTTCGCGGCCAAGCATGAAATGGCCTTCGAGGTCCTTGTCGAAGGGGACGCCATAGCGAAGCAGGTCCTCGACCCTGGCACGCGCCTCGCGCGCCAGAAGAAAGGCGATGTTCGGATCGACGATGCCGGCGCCGGCGCGGATCGTATCCTCGGCGTGATGCTCGGGGCTGTCACCCTCGGCGAGCGCAGCGGCAATGCCCGCTTGCGCCCAAAGACTCGATGCACCCTCGCCGAAGCGCGCCCCGGAGACGACAGTGACCGGTAGCGGCGCAAGCTTGAGCGCGGTGAACAGCCCGGCGAGCCCTGCGCCCACCACGACCACCCCGCTCGCCTCGCTTTGCACTTTCGGTGGGAACTGGCTGTGCGATGTCATCGGAGATACGCCCGAAGCCTTTCGCCGGTTTGCATCAATGATTGAGATTGATCATGCGCTCGACGGCGGCGCGGGCCCGCTCGGCGACGGCTGGGTCGACGGTGATCTCCTCCTTCAGGAAGACGAGCGAGTCGAGGATCTTCGGCAGCGTGATCCGCTTCATGTGCGGACAGAGATTGCACGGCCGCACGAACTGGACCTTAGGCGTCTCCACCGCGACGTTGTCGCTCATCGAGCACTCGGTCACGAGCAGCACCTTGGAGGGCTGATTGTCCTTCACCCATTTGATCATGCCCGCCGTGGAGCCGGTATAATCGGCCTCCTGGATCACGTCCTGGTCACATTCCGGATGGGCGATGATCTTCACGCCGGGATCGGCCTCGCGATAGGCGCGAAGCTCGGCGCCGGTGAAGCGCTCATGCACCTCGCAATGGCCCTTCCAGGTGATGATCTCGACCGAGGTCTGCGAGGCCACGTATTTGGCGAGATACTCGTCCGGGATAAGAATCACGCGCTTGGTGCCGAGAGACTCCACGACGCGCACGGCATTGGAGGAAGTGCAACAGATGTCACACTCGGCCTTCACCTCGGCCGACGTATTGACATAGGTGACAACCGGCACGCCGGGATAAGCCTCGCGCAGCGCACGCACATCGGCGCCGGTGATGGAGGCGGCGAGTGAACAGCCCGCTCGGCCATCCGGGATCAACACCATCTTGTCCGGATTGAGCAGCTTCGAGGTCTCGGCCATGAAGTGCACGCCGCCCTGCACGATGATCTCGGCGTCGGTCTTCGACGCCTCGCGCGCAAGCTGGAGCGAGTCTCCGACCACGTCGGCGACGCAATGGAAGATCTCCGGCGTCATGTAGTTATGCGCCAGCACGACGGCGTTGCGCGCGCGCTTCAACTCGTTGATGGCCTTGATATAAGGCGCAAAGCCCGGCCACTCGATCGGCGGAATGACGCGCGACACGCGCTCGTAGAGATGCGCTGTCTCGCGCGCGACCTCAGGCGTGTAAGCGAGGTCAGGCAGCACGGCAGGCGGGACGATGGTATCCGCCTTACGCGCTTTGATGTCCGTGCTCTCCTGAAGCCGTGTCATTTCGCCCGTCCTCCCGCAGCCAATAATGCTCATAGTGAGCATATATGGGCTGTTAAAACATCCGGCGCAAGGCCGGCCCCCAAAGCTATTCTCACTTGGAGTATAGGGGATCGGGGGGGGGCTTCAAAGGGGCCTGCGGCATCGGTATCGAATTTGTTAACTGGTGTTGCCCATCGGTCGCAGGTGGCCCGATAGGGGCACAAATCGGGCAAAACTTTGTGGCCCCCATGGCCGTCTCGGACTAACCTAAGGCTAGCAAGTACGAGGGGGTACGGGGATGCGTGGACGTACTTTACTCGCCGCCTTGAGCGCGGCTGGTTTGCTTCTCCTATGTGGCGGTTCGGTGATTCCTGCCGCCTTTGCCCAAGACGACCCTGCCGCCGACGCCGACGACCCGAACGCAGGCGGTCCCGATCCGGCCGCTGGGACGCCTGAGACCTCCGCGGAGCCAGCAGCGGCTCCCTCCGAGGATGCGGCACAACCCTCTGCCGAAACGCAAGCCGCCACACCCGCCGACACGTCTACGCCTTCGCCCGACGCGACGCCCATCGTCGCGAGCATCCGCGCCAAGCTGCAAGACCCCACGCTCGCCAAGGGCGCCAATGCGCAGGACCTTGCGGCGCTGGCGGCCTTCTATGCTGCGCGCAGCGATCCGATCTGGATGACCGATATGGGCTTCTCGAGCGAAGCCCAGGCCGTGATCGACGAAGTATTGCGCGCCGACGATTGGGGCTTGTCGGCGTCAGCCTTCGAGCTTCCTCCCGCCGGCGATCTTCCCGACTCGGTCGACGACCAGGCCATGAACGAGATCAAGCTCGATCTCGCCATCCTGGAATATGCCCGCCACGCCCGCGGCGGCAGGACCGATCCGGACAAGCTGAAGAATGTCGACATGAAGCCGACCTTCCGCGATCCGAAACTCGTCATCGCCGAGATTGCCGTCGCGCCGCAGCCGAGCGTCTATCTCCAGGGGGTGCATCCCAAGCATGAGCAGTTCGAGCGGCTGCATCAGGCGTTGCTCAAGGCCCGCGCCGAGAGCGAAGCGGGCGCCAAGCCGCGCAACATGCAGAAGATCATCGTCAACATGGAGCGCTGGCGTTGGATGCCGGAGGACCTCGGCGCGCTCTATGTGCAGATCAATATCCCAGAGTTCAGGGTCTATATCGTCAAGAACGGCAAGACCATCCACACCGAGAAAGTGGTGGTCGGCAAGCCGATCTATGCTACCCCGATTTTCTCCGCCGATCTGAAATCCATCGTCTTCAATCCGGAATGGACGGTGCCCTCCACCATCATCAGGGAAGACCTCCTCCCACGCTTGCGGGGAGGGGGCGGCATGTTCAGCAGCAACACCTCGATCCTCAAGCAACATAAGCTGAACGTGAATTACAACGGCAAGCGGGTGGACCCGAGCTCGATCAACTGGAACCGCGTGAACATGGCGGCGATCAGCTTCACCCAGGCGCCGGGCCCCGACAACGTTCTCGGCAAGGTGAAATTCCTCTATCCCAACCGGCACTCCGTCTACATGCACGACACCATCAAGCGCGATCTCTTGACGCGCGAGGTGCGTGCGGAAGGCCATCATTGCCCGCGTGTCGCCAATCCGGGGAAGGTCGCAGCCATAATTCTCGCCGAGGATAAGGGCATGCCGCAGTCCGAGATCGATAAGCTGCTTGCCGACGGCTATAACAGTGCGGTCGCGGTCAATCATCGCGTCCCGGTGCACACGACCTATTTCACCGCTTCGGTCGATGCCGAAGGCAAGGTGCAGAGCTTCGCCGACGTCTATGCGCTGGATGCGGGCGTCGCCGCGGCGATCCTCGGTAAGGCGGCAAAACCGGAGGCCGTGGCCGACAATGCCGCCACCGCCGCCACGCCGAAGCCAAAGCCGCAGAAAGCGCGCGCGGCCGACTCCACACCCCCAGGCCCAGGATTTGCCGGCGCCAGGCCCTAAACTGGGGCGCACGAGAGCGAGCATCCGCCGCTCAGCTTTAAGCATGTGCGAGGCTGCCGTCTTTTGCTACGCTGCCTCTGCCGGCTGGGCATGCTCGGCAAGGGAGCATCGGCGTGCAATCGCAATACACCGTGGGAATCAGCATTGAAGGCAGGGGCGACCGGCTCGTGGTCAGGGCGGAGGACGCACTGATCGCCGCGCTCAAAGTCAAGGCCGAACGGCCCGAGGCTTCGATCACCTATGTGCGGCGCCTCAATCGAAGGGGCGACCAACGTCATCCGCCGCACCGGCTGGCGGACAATCGCACCTAGCGCGCCCTCTGCATCAGCATGTAGATCGCGAGCGAGCCGAGCAGAAGACCGCCGGCAAGCAGCGGCGCTGCCAGATCGCCGGTGACGGTGCGCACGACGATCAGCACGAAGCAGACCACCGCCCCGAGCATCGGCACGAAGAGTGGCACCTCGAAACGGCCCGGCTTCTCGCCCTTGCGGCGCTTCAAGATAACCAGCGCGCCGTTCACCACCATGAACACGACGAGCAAGAGCAGCACGGTCGCCGCCGCAAGCTCGGTGATCGTGCCGAGGAGCGCAAGCGGCGCCAGCACGAGAAAGAGCGCGATGACGGCGATATGCGGCGTTCGTCTTTCCGCGTGCACGCTGCCGAGCCTTAGCGGCAAGAGGCCCTGTTGCGCCATGCCGTAGATCAGGCGCGAGGCGGTGACGTAGTTGACGAGGGCGGTATTGGCAACGGCGAAGAGCGTGATGGCCGTGAACACGACGGGGGAGATCGCTGGCGCCGCGCGCGCCATCACCTCGGTGATAGGCCCCGGCGCTTCCGCCAGCTCTTGCCATGGCACGACCGAAACGGCGGTGACGGCAACCGCGATATAAAGCAACGCGGCAGCCCCCATGGCAAGGATCAGCCCAAGCGGCAGATTGCGTTCGGGTTGCCTGACCTCCTCGGCGACATTGTACATGTCCTCGAAGCCGATAAAGGCGAAGAAGGCGAGCACGGCGCCTTGCAGGATGAGGAGCGCGGCGTGGTCGCCGTCCGGAGCTATGGGTGTCGCGAAATAATCGACCGATCCCCAATAAGACAGGCCGGCGACGATCACGAGCACGAGTCCGCCCGCCTCGACCAATGTGCAGAGCACATTGATCCACATCGACTCGCGGATGCCGCGGAACACGATGCCGCTCAGGATCAAGAGAAATCCGAGCGCGATCAGCCAGACGGGCACGCTCTCGAGGCCGAGCAAGGCGATGAAATTGGCGGCGAACACGCGGCTCTGCGTCGCGATGGAGGTGAGCCCCGAGCAGACCAGCGCTAGACCGACCATGAAGCTCAACAGCGGGTAGCCGTAAGCGCGGCCGGTGACGTAGGCAGCCCCCGCCGCGCGCGGATGGCGCGAGCCGAGCGAAGCGTAGGACAGGGCGGTGAGGAGAGCGGCGATCAGCGCGACCACGAAGGCAAGCCAAACCGCGTTCCCGGCGACACCGGCGGCTTTGCCGATCAGCCCATAGATGCCCGCGCCAAGCATGGAGCCGAGCCCGTAAAGCGCCATCTGCGCCGGCCCGATGCTGCGGCGAAGCGTTGGCTCCTCACCAAAGGACGCCGCTTCCGTCTTCGTTTGATCCCTCATTGCTCGACGAACTTTAGCATGCGCGTCTTCTAGCGTCCGCGTCACCTGTGCTTTTGGCCTTGCAAATGCCACGCGCCGCACTTATGTAGCGTTATCGACATTTGGCCGGACAACATGGCCGTTTCGCCTTCACTGAATGCTAGGCGCGCGTTCAAACCCTCCAAACATCGACAGACTTGCTTCAGATCGGGCGCTCGCTCGGTCGCAAGCAGGAGTGCAACTTACTTCAGCGAAAGGACGGCCCCTTATGACTAAGGGCACAGTGAAATTCTACAACGAGCAGAAGGGATTCGGCTTTATCCAGCCAGAGGATGGCGGGAAGGACGTGTTTGTTCATGCAACGGCGCTTGAGCGCGCCGGCATCACCAGACTCGTCGAAGGCCAGAAGGTCTCTTTTGACACCGAGCTAGACAGCCGCAGCGGTAAGACCGCGGTGGCTAACATCGAGGCCGCCTAGTCCTAATCGGACAAGTTGGGCTTTGATATTAGAGCCGTCCCCTTCGGGGGGCGGCTTGTTGGTTTTTGGCGAACAGTTTTCGTCTTCTTGCAAAGGTTCCCGCAAGGAACCACGACGCTGCTGCGATTGTTCGCACGACAGGACTTTTGACTCGCTATTGCTCCGGGAAAGGCGCACACTTTCACCATCGCCGGTCAGAGCAACAACAGGCACCGACGGAGCCTAAGACTCCCGCTTGCAAAGCATGGAGGGAGAAATGCACCCTCTAAATTCCTCACTCGACCTTCACGACCCAAGGGCGCCTGACGCCCTGCGAGAGGCATTTGAAGCGACGTGGGTGGTGCTACAGGCGCGCGATCCATTTCGTGATTTTGACAGGGATCAGGAGCTTAGAGCTGCCCTCTGTCGGAAGCTCAAGATGCTCGCTTCCGATGGTGTGACCGATCCCATTGAGCTTCGCGAGTGGGCCCTCGAGAGCCTACTGCTGAGCTAGCGGCGGCAAGATCCTCTCCACCGAAATGTAATGCTCGCCTAGGGCATCAAGCTCTTTGCGCCTCAGCCCCCCTGAGAGGCCTGCCATGACCGATGGCGTTTTGATTATGCGTTGCCTGGACGCGACAGGTCATTGCTTGGCGCCCGGTTTACGTCGAGGCAGCGGATAGTCCTCGCTCTCATAGAGTTGCTGGATCTGCCGGCCGTCGAACCGAGCCTCGTCAACCTCGAGATAGGTCCCCAACAGAAACTGGCGCGGAAGCTCTTCGATAGCGAAGCGGAGCGCCTCAGCGGCAGCGTCAAATCGCTTATAGGTAACGCGACCTGCGCCTCCCTTCCAGCTTCTGGCCGGATAAAGTTCCGCAAACGCCGTGTAATCGAATGTCGTCATTACACAATAACCTCTCTGTCGATCATATTCTTCCTGGATACGGGAAATATTGGGCGGCTTCTATCAGCCGAACTACATTCATAATATGGGTCGTATGGCTCCAAAAAACGAGGCCAGCAGAAAGATAATTTCCGAGAAAACTTTCCTGCTGCTCGCAATGCTGGTGCGCTAGCTCTTCAACCGGTAGCCCGTCTTGAAGATCCACGCCACCACCATGAGGCAGATGGCGAGGAACAGCCCGATCATGGCAAGGCTGATCGCCGGGCTCACGTCGGCGACTTCGAAGAAGCTCCAGCGGAAGCCGCTCACGAGATAAACCACGGGGTTGAACAGCGTCACGCCCTGCCAGAACGGCGGCAGCACCGAGATGGAATAGAAGGTGCCGCCGAGAAAAGTGAGTGGCGTGATAATGAGAAGCGGCACGAGCTGCAGCTTCTCGAATCCGTCGGCCCAGATGCCGATGATGAAGCCGAGCAGGCTGAAGGTAATGGCCGTCAGCACGAGAAAGGCGATCATCCAGAAGGGATGAGCGATGTGGATCGGCACGAACAGGAAGGCCGTGGCGAGAATGATCAGACCGAGAACGATCGATTTGGTCGCCGCAGCGCCAACATAGCCGATGACGATCTCGAAATAGGAGATCGGCGCCGAAAGCAGCTCGTAGATCGTGCCGGTGAAACGCGGGAAATAGATGCCGAACGAGGCGTTGGCGACGCTTTGCGTGAGCAGCATCAGCATGATCAGCCCCGGCACGATGAAGGTGCCGTAGGAGACGCCCTCGATCTCGCTGATGCGCGAGCCGATCGCCGCCCCGAACACCACGAAATAGAGCGCGGTCGAGATCACCGGCGAGACGAGGCTTTGCAGCAGCGTGCGGCCCCAGCGCGCCATCTCGAATTTGTAGATCGCTATGACCGCGGGCAAGTTCATCTGTCGCGCCTCACCAGATCGACGAAGATGTCCTCGAGCGAGCTTTGCGTCGTATCGAGGTCCTTGAACCTAATGCCGGCCGCGGCGAGATCGGTGAGAAGCCCGGTGATGCCGGTGCGCGAACCTTGCGTGTCGTAGGTATAGACCAGCTCGCTGCCGCCATTGGCGAGCGTCAGATGATGGCCCGCCAGCGCCGGCGGTAAGGCGTCGAGACTATGATGCAGCTGTAGCGTCAGCTGCTTCTTGCCGAGCTTGTGCATCAGCTCGCGCTTGTCCTCCACGAGAATGAGCTCGCCCTTGTTGATCACGCCGATCCTGTCGGCCATGTCCTCGGCCTCGTGGATATAATGCGTAGTCAAGATGATGGTGACACCCGAATCCCTAAGCGAGCGGATGTTCTCCCACATATCTTTGCGCAGCTCGACGTCGACGCCCGCGGTCGGCTCGTCGAGGAAGAGAATGCTCGGCTCGTGCGACAGCGCCTTGGCGATCAGCACGCGGCGCTTCATCCCGCCCGACAACGTCATTAGCTTGGAGTCCCTTCGCTCCCACAGGGAGAGATCCCGCAGCACCTTCTCGATATAGGCGGGGTCGTCCCACTTGCCCCATAGTCCGCGACTCAAGGAAACCGTCGCCAACACCGTCTCGAACATGTCTGCGGTCAACTCCTGCGGCACGAGTCCGACCAGCGACCGGGCGGCGCGATAGTCGGTGATGATGTCGTGCCCGTCGATCGTCACCGTGCCGGAGCTTGGCCGCACGATGCCGCAAATGATGCTGATCAGCGTGGTCTTGCCGGCGCCGTTCGGCCCGAGCAGCGCGAAGATCTCGCCCTTGTGGATCTCGAGATCGATGCCCTTCAGCGCCTGAAATCCGGACGCGTAAGTCTTGGTGAGATTGGAAACGGCAATGATGGGCTGCATGCTGGACGCTTAAGACGTGGCGCTGGCGGGATTAGGACGATGCTGTGGCCTGAGCGGCTTCCCCTAGCATCAAGCCGCGCACGCGGACAACCCGCGCATCCTCCTGGAACCATCAAGCTTGTGTGACGTGTCCAAATTGAGGGGTTTCAGGCACGTGGCAAGGGCTTGAGCTGAAGGCTTGGCCGGCGCGTGCGCGACAAAAGAACACGGAGGACACGCATGAATCGTTTTTTTGCAACGACTGCCGTGGCATTGCTGCATGGCCTCGCACCGGCGCTTGCGGCAGAGGATCAGGGACAACTGCCGACCCAGCCGGGCGTCTCGTCTGAGGCGGCAAAGTCGGCCACAGAGCCGCCGTCCGGTAGCCCTGACACGTCAGGCGGCGCGGCAGAGCAGAGCTCGGCTCCGCCCCACTCGGCGGCGGGCGATGCGGACACCAGCGGCCTCCCCGCTAACGACATGGATCAATCCAAGGGCGCCAAGGAGCAAAGCTCTGCGCCTCCAGGCTCGTCTGCCGCGACGACCACAAAGCCCAATCCGAGCTTGGGCGCTGAGCAGGAGACAGAGCAGAACTAAGACGCTCCCGTTTGGCTCGTAAACTGGCTGTTGCCGGGACCGCCTTGGCGGTCCCGGTTTTTTGTTTAGCCGCGCGGCGATTCCAGGGTTAGGCGCAAGACCTTGCCGTCGCCCTCGTCGGTGAGCGCATAGACGGCGCCATCGGGCCCCTGCACCACATCGCGGATGCGAGTCCCCATCGGAATGCGCTCTTCCTCGACCACTTTCTCACCGTCGAGCGTAAGCCTGACGATCGCTTGCGAGGAGAGACCTCCAATCAGAAGATTTCCCTTCCAGCCGGGGATGGCATCCGACGTGTAGAAGGCCATGCCCGACGGCGAGATCACCGGAGTCCAGTGGGCGATTGCGTCGGCCAATTCCGGCCGCGTCGGCGGGTCGGGGATGTCGGTGCCGTTATAATGCTTGCCCCAGCTCACCAGCGGCCAACCGTAATTCTTGCCCGGCTCTACGATATTGAGCTCGTCGCCGCCGAGCGGTCCGAACTCGGTCTCCCACAGCTTGCCTGTCTCGGGATTGATGGCGGCGCCTTGTGGATTGCGATGACCGTAGGAGTAGATTTCCTCCAACGTGTCTTCGCGTCCGACGAAAGGATTGTCCTGCGGCACGGAACCGTCGGGGTTGATACGGACCACCTTGCCGAGAGTGGTCGAAAGCTGTTGTGCCGGATCGAACTTGAAGCGCTCGCCAAGCGTGACGAACAGCTTGCCATCCGGAGCGAAGACCAGCCGCGACCCGAAATGCAACCCGCCATCGACTTTCGGCGTCTGCCTGAAAATCACCTCGACGTTGTCGAGACTGTCGGTTCCGAGCTTGCCGCGCGCGACCGCAGTCCCCGCCTTGCCGCCTTCGCCCGGCTCCGAATAGGAGAGATAGACGAGGCCGTTCTCGGCGAAATTCGGATCGAGCGCCACATCGAGCAACCCGCCTTGCTCCTCGGCGACAACCTTTGGCACGCCCTTGAGCGGCTCGGAGGCCTTGCCGTCTTTGCCGACGATGCGCAGCCCACCGGATCGCTCCGTCACGAGCATGCGGCCATCGGGCAGGAAGGCGAGGCCCCAGGGGTGATTTAGCCCCTCGGTCACGGTCTGCACCCTGATGGTCCCTTGCTTGCTGTCGATCATGGCGTCCTTGGCGAAACAACCTTGCGACAGGAGCATGAGCGACGCCACCGCAAGCAAGCCCGCAACATTTCGAACGCAATAGTCGTCCGGTTTCCGCCGCAATTCTTTCGCTGTCACGTCGCTCCTCCGGCTGCTGCCATTACGCTTGTTCCAACTCCAATCCGGCATGAGAAGTTCGCTCATCATTCGATCAGTTTGGCCTTGCATGCGCGCCAGCCGCATCCAAGCTATAGCAAGCGAACCCAGTCGTTACGCCGCATTCACCAAGTGTTGAAAATCATGCCGTGATTTTCGCTTGGCGTTTGCGACAGATCAAAGTCAGGCGAAGCGGCAATGCGCCTAATGCCGAGGTTGTTTCTGGTTCTCACAGTTGCATGGTTGGCGACACCTGCCGCCGCTGAAGATAATACCAATGCTTCGATCCGTGCCTTTGTCGACAAGGTGAATCAGCAGTCGGTCAGTTTCTTCGCTTTCGGCTCGGAGGCTGAGGCGCGCGAGAGATGCCGCGCGTTGCTGGCCTGGGCCTTCGACGTGCCCGCCATGGGCAAGGAGGCGCTCGGCCGGACTTGGAGCAAGGCGACAGAAGCGGAGCGCAAGGAGTTTCTGGATGCCTTCGAGGAAGACATCATCAGTGCCTATCTTCGGCGCATGCGCGCGCCCGGCACGACCTTAACCTTTATCGGACACCGCCCGCCCTACGAGGGCCATCAGCTTGCCGCAAGCAGGCGCTCGGTACCGGGCAAGGACGATCAGGTCTGGATCTGGTGGATACGGCCTGATGGAGGCTCTTGGCGAATTGACGATCTCGTGCTCAACGGCCATAGCGCCGTGAACACGGGAGCGCACGAATACGCCACCGTTCTGGAGAACAATAATGGCGACATGACTGCGTTGATCGCCTTCATGCGCAAGCGTGCTGCTCAGTGAGCGATCCCGTCATGGCCGCAAAACCCCTCGTTGCCCTCGATCACGTCGGTCACAGTTTCGATGACGGGCGTATTGTCGCGCTTAAGGATGTCAGCCTTACGATCGCCGAGGGCGACTCGGTTGCCATCGTCGGGGCGAGTGGAAGCGGCAAGTCGACGCTCATTCTTCTCTTGTGCGGCATCAGGGTACCGGTCACGGGACGTGTCCTGTGGAGGAACCGGCCGGTTGCCGATCCGCAAGCTTGGACCGTTATCAGGCGCTCGGAGATCGGCATCGTGTTTCAGGAGTTCAATCTGTTCCCGACGCTCACCGCGCGCGAGAACATCGAGGTGGCGATGTTCGGCACTGGGCTCGGCGCGAGCGAGCGCCGCCGCCGTGCCGATGCCGCGCTTGAGACCGTCGGCTTGACCGACCGTGCCACGCATCTGCCGCACGAGCTTTCCGGCGGGGAGCGCCAGCGTGTCGCCATCGCTCGTTGCATCATCAACAATCCCAAGCTGATCCTCGCCGACGAGCCGACCGGCAATCTCGACAGTGTCAATGCAGAGGCGATCCTCGACCTCCTGTTCGAGCTCAAGCGGGCGCGCGGCGCGACGCTGGTCATGGTCACGCACGAGCCGAGCTATGCAGAGCGCTGTGCGCGCCAGATCAGGATCAAGGACGGTAACGTCTATGAGCAGCGGGCCAGGCGCGCCCGCCAGGAGGCGATGTGAACCACCTCCAGCTCGCCTTCCGCAATCTGAAGCGCCGGCCGGCGCGCTCGATCCTCACTGCACTCGGCGTGGCGCTCGCCGTAGGGAGCTTCATCACGCTCTATGGCCTGTCGCGCAGCGTTCAGCAGAATGTGCAGCAAAGCTTCGAGGAGCGAGGGACCGACCTCACTGTCAGGCGGCGCGGCATCGCCGAGCCTTTTGGCGGGACCATGCCGCAATCCATCATCGCGGAGATCGCCGAGATTGCTGGAGTAGAAGCCGTCTCCGGCCAGCTGCTCAGCTTTGCCGCCACCGACAACGATGACCATGTGATCGCCTTCGGCTGGGCAGCTGACAGCTTCTATTGGGAGGATGTTCCACTTCTCGAAGGACGCTTGCCGCGACCGGGCGAACGCAAGGTCGCGATCGTCGGCAAGGACATCGCGCGCACGCTCGATAAGCATGTCGGCGACGATATCAGCCTGCTCGGCGATAAGTTCCGCGTCATCGGTATCAGCAACTATACCTCGATCATCAACCGCAACGCCGTCGTGGTAGAGCTCGCCGATCTGCAAGAGATCACCTTCCGCACCGGGGCGGTGACCTTCATTTCGGTCAAGCTTGCTCCTCCCGGCGGTGCGGAAGAGGCCGACCGCGTGACCAAAGCCATCGAGGGCTTGGGCCAATTCTCGGTGACCAAGAGCGAGGGCGTCCTGCAAAACGACAGTCTGATCGGGCTGTTGAGCGCCGTTTCGACCTCCATGGCCTGGGTGGCGCTGCTGATGGGCGTACTGATGGTGCTGAACACGTTGCTCATGGCGGTGCTCGAGCGCACGCGCGAAATCGGCATTCTTTCGGCGATCGGCTGGTCCAAGGAGCGGATCATGGGAGCGCTGGTGATCGAGGGCTTCATCCTGTCGGCGCTCGGCAGCGCGTTGGGCGTCGCGATCGGAATCGCCGGCTCGCGCTTGTTGAGCGCCATTCCGGCAATCGGCCGCTATATCGCCGTCAGGCCCACGCCGGGGTTGATCGTCGCAACCGCGGTAGCCGCGATCGTTCTCGGCATTCTTGGCTCGCTTTACCCGGCCATCGTGGCGACGCGGGCGAGCCCAGCAGAGGCCTTGGAACGCGCCTAAGTTTCACCCATGGCCGGCCTTCACCCTGAGGCCGGGCGCGGGGCGCTCCAGCACGACCTCGCGGCGGAAGCGATAAAGCCGGGCAGGGCGCCCGCCGGTCTCTGTCGAGACATTGCCTGTCGCTTCGACCAGACCGCCTTGCTCGACCAACCGCCGGAAATTCTGCTTGTGCAGCAGCGTGCCTGAGATCGCCTCGACGGTCTTCTGCAACTCGTAAAGAGTGAATTCCGGCGGCAACAGCTCGAACACCACGGGGCGATATTTCAGCTTGCCGCGCAAGCGGCTGATCGCGGTGGCAAGAATGCGGCGATGGTCGAACTCCATCGGCCGCCCAAGCTCCGGCAGCTTGCTCCATTGCTCCGCCGCCGGGCGTCCATCGCGCGCAGCTTCCGCCACAAGACCTGCCTCATAGAGCAGCTCGTAGCGCTCGAGCACCTTCTCTTCGTCCCAGCCGCCGCCTATGCCGAATGAAATTCTGAGACGCTCGGGACGCCTCAACGCGCGCACCGGCTCGTCGGGGAGCGGCGGACTTTCCGCCCACTCTTTCAGCTTGGGCTCGATCTCGCTCGACAGGATGGGCGGCTTGCCTTTGCGCCAATCCTCCCAGGGGAAATAGCTGTACCAAGGCGACCAATGCGAGCCGACGAGCTCGACCCCCGCACTGCGCGTCAGCGCGAGATAGCCGACGGAGAGCGTGTGCGCCCCTCCCGGCTCGGCGTGCCGCCCCCTGTCGCCGAACGTATAGAGCTGCTCGACATAGCCGAGATCGAGCCCGGTCTGCCGTTTCACCCACTCGCGCAGCCCGATCTCAAGGGTTCGATGCTCGCGCGGGGCGAAGGGACCGAAAGGAAGACCATCCCAAGCGTCAGACCCTGCTTTGGCCGACCGCGCCACGAGGATGTGTGGCTGCCCATCGCGCACCGTGACGATGGCGGCATTCAGTCCAAGCTCGATTTGCGGGTCGTCGTTCCGCGTTTCCTGTGGAAGAGCTGCTTTGCGCCTTGGCTCTGCCATGGCGGTTTCTAGGCGGCGAGCAGCGCCGGCAACGCGAACACGTCTGCTTCCTCGGCTATCCGCCCGCGTCCGATCTCCTCGACCGCGGTGATCATGCGTCCATTGCGCGACAGCGCCTCGTCGGCGAGCGCCACCAGGAGCCGGTTGGGATAGGCCGTGGGCGAGGCCTGGCGCAACGCCCGCGCCAGTTCAAGCTCGGAGCCTTCCCGGTTCAGTGCGCAGAGCGAGATGAAGGCGGCGGCAGTGGAGCGGCTGATGCCGGCCCAACAATGGATGAGCAGCGGGGCCTGCCGGTCCCAATCGCGCGCGAATCTGACGAGGTCGGCAACATGCGTGTCGCAAGGCAGCACGAGGCCCGGCTGCGGCTCGCAAATGTCGTTCATGGCGAGCCTGAGATGCCGGTCGGGCCCGATCCCGGGCGGCGTCGAGATGGCGGTCTCGCCGTTGATGAGCGTTACGAGGTGGCTGACATTTGCCTCGGCGACCGTGGTTTCAACCAGGCTCAAAGGTGCGACATAGATCGTTTCGGGGCTCATAGTGCGCGGCACTCTAGTCACTTCTCTCGGCAAAACCAGACTTGTCATCTTTTATATGGCCTTTGGCTATGAGCGCTCAGCGCGCCCCTCAACTCCGGAGTTCGTTGAATTTCTTGAGGAACTCGGCCTCTCCCTGTGCCGCAGGAAGGGGGCGTAAGTGCGACAGCCTGTCGACCAGCCTAGGGCTCAAGCCCCGCGGCTGGCCGAAAAAGCGCCGTGCCTCGGCCCGGGAAAAGCCAGCAAGACGAATCGCCTCATAATACGCCGCGATCTTATCAGCGCGTTTGATCAATCTGGTGACATCCTCGGGCAACTCCGCCGGGAGCCCGAAGCGGACGTGAATGGCGGCGAGCAGCTTTGCCTCGAAGGCGCGATAGTCGAGCGACAAGGCTGCCTTGAACGGGCTGATCAGATCGCCGATCACATATTCCGGCGCGTCGTGGATCAGCGCCGCCAGCCTGAAGCGCCGGTCGAGCTTCGGCTCGAGCTCGGTCGCGATTCTCTCCACGAGAAGGCTGTGCTCAGCCACCGAGAAGGCGTGCTCGCCGTCGGTCTGGCCGTTCCATCGCGCCACGCGCGCGAGTCCGTGCGCGATGTCCTCGATCTCGATGTCGAGCGGCGAGGGGTCGAGCAGGTCGAGCCGCCGTCCGGAGAGCATGCGTTGCCATGCGCGCGGAGCGGCATTGGCTGCGACGCTCTGCGGCTTACGAGCGGTTTTCATCGTCACGTCACGTTCCGGCACGGCAAAAATCATACTCATTAAAATAACGGCTGAAGCCACGAAGAAATGGACGAATGCCGCTCATAATGCCATTCATGGCGGCGCAATCGTCGGAGCATGAGTGAATCGAATCTGTCACTGGGAGACGCTTATGGCAAAGTTGGCGAAATATTCACTGTCGCATGATGACAAAAAGAAGCGCTGGGTCCTGAAAAATGAACCTGGTGGCCAAGTCGTCAAGACCTTCGGCACCAAGGCCGCAGCGACCAAAGGCGGCGTCCTCGAGAGGGCCGTAGGCGGCATGGGCTCGGTTCGCATCAAGAAGCGCAACGGCAAAATTCAGGAAGAGCGTACCTATCCGCGCAGTGCCGATCCGCGCGGCTCTAAGGGTTAGATGGCCTCCGGCCGAGCTTGATACAAGCCGCGTGGCGCGGGCACGACGTCAGGTGGTCGTTGACCATTCCGGTCGCCTGCATGAAGGCGTAGACAATCGTCGGGCCGCAAAATTTAAAGCCGCGCGCCTTCAGCTCCTTTGAGATGATGCGCGAAGTCTCCGTCTCGGCGGGAACTTCGCGCATTGTTTCGAAGCGATTCACGATCGGCTTCCCGTCGACGAAGTCCCACAGAAACGCGCTGAACCCCCCGCTCTTCTCCATGATCTCGAGCCAGGCGCGAGCGGATTCGACTGCGCCTTCGATCTTCATGCGGTTGCGCACGATGCCCTCATCCCGCATCAGCGCCTCGATCTTCTTCTTCGAATAGCGCGCGATCCTTTCGGGATCGAAGCCGTGGAAGGCGCTGCGAAAAGCGTCGCGCTTGCGCAAGATGGTGATCCACGACAACCCCGCCTGGAAGCCGTCGAGAACGAGCTTCTCGTAGAGAGCGCGGTCGTCGCGCTCTGGCACGCCCCATTCCTCGTCGTGATAGGCGACATAGAGTGGATCCGTTCCGGGCCATGGGCAGCGACCCTTCGCCAACTTGCCGCTCATGCTAGGGCCTCGGTGACGGGAATAGCGAAGTGCGCGAAGTCCGGACGCCGAAGCACGATCTTGATGCCCCCCGCCGTCAACGCCTTGCCCTGTGAAAGCGCCTCCTCGGCGCGGTCGAGCCGCACGAGCGCAAGCCCGGAAGCCCCATTGACGGAGCCGAGCGTTCCGATCGGCATGCCATCCGCCTCGATACTCGCGCCGGGGGCGGGAAGGGAGCTCACGCCTTCGACCGGCACGATCCGCTTCCGCGCCGTGCCGCGATGCTCCATGCGCGAAACGACCTCCTGGCCGACATAGCAGCCCTTATTGAAATCGACGCCGTTCAGTTGGTCGAACAGGGCTTCGTGCGGAAAGAGGTCGCCGAAGACATAGTCGAGGCCGCCTTCCGGCACACCGAGCCCGATGCGGAAGGCGTGATAGTCCGCCTCGCTGGCGGACGTGCAGTCAAGATCGGCCGCGGTCGTCCCTTCTCCGACGACAATCCGTGAACCAAGCTTGGGCAGCCGTGGATCGATATATGCAATAGCGCCATCGGGCAGGCGCGGGGATGCGCCCCACAGCGCCGCCACGGTAAGTCCAGGCTCTTCCCTGATCTCGACATCGGCCCTCAGCCGGTAGAAACCGAGACGCTTGGCAAGCTCGGCGGCCTTGTCTTTCGCCACATCGACGAAAAATCCGTCGGCGTCTGGGACCACCAAGAAGTCGAATAGGATCTTGCCTTGCGGAGAGAGCAGCCCGGCATGGATTGCCTGGCCGCCTTGCGCCTTGTCGATATCGTTGGTGATCAAGCCTTGTAGGAACTTGCGCGCATCGGTGCCCCCGATGCGCAGCACGCCGCGGGAGGGGAGAACGCTCGCATGGCATTGGCCCATATCCGGCCCTTCTGCTACCAAGGCTTCCGACATTTATGGGAGCGGGGGTGGCCCCGCAAGAGAAGCCGGCCTTGGCGCAAACCTTCGATCTCGTTTTCAAGAGCGGAACCGTCGTCAATCACGCCGGTGAGGGGGTCGCCGATATTGGCGTGCGCGAGGGCCGCATCGCCGAGATCGGCTCGATCGGCGATGGCGTCGCGGGCGAGACCATCGACGCTTCCGGTCTCCACGTCCTGCCCGGCGTGATCGACAGCCAGGTGCATTTCCGCGAGCCCGGGCTCGAGCACAAAGAGGATTTGGAGACGGGCAGCCGGTCTGCCGTGTTGGGCGGCGTCACGTCCGTGTTCGAGATGCCCAACACGAAGCCGCCAACGACAAGCGCGGATGCCCTCGCCGCCAAGGTCGCCGCCGCGACCGGGCGCATGTATTGCGACTTTGCCTTCTTCGTCGGCGCCACCCGCGACAATGTGGACGATCTCGCCGAGCTTGAGCTCTTGCCCGGCGCGGCGGGCGTCAAAGTCTTCATGGGCTCCTCGACCGGCGACCTTCTCGTCGATGACGAGGAGACGCTCGGGCGCATTCTCGCCGCAATCAGGCGCCGCGCGGCCTTCCACTCCGAGGATGAGGCAAGACTCAAGGAGCGTGCAAAGCTTCAGCGCCAAGGCGACCCATCCAGTCACAGCGAATGGCGTGACGTCGGCGCCGCGCTCGCCTCGACCGAGCGTCTGCTACGGGTCGCGAGCGCCGCCGGAAAGCGCGTGCATGTGTTGCATGTCTCGACCGGCGAGGAGATAGCGCTGCTCGCTCTGCATAAGGACATCGCCTCAGTCGAGGTCACGCCGCAGCATCTGACGCTCGCCGCGCCTGATGCCTACGAGGCGCTCGGCGCGCGCGCACAGATGAACCCGCCGCTCCGCGATCGCTATCACCGCGAGCGTCTATGGTGGGGCCTGAGCCGGGGCGTGGTCGACGTGCTCGGCTCAGATCACGCGCCGCATACGCTCGAGGAGAAGAGCAAGGACTACCCGGGCACGCCCTCGGGCATGCCGGGCGTGCAGACGCTCGTGCCCATCATGCTCGATCATGTGAATGCCGGACGCTTGAGCCTCGCCCGCTTCATCGATCTGACCAGCGCCGGCCCGCAGCGCATTTTCGGCATTGCCGGCAAGGGACGCATTGCCGTCGGCTACGACGCCGATCTTACCGTCGTCGACCTCAAGGCCGAGCGGGTCATCGAGAATGAATGGATCGGCAGCAAATGCGGCTGGACGCCGTTTGCCGGCCGCCGCGTTAAAGGCTGGCCTGTCGGCACTCTGGTGCGCGGGCGCCTCGCCATGTGGGAAGGCGAGCTTGGCCCGCCTGGCGGCGAGCCCGTCCGCTTCGGCGAAGCCATGCCGAAGGCATCCGAAGAAGCCTACTGAAGGAAATAATGCCAGACGCCGTTCGGCGCGATGCCGAGCCGGTACGAGTTGTATTTGCCCGCCTTCTTCATCGAAATTGCCTGCGCCGGCGGGACGATGCGGTAAAGCTCGACCTCCTGGGCTGGCGTCAACTTGGAAAGATCGGTCTCGGCGAAATAGGGCCAGACATAGATCTCGTCCTGCCCTTGTTTCACGCGGACATAACCCGAGGCCATCACATTGAGCATGGCGGCAAGCACGTCACGTCCCGTGCCGTCGGCCGACGCCTTCTTCCAAAAGCCGATCGGGTCCTCGACATGGTCGGCCGTGACCATCGGTTTCAACTCGTTCGATTCGAGCACGGGACGCATATTCTCGATCTCGCCGCTCTGGGCCGCTGCCGCGATCTGCTCCAGCATGCGCTTGACCGGGTCCGGCAGTGCGTTGAAATCGTAGAGCGGCTGGACGGCCTGTGCCGGAGCCTCGGCCGCGTCGTTGTGAGCGTAGACAAGGGCGGCAGCGCCCGCTACCAATGCGCCGAGGGCGACCAGGACGATATTTTTCCGGCGATTCATGCATCACTCCCTGAGTGCTCGAGCAATCTCGCAGATCGGTGGGCGAGCGCAAGTCTATGACTCGGCGCCACCCTCTTCGATGAGCGAATAGGGCCACGCCCTTGCAGGCTGGCGCGCAAATCGTTCTCTCCACCGTCCAGCTTGTGCTTGCGGGGATTAGCATCGGTCTGCTGATGGCGGCGCCGATCGGCCCGGTCAATATCCTTGTCATACAGCGGGCGGTCGCGCGCGGCTTCTGGGGCGGTCTCGCCGCCGGGATTGGCGCCGTGATCGGCGACGGCTTCTTGGCGGCCATCGCGGCGTTCAGCGTCACCGCGATCTCCGCGGCGATGAGCGCCTATTCCGGGTGGATCCAGCTGATCGGCGGGCTGCTGTTGGTCGGTTTCGGTATCGCGCTCCTTTTAGCAAGACACGCTTTGATCATTCCGCTCGGCGAGAAATCGCACCTCTTGGAACATGCCGGCATCATCCCACAGACCTTCTTTCTTACCGTCACCAATCCAGGTGCGATTCTCGGCATGGCGGCGATGATCGGCGGCCTGAGCTCGCTGATCGGCGGCCTCAACACATATCTCGAAGCCCTGCTCCTTGTTGCCGCGGTGATGGGGGGAAGTCTGCTCTGGTGGCTCGCTTTGTCGGAGCTGATCGCCACCATCAGGCACAAGCTGACCGAAAGCCGGTTGAAATTGATCAATCGCATCGCCGGCGGCGTGCTGATCGCCTTCGGGCTGATTCTTCTGCTCGACGGTTACATCTTCCGCCAGCTCTGAGCGCGGCCTTACTGGGCGGTGCGCTTCAGTGTGAACTCGCCATGATGGATGCGGCGCGACAGCCCGGTCGTCATTTTGGCGACGGCATTCTCGCCATAGAGGCCGATCAGATCGGCGAGAGCTGCAAACAGGGCGGCGTTGGCGAGCATCTCCGGCTCGATGCCGTCATGCAACGCCTCCTGCCACGCATCGAGAATATATCTGAGCGCCGCCTGCTTCTGGTCTTCGCTGGCGGAGGACCGCGGCGTCTGCTTGGCTGACCGCAACTCCGGCGCCCCTCTAAAAGACTAGGAACGTCACAATTACACTCCTCGTCCGCCGCTTGGATGGGAGCGTGAACTAACGGTTAATTTTTTACCTTAAGTTTTAGAGATTTAGTCGGGAGGCTCTTCCACCGGCGTGCCGCTGTCCAGAGCGGGCTCCGGCGGCGCTTGGGGGGCGGGCCCTGGCACATTTCCGGTCGCCTCGGGCGAGGCGGCTTGGGCCTCAGGCCCGTCCGGCTTGGCCGCCTTGTTGGCCTCAGGCACCGTGCCCTGGCCGCTCTCGAGCCGTGCGCCGTCCTTGTTCGCCTCCGGTGAACCCTCGGGCTTCGCCTCGGGCTGCCCCTTGCTTGCGAAGGTCGAGCCTTGCGCAAGCGATGCGGCGATGCTGGCGCCTTCGGTGCTGAAGCGTGTAGTGGCGAGCGTCGCCGACTGCGTGCAGGTGCGATAGGTGCGCCGGTAGCCGCGATAGCCGTCATTGAAGGCGTTCACGAGCTTGGCGCGGCGGACCGCGGTCGTGCCCTCGTTTCGCAGGATCTCTTTCATCTGGTCGCGCCAGACCTGTCCCTCTTGCGCCCCGCACAGCTCGCGCAAGTAGTGGACGGCGCCGAGAATCTCGGCAAGCCGCATCAGCTTGTTGTCATAAGGACGGTCGTCGGGCGGTGGAGGTGCTGTGCTCTCGCGCGGCACGATCGGCGGCAGATCGTCGCCCTGAGGTTTAGGCTTGCCGGCGCGCGGCTTGGGCGCCGACTTCGGCTGATCGAACCACCAGAAGAATTGGGCCTCAGCGACCGGCGAAAAGGCCATAGAGGCCCAGGCGGCGCAGAGCGCGCCGAAGGCGAGCCGCAAAAGACGCGTTTTGGCCGGTCCCATTAGGATCCTGACTAACGCCTATTTTTGGTGAAATCTAGCCGTCAGGGCATGCGCACCTTGTGCGCCGCGATCCAGATCAGATCCGCCGTCCCCTCGGTCATGGGCAGTGTCTCGATGTCGTCCAGGTGCACCCAATCGGCCGCGATCGTGTCGCCTCCGGCCTTGAGGCTGCCGCCGGTCGGACGGCCGTAGTAGACGGTCAGCTTGTAGGTGGTGCTGCCGCCGCTACTCCCATCCGCCACTACCTTGATCATATCGACCACGCCCTCCACATCGGCTTCGATGCCGGTCTCTTCTACTAGCTCGCGGCGCGCCGCGTCGCGTGGCGTCTCGCCGCCCTCGGTCTTGCCGCCGGGAAGGCTCCACAGCCCGGCGAAGGGAGGGCGGCCGCGTTTCACCAGCAGGACCTTGCGATCCTTGAACACGGCGATGCTCGCTCCGTCACGAACGGACGCTCGGCTTTCATGCGTGGCGAGGGGTTCGGTCATCGAAAGCGGGTTGAGCATGGAGCGGGCCGCCTTTCTAAGCCAATCAGCGGGTGCCGAACAAGGCGTCGATCGCGGCCTGTCCGACGACATCTCCGGCCTGGTCCGCATCTTTCCGGCTGGGCAGCGTTTCGCCATTGGCGATCGCGTTCGCCTCGTCGATCAGGAGGCGCAGGCGATGCGCCGCCCTGCCGCAGGTATCGTGCAAAGAGTTGCCGCTGCCCTTGAGGTTCTGGCCGACCTCGGCGACGAGAGTGAGAGCTTCGCCATGGAGCCGCGCCACCGCCTCGTCGAAACGCGCGCGGATCTTCTGCGGTGCGCGGCGATAGGCTGCGATGGCGAGATTCTTGTCGCGGAACCCCGACTCGGCAAAGTGTTCCTCGTAGGTCAACGGGCGCCAGGAAAAGAGATCGTCGGCGAAGCTCGCGGGCTCCGAGGCGAGCGCCTCGAGCAGCATCACGAGCTCATGGAAGTGATTGAGATAATCGCTTGCGAGCAGCGTCGACTCGTTGATGTTGGTGCCAGGCACATGCGAGCGGAAATGGCCAATCATGGCTGAGCGAAAGGCCGCGACGATATCCTCGCGGCTCACATCCTCCTGGAGGTCCCCCGTACGGGAATCGCGCTTATCGTCGACGAACATCGCGGCAATCATTGAGGTAAACTTGCCTTTGAATGGCTGGAGTGTTGCCCGATCATGATTGCCAAACTGTTACTGCTGATGGCCGGATCGCATGTGCTCACGCTATAGCCTGACCTCTCCGCCCGAGGCCGTGCGTGCCTATTTCGGCTATGCCGACACGCCGAATTTCCCGGCGCGCTACAATATCGCACCCACGCAACCGGTTGCGGTGGTGGCGCGCGATAGGGAAGGGGTGCGCCGCTTCCGCCTCATGCGCTGGGGGCTTCTGCCCGCTTTCGTCAAGGATCCGAAAACCTTTCCGACTCTGATCAACGCGCGCGGAGGAGGTGCTGGTTAAGCCGTCCTTCCGCAACGCCATGCGCTGGCGCCGCTGTCTCATCCCGGCCGACGGCTTCTATGAATGGACCGGGCCCAAGGGGAAGCGCCGCCCCTTCTTGCTGCGCCCGCGGCGAGACCAGTTGATCGCCTTTGCCGGCCTTTACGAGCGCTGGCGCGATCCGGGCGGAGGCGAGATCGACACGGTCGCGATCCTCACCTGCCCCTCCAATCGCATTGTGTCGGCGCTGCACGACCGCATGCCCGTGGTGCTGGCGCCCGAGCATTTCGAGGCCTGGCTCGACGTCAAGAATACGCCGGCGGACGTCGCCGCGAGCCTGTTGCGGACCGCGCCTGACGATCTCTTCGAACCGATCGAGCTGCACCCCAAGATCAACGACTCGCGCAAGGACGAGCCTGGTATTCAGGAACCGCTCGCGCCTTCGTTGCTCTGATGGAGCGCGGCTATCTTGTGCGCTAAGCCATAAGGAAGGGGGAGGGAATGCTGCCGACCGAGATCATCGAGCGCTACCGCGTCAGCAAAGGCAGCGAGTTTCGGCTCGCCGATTGCGATCCCGGCGATACGTGCGGACTGGACATCGACAAGAACGACGCCAAGGAGATGCTCGAGGCGGGCGTGAGGCGGCTCGCGGCATTGCAGGACAAGCTTTGGGCCGACGACCGCTGGGCGATTCTGGTGATCCTGCAAGGCATCGATACCTCGGGCAAGGACGGCGTCATCAAGCACGTGATGTCGGGGGTCAATCCTCAAGGCTGCGAGGTCCATTCCTTCAAGGCGCCGAGCGAGGAGGAGATCGATCACGACTTTCTCAGACGCGCTTCGCTCCGGCTGCCGCCGCGCGGACGCATCGGCATCTTTAACCGCTCCTATTACGAGGAGACGATCGTCGTGCGCGTGCACCCCGAGCTGCTGCAAAAGCAGCGCTTGCCGCAGAAGCTCATCACCGACGACATCTGGAACCAGCGCTTCGACGACATCAACAATTTCGAGGCCTATCTCACCCACAACGGCATCTTGCCGATCAAGTTCTTTCTGAACATTTCCAAGAAGGAGCAGCTTGGCCGGCTCGTGGCTCGCATCGACGATCCGGAGAAGCGCTGGAAGTTCGCCGCCCACGACGTCGAGGAGCGCAAACTTTGGGACCCTTATATGCAGGCCTATGAACAGACGATCCGCCACACCGCGACCAAGCAGGCGCCTTGGTACGTGGTGCCGGCCGACCACAAATGGTTCACGCGGCTCGTGGTCGCCGCCACGCTGGTCGAGCGGATGGAGGCGCTCGATCTCAAGTATCCCAAGCTCGAGGCTGCGACCGTCGCTCAGCTTGTTGATAAGATCCGCGCCGAGCTGGTCGCTCAGAAGCCGAAGAACAACAAGGGCTGATCATCTCCCTGCGGTGACGAGCAGTACCGCGATCCCGTCATGGCCCTTCGCGCCCACGGTCTGAATTGCCGTCCCGCTCACGCGCGGGTCCGTGGCGGCGAGCTCGAAGAAGCGGCGCATGCCTTGCACGCTTGAATCCTCGCCTGAGATATCCAGGATGGCGCCCTCGCGCACGACATTATCCACGATGATGAGCGCGCCCTGACGCGCAAGCTTTACCGCCCACTGGAAATAGCCGGGCGTGCCCTCCTTGTCGGCGTCGATGAAGATGAGATCGAAGGGAGCTTCCGCGGCAAGGCCGGGCAGAGTATCGGCCGCTTTGCCGACGCGCACGTCAACCTTATCGCTAAAGCCGGCGCGCGCGATATTGGCGCGAGCGACTTCGGCATATTTGGCATTGGCCTCCAGCGTGACGAGCCGGCCGCCGGGGGCGAGGCCGCGGACGAGCCAGATCGTGCTGTAGCCGCCAAGCGTGCCGATTTCGAGGATGCGGCGTGCGCCAATGAGTTGCGCCAGCAGCATCAGGAGCTTGCCCTGATTAGGCGCGACATTGATCGCTGGCAGCCCGGCCGCTCGGCTCGCCTTGAGCGCGGCATCGAGCACAGGATCGGCGGGGAGGAAGCGGTCGTCGATATAGTCATCGACCTCGGTCCAGAGCTTGTCGGTCTCGAGACGTTTCATCAGATGAGCTTTCCCGGATTAAGGATATTGTGCGGGTCGAACACGGCCTTGATCTTGCGCATCAGCGCGATCTCGATGGGTTGTTTCGCATGCGGCAGGAGATCGCGCTTCAGGCGTCCGATGCCGTGCTCGGCACTGATCGAGCCGCCGAGATCGAGCACGATCTGGTAAACGGCGGCGTTGAGTGCTTCCCAATAGCTGAGGAAGACGTTCCGATCCATGCCGGGCGGCTGGCTGACGTTGTAATGGATGTTGCCATCGCCGAGATGGCCGAACGGCACTGGCCGCGCGCCCGGGATCATCAGGTCGACCAGTTGATTGGCCCGCGCCACGAATTCGGGCACGCGCGCCACGGGCACCGCAATGTCGTGCTTGATGGAGCCGCCTTCGTGCTTCTGCACCTCGCTCATCAATTCGCGCAAGCGCCAAAGCTCTTCCGCTTGCATGAGCGAGGAGGCGACGATTGCGCTTTCGATCTCTCCGGCTTCCAAACCCTCGCCAAGCAACGTCTCGGCAAGAGGCGCAAGCTCCTCGCCTTGGCGGGGGCTCGTCAGCTCGAACAGCAAATACCATTGCTGAGTGGTGGGAAACGGGTCGCGCACCGAGCTCCCGTGACGCAGGACAAACTCGAGCGCCGTGCGCGACATGATCTCGAAGGCGGTGAGTGCGGGGCCAGCCTGCGCAAGCGCGCGCGCAAAGAAGGCGGGAGCGGTTTCGAGCGCGCTCAATCCGGCCATGCAGGTGACGCGCTCGACCGGCTTGGGGAAGAGACGCAGCACCGCGGCGGTGATGATGCCGAGCGTGCCCTCGGAGCCGATGATGAGGTCCTTGAGGTCGTACCCCGTGTTGTCCTTGCGCAACGATTTGAGCCCATTCCACACGCTGCCGTCGGCGAACACGACTTCGAGGCCGAGCGTAAGGTCGCGCGCGCTGCCATAAGCGAGCACTGCCATGCCGCCGGCATTGGTCGCGAGCACGCCGCCGATCTGACAGCTCCCCTCTGACGCCAGGCTCAAGGGGAACAGCCGGCCGGCGCTCGCCGCCACTTGCTGCGCCTGTGCCAGCACGAGCCCGGCTTCGACCGTCATCGTGTTGGAGGCGAGATCAATGTCGCGCACGCGGTTAAGCCGCTCGAGCGACACCACGACCTCATGCCCCGTCTCGAACGGGATCTGCCCGCCGACGAGCCCGGTATTGCCGCCTTGCGGAACGATGGACGTCCTCGCAGCGTCGGCAAGCTTCAGAATCGCGGCGACCTCCTGCGTCTCGCCGGGCTTGAGCACGAGCGCCGCCTTGCCGCGATAGCGGTCGCGCCATTCGACGAGATAGCGCGCCATTTCCGCTTCGTCGCGGATGGCATGCTGCTCGCCGACGATGCGCACCAACGCATCGAGCGTGTCCTGACTGGGCCGCGCCGGCTTTTGATCGCATGTCATGGCAAAGCGCCTAGCCCCGATTGGCCGCGCGCTGCAAGCGGTCGTTGATGGCCTCGCCGAGCCCGTACGCGGGAATTGGCATGACGGCGATTGTTGCAGCTCCGGTCTGATCGAGTTCACGCAGCGCGGCGAAAAGCTTTGCCGCCGCCTCCTCGAGATTGCCGCTCTGGCTGAGATTGATCGTTGCGCGCGCCCCTTTCGGCGCGTGAGGGCCGAAGGCAAGCAGCGCTTCGTTGGATCTGACGCCGGTCGCGCCGAGTCTGAGCCTAGTGCTCGGCGCATAATGGGTTTCCAGCTGCCCCGGCGAGGCCCCGCGATGATTGGCCTTGGCGGTAGCGAGCGGTGCGCCGAGCACAAGCTCGATCGCTTCGCGCGGCAAAGCGCCGGGCCGCAGCAGTCCCGGCTCTCCGTCGATCACGCTTACGACCGTCGACTCGATGCCGAGCGGGCAGGGTCCGCCGTCGAGGATCATTGCGGGTAGGTTGCCGAGCTCGGTTTGCACATGGTCGGCTGTGGTGGGACTGACGCGCCCAGAGCGGTTGGCGCTTGGAGCAGCGATTGGAAGCTTCACCTCGGCGAGAAGGGACTGCGCTACCGGGTGCGCAGGAGCCCTCAGCGCGATTGTATCGAGGCCTGCGCTGACAAGGTCGGCAATACCGCAAGCGGGACGCTTCTTCAGCACAAGCGACAAGGGCCCCGGCCAGAAAGCCTCGGCGAGACGCCGCGCCGTATTGTTCATCACCGCGTAGCGCTCGGAAGCGTCGAGGTCGGGCACATGCACAATGAGCGGGTTGAAGCGCGGCCGCTCCTTGGCGGCAAACACCTTGGCCACGGCGCGCGCATCGAGCGCATTGGCGCCGAGCCCATAGACGGTCTCGGTGGGGAAGGCGACGATCTCACCGTTCGCCAGCGCTTGCGCGGCTTGCTTGACGGCCTCTGCTGTTGCAGGAACGACGGGCATGGCGCCATTTCGCGTGTTACCGGAGAGCGGTCAAGCTAGAGTGACGCCAACCGGACTGCCCCGCTAACCATACCCGCCTTATGACCACGCTGCTGCTCACTCATCCCGCCTGCCTTCAGCACGACACGGGCTACGGCCATCCCGAGCGAGCCGACCGCTTGCGCGCCATCGACGATGCGCTCGCCGCACCCGCCTTCAAGGCGCTGAAGCGCGAGGAGGCGCCACGCGCCGACCTCGCCGCGATCGAGCGGCTGCACCCCAAGGCTTACGTCGAGATGGTGCATGCCGCCACCCCGGCCCGCGACCACAAATGGCTCGATCCCGATACCGTCGTCTCGCCGGGGAGTTGGGAGGCGGCTCTACGCGCTGCCGGCGCCGCCGTCTATGCCGTGGATCAGGTCATGGAAGGCAAAGTTGACAATGCCTTCTGCGCCGTACGTCCGCCGGGCCACCATGCCGAGCCGTCGCGCGCCATGGGCTTCTGCCTGTTCAACAATGTCGCAATCGCGACGCTGCATGCTCGCGCCAAGCACGGCGCCAAACGCGTGGCCGTGATCGATTTCGACGTGCATCACGGCAACGGCACACAGGCCGCGTTCTGGACCGACAAGGACCTGTTCTACGGCTCGACGCATCAGATGCCCCTTTTCCCGGGCACCGGCGCGGCGAACGAGACGGGGGTCGGCAACATCTTCAATGCGCCGCTTGCCCCCGGCGACGACGGCGAGGATTTTCGCGGCGCCTTCGAGACGCGCATCCTGCCTGCACTCGACGCCTTCGCGCCCGATCTTCTTCTCGTCTCCGCCGGGTTCGATGCCCATATCAAAGACCCGTTGGCGCAGCTCAGGCTGGTCGAAGCGGATTTCGCCTGGGTGACCGAGAAGCTCTTGGAGGCGGCTGCCAAGCATACCGGCGGCAAGCTCGTCTCCACCCTTGAGGGCGGCTATGACCTGGAGGCCCTGGCGAATTCGACCGCCGCGCATGTCGAGACGCTGATGGGCGCGGCCTCTTGATCCCGGGCGTAGGAAAGGGCTAAGCCAAGCCATGGCCGAACCGTCCGACCATTCCGACATCAAAACCATGAGTTTCGAGCAGGCGCTCAAGGAGCTCGAGACCATCGTCGATCGCCTGGAGAAGGGCGATGTCGAGCTGGAAGCATCGATCCTCATCTACGAGCGGGGCGAGGCGTTGAAGACCCATTGTGACTCTCTGTTGCGCAAGGCCGAGGCGCGCGTCGAGAAGATCTCGCTCAATCAGAACGGCCAACCGACCGGCACCGAGCCGCTCGACGTCGACGACTAATCGCGAAGCATCGTTACGTTGAGTCGCAAGCCCTCTTTGGGGCGAAGCGTGATGCGCGCGAACGGCGTGGGCCGTTCGCCTTCGGGCAGCGCGAAGCGCGCCTGTGACAGGAGCGTGGCGAGGATGGTCTTGCCCTCGACCATGGCGAAGCTGCCGCCGACGCAAGTGCGCGGGCCGGCACCGAACGGCATATAGGCGCAGCGGTGGCGCTTGGCCTTCGCTTCGGGAGAGAAACGCGCGGGATCGAATTGCAGCGGGTCGTGCCACAGATGCCGGTGCCGATGCACGAGATAGATCGGGATGGTGATGGTCGCGCCTTCGCCCAGCTCGACATTGTCGAGCCTGACGGGGCGGATCGTCCGCCGCATCAGCAAGGGAGCCGGCGGATAAAGCCGCATCGCCTCTTGAAACACCGCATCGAGCAGCGGGAGTTTCCCGATCTGCCCGCGGCCGATCGCGCGGCCGCCGGTGACGCCGAGTACTTCTTGGCGCACCTCCTCCTGCCACTCGGGAAACAGCGCGAGCAGGTAAAGCGTCCAGGTCAGTGCCTGTGAGGTCGTTCATGCCCCGCGATGAGGAAGGTCACGACATTGTCCACGATCAGGCTGTCGGGCATGGCCTCGCCGGTCGCGGGATCACGTGCTGCCACTAACCGGCCCACCAGATCGTCGCCCTGTGCGCCACCTGCGCGCGTCGTTGCCAGCACGCGCTCGGCCACCTCGCGCACGGTCCGCCCGGCGCGGGCCATCACGCGAGAGCCGGGATGCGGCAGCGATGGCGGCAATCTGAGTGAGGTCAGCGCAATCTTCCACACCGAATAAGCGAGGAAAGCGGCGCTTGCCTCTTCGATGCGTAACCGGTCGTCCTCGCCGAGGCTGGCGCCGAGCACCGTGTCTTGCAGCGCCTGCAAGGTGGCGCGCGTCATGTCCTTGTCGATGGCCTGGTTCGTGCCTGGCGGCGTCTCGCGCCAGCGCTGCAACAGCGGCGTGCAGCAAGCGGCGAAAGCCGGCGCATAATCGAGCATGTCCTCAGCCCTGAACAAAGGCGCAGCCAGCCGGCGCTGCCAGCGCCACGCTTCGCCCTCGGCGTTGAGCAGTCCGCCGCCGATCGCCTCGCCGAACACGTCGTCGTTCAGCGGCTGCTTGGAATAGCCTTCGGCGTCGTCCAGCAGCACCTTCTGGATCAGCGCGGGGTCCATGACGAAAGCGGTCTCGAGCCCGAGCCAGCGATAGACGATGATGGGCTCTTCGTAGAAATCCTCGCTCCAGCTTGCGACCGGATTGCCGATCGTCTTGAGGATCAGCCACGGGAAGGCGAGGCGCCGCTTGGGTGGCGCCGGCCACTCCGCTAAGCTCGCCGCGCTCGGCATGTTTCTGTGCTCCACGACACGATTTGGCCCGTCTTACGCGATAGTTGCAAGCAGGGCTCGCGACCGGTAAAGGTGACTTAACGCGTTGATCCTTCCAGTCCTTTTCCTCACAGCGCCAGGTGTTGCGAATGAGCGCCGTTAGTTCCACGCCGTTGCTTGACCGTATCCGCACCCCTCAGGATCTCCGCGCCCTCCAGGACCAAGAGCTACCGCAACTAGCCGAGGAGCTTCGTCAAGAGCTGATCGCGGCGGTTTCCGTCACCGGCGGCCATCTCGGCGCGGGGCTTGGCGTGGTCGAGCTGACCTTAGCGCTGCACTATGTCTTCGATACGCCCAACGACAGGCTGATCTGGGACGTAGGCCACCAATCCTACCCGCACAAGATCTTGACCGAGCGGCGCGACCGCATCCGTACGCTGCGCCAGGCGGACGGCCTGTCGGGTTTCTGCAAGCGGGCCGAGAGCGAATATGACACCTTCGGCGCCGGCCACTCGTCGACCTCGATCTCTGCCGGACTCGGCATGGCGGTCGCCCGCGACCTCGGCGGCAAGGCGCATAACGTTATTGCGGTGATCGGCGACGGCGCCATGAGCGCCGGCATGGCCTATGAGGCCATGAACAACGCCGGCGCGATGGATTCCCGGCTGATCGTTATCCTCAACGACAACGACATGTCGATCGCCCCTCCGGTCGGCGCCATGAGCGCCTATCTCGCCAAGCTGATCTCGGGCGGCACTTATCGGAGCTTCCGCCGTTTTCTCAAAGATCTCGCCGGCAGGCTCCTGCCGAAGAACTGGCAGAAACGCGCGGCCCGCGCCGAGGAGTTCACGCGTGGCTTTTGGACCGGCGGCACGTTGTTCGAGGAGCTCGGCTTCTATTATGTCGGCCCCATCGATGGGCACAATTTCGATCACCTTCTCCCCGTGCTGCGCAATGTGCGCGCCATGAGGAACGGACCGATCCTGATCCATGTCGTGACGCAGAAGGGAAAGGGCTATCCACCCGCGGAAATCTCGGCCGACAAGTTCCATGGCGTCGGCAAGTTCAATGTCGTGACGGGCGCGCAAGAGGCTTCCGCCGCCGGCACGCCGCCGAGCTACACCAAAGTGTTCGCCAATGCGCTGATCGAGGAGGCGCGGGTCGACGAGAAAATCGTCGCCATCACCGCGGCCATGCCCTCGGGCACCGGGCTCGATCGCTTCGCCGAGGTCTTTCCCAACCGCTGCTTCGATGTCGGCATCGCCGAGCAGCACGCGGTGACGTTCGCCGCGGGTCTTGCCGCCGAAGGCTATAAGCCCTTTGCCGCCATCTACTCGACCTTCCTCCAGCGCGCCTACGACCAGGTGGTGCATGACGTGGCGGTGCAAGGGCTGCCCGTCCGCTTCGCCATCGACCGCGCCGGGCTTGTCGGCGCCGACGGCCCGACGCACGCCGGATCCTTTGACGTGGCCTATCTCTCCTGTCTGCCGGGCATGGTGGTGATGGCGGCCGCCGACGAAGCCGAACTGATGCATATGGTGGCGACCGCCGCTGCGATCGACGACCGGCCTTCGGCCTTCCGCTACCC
Source organism: Methyloceanibacter sp. (assembly GCA_036257375.1). Lineage (GTDB taxonomy): Bacteria > Pseudomonadota > Alphaproteobacteria > Rhizobiales > Methyloligellaceae > Methyloceanibacter. The sequence goes on from DATAFR010000153.1 coordinate 37,765, forward strand.
GCGCGGGGAGGGGACCGGCGCGACGTTGCCCAAGCGCGGCACGCCGCTAGAGATCGGCAGGGGCCGCATCTTGCGCGAAGGGTCGGCCGTGGCGCTGCTCTCCTTCGGCGCGAGGCTGCCCGAATGCATCGTGGCTGCCGATCAGCTCGCCGGCTTCGGCCTTCCCGCAACCGTCGCCGATGCACGCTTCGCCAAGCCGCTCGACATGGATTTGCTGCGAAAGCTCGTGCAGAACCATGAGGTGCTCATCACCGTCGAGGAAGGATCGAGCGGCGGGTTCGGCGCCATGGTGCTGCACGCCCTTGCGCGCGACGGCTTGCTCGATCGCGGGCTCAAGGTGCGGACGCTGCACCTGCCCGACACCTTCATCGAGCAGAACAAGCCGGCTGCGATGTATGCCGAGGCCGGGCTCGATGCCTCCGGCATCGTCACAGCCGTGTTCACCGCGCTCGGCAAGGAGCGCGATGCGGCGGGCGCGGTCCGCCTCGCCTGAGCGCTCGCACCGGCTACCCGATCTGGCAGTCCTTGCTGAACCTATCGGCCGCTTCGGCGCGGCCGACTTCCGGCAAGGTCCGCGTGGTCGCCGCCGTCTTGACGGTCAGTGGACCCGGTGCCTTGAGCACGCCGATGACAGGCGCAATCTCGAGATCGCTCGCCTCGGCGAACATCATGCCGGTCTTGTCGTCGAGCTCGACCGAACCATCGATCGAGGATTGGGTGCCGCCGGCCGAGAGATCGATGCTCACTTTCTGGCCAGGCCTCGTCCCCTCGATAGTACCGAAGATCTCCAGCACGCCGATATTCATCTCATTGAAGCACGAGAGAAGCAGCACCGGCGGCTTGCTCGTATCGAGCGACCCGTAAGTGAGCGAGATGAGATCGCCGTTGGTGTTGGCGGTCCACACCAGCGTCTCTTCACCGCGCGCCAAACGTGAAGAGAGGAGCCCTCCGGCGAGAAGGGCGGCCGCGAGAAAGCAAACTGAGGCTCGGATCATCATGGAATAAACGCTTTCGTATGAGCTTGAGTTTCAGCCGGGCCAGGCGGCAATGGAGGGTGCCTGCCGGCGACGCCTATTTAGTCGAGCTTACAGGTCTTAGCAAATTCGGCGGCTGGCGCGGCGCGCCCCTTGTCCGGCAAGTCGGTAACCAGTTTGCCCGTCTTGGCGGTGATCGACTCTTTTTCCTTCAGCAGCGCGATGACCGGCTTGATCTTGAAGCCCTTTGCCTCGGCGAAATGAAACCCGCTCATCTCGTCTGTGGCGATCTTGCCCTTGAGCGAGACTTTCGCCGCGCCGGCGGCAAGCTCAATGATGATCGGTTGGCCGATTTCGGTTCCCGCGATATCGACATAGAGCGTCGCCTCCGTGCGCCTGTCCTTGTTGCCGCAGATCAGGTTGAACACATAGTCCTCGCCGGTTTCGGCCGAGCCGTAAGTGAGCAACGCGTTACCCTCGCCAGGACCACTCATCCACACATAGCCTGGATCGTCGGCGGCGAACGCCAGCAACGGCGTCACGAGGAGGCCAGCGGCGAGCAGAAGCGCGGCGCGGCTAGCGGCTGCCGGCATGAAGCCTTGCGGCGTCGGCTGCGGCGGCCTGGACGTTGGGGAAATAGCCGGCGAAGGACGGATCGAACTCATGATAGTTGCAGGTGATCTCGTCGCCTTGCGCGATGTCGGTCAGCGCATAGCCCCTGTCGAAAATCCGGAAATCCGTATTCGGCGTGAGGCTGTGATTCATGAACTTGCCGTTGTCGCAATCGAGGATCACCACGCCCGGCATCTCCAGATGCGGATAGGTGTAGCGTTGAATGAAGTCCTGCATATGCGGCGGGTAGGTTTCGATCTCGCGGATATGGACGAAGATGTCGAATTTCGGATTGAGACTCCAGAGGAGCCGCCCCCGTTCGATGTACTCGCCGGAGAAGACACCGAGCCCCTCGATGGCGCTCGGCGCGAGGTAAGTGCTGACCATCAGCATGGGTTATATCCCTCGATTAGGCTGAAGCTTGAACCCGCTCATGCGGTGTTACCCGTGGCCTCTGTCCCGACGGCGACGAGGCCGCGCTTGCGGCGGAAGCGCCGCCGCTTGAGCGCCTTGATGCGGCGCTCGAGATAGGGCGAGAAATGCCCGGCGTAGCGCTCCCAGAGCGTGGGGTTGCGCCAGTCATCGCCGGTCACGAGCCCGCGGCAGATCGCCGACCCGCATCCGCACTCGAACTCGTCGTAAGGCGAGCCGTCGCACATCGCGTAGTCGATGGTGACCTCTTCTCCCGGGTTGATGCGCTGTAGCGCCACGATGGCGATTTGTCCCTCGAGACCGGCATTCGGCTCGCAGGAGTGATTTATGTAGTCCGGCCCCTCATCCGGTCCATGCGAGGCGAGATAGAGCTGCTCCTCGACCTGCACCGTGTGGCGCCTGATTTCTTCCGGGAGCTCTTCGAGTTCCTCGGCCGAAACGATGCGCCCGCTCCAAACGGCAATAAGCTCGCCGGGCTCGATAGCGTCCCGAGCGTAGACGGCCTTGCCGCCAGTCACGTCACGATTTTGGACTTCGCACTTGTCGGTAAGGTAAGCCGTACAGTGGTCCTGGCTCACGAGACCTCCGCGATGGCGCGCCGAGCGGGGCGCTTCGCAGTATGTATATGTTAGCGGCGCCGACCGCTCCCGGCCCTCGTCCGCGCGCGAGAATTCCCTACGCAGGCGGAGCATATGAGAAGCTCTGGTGTCCATCTACAAAAAAAAGCGTCTCGACCAATTATTAGTGGATAGGGGCTTCGCGCCGACCCGCTCCCGCGCTGCCGACCTCGTGCGGCGGCGGCTCGTAAGCGTGGCGGGGGTCACCGCGTCGAAACCGGGCGCGCTGGTCGCTGCCGATACCGAGCTCAGGCTGAGCCCTGGAGCGGGCCGCTACGTCTCGCGCGGCGGGGAGAAGCTCGAAGCCGCGCTCGACGCCTTCAGCTTCGACCCCGAGGGGAGGGTGGCCCTCGATATCGGCGCCTCGACCGGCGGCTTCAGCGACGTGCTGATCGCCCGCGGCGCGGCCAAGATCTACGCGGTCGACGTCGGCACGGGCCAGCTCGACGCCAAGCTCAGGGCAAATCCCAAGGTCGTAGCCCTGGAGGCGACCGATGCGAGGGCGCTCGACCGGAGGCTAGTTGGCGAGGAGATCACTGCAATCGTCGCCGATGTCAGCTTCATCAGCCTGACCCTGGCGCTGCCCGCGGCACTCAGCCTTGCCGCACCCGGGGCTTGGCTCGTAGCCCTCATCAAGCCGCAATTCGAGGCGGGCAGGGCGGCCGTCGGCAAAGGGGGGATCGTTAGGAGTGAGACCGAGCGCAAGAAGGCTGTGGAAAAGGTCCGGGCCTTCACCAAGGAGGCCGGCTGGGCGGTGGTCGGCGTGATCGTCTCGCCGCTTCTCGGCGGAAGCGGAAATGAGGAATTTCTGCTCGGCGCGCGGCTTGGAGCTCGCGATGGAACTTGAGCTCAGAATCGCGCGGCTCGGCGCGCAAGGCGATGGCGTGGCCGAGGGTCCCGAGGGGCCGCTCTTCGTACCCTTCGCCTTGACCGGCGAGTCGGTCAGGGTTGCCGCCGAGCCCGGCAGCGACCGCGCGGGGCTACTCGATGTGCTTGAGCCGAGTCCCGAGCGCGTCGCGCCGGTCTGCCCGCATTTCGGCATTTGTGGCGGCTGCGCGCTCCAGCACCTGGAGGCGGGGGCCTATCTTCGCTGGAAGCGCGAGTTGGTGGTGACGGCCTTGCGGTCGCGCGGGCTTGCGGCAGTGGTGGATGCGGTACGCCCCGTGCCGCTCGGCAGCCGGCGGCGCGCCGCCTTGACGCTTGGCCGAGGCAAGACGGGCGTCGAACTCGGCTATCACCGCGCCCGTTCACATGAGCTGATCGATATCGAGGTCTGCCCGGTGCTTTCGCCGCGCATCGTCGAGGGCCTGCCCAGGCTCAAACAGGCATTGGCGCCTCTGTTGGGCGGCAAGCACGAGGCGCGGGTCAGCGTGACGGAAACCGAGAGCGGCCTCGACATTGTGGTCGAGGGCATCAGGCCGAGCGCCGCCGCTCTCGGCGGCTTCGCCGGCAAAGCCGCTTCGCTCGGCGTGGCGCGCCTCACGGCCGGCGGCGACAGCATAGGGCCCGTCGTCGCGCCCGCGATCGATTTGTCGGGCACCAAAGTCAGACTGCCGCCGAGCGCCTTCCTCCAAGCCTCGCGCGAGGCTGAGAGCGTCATGGTGGAATTGGTGCGCGACGGAGCGGAAGGCGCCAAGCGTGTGGCCGATCTCTTCGCCGGGCTCGGCACGTTCACCTTTGCGCTGGCGAAGAAAGCCGCGGTCGATGCCTTCGAAGCCGGCGAGGCTGCGGTCCAGTCGCTGACCCAGGCCGCGCGCAAGACGCCCAAGCTCAAGCCGATACGGGGTGTCGTCCGAGACCTCTTCCGCGCACCGCTCAGCGCGGAGGAGCTGAAATCCTATGACGCCGTGGTTTTCGATCCGCCGCGTGCCGGCGCTAAGGCGCAGGCCGAGAGGCTTGCCAAGTCAGACGTGCCGCGCGTGCTAGCCGTCTCTTGCAATCCTGGAACGCTCGCTCGCGACCTCCGCACCCTGGTCGATGGCGGCTACCGCATCGCGCGCGTCACGCCGGTCGACCAGTTCCTCTTCTCGCCGCATATCGAGGTCGTCGCGCAACTCGAACGCTAGCCGCGCAGCAGCCGCTCGACAAATGCCGGCACGACCTCCGTCGCCGGTCCATAGGCGGCTTCGGCGAAGAGGCTGGCTCCATCCGACGGCTCCAGATTGAGCTCGACCGTATGCGCCCCGGCGGCGCGCGCCTCAGCAACGAAACCGGCTGCCGGATAGACGCTGCCGCTCGTACCGATGGAAATGAACAGATCGCAAGAGACCAGCGCCTGGTAGATGCGGTCGATCTCGCGTGGCATCTCGCCGAACCAGACCACGTCCGGTCGCATGGCGCCGGCATTGCCGCAAGCGGCGCAGACCGTGTCGATCGAGAGGTCCTCGGCCCAGGGAAAGCTCGCAAGGCAGGTCGCACAAAGCGCGCGGCCGAGCTCGCCATGCATATGGATCAGCTCATGCGCGCCAGCCGCCTCATGCAGCCCGTCGATATTCTGCGTGACCGTCAGCACGCCGCGATGCGCCGTCTCGAGCCGCGCCAGGGCGTGATGCGCGGCATTTGGCTTTGCCTCGCGAAGCCGCCGCCGGCGGAGATTATAGAAGTCGTGCACGCAGGAAGGATTACGGGCAAAGCCTTCCGGCGTCGCCACCTCTTCGAGATTGAACTCCTCCCACAGTCCGCCTTTGTCGCGGAAGGTGCCGAGCCCGCTCTCTGCCGAGAGGCCGGCGCCGGTCAGAACGACGATATTGGCGAAAGCCATCAGCCCTTGCCGGTCTGGCCGCGATGGCGGAGGTAATGGTCTGCGAGCACGATGGCGACCATCGCCTCCCCGATCGGCACGGCGCGAATGCCGACGCAAGGATCGTGACGGCCCTTGGTCGAGATCTCCGTATCGTGGCCGTGCGTGTCCACCGTATGCCGCGGCGTCAGAATCGAGGAGGTCGGCTTCACCGCGAAGCGCGCGACGATCGGCGCACCCGTCGAGATGCCGCCGAGAATGCCGCCGGCGTTGTTGGACAGAAATTCCGGCATGCCATCCTTTCTCATGCGCATCTCGTCGGCATTCTCTTCGCCTGACAGCGCCGCGGAGGCGAATCCAGCTCCGATCTCCACCCCTTTCACCGCGTTGATGCTCATCAGCCCCGAGGCAATGTCCTGATCGAGCTTGCCGTAAATCGGCGCCCCGAGCCCTGGCGGCACGCCCTCGGCCACGATCTCGATGATGGCGCCCGCGGAGGAACCCTTCTTGCGGACTTGGTCGAGAAAATCGCCCCACACCCGCGCCGTCTTGGCGTCAGGGCAGAAGAACGGGTTGCTGCCAACCTCATCCCAGTCCCAGTTGCGGCGATCGATCTCGTAAGGGCCGATCTGGGTGAGCGCCCCGCGCACGCGCATTCCCGGCACGATCTTCCTCGCGATGGCGCCGGCGGCGACCCGCATCGCCGTCTCGCGCGCACTCGCGCGGCCAGAGCCCCGCCAATCGCGCAAGCCGTATTTCATCAGATAGGTGTAATCGGCGTGGCCGGGGCGAAACTTGTCCTTGATCTCGTTGTAGTCCTTCGAGCGCGCATCGACATTCTCGATCTCGAGCGCGATCGGCGTGCCGGTCGTGACCTGCGCGCCGCTCTCGTCGGTGAATACGCCGGACAGGATGCGGACCTGGTCCGGCTCCTGCCGCTGCGTGGTGTAACGCGACTGGCCGGGACGCCGCTTGTCGAGATGGGCCTGGATCTCGCCCTCGGTGATGGGAATGCCCGGAGGGCAGCCATCGACCACGCAGCCGATTGCCGGCCCGTGGCTTTCGCCCCAGGTGGTGATGCGGAAGAGATGGCCGAAACTGTTGTGCGACATGGGCCTTCTTATGCGCGCATGTCTTTACTTTGTCATTACCGGCGAAGCAGCCATGCAGTCTCCTTGCCGCGACGCGGATCGCGTCCGGGGTTTGAGGGGATGGCGCGCCGAAAAGCGCAAATCCGTAATGGTGTCCGCGATCTTTGCGGGATCGCAGCGGGCGCCTCTCGGCGCGCCACATGCGCTCAAGTAGCGAAGCGGTAGCGCATGCTATTTGCAGCGTCTTGCCAACACCGGGCCCCGCTTTCCGTTGCCGACTATGGCCGGTCGGTCAGCCAGCTCCTGGCAGGGACTCAAGATAGTGGTCCCGGGGGGAGCCCCGATGCCGCCCGAGTGCCCGGCTGCGAACCAGACCCGCAGGCGCCGCACCCCGTCCCGCCGTCACGAACGCCTCGAGAAACGCCCTCAAGTGGACGAGGTGGTGCGCATGATAAGCGCAACTGGGGAGGCGGGGATTATCGGGGGATAGCTCGCAGCAAACCGCTTTTGACTTCAGCTTGTGGGAAAAGCCGACGATCGCTGGTAGACGAGGCGTTCCGCTTCTGACCCCTTTCGGACATCTCCGCCAAACTTCACCGGTCACCGTGAAATCTGATAGAACAGCCATTGCTTTGGCGTGGTCTACGAGCTCCGGGGGAGATCTGGGGCTCGGATAAGGGGAGCATTGCGGTGGCGTAATCGGCGGAGGGCCGATGAGCGGCTTTATTTTCCTCAATTTACCGGCGCAACGACTCGCAAGGTATGGCTGGACGGCTTTTTGACCGCCTGGAGCAGGAGTTTTCGCACGATCAACTCTTCTACGACGTAGACGACATCCCCCCAGGCGAGGATTTCGTCGCCTATCTCAACAAGAAAGTGGAGGCGTGCGACGTTCTCCTCGCCGTCATCGGGCCAAACTGGCAGAGCGAACTTGACAAGCATGAGTACGAAGCGGGGAAGCAGACTAGGGACTTCGTACGCATCGAGATCGAGGCGGCGCTTAGCCAGGGCAAGAAGGTCATTCCTGTCCTAGTCAGCGGGGCTGAGATGCCGCGCGAGGAAGATCTACCCGAAGGACTGCAGTCCTTGGCCCGACGCAATGCCGTGCGCCTGAGCCATGAGCGTTTCAAGGCCGACGTGGCAGGGATCGCCAGTGCTTAAGGCGGCACTCGCCGCATCGGAAAAGCTGCGGACTACCGCAGCCGCTGAGGCTGCCCGTGAATCGCCAGGAGGTTCTTCCAAAGCAGAAGCAGGATGGCTTGCGAAGGCGCTAGCACGAGGCGGCGGTCGCAAAGCTCTGATACGCGCGGGCTTTGCGGCCGTGGCCATAGCGCTGTTAGCGGGGGGCATAAGCGCAGGTTTGAATTATATGAAGCGCGGCGATGTGCTCGAGGCGCAGGGCAAGTTGGAGGAGGCGTCGGCGGCCCTCTACAAGGGCGAGTATGACCGCGCTATCGCCGACGTTACCAAGGCGATCGAGATCGCTCCCATGATCGAGATCGCCCCGAAATTTGCCGTTGTAAGGCGATCGACATCGACCCGAAATATGCCCTTGCCTACTCCAACCGGGGCAACGCCTATAACGCCAAGGGCCAGATTGACCGCGCCAGCGCCGACTACGACAAGGCGATCGAAGTCGATCCGAAATATGCCGATGCCTAC
>DATAFR010000154.1:0-4003 GCA_036257375.1 Methyloceanibacter sp.
CCGGCGCGCTTCATCGAATACAGCGTCGGGAGCTGCCGGCCCTTGAGGGGATCGCGCTCGTTCGACATGTTGAGGCACATCATCTCGACGAGCGACACGTCGTCGCGCGCCATCAGCAGTCCCACCTGCCGGTAGGTCGGGAAGCACATGTCGCCCTTCTCGAGCGCGAAAGCATGCGCCGCAGCGATCGCTTCCTCGCCGAGGCACGTGATGTAGAACGAGAGCTTCTTCTGCCGCTGCGCCAGCAGCATACGCGCGTCGAAAATGCGAGTCTTCATCATCCCGCGCAGGCCGTGGATCAGCACTTTCGGCTCGAGTTGCGGATCCCATGGGCCGACCGCCCGCCCCTCGTCGTCGAGCACGCGCACCAGCTCCCAGGCGAGATCGCCCGTATCCGCTGGCGTGACGTCGATCCGCGGGCGGCGCACCGCGCCGGCTGGCGACACGTGCAGGTAGGAAAAATCCGTCGGATGCCCGGGCCGGCCCGTCGGCTCGGGCACATGCAGGCGAAGCGCTCCGCGTTCGCTCATAGTCGTCCAGCCTAACCCATTTAGGTTTCTTGGATTCGCTGGCCGCCTGCGGAGTTCAGATTAGGCTCGCATCCCCCACCGTTAAGGATGCGCAAAACTACGCAGATGCCACCTGACGCGCCGTCTTGAGAATCCGCCTACAGCTTCGGAATCCGTAAGGTCTTGCTGATCATCATGCTGCCCGAGGCGATGAACAGCAGCGACAGCGGGTGGAATTGCCAGGGGCCGAGATCCCAAGCGCCGCCGTAGAGGTCTTCTCCGATGCGGTCCTGCCACGCGGCGAAAGCCAGCACGGCCGTTAAAACCACGGTGGTCGGGATTGGCGTGCCTTCGAAGTAGGCGACTTTGCCGCTGTCGCTGCCTGCCGCGAGCGCTTCGGCGGTGACGTTGAACCGCGCGAGGCGGCTCACGCCGCAGCACACAAAGTAGATGAGCGCCACTGCGTCCCAGCCGCCGTTGAGCGCGGCACAAGCTGCAGACTATCTATGGGAGCGGGCCCAACACTATGGCGACATGATGCCGCGCCCTTTATTCGATCACCCGATTGGCCCGGAGGAGCACGGCGGCCGGGATGGGCATTCCGAATGCCTTGGCGGTCTTCAGATTGATGACCAGTTCGAAGCTAGTGGGCTGCTCGATGGGCAATTCGGCCGCCTTTGCGCCCTTGAGGATCTTGTCCACGTAAGCAGCGGCGCGCCGGTGCATGTCTGGATAGTTCGCGCCGAACGAGAGCAGGCTTCCGCTCTCCACAAGTTCCTGGTGCGTCACCGCCGTGGGCAGCCGCTGCTCAAGCGCAAAGTCGGAGATGCGGCGGCGGTTGTGCAGGAAAACCCGATCGGCGAAGACGACGAGCGCGTCCGGGCGGCCTTTTTGGATGGCGCCGAAAGCGTCGGCAAGCTCGCCGGTGGACCGCGCCGCGATGAACTCCAGCTTGATTCCCATGGCCTGGGCCGCTTCGCGCGCCTGATCGGACGAACCGATGTGGAACGGATTGGCAGGATTCCGCAGAATGCCGACGCGAGACAGCTTGGGAAGCAACTCCCGAAGGAGCTGGAGGCGCTTTCCCTCCATGTCGGGAGCGATGGAAGAAAGGCCGGTCGCATTAACTCCGGGCCGACTCAAACTCTGGACTAAGCCGGTACCGACGGGATCACCCACAGCAACCATCACGAGTGGCGTGGCGGGCGCGGTTGTCTTCACGGCGAGAGCAGCCGGGGTACCGGCGGTGACGATCACCTCAACCTTTGCCGCCACCAGCTCGGCAACGAGTCCGGGGAACCGCGCATAGTCACCCTCGGCCCAGCGGTATTCGACGTGGCTGTTCACGCCCTCGATATACCCGAGCTGCCGCAGTCCGTCACGAAAAGGACCGATGAGGTTGGCCTCGAGCGCCGGGGTGGAATTACCCAAAAAGCCTATCCTGTGCGACCTAGCCGTCTGAGCCTGAGCTGACCCGACCGCCGCCAGCACTAAGACAAGGGCAAGCAGCACGCCACGACCCATCGCCGACCTCCGTACGCCAGACCGCATTGTCATAGCGTGCCCGCGTGATTGTGATGGGCTAAAGCTTAAGCGAATTCCGCCGCCCGCCGCACGTCGCTCCGGAGCTTCTTCTACGGAGAATAGTCGCCCAATTTCCTTGCGCCGACGTCTGATCGCCGTTGACCACCTCGCTTTTCAGCCCCGCCGCGCCGCCTCGATCGCGGCGATGTCGATTTTTCTCATCTTCATCATCGCTTCAAACGCACGCTTGGCCGCCGCGCGATCCGGGTCGGAGATCGCGTCGGTGAGGGCGCGTGGTGTGATCTGCCAGTTCAGGCCCCACTTGTCCTTACACCACCCGCACGCGCTTTCCTGGCCGCCGTTTCCTACAATCGCGTGCCACAAGCGATCGGTTTCCGCCTGATCGTCGGTCGCGATCTGGAATGGAGAACGCCTCGTTGTGCTTGAACTGCGGCCCGCCGTTGAGTCCGATGCAGGGAATGCCTGCCACAGTGAACTCGACGGTCAGCATGTGGAATCGACATCCGATTGAGAAAAAGAGCCGCGCTTCGAAGGTCCCATTGCCGTGCGCTGCATGAGTAAGCGGGCAGAGCTGGATGGCGTCAGGGTTGTCCCCCGGGCCACCGGTTACCTCCTGAAACCACGGTTTGATCCTATCCTCCTACTAGGGGCCGAGGCCCAAGACACCCAGCGCAAGATGATCCTCTATGAGAAGCTGATCAGCCGTTGCGCCCAAACCGCAAGCGGCAGCTCCTGGCGGGTAGCCGTCGCAGCGGCGCCACGGCATAAGGACCCTGCGGGACTTTTGCGGGATTCAGCCTGTGCTCGGTCGTGCATCGCTCTGCGTAGTGGCGCAACTGCCGGGCGCCGCACCAGTGACTACAAAGGCTTAGCGATCGCCTGCCGCCTCTCCTCGTCAGTCGCTAACGACCGTCCAGCGATCTACGGCTTCCCTCGAGTAGATTTGATGTCATCGAGCGATAATTGCGCTCGCCTGGCGCCGTTGGCTCGGCTTACAACAATGATTTCGCAACCGATCTTCGTCCGCTTTTCTATTTGACTCTCGCTAAATGAGCTATCTGGAAACTCGTACCCCGCGGAGCAAGCGTCCGCTAGTCCTTGCCCTGCTTGTAAGCGCCGCCGTTGTTCTCCTGGCCGGCGGCTTCTACCTGGCACCGCGCTTCGAACGCCAGGCGCCCGTCATCACGCTGACGCCGGACTCTGACGTGGTCGGCAAGGCGCCGATCGACATCGGCGTCACGGACCAGGGAACAGGGCTCAAGTCCATCACCGCGACGCTGTCGGCCGGCGGCAAGGAACACCCGATCTCCAACGAGATTTTCGCCACCCCGACGGGGGAGAAGAAGCTCAGCGTCGAGGTGGCGAAGCTCGCCGGGATCAAGGAAGGCCGCGCGGTCCTGCGCGTGGTCGCCCGGGACCGCTCGCTCTTCACCGGCAACGAGACGGTGCTGCAGAGGGAGATCACGATCGACTTCACGCCGCCCACGCTCCAGCTCATCGCGGAAGACCGGTACATCAACTTCGGCGGGGCGGGCGCGTTCGTGTACCAGCCCTCCGCCGACACGGCGACGAGCGGGGTGAGGGTCGGGGAGCATTTCTTCCCGGGCCACAAGGGCCAGGTGAAGGGGAAGGAGGATCATTACGTCGTGTTCTTTGCCCACCCCTACAACGCGCCGCCGAACGCCAAGGCCTTCCTCGTCGCGACGGACAAGGCGGGCAATACCCGCGAGATGGGGCTTTCCTACGAGCTGAAGAACGTGAAGTACCGCAAGAGCACCATCGCCGTTTCCGACAGCTTCATCCAGAGCAAGGTGGCTCCGCTTCTCAGCGCCGGCGACGCCAAGGAAGGCAGCGCGAAGGAGACGTTCCTCGCGGTCAACAACCGCCTGAGGAAGCAGAACGACGACAGGATCGCGGCGATCACGAAGAAGTCCAGCTCCGCAAGACAG
>DATAFR010000155.1:0-12833 GCA_036257375.1 Methyloceanibacter sp.
ATGGACGAAGCGAGGAGGTGGCGGTCCCGCAAGACGTGGGACCAATTGGCCACGACAATAACTTAGAGCGTCAACCTGCTCTAAGCGAAACTATCACCAACTTAGAGCGTCAACCTGCTCTAAGCGAAACTATCACCGCAAATGGATTTTCTGGACAGGCGTCAACACAGACCCTCCGCCTGACGACGTTGAGATCGGAACGATGTGTTGAAGCAGACGAGTATGAAGAGAGTGATGGACACGCCCGGCGGCCCGACGCCGCGCTCATCGGGAAGGCAACATCGGGCCTATCCGAACAGCCCTACGGGTGAAGGCCCAGGGGCTGCCTCAAACAACGAGCGACACGATGCCCCGTTCCATTGTCGCGGCGAGGCCCCGGCGTCATTTCGCAATGAGCCACGAAATGGCCGGGGCCTACCAGCCGAGGGCAAGCCTGCCTTGCGGCTGGCCCCCTCCAACGGGAGAGCTCACTGAACAGCGGGGGTAATCGCGCGCGACCCGGCGCCCCCTGCGCGGGTTGATGCCGGGTCTAACCAGCAGACTTTGTTGGCTGGCTGGGACAACAACGACTCTGCATGGGGGCGTGTTCCGTTCAGACGCCCCATCAGCGTGAAGCCGTTTCACGCCCGATGAGTCACTGAGCGCACCAGCAGCCCAAAGATCATGCGGACGAAAATGAATGCGAAGAACAACGAGGCCTCAGCGTCGGCCCAAGACGACGTCTTTTGTGGAGACCAGTGGTTTCCATTGGCACCCCCTTACGCAGAACCAAATACAAGGCGCGCCGGAAATAACACCGACAGTGAACACTGTTCGAAAATTCCGGCAGAAAAAGGACTCAAATGCAGCGGGACAACGAAGCTCGGGCCGACTAGATGCGCTCGGCACACGCCGCGAGCGCTTGGCTTGAACAGCATGCAAGAGGCTGACCCCGCCGACGTGCCGACGTGCTTCCTCGCCATCGCGCTCGGCATCAATGGCAGCGAGAATAGCGAGTGGCGGTCCCGCAAGGATTCGAACCTTGAACCCTCTGCTTAGAAGGCAGATGCTCTATCCCTTGAGCTACGGGACCGTTCGCGAAGTCGGGAGACTATAACCCGAAACGACGACCGTCAGTGCGTCCAGCTGTCGAGCCGGCCGAACTTGAAATTCTCGGCATAAGACTTCGGTCTCACGGCCGTCTCCTGCGGCTCCTCCAGGCGAAAGGCAATGCCCTGGCGGGTGGCGAAGGCCACCGCCTCCTCCTTGGTGGCGAAACTCATGCGCACTTGCGGCTTGGTTTCGGTCGAGCTGGTCCAGCCCATGAGAGGCTCGATCAGCTTCGGCTTCTCCGGCTCGTACTCCAAGATCCACTCGCGCGTGCCGGCCCGCCCCTGCTGCATTGCGGTCCTGGCGGGCTTATAGATGCGGGCAGCCATGCCTTCGGTTCCTTTCAAGCGAGCGATGGTCGGGGCAGCAAGATTCGAACTTGCGACCCCCTGCTCCCAAAGCAGGTGCGCTACCAGACTGCGCTATGCCCCGATCAAATCGCTTGCCAGATACATAATTCGCGGACGGACGATAGGCTAGCCTCTGGCTTTAAGGAAAACCCTAACTGGCGGGCTCTCGGCTATTGGTCTTTACCCTGGATCAGCCCGGGATAAATGACCTTGTCGCCGCGTTTCAGCCCGATCTTGGCGGCCTCCCCTCCATTCAGCTCGAGCACGCCGACCACCGGTCCCTCAGAGGGGATCAGCTCGGTCGAGTGCGGTTCGGCGTTGGACTCGATGCGATGCACTCTGCCCTCGGGCGAAATGAACACCATGTCGAGCGGGATCAGGGTGTTCTTCATCCACATGGCGGCTTGCTGTGGCCGGTCATAGAGAAAGAGCATGCCGCCATTCTCCGGCAGCGAGCGGCGAAACATCAGGCCGAGCGCGCGCTCCTGGTTGGTGGTTGCCAGCTCGATGTTGAAGCTGTGGTCGCCGCTTTCGGTCTTGAGCACAAGCGTAACAGCGCCGGCGGCGAAGCCGCTCGCCTGCACGAAAATGCCTAGCGCAAATAAAGAGGCCGCCGCAGAGCGGGCGACCCGATTCAGCTTCTGCACCGTCAGTGGGAGGAGGGTCCTTGCGAGCCGTCGGGCTTGAGCTCCGCCGCCATCAGCCCCTTCGGTCCCCTGCCATAGCGCACCAGAACCGATTGGCCCGGACGGAGCTCGGTGAAGCCGCACCGGCGCAACGTCTCCATGTGCACGAAGATGTCCAGCGTCTGACCCCCGCGGGTCACAAAACCGAAGCCGCGCAGACGGTTGAACCACTTCACCGTGGCCCGTTCCCAATCGCTCTCGGGGACCACCACGACATGCGTCCGTTGCGGTAGTTGCGAGGGATGAATCGCCGTCGAATCGTCCATGGCGCGAATGCGGAAGGCTTGCAGGCCCTTCGGCCGGCGTAGCACCTCGCAAACCACGCGAGCCCCCTCGTAGGCTGTCTGAAAGCCGTCGCGGCGTAGGCATGTCACGTGCAGGAGAACGTCGGGAAGGTCCTCGTCCGGAACGATGAACCCATAACCCTTTGACGCATCGAACCACTTAATCGAACCTGACACTTCGAAGACATCAACTGTGACTTCCTCGTCGCGTTGGGTATGGCCCTCTAGATGTGGCGGTTCTTTCGCCCCCATGCCGCATTCCCCCGCTAAACTTCGACGCAGCCGAAACACGCCCCACACACGAATCGGCTGGAACTCTCGTTTGTGAAGATAGCATCGCCGCTTATGGAGGCCACTCTAATTTTCCGCGCGTTTCTGGCTTCTCCACAAAGCGGGGCCCGAGTTCGCCATCGCTCCGCAAGTATGCGCGCAACCATCTGATCGGTAAGCGAATCTCATGCAAATAGGGAATTGGATGCCGCGAGCGGAACGAATCGGAAGAGTCCGGCCCGCGGATCGCGCAAATATTTCTACCACCGAGAGAAATTCCACTTTCGGAGCCGGGGAACGCCATGCTGTGGGCGTTCTGCAACAATGGCGCTGCAATCTGCATGTTCCCTCAGCAAAAAAGCGCATGGGCGTGGTGCGCTTGCCACACATGATCGCTCCGCGCTAATTCACTGCGCTCCGGCGCGGTTGAAGGCGTAAGGAGTCGAGGCCATGAAATATCTGCACACGATGGTGCGCGTCAGCGATCTCGATCAATCGCTCGACTTCTACTGCAACAAGCTCGGCCTCGAGGAAGTGCGCAGGCTGGAGAATCCACAAGGCCGATACACGCTCGTTTATCTCGCCGCGCCGGGTGATGAGGACGCGCAGGTCGAGCTGACCTACAACTGGGATCCGGAGGTGTACGGCGAGGGCCGCAACTTTGGGCATCTCGCCTATGAGGTCGACGACATCTACGCGACCTGCGAGCGGCTGATGAAGAAGGGCGTGACGCTCAACCGGCCTCCGCGCGACGGCTACATGGCTTTCATCCGCTCGCCCGACAACATCTCTATCGAGTTCCTGCAAAAGGGCGAACCACTGCCGAAGCGGGAGCCCTGGGCTTCGATGCCGAACACGGGCAAGTGGTAGGGAGATCAGCGCTGATTGGCGCCCCCTAGGGGGATCGAACCCCTGTTTTCAGGTTGAAAACCTGACGTCCTGACCATTAGACGAAGGGGGCGGCGCGTAAGAGCCTCGTCATATAGAAAGGTTTCGTGCCAGCCGCAAGAATGCCGGCTAGTTGCCGACACCGGGGTCGGCGGCGTCCTCGATCAGGAGCTCGACACTTTCCCGGCCCTGCCAGCAACTCCGGCGCAAGTGTCCGGCAACGTGGAGCGGCTGCCCTTCGCTCTTCTGCAGCAGCGCGCCGAGCGGCGTATCGGCGATGCGAAAGGCGCAGGCTTCGATGCGCTCGCCCCCGGCAGCGTGCAGCGTGCAGCGGAGATGCAGACCCTTCATCATGCGCACGCGTCGCAAGCGATGCGCCGGAAAGACAAAGCGGGGCTCGGGGTGGCCGGGGCCGTAAGGACCGGCGCGATCGAGCAGGTCCATCAGCTCCAGATTGGCCCCCCCTGCCGAGAGAGCGCCGTCGATAGCGAGATGACGAAGCGCGGACGCCTGCGCCACGGGCTTGGCGAGATGCGCGAGCAGGAACGCGACAAGCGCGTCCTCTTTGCGCCGCTCGAGCTTGAAACCGGCCGCCATGGCGTGACCGCCGCCTTTCACGAGGAGGCCGTCATGTACGGCGGCGCGCACGACGGCTCCGAGATCGACCGAGGCAATCGAGCGGGCCGAACCTGTGGCGAAGCCGTCAGGCTCGAGCGCCGCGACGAAGGTTGGTAGACGGAAGCGCTCGGCGATGCGGCCGGCGACCAGGCCCAGTAGGCCCTTATGCCAGCCTTCTGCGGCGACAAACAGCAGGGGCTTGGTCTGATCGCCGGCAAGCGACGCCTCGGCAGAGGCGAAAGCCTCCGCAAGCATGCGCTCCTCGATGGCCCTCCGCTCAGAGTTCAGCGCCTCGAGCTTGGCGGCAATGGCGCGTGCCTCGATCTCATCGTCTGTGGCGAGAAGCTTTGCGCCAAGACTCGACGCCCCCACCCTGCCGCCGGCATTGATGCGCGGACCCAAGATAAAGCCGAGCGTGTAGCAGGTTGGCACTTCGTCGATGCGGGCTGCGTCGGCGAGCGCGCGCAAACCTTGATTGTGCCGGAGCCGCAAGACCTGGAGCCCTTTGGCGACGAAAGCGCGGTTTGCTTCTCTGAGCGGAACCACGTCACACACGGTGGCAAGCGCCACGAGATCGAGCAAGCCGAGGAGGTCGGGCTCGGGACGGCCGCGATAGAAACCCTCGCGGCGAAGCGTGCGCACGACCGCGACGAGGAACAGGAACACGACTCCGGCGGCAGCGAGATGCCCCTGCCCCGAGAGATCGTCGAGCCGATTGGGGTTGAGCACAGCCAGCGCCGGCGGCAGAGCCTCGTCGGCTTGGTGATGGTCGATGACAATGACCTCGGCACCGGCCGCGTTGGCGGCGGCGATCGCGGCTTCCGCCGTCGTGCCGCAATCGACGGTCAGGATAAGACGCGCGCCATCTTTGGCGAGGACCGCAAGCGCCTCCGCGCTCGGGCCATAGCCTTCCGTCAGCCGGTCGGGGATGTAAGTCGCGGGGGTTTGCCCATGCGCGCGCAGGAAGCGCTCGATCAGCGCAACCGATGCGGCGCCGTCGACATCGTAATCGCCGAAGACCGCGATCGGCTCCTCGGCCTTGATTGCCGAGGCGAAACGCTCGGCGGCCTTTTCCATGTCCTGGAGGCGTGCCGGATCGGGCAAGAGCGTGCGAAGCGAAGGATCGAGAAATTGGGAGACGGTCTGTAGCTCGGCGCCGCGCGCGGCCAAGACTCGACCGAGCAGCTCAGGCAGCCCATGCGCCTGGGCAATGGCCGTCGCAGCCAAGGCTCTAGCCGGATCAAGCCGCTCGGACCAGCGAAAGCCGCGCGCCGAGCGATCCACGCCGAGCAGAGCCGGCGCGATATCGCTCTCCGCTTGTCTAAGTCTGAAGGCTGCCGTCACGCCCAGCATCCACTTGCACCAAAGCGGCAAGTGTAAAGTGATTCGCGCGGGCGATCCTGCCGGCGTCAGTCGAACTTGCTGATATCGGGATGCTCGGTCTTGATCCAGCGTACGGTGCGGGTCGAGGCGCGCATGACCAGCGTATGGGTGAAAACCGCGTCTCGGGTGAAGCGCACGCCCTCGAGCAGCGAGCCGTCGGTGATGCCGGTGGCGGCAAAGGAGAGATCTCCGGTCACCATGTCGCGCATGGAATATTTGCGGCCGAGGTCGTGGATGCCGGCGGCGCGGGCCCGCGCGCGATGCTGATCGTTGGCGATGACGAGGCGTCCTTGCATCTGTCCGCCGATGCAGGCAAGGGCGGCTGCGGCAAGCACCCCCTCCTGCGCACCGCCGATGCCCATATAGATGTCGATGCCGGTCTCGAGCGGCTCGGTCACGTGGATCACGCCGGCGATGTCGCCGTCGCCAATCAGCTTGAGCGTGGCGCCCGAGGCGCGCACCTCCTCGATCAGCTTGGCGTGGCGCGGGCGATCGAGGATGCAGACGGTGATCTCGCTCAAAGGAACGCCCTTGGCCTCGGCAAGGGCCTTGAGATTGTCGGTCGGCGATGCATCGAGATCGACCAGGCCCTCGGGAAAGCCCGTGCCGATGGCGATCTTGTCCATGTACATGGTCGGGACTTTGAGCAAGCTGCCGCGCTCGGCGACGGCGAGCACCGAAAGCGCGTTGGGAAGAGCCTTGGCGCAGAGCGTTGAGCCTTCCACCGGATCGACGGCAAGATCGACCTTGAGCGGGTTTGGGCCGCCGGCGCCGACCGTCTCGCCGATATAGAGGAGCGGCGTTTCGTTCTCCTCGCCCTCGCCCACGACCACGACGCCTTCGATGGGCAGGCGTGCGAGCTCGCGATACATGGCAGTCGCGGCCGCCTCGTCGGCGGCTGCCTCGTTGCCGCGCCCGCGCCATAATGCAGCCGCGACTGCGGTGGCCTCCGTGACGCGGACAATGTCGAGCGCCAAAGCGCGGTCAAGCTCGGTGGTCTTGGCCGCAACCATCGTCACGATCCGTTCCTCCCTGCCCTCAGGCGATCTTAGCGTCGCCTATAGGGTTACCACACTCAGTATCCCAATTTTTCTATACGGATCATTTGCGGCTTCTGATCGACGTGTCCGTCGCGCTCTATTGCCGCGAGCGCCTTGCGGACGGCGGCTTCCGTGGTCTGATGCGTGATCAAGACGACGAAGGCCGGCGAACCCTTGTGCGGCCGGTCGAAACCGGGAAGCTCGGCCGGCGCGCGCCGTTGCACGATGCTCTCGATGGAGATGCCCTGGTCGGCCATGCGTCCGGCGATTGCGGCAAAGGCGCCGGTCCGGTCATAGACCGACAGCCTGATATAGTAGCCGCCCTCATGCGCGCGCATCTGCGCCTTCTTGTAAGGCTTGAGGTTCTTCGCCTTGATCCCGAAGGGGGGCAGGATCAGTCCGCGGGCGATATCGATGAGGTCGCTGGTCACGGCGGAGGCCGTGGCGGCGCCGCCGGCGCCCCGCCCGACCAGCACCACCTCCCCGACGAAATCGCCGTTGACGGCAACGCAGTTCAAGACGCCCTCGACCTCGGCAATCGCCGTGTGCTTCGGCACCATGGTCGGGTGCACGCGTTGCTCGATGCCGCTCTCGGTACGCAGCGCCACGCCGAGCAGCTTGATGCGGTAGCCGAGATCGCCGGCCGCCTCGATATCCGCCGGGGTGATCGACTCGATGCCCTCGATATAGACGGAGTCGAAGTCGGTGCGCGTGCCGAAGGCGAGGCTCGTGAGCAGCGCAAGCTTGTGCGCGGTGTCGAAGCCGCCGATGTCGAAGGTCGGGTCGGCCTCCGCGTAGCCTTGCGCTTGCGCTTCCTTCAGCACGTCGGCGAAGCTCCTGCCCTCCTGCTCCATACGCGTCAGGATGTAATTGCAGGTGCCATTGAGAATGCCGTAGACGCGCGAGATGTCGTTGCCTTGCAGACTTTCGCGCACGGCCTTGACCACAGGGATACCGCCTGCCACCGCCGCCTCGAAGTTCAGGGCCACGCCGTTCTTCTCGGCGAGCGCGGCCAGATTCGCGCCGTGATGGGCAAGCATCGCCTTGTTGGCGGTGACGACGTGCTTGCCGGCGCGAAGTGCCGCTTCCACGGAGGCTTTCGCCACCCCGCCTTCGCCGCCCATCAATTCGACGAAGACGTCGATGTCGGGATCGCTCGCCAGCGCCACCGGGTCCTGCACGCGCCGGAACTTCGAAATGTCGACGTCCTTGTTGCGGCGATGCTCGAGCGTCGACACGGCGACGATCTCGATGGGGCGCCCGGCGCGCGCGGCGATGGATTTGCCGTGAGTCGCCAAGAGCTGTAGCAGCCCGCCGCCGACGGTGCCGACCCCGGCCAGTCCAACCTTCAATGCATCAGCCATGGGAAAAATCAGAACGACCGATTCGCCTTGGAGGCAATGGGGATGACGTTATGCATCGTCTTGGCGGCGTCGGTGAGGAACCGCCGGATATTGCGCGCGGCCTGACGGATACGGTGCTCGTTCTCGACCAGCGCCAGCCGCACAAAGCCTTCGCCATACTCGCCGAAGCCCACCCCGGGCGACACCGCGACGCCCGCCTTCTCCAGAAGCAGCTTCGAGAATTCGAGGCTGCCAAGATGGGCGAATATTTCAGGGATCGGCGCCCAGGCGAACATGGTTGCCGGCGGCGAAGGGATTGGCCAACCGGCGCGGGTGATGGCATCGACCAGGCAATCGCGCCTGCGCTTATAGATGCCGCGGATCTCATCGATGCAATCTTGCGGTCCGTTGAGCGCCGCGGCGGCGGCCACCTGGATCGGCGTGAAGGCACCGTAATCGAGATAGGACTTCACGCGTGTGAGCGCGTGGATCAGCCGCTCGTTGCCGACGGCGAAGCCGACGCGCCAGCCGGGCATGGCGTAGGTCTTTGACAGCGTGGTGAACTCGACCGCAAGATCGACCGCGCCCGGGATTTGCAGGATCGACGGCGGCGGCTCCCCCCCGAAATAGATCTCGGCATAAGCGAGGTCCGACAGCACGATCAGATCGTGTTTCTTGGCGAAGGCGACGACCTCCCGGTAGAAATCGAGGTCGGCGACGACGGCGGTGGGATTGGCGGGATAATTGAGAACGAGCGCCGTCGGCTTCGGCACCGAATGGCGCACCGCCTTGTCGAGCGAGAGCATGAATTGGGAATCGGTGCGCGCCGGCAGATGACGGATCACGCCTCCCGACATGATGAATCCGAACTCGTGAATCGGATAGGTCGGGTTCGGCACCAGGATTACGTCGCCTGGCGCGGTGATGGCTTGCGCGACATTGGCGAAGCCTTCCTTCGAGCCGAGTGTGGCAACGACCTGCGTGTCGGGGTTGAGCTTCACCCCGAAGCGGCGCGCGTAGTAGGCGGCTTGCGCCTTGCGCAGGCCGTGGATGCCCTTGGAGGCGGAGTAGCGATTGGTGCGCGGGTCGCGCAGCGTTTCGATGAGTTTGGCGGTGATGTGCTCGGGCGTCGGCATGTCTGGATTGCCCATGCCGAAATCGATGATGTCGTCGCCGCGGGCGCGAGCCTCGGCCTTGAGCTTATTCACCTGCTCGAAGACGTAAGGAGGCAGCCGCTTGATTCTGTGAAAATCGCTGTTCACGGACGCGAGGGGTCCCTACCCCGTTCAGGCCCCTTAAGGGACTTCACTTGAACCATAGAAACCGGCCGCGGGGCAAGGCCCGCAAAGGGCCCAAGACCGGCTTCTATTCGGGCTGCGCGGCCGTTTTTGCGCCGGTCGATCCCGCTGATTCGGGAGGTGTTTCGCCGCGCGCCTTGGACTTGGCGCTTTCAAGGTCGCTGATCACCGCCTGCTGCTCCGACTTGGTCAGGGTCTTGTCATAGTCCCTCAGGAGTTCGCTGGAAGGCGCGACCTCGCTTGAGGAAATCGTGTCGGCACAAGCCGCAAGCCCCAAAGGGACCAGAAGCGCAAACAGGCGTGAGGCAGGGAGCAGGCGCAGCATGAAATTAGGAGGCAATTCTTGTTCGTTTCCGGTGACGATTGGCAATCACGCAGCACTTGCTATATTGCATAGCACAATGAACCCAGGCGCAAAAGCCGCGACTCGGCCCGACCCTGTACAACGATGGTGGCTTAAGCGAGGTTGTTTGGGGGTTAAACAAGGACCTATTGATGCAGGAGCAAAATAAGACCCCCGGAACTACCGGGGTGGAGCAAGTTTACGCCAGTCAAATGGAAGCCTTCGCGCGCAATATGGTGCGTCTCTTCGATCAGGGGACGAAGGCCTTCTCCACGCTTGCCGAACGTTCGAGCTCAAACGGGCAAGGGCCCTACAGCGTCGCCTCCGAAGTCGGCGAAGCGGCGAAGTCGCTCGGCGAGATCGCGCGGCATTGGGTGGCGGAGCCCGCCAAGTTCGCCTCGGCGCAAAGCGAGCTTCTCGCGAGCTACGCCGATCTTTGGGGCCGCTCCGTGCGCCGGTTCCTCGGCGAGGAGGTCGAGCCCGTGGTCGAGCCGGAACCCGGCGACAACCGCTTCAAGGATCCGGATTGGTCGAATGGGCAGCTGTTCGATTTCTGGAAGCAGGCTTACCTCATCACCTCGCGCTGGGCCGAGGATCTCACCCGCAAGACCCAAGGGGTCGACGAGAAGACGCGAAAGAAGGCGCTGTTCTATCTCAATCAAATGCTCTCCGCACTCTCGCCCTCGAACTTTCCACTCACCAATCCCGAAGTGATCCGCACCACGCTTGCGACCAACGCCGAGAATCTGGTGCAAGGCATGACGCATTTCGTCGAGGATCTCGGGCAGTCGAAGGACCTCTTGCGCATCAGCCAGACGGATTTGTCGGCCTTCGAGATCGGACGAAATCTCGCCGTGACGCCGGGCAAGGTCGTGTTTCAGAACGACCTCATCCAGCTCATCCAATATTCGCCCACCGCGGAGGAAGTTTACGAGCGGCCGCTCCTCATCGTGCCGCCTTGGATCAACAAGTACTACATTCTCGATCTCACGCCGGAGAAGTCCTTCGTCAAATGGGCGGTGGATAAGGGCTTCACCGTGTTCCTGGTCTCGTGGGTCAATCCCGACGCCAAGCTCGCGCAGAAGACCTTCGAGGACTACATGCACGAAGGCATTCTCGCCGCGGTCGATGCGGTGATCCGTCAGACCGGCAGCCCGAGGATCAATGCGCTCGGCTATTGCGTCGGCGGCACGCTGCTCGCCTCGACGCTGGCTTACATGGCGGCGAAGGGCGACGACCGCATCGAGTCGGCGAGCTTCCTCGCCGCCCAGGTCGATTTCAGCGAGGCCGGCGATCTTCTCGTCTTCATCGACGATACCCAGCTCAAGGCGCTCGAGGAGATGATGGCCGAGCAAGGCTATCTCGACGGCTCGCGCATGGCCGCGGTGTTCAACATGCTGCGCCCGCGCGATCTGATCTGGCCTTACGTCATCAACAATTATCTGCTCGGCAAGAAGCCCTTCCCGTTCGATCTCCTGTTCTGGAACGCGGACTCCACACGGCTCCCGGCCGCCAACCACGCCTTCTACTTGCGCGAGTTCTATCATCTCAACCGCTTGAGCAAGGGCGAGATGCAGCTCGGCGGCGTGCGGCTCGACCTCTCCAAGGTGAAGATCCCGATCTACGAGCTCTTCACCAAGGAGGACCACATCGCGCCGGCGGCCTCTGTCTTTCGCGGCAGCAAGCTGTTCGGCGGATCTGTGCGCCATGTCATGGCGGGCTCTGGCCATATCGCCGGCGTGGTCAACCCTCCGGCCAAGAAGAAATATCAGTACTGGTCGGGCGGGAAGACCGGCTCGCTCGCCGAGTGGCAGGCAACGGCGAAGGAAACCGCCGGCTCTTGGTGGCCAGATTGGACGAAGTGGCTTGCCGCCTATTCAGGGCCGAAGATCCCGGCCCGAGACCCCGCGGCAGGACCTCTGCGGGTGATCGAGGCTGCACCAGGCTCTTATGTAAAGAGCCGCGATTAGCTGTCCTACGGGAACAGCGGGAGCTGCTCGAGGCCTGTGATCTCGGCAAAGCCGTACATCAGATTGAAATTCTGTAGCGCCTGTCCGGCCGAGCCCTTCACCAGATTGTCGATGGCAGAGACGACGATGGCGCGTCCCTTAATGCGGTCGGCGAACACGCCGATATGGCAGAAATTCGAGCCGCGCACGTGCTGGGTCGCCGGGATCACGCTCTCTTCGACGATGCGCACGAAGGGGCTGTTCGTGTAGGCCTTGGCAAGCGCGTTCCGGAGATCCGACACGCTCGTCTTGCCTGTAAGCCGCACATAGCAAGTGCAAAGCTCGCCGCGCGACATCGGCGCAAGATGCGGCGTGAAGTTGATGGTTACCGAACCGCCCGCAGCAAGACCCAGTTCCTGCTCGATCTCCGGCACATGGCGGTGACTGCCGATGCCGTAAGGCGAGAGCCCCTCGCCCGCCTCCGAGAATAGGATGTTCTGCTTCAGCGTGCGGCCCGCGCCTGAGACGCCCGACTTGGCATCGATGATGATGTCGTCAGCCGCGATCAGCTTCACCTTGGCAAGAGGGAGTAGTGCCAGCAGCACGGCGGTCGGATAGCAGCCGGGACAGGCAACCAGCCGCGCCGCTTTGATCTTGTCGCGATAATGCTCGGTGAGCCCGTAGACCGCGTCTTTGATGAGCGCCGGCGCGCTGTGCTCGTTCGCGTACCATTCGGCATAAAGCTTCGGGTCGCGCAGGCGGAAATCCGCCGACATGTCGATGACCTTGACGCGCTTCGGCAGCTTGGCGATCTCGGCGTGGGCCGTTCCATGCGGCAAGCCGCCAAAGACGACATCGACATCGTCCCACTTCACCTCATCAGGCGTAACGAGCTGGGGCACATCGAGGCCGGCAAGATGGGGGAAGACTTGCGCCAGGCTCTGCCCGGCATGGCCTTTGGCGATCAGCGCGGTGAGTTTGATCGCCGGATGCAGCGCGGCGAGCCTGATCATGTCGGCACCGGTATAGCCGGAGGCGCCGAGCACAGCGGCTCTAATAGTTTCGGTCTTGGCCATGGATAACTCCAGCAATCCCGCGCGCTCGACGCGGGATTAAAGGAATTCGGAGATTCGGGAAAGGCGAGATTCGGGAAAGGCCAGGGTGAGCGCACCGGCCGCTAGGACTAGCGCTTCGAGAACTGGAAGCTTCGTCGCGCCTTGGCACGGCCGTATTTTTTGCGCTCGACGGTGCGGGCGTCCCGGGTCAGGAACCCTCCCTTCTTCAGCACGCCG
>DATAFR010000156.1:0-9744 GCA_036257375.1 Methyloceanibacter sp.
GCGTCACCAGGCGGCGCCGAGCCAGATCGCGCTTGCTTGGGTGCTCAAGCGCAGTCCGGTGATGCTGCCCATTCCCGGCACCTCCAAGGTTTCCCATCTCGAAGAGAACGTGGCGGCGGTGAATATCGTGCTGTCGGAGGAAGAGTTCAGCGCGCTCGATCGCTTCAGGAACACGCGTGCCAAGATCACGGGGATCGTGCCGAAGGCCGAGGAGACCACTGTCGCGAATTCAGGGGAGGGGAGATTGCCGGCCGCCGCGACGGCTGCGAGCGCCCCGACATCGAGAGCTCCCATCAGCGCGAGAAGGGGCAACCAGCGCCAAGGGAGTGGCGCGGGCGGCGTGCGCCGCAAAAAGATCGGTCCAATGACGAATAGGCCGAAGATCCTGGAGAGCCATACCGTCTCGATGTCGCCGAAGATCGGCGCCGCCACTTGCCCAGCACTGAGCGCGACGGCGAAGCCGAGGGCGGCGAGAGCGGAGAACCCGAGCACGATCCTCATCTCGGTCTTGGTAAGAGCGCCTGACGCTTCGTGGTGGCGCCCGCCCCGCAGGGTGAACAGGACTCCCGCCATCACGCATGCAATGGCAAGCCATTGCCACGCGCTCGGGCGCGCGCCTTGCGCCACGACGAACACCATGGCGAGCGCGGGATAGCCGCTGACAATCGGGTCGACGACGCTCATCGGCCCAAGCGCGTAGGCGGCGAATAGTGCCCATGTGCCGAGCGCAAATGCGATGCCGGTGACGGCCACGAGCCACAGCTTGGACCAGACGATGGTGACGTGGCCGTCAACGAGGACCCAGGCGCTGAGAAGGATAAGGCCCGAGACCGTGACGGCGAGAACGGTGGGGAGCGGCCCAACCGCGCGCGAGGGAAAGCGCGAGAAAAAATCGTAGACGCCCCAGGAGAGCGCGGCGGCGAGGCCGAATAACACTGAGCTCATCGGCTCGGCGCTTTACGGGCTGTTCGCCTTGACCAGATCGTCGCGCGCTTTTTCCAGATGCTCGGTAATCAGTGCGTAGGCGCCGCCCGCATCGCGTTCATGGAGCGCGTTGAAGATGGCGCGGTGCTGCCGGTTATAGGCAACGATCACGTCGGGCGTCAGGATCTTCTCCTTCATGGCGTCCCATTGCGCATGCAGACGCACGTGATTGATCTGCCGGTAGACGTTGATGAGCAACGGGTTGCCTGAAGCATGCGCGATGAGGAGATGGAACTCACCGTCCCATTTGGAGAACGAGTCCTTGTCGTTGCCCGACTCCTCGGCGTGCTGCAGCACCAGCTCCATGTCATCGAGATTGCGTCGTGTTGCGTGCAGAACCGCAAGCCGTGTGGTGAAGGGCTCGACCGCGAGCCGCGCCTCGATCAACTGAAGAGGGCTCACCTGATCGGCGAGGTTGTGGGACTTGCGGTTGGCGGCGCTCGTCGCGCCGACGAACGTGCCGCTGCCGAGTCGGCGCGAGACGAGCCCAGCCTTTTCGAGTTGGTCGAGCGCGCGGCGGACGGTGCTGCGCGCCGCCTGAAAGGTTGCTGCGAGTTCCCGCTCGGGGGGCAGCCGGTCGCCCTCGCTATAGACGCCGGTTTCGATGGCGCGTTGGAGATAGGCGGAGATGGCGCGCGGCCCGCGACTTGGCTTGGCGAGGCCAGCTAAGATGGGCTCGACTTCCCGGCTTCGTTGCTCGGACACGACGCTGCCCTCCTCTTCTAGTCTGGACCGCTTTGGGCTAGTCTGGACCGCTTTGGGCCCACATGTAAAAATTGGCTTACAACCATTCCGCTTCCCCTGCACTATATCCGCTCCCTGCTCAAGGCTAGGAGGCGACTGTTCCCTATTTCGTCGATTGGGTCCAGAGGATAGGACCAAAGCGAAACCAATTTCGGGACCAGGGGAGGCAGCATGACGGTACCGCAGGCAACCAAATACGCCATCATCGGTGCCGGTATTCACGGCCTCAGCACCGCCTTCCATCTGGCGCAGCACCGCGGCCAGAACATCGCCGAACTCCGCCGGGGTTTGAAAATAGTCGGCCTGCAAGTAGGCGAGTGCGCGCTCGTAAGTGTCGCGCGGGGCTGACGTCTACATGACCTGAAAGCGGAAGAAGTCCGTGCTCTCGGCAGGATCGCGCGGAACGATGAGAACTGTTAGCGCGGGCGACAATTCTCGTCCCGTCGCGTCGAGCACGCGCGAGCGCATGCCGGAAGAGGGGCGTCCGGCGTGGCGCATGGCGATCTGCCTGATGCGGCACTGCCAAGCGAGGAAATCGTCGCGCAGGCTATTTGTGCGGACAGGCTTCATCAGAGGTCCTCATATCAACGGCAAACATGGCCTCCAAAACAGGCCCACTCTGGTCCCAGGAACGGACAAAAAATCCAGTGTTTTCAACACCTTCCTTGGAGTAAATGGATTTTCATATTGATTGACGGGATTTCGGTACAAGCCTAGCATCTTCGGCCAGCAGGCAAGCAAAACTCTAAACAGGGAGGGAGCAGCAGGGATGCACTGTGCCGAATGGCGCACAGGCGCACGAGCCTGCATCAGCGAACGAGGAGGCGACTTTTAACGGCATCGTCCGCCAGAGCCGTTGTGCACGGTGTTGTGCGCCACCGTTCGGCGGCGGCAGGGGGAAAGGGGTTAGATCACATGGGCGACCAACTAAATGCGCTTACAACGATCTTCACCGAGTTCTACTACTGGGTGACGATCGTCTTCATGTTTCTCATCCATGTCGGCTTTTGTACCTATGAAGTCGGCGTGTCTCGCAGACGCAACCATCTAAAAACGTTGATGAAGAATGCGATGGCGATCCCGCTCGTGACCGTCACCTTCTTCCTCTTCGGCTGGTGGATCTATTTCGCATTTCCCAACGGACCGGGGATTACCGGCGGATTGATTGCAGCGCCTTTCTCCGAACCCTGGAATCCGTTGATGGCGCCGCATCTCTCCGGCGTGAATCCCAATGAGACCGGAGTCACGCCCGCTGATGCCGCGCTTTGGTCTCGCCTCAATGGCGTGTTCTGGGGCGCGTTCCTGTTATTCTCGATCACGACCGCCTCGATCGTCTCGGGCGCGATCATCGAGCGGGCTCGCTCGGGGGCATTCTGGATCATCGCCGTGCTGGTCGGCTCGGTGTTATGGATCCTCGACGCGGCCTGGGGCTGGCATCCGCAAGGCTGGATGGTCAAGCTTTGGGGCTATCATGATGCCTATGCCTCCGGCGTCGTCCATGCTATCGCTGGCGGCGCGGCGCTTGCCTTCTTGATCGTTCTCGGTCCCCGCATCGGCAAATTCCGGGCGGACGGAACGCCGCGCGATATTCTTCCCCACAATGTCTGGCTCGTGGCGATCGGCATGTTCCTGATCTACACGGGCTTCTGGGGATTCTACGCGGCGTGCAACATCCCGCTCATCTCGCCGGCGACGATTGCCGGCCAGATCACCGGGGAAACTTGGACGGCGACCAACATCTATCTTGGGCCGACTTCGCTATCGGCAATCACGTTCAACTTCCTGATGTCGTTGTCGGGCGGGATGATGGCCGGCTATCTCATATCCAAGGGCGATCCGTTCTGGACGTTCCAAGGCGGATTGTGCGGGATCATCGGCGCCTCAGCCGGCAACGATCTCTATCATCCGATCCAGGCTATGCTGATCGGTGCCGCCGTGCCGGCGATCGCCTACAAGCTGCACTATTTCGTCGAACGCCGTTTCAAGATCGACGATGCGGTGGGCGCTGTCGCGGTGCACGGCTACGGCGGTTTCCTCGGCGTGGTCGTTGCGGGCTTCATGCTGTGGGGACAGCCGTCCTCACCCTATGAGGGCTTCGCGCACATCAATCCGCTCGGCAATTTCGCCGGTGCTTGCTTGATGTTCCTGCTCGGTTTCGTCCCGATTTTCATCGTCAGCAAGATCCTCGACAGCTTCGGACTGTTGCGCGTGCCGAAGAAGGTCGAGCTTGAGGGCTTGGACTTCGCGCTCAACCAAACTTTCATGGCTTCAGTCCGTGAAGTGGGCGCCGCCGAGAAGGCGATGATCAAATAGACATCCGAGAGGAGAGAAGCAAATATGTCGACCAATGGAATGACAAGTTGGGCCGTCGACCTCAAGGATGTCGGCGCAATCTATCCCTTCCAGGGATGGGAGGTGGTCCTGGTCATCCTGGGATTCATCTTCTGGATAGGCTGGCACATCGTCCAGACGCGGCAGGAAAATGCGGAGATTGCCTCCGATTTGGCTGCCGACCGGAGCGGCGATGAAACGAGGTCAGCGATCGATCGCTACTTCTAGAAAGCCCTGACCGAGGCGCCGGCGGCTCCGCTGGCGCCTCATTCTTTTCGGAGCGCTATTCGGCGACCAGCCACCATAACAGGGCGACGGCGCCGGCCATGCCGAGCCAAGCCAAAAGAATTTCCATGCGCTTGGGATTAGGGGATTTGTTCTCGGCCATGCAGTCCTCCCGTTGTGAGCGGGTAACGTAAGGGTCGCGGTCGGCGCCTGCCAAGGCCGCTCCCCGCCTGTGCCGCTCCGAGATCGTACGATAGCGGACGAAGTCGTCGGCCGGCACCAACGGGTCGTAGCGCTTGTCGCGAGCGTCTAGCAGTCGAGCGTGTTGGCGCGCTCCCACTCGGTGAGGTGGCGCGAAAAGTCGTTCCACTCCCGCGTCTTGAGCTTGACGTACGAATCCACGAATTCGTCGCCGAGCTCGCGCCGCAAGAGCTCCGACTTCGCGGTGAGACGCAATGCGTCGAGCAGATTGAGCGGCAGCTTCTTGGTGTCTTGCGGCGCCTTGTGGCCTTCCGCGTACATGTCGATGTCGAGCGGCTTGCCGGGATCGATGCCGCGCGCGATGCCGTCGAGCCCGGCGGCAAGCAGCGCCGCCGGCAATAGATAGGGATTGGCGGCGCCGTCGGCGAGACGAAGCTCGAAGCGTCCGCTTCCCGGGATGCGGATCATGTGCGTGCGGTTGTTGCCCGCGTAGGTCACGGTGTTGGGAGACCAGGTGGCGCCGGACAGGGTCACCGGCGCGTTGATGCGTTTATAGGAGTTCACCGTGGGATTGGTGATCGAGCATAGTTCTTGGGCGGCATTCATCACCCCGCCGATGAAATTGTAGGCCGTGCGCGAGAGGCCCATGCCGTCTTTGCTGTCCTCGAAGACGTTCTTGCCGTTATTCCACAGCGACACGTGCACGTGGCAGCCGCTGCCGGTAAGGTTGGTGAAGGGCTTCGGCATGAAGGTGGCGCGCAAGCCGTGTTTCTCGGCGATCGCCTTGACCATGTATTTGAAGAACGCCATGCGGTCGGCGGTGACGAGGCAATCGTCGTAGAGCCAGTTCATCTCGAACTGGCCATTGGCATCCTCGTGGTCGTTCTGATAGGGGCCCCAACCGAGCTCGAGCATCGAATCGCAGATCTCGCTGATCACATCGTAGCGGCGCATCAGTGCCGACTGGTCGTAGCAGGGCTTCGATTGCGTGTCTGAGGCGTCGCTGATTGCCGAGCCGTCCGGGCTCACCAGGAAATATTCGCACTCGACGCCGGTCTTCAATTCGTAACCGGCCTTGGTGGCCTTCTCCCGTAGCTTCTTCAAGATATTGCGCGGCGCCTGGTCGACCAGCTTGCCGTTCATATAGGGGTCGGCGGCAAGCCAGCCGACTTCCTTCTTCCAAGGCAATTGTATCAGGCTCGCAGGATCGGGAATGGCGAGCACGTCGGGGTCGGCCGGCGTCATGTCGAGCCAGCTGGCGAAGCCGGCGAAGCCCGCGCCCTCCTTGGCCATGTCGCCGATGGCGGCGGCGGGCGCCAGCTTGGCGCGCAGCGTGCCGAACAGATCGACGTAGGAAATCAGAAAATATTTGATCCCGCGCTCGCGGGCCTCGACTGCAAGATCAACCGCCATGCGACTCCCCTTTCGTTACTCAAGAAGGCCCGCTCAAGCCTCCTCATCCAGACGATTTCGCTCCCGGAATCCAATCCGTGCCGGCTAGCGGCACGCGCGCCATGGCTGCCGCCTCGACGGTCAGCGCCACGAGATCTTCAGGCTCCAGATTGCGCACATGGCTCTTGCCGCAGGCGCGCGCGATGGTCTGCGCCTCCAGCGTCAGAACCGAAAGGTAATTGGCAAGGCGCCGCCCGGCGAGCACAGGATTGAGCCGCGCGGCGAGCCTCGGGTCTTGCGTGGTGATCCCCGCGGGATCCTGTCCCTCATGCCAATCGTCGTAGCAGCCGGCATGGGTGCCGAGCTTTTGATATTCCTCCTCGAGCGCGGGATCGTTGTCGCCAAGCGCGACCAGCGCCGCGGTTCCGATCGAGACCGCGTCGGCGCCAAGTGCGAGCGCCTTGGCGACGTCGGCGCCGTTCCTGATGCCGCCCGAGACGATGAGCTGCACCTTGCGATGCATGCCAAGGTCCTGCAGCGCCTGCACCCCGGGCCTGATGGCGCCGAGGATCGGCAGACCGACATGCTCGATGAACACTTCCTGCGTCGCCGCCGTGCCGCCCTGCATGCCATCCAGCACCACCACGTCGGCGCCGGCCTTGATCGCGAGCGCCGTGTCGTAATAGGGACGCGAAGCGCCGACCTTGACATAGATCGGCTTCTGCCAGTCGGTGATCTCGCGCAATTCCTCGATCTTGATCTCGAGATCGTCGGGACCGGTCCAGTCCGGGTGACGGCAGGCGGAGCGCTGGTCGATACCGGCGGGAAGCGTGCGCATCTCGGCCACGCGCTCGGAGATCTTCTGCCCGAGCAGCATGCCGCCGCCGCCGGGCTTGGCGCCTTGGCCGACCACGACCTCGATCGCGTCGGCGCGACGGAGGTCGTCGGGATTCATGCCGTAACGCGAGGGGAGGACCTGATAAACGAGGATAGTGGAGTGATGCCGCTCTTCCTCGGTCATGCCCCCGTCGCCGGTGGTGGTCGAGGTGCCCATCTGGCTCGCGCCGCGTCCCAACGCTTCCTTGGCTTGCGCCGAGAGCGAGCCGAAACTCATGCCGGCTATGGTGACGGGGATCTTGATGTGGAGAGGCTTCTGCGCGAAGCGGGTGCCGAGCCAGACGTCGGTGCCGCATTTCTCGCGATAGCCTTCAAGCGGATAGCGGCTCACCGAGGCGCCAAGAAACAACAGATCGTCGAAATGCGGCACGCGGCGTTTGGCACCCGCGCCGCGAATGTCATAAATGCCGGTCGCTGCGGCACGCCTGATCTCCGAAAGCGTGTACTCGTCGAAGGTGGCTGAGGGGCGCGGCGTGGTGCGAGGTGTCCAATCCATCAATAGGCCCCCGCATTGTCGACGTGGAAATTGTAGAGTTTGCGCGCCGAGCCGTAGCGCTTGAACTCAGACGGATCGATCTTGCCGTCGAAGCCAGCGCGGTGGAGCACCGCGTGCAAAGCGCGCTTGTGCTCGTCCCGCATCGGCTTCTCGATGCAGTCGGCGCCGAGGCTCCTCACGTCGCCGCGTACGAACAGCCGCGCTTCATAGATGGAATCGCCGAGCGAATCGCCCGCATCACCGAACACGACCAGGTTGCCGGCCTGGGCCATGAAGGCGCTCATATGGCCGACCGAACCCTTCACCACGATGTCGATGCCCTTCATGGAGATGCCGCAGCGCGAGGACGCGTTGCCATCGATGCGCAACAACCCGCCGCGGCCCGTGGCGCCCGCGGATTGGCTGGCGTCCCCCGCCACATGCACGAAGCCCGACATCATGTTTTCGGCGACGCCGACGCCGGCATTGCCGTGGATCAAGACGGTCGCGAGCTTGTTCATGCCGGCGCAGTAATAGCCGACGGGTCCGTTGATCTCGACGGTGATCGGTACGTTCAGCCCGGCGGCGATGGCGTGCCGCCCGGCCGGGTGGTCGATGATCCAGTGCCTCTCATTGGTGTCGGGGCTGAGCCGGTGAAGCGAGGCGTTCAATTCCCTGAGCGGCGTTGCGCCGAGATCGACTTCCGGCACGGTCAGCGCTCCCAGAAATAGACCGTGGCGGGCTCAGGCTCCCAGATACGCGCGGTCTCGATGCCGGGAAGGCCGGCCAGCGCGCGATATTCCGAGCCGAAGGCGACGTAGCGGTCGGTCTCTGCCATCACAGCCGGCTTGCAGGCGATGCCGTCGCGCAAGACCCCGAAGCCGTTCTCGGTGCCGACCACGAACGTGTAGAAGCCGTCGAGATCGTCGAGGCTCACTCTCAGCGCGTCGCCGAGCGACATGCCTTCGCGCATTTTCCAGCTGAGATAGCCGGCAGCGACCTCGGTGTCGTTCTCGGTCTCGAAAGAAAGGCCCTCGCGCTTGAGCACGCGGCGGAGATTGTTGTGGTTCGACAGCGAGCCGTTATGCACGAGGCACTGGTCTTTGCCGGTGGAGTAGGGATGCGCGCCGTCGGTGGTCACCGCCGATTCCGTCGCCATGCGGGTGTGGCCGATGGCATGGGTGCCGTGCATCGAGGCGAGGTCGAAACGCTTGGCCACCTTCTCTGGCAGACCAACCTCTTTGTACAATTCCATGCGGCGCCCGCGCCCGACCGTCTCGATCTCCGGCGCTTCGCGGGCGAGCCACTCGAGCAGCGTCGGGATCGCCCTGTCCTCGACGGCGACTACGGCATGCGTGTCGTGCAGCGTGACGGTGGCATCGCCGAAGGCGTGGCCGAGCTTGGCGGCGATCTCCTTCATCGCCGCGGCCGATGGGGCGCGGAGTGTGAGCTTGGTCTCGCCGCTTTTCCCTTCGCCATAGACGGCAAAGCCTGCGCTGTCGGGCCCGCGGTCGGACAGAGTGGCAAGCATGCCGGCGGTGAGCCGGCCAAGTTCTGGTTCCAGCGCTGGGTCCTTGATGAAGAGTCCGACGATGCCGCACATGCTGAGAGAAGCTCCGGTGAATACGGCTTTCACCATGTACGGCGCGAAGCCGCTCGTCAACCTGGATGAAATAAAGTTTCCTAAAGGGAAATTCAACCGCGCGGGTAGATGATGATCGAAAGGTAGGTCATTGGCCGCTCGAGCAGCTCTTCGGGGCCGTGCGGGGCGCCGGCGTCGAAGAACAGCGCGTCGCCCGCCGACATTGGATAAAGCTTGTCGGCGTGGCGGTAAATCACCTTTCCGGTGAGCATGTAGATGAACTCGACGCCGTCGTGCTGGAACAGCGCGTAAGGCTGGGCGTCCTCGCTCAGCGTGATGAGATATGGCTCGACGATGATGTCGCCGGAGAGCGAATGGCCGAGCAGCTCGTAACGGTGGCCGGACTTGGTGCCGCGCCGCTCGATCAGCACGCCTTGGCCCGCGCGCACGTAAGAGCAGTCGCGGCGCTCCTCGAAATCGGCGAAGAAGCTCGTCATCGGCACGTTGAGCGCGCGAGATAGCGCCTGCAAGGTGGAGAGCGAGGGCGAGGTGCCGCCGTTCTCGATCTTCGACAACATGCCGGGCGAGAGTCCGGCTTCCGCGGCGAGCTCGGTCGCGGTCAGTTGCAGGCGCTGGCGGAGCTGCCGCACCCTGCGGCCGATCGAGACTTCGAGTTGAAGCTCGCCGGTGGTGGGCGCGTTTGAGCCGGTCGCGTAGCTGTCGAGCTTGGCGACATTACTGCTGGAGGCGGTCCGTGGAGCGGTACGCCTCTGGCGCTCATGCGCGCGCGCCTTCGGCATCTTGGACGAGAGCCTGCTTGTGACCACGCCGCCTCCTTGTGCGCTTTCAGTACTATTCAGAAGCTTTCAGCGACCTTTCGGGACCTCGCGCGATCCCGCGCTCTAGACTCTAA
>DATAFR010000157.1:0-35715 GCA_036257375.1 Methyloceanibacter sp.
AAGAAAGCCGCTGTTAAGGGATCGAGCACGTGCTCAAGCTGGTCCGCCGTTATAGGGACGCTGCGCGGGTTTGGCTTCTTCCGGGGCACGATCGAAACGTCGTCCACTGCGCCATCGGCGAAGCTAAGTCGGCGCTCCTCCTTCTTGCTGCCGCCCTTGTAGGTGACCGTGAACCGTGAAGGCTCGGCGCCTAACCTTGACAATTTCCCAGTGCTTTCTGTTTTGCCTGACGCCCGATAAATCATGCCACTGATAAACGAAAACCGGCCTTTCGCCTGTAGTTCATATTCCCCACCCTCAAGCTTCGCAGTGAGGTGGAAGTCGCCCAGGTTGAAGGCAGCGAGGTCGACACGATAGGTGGCCGCGATTTGAGCTCGCTCGTCGCTGTCTTCGGCGAGCAGAGAATCGCACGGTGAGCTGCACACCCCGAGCAATGCAGCTAATGCAATAATGGCAGCTCGTCTTTTCTTCATGGCATCCCCGGATTGAAGGGGCGCATGATCGCTCGCGGGAAAGACCAAATTGTGAAGCGTCGGTCACGCTGAGGGCTGGAACCGGTTGCCCGTTTTGGGTCAAAAGCGGAACGCGCTTAGGGATACTAAGCCGTTCACGCGGCGTTTTAATGTGCGGTATCCTTACCGCGTCGGGTTGGCGTCCGGCCTTGCGTCGCAAGGCGAAAGGCATGGGAAGATGCAAATGAGGGAGGGTAAGCCATGCGAATTCCAGCGATGTTCCGGGGTGCTTTCATCGCGCTCGTCGTCTTGTTGGGGATTGGGCTTCAGGGTGCGCAGGCCGGCAATGGCAGCATCGTGCTGACAATATACAAGGGCGGCTGGATCATTGGCGGCTCGGCAGGCCACGGCACACTCACCTTCGCCGGCCGCCGCTATCCGCTCTCGGTCGGCGGCATCGATTACGGCCTGGTCTTCGGCGGATCCAAGACGGTGCTGCGTGGCCGCGTGAGCAACATCAATCATCCCTCCGACGTGGCCGGCGTCTATGCCGCGGCGGGCGCAGGGCTGGCGGTCGGCAGAGGCGCCCGCGCCATCGTGCTCGCCAATCAGAAGGGCGCGGTGCTCGAGCTCGAGGGCAAGCAAGTTGGGCTGATGGCGAATGTCGATCTGAGCGGGCTCGCGATCACGATGAAGTAGCGGTAGGGAACCAAAACGGTCGATCGCAATTATTATCTGGCGCCTCAGTCTGGGAGGCGCCGGGGGAATTCCCCGGAATGTTCTGCGTAATGAGGGAAGTCAATGATTTACTACGTCTTTTTTTGGGCGATGTGCGCGGTGCTTGCGGCCCACGTCATGGTAGCCATCATCGCAATTGCAAAAGCGTATCGAGATGAGCGCAGGCTGGCGCTCTCGAGGACTCCAAGACGGGTACAAATTCTGGGCTAAGTCCTGCCCTAGCAGGGCGTTCAGCGCCTGGGTGGCGCGCTAGGAGGCGCTCGCGTGCCTTCATCAGCGCTGGGTAGCTGGGGAGACAGCGAACTTAGTTAGATCTGCATCCCCGCCACAGATATCGAGCGGACGGAATTGGCGGCGATGTCCTCCATGCGCCAAGCCGCCGCTCCGCTAGCCGACATTCACTCCACGTAGCAGCGCCACGACGCGAACTCGGTTTCCGCAATGGAGGGACCAGCGAGTGACGGCTTCCACTAGAAGCTAGGCATGGAACGCCGCTCGAAGCGGCTTCTGGCGATGCCCCGATCCTGAGAGTAGAGTTAGGCAGTTAACCGAGCTTAGCACGGCACCCAGTGGGCCTGAGCACATGGACAAGAAAAACTCGGTGAGTTCATCCGACGAGATCGCCGTCTTTCAGGCCTACACCAGCCTGATAACGTCGGAGCACGAGACGCTTTGGGCGCGCCACAACGCGCTGCTCCTGGCGAATTCGCTGATCATCGGCGCGCTTGCCATCAGCCCCGCCGCGCTTTGGCAGAACAAATGGGCGGCGCTGGCCATGCTGAGCGCCGGCCTCCTCATCAGCGCCGCATGGATCGGCATGGCGATGCTCGCTTGGTCGACGATACGTCGTTACGCCGATCTTGCCGGAAGCTTCGCTTCTGCCAGCTTCAAGCACCTTCCGAATCCATTCGCGGAGACCATCTGCAACCGCGCGCGCAAGAGGATGCATCTCCTCGTGTTGCTGATGATCGCGGTTTTCATGCTGATGTATATCGTGTTAGCCCTCCTGCGCCTCGCTTCGGCCTGAGCTAAGCCATCCGCTGACTTGGCGCTTCAGTGCCGCTAGCATAGGTCCCGCCATGTGGTCTCGTTTGCTCGCCATCCCCCTGCTGCTTCTGCCCGCCCCGGCGCTCGCCGGCGCCAAGGAGAAGGTCGCAGCACTGGCTCCGTCGGGGGTGGTGCTCGTTGTGGACGAAAAGGGAAACGAGCTGGTCGCCCAGAACGCCGACAAGCCCTTCGTCCCGGCCTCCGTCGCCAAGATCGTCACCGCCTGGCTGGCGATGGAGGTTCTTGGCGGCGACTACCGCTTCGAGACGCGCTTCTATTTGGACAAGGACCGGGTTCTGTATGTGCGCGGGGGCGGAGATCCCTTCCTGATCTCCGAGGAGTTGGCGCCGCTCGCGAAGGAGCTCGTCGCCGCAATCGGCAAAGAGCCGATCACCGGCATGGTGCTCGACGCGAGCTACTACCCTTCCGACCTTCGCATCCCGGGCATCGAGGACACCAACGAAGCCTACGATGCGCTGAACTCGGCGCTCGCGGTGAACTTCAACACGATCGCCGCCGTGCGCAAGGGCAAGACGGTCGTCTCCGCCGAGAAACAGACCCCGATCACCCCGCTCGCGATCAGCCAGTTCCGGGCGCGGGGCCCCAACGGCCGCGGCCGCATCAGCCTGAGCCAGGACCCGGCAATGAGCCTGAAATATGCGGGCGAGCTGATCGCCGCGTTCATCGAGCGGGAAGGCGGCGGCGTTAAGGGCGGGATCTCGACCGGAACGGTGCCCGATGGCCTGAAGCCGGTGTATGTTCACCGCCAGTCGCGCACGCTCTCCCAGATCCTCGCCCAGCTGCTGCTCGGTTCGAACAACTATATCGCCAACCAGGTCTTCCTGGAGATCGGGGGGACCCTGGGCGGATCCGTCAGCCTCGAGAAATCGCTCAAGGTCGCGAACAACATGCTCGCCGCCAACGGCCTCGCCGATGCCATCCATCTCGAGGAGGGCTCCGGCATCAGCCGCGACAACCGCTTCACCGCCCGCGGCCTCGCCAAAGTGCTCGAGCTCTTCGCGCCCCACGCCGACCTGCTGCGCAGCGGCGACGGCACCCTCTTCAAGACCGGCACCTTTTCCGGCGTCCGCACCCTGGCGGGTTATGCCGACACCTCCAAGCATGGGCGAGTGCGCTTCGTGATCGCGCTCAAGAGCAACGACAGCACGATGCGTTTCAAGCTGCTCAAGGCCATCCAGGCCGGGCTATAAGCCGCCTCTGCAAAGATCGCGCTCTAGGCTAAAGTCAGGGAATGAGCATGCTGTCACACGCCGTGCGCCCTGCTGCGCTCACGCTCGCTGCACTCCTCGCAGGATCCGCGGCGGCGCCGGCCGCAGACGACAAGCGGACGCCATGCACCGAGGATGCGATGATCGTCTTCGATGCATCAGGGTCCATGGCCGGCAATACGGTCCAAGGCCTGTTCAGCGATGTGACGCGCATCGACGAGGTCCGCAAAGCCCTGGCGCAGGTGGTGCCGGGGGTCACAAAGATTCGCAAGGTTGGGCTCATCACCTACGGTCCCGGGCCCTATGGGCAATGCAATGTCGCGCTCGACTTCCGGCCGATGCCGAACGCGGCTCAGCAAATCATGAGCGTAGTGAACGCGCTCAACCCGGCCGGGAAGACACCGCTTGTGGACGCGGTGAAGCAGGCTGCGGGGGTGCTGGACTACCAAGGTGTCGTCGTCTTGCTGACCGACGGCGAGGAAACCTGCGGCGGCGCGCCGTGCGAACTCGGCAAACTGCTCAAAGCGACCGGTCGCCGGCTCACCGTTCATGTCATCGGCTATCAGCTCAGGGCTTTTCGGTGGACCGGCGCTCAGAGCTTCCTCGATGTGAAATGTCTCGCCGAGGAAACGGGCGGCCTCTACATCACGGCGGAGAACCGGCAGGATCTGGTGGAGGCGTTCGAGAAGACGCTCGGCTGCCCCATGATGTCGTCTGCTGGCGACTTGTCGCGCTAAAACGCGACGCTAAATATTACCCGTGCCAAATCAACCTCGTCGCGTGGAGCCTAGCAATGAAAGTCGTAATCATAGGTGGGACCGGCCTTATCGGTCGCAAGCTCGCAGCCAAGCTTCAGTCGCGCGGACACGACGTCGTGGCGGCGGCGCCATCTACGGGGGTCAATAGCCTCACAGGCGAGGGCCTCGAAGAGGTCCTGACCGGAGCGAGCGTCGTCGTCGACGTCACCAACTCCCCGTCGTTTGAGGACAATGCCGTAATGGATTTCTTCCAGAGATCGACGGAACACCTGTTGAGCGCCGCCGCGCAGGCAGGCGTCTCGCACTACGTCGCCCTATCGGTGGTTGGTTGCGATCGCATCCGCGACAGCGGGTACCTGCGTGCAAAACGCGCCCAGGAAGGGATGATCGAAGCCGGCGGCGTCCCCTACACGGTGCTGCGCGCGACGCAGTTCTTCGAGTTTCTCAATGCGATCGCGGACGGCGCCACGAAGGGGAACGAAGTCTATATGTCGCCTTCCAAGTTCCAGCCTGTCGCGGCCGATGATGTGGCCGCCACTCTGGCCGAGATCGCGACTGCGCCGCCGAAAAACGGTTTTGCCGAGCTGGCGGGCCCCGAAGCCTCCAGCATGGCAGAGTTCATCCAGTCGTTTCTGTCGTCCAAGGGCGATAAACGGAAGGTCGTTCCCGATCCCAATGTGAAGTATTTCGGAGCGGTCCTCGACAAAGACGGCCTTGCCCCCGCGGGCCAATTCATAGCCGGACGGATACGCTTTGCCGACTGGGCACACGCCTAATGCCGAACCCCTCGTCAAAAGGAGAGTCACCATGAAGAAGATCGCTTTGCTGCTGCTTGTAGCCGCCTCGCTGCTATCGGCAAACGCGGCAGCGCAGGAGACGAATGCCCCAGCCTCGAAGGTGACGCAAATCTTTGACCGCGAGTTGCCCAACGTGCCGGGTAAGAGCATGCGCGCGGTGCTCGTTGAATACGGTCCGAGTGCCGCCTCGCCCTCGCATCGCCACCCCGCCTCGGCCTTCATCTATGCAACCGTGCTGGAAGGTGAGATTCGCAGCAAGGTCAACGACGACCCCGAGCACGTCTACAAGGCAGGAGAAAGCTGGACGGAGGTGCCCGGCGACCACCATAAGGTGAGCGCCAACGCCAGCGCGACGAAGCCTGCGCGGCTGCTGGCCATATTCGTCGTCGATACGTCGGAGAAGGAGATCGTCATTCCCGACAAATAGCGATGTTGCCCAACTTACAAGTGAGGTGTGCCTTAGGCCTTCTGGATTCTGGCTTTCGCCGGAATGACGCCAAGTGACCCCGCTATTTCCGCTCGCCAGACGCCACATAAACCTCGCCGCCGCTCGCGCGGAATTTGGCGCTCATCTCGGCCATACCGGCTTCCTTCTCGGCGAGCTTCGCCGCGTGGTCGCGCACCTGTTGGGTGATTTCCATCGAGCAGAATTTCGGGCCGCACATCGAGCAGAAATGGGCGAGCTTGTGCGCTTCCTTGGGCAACGTCTCGTCGTGGTAGCTCCGCGCCGTGTCGGGATCGAGCGACAGGTTGAACTGATCCTCCCAGCGGAAGGAGAAGCGGGCGCGGGACAGCGTGTCGTCGCGCGCCTGCGCGGCCGGATGCCCCTTGGCGAGATCTGCGGCATGCGCGGCGATCTTGTAGGCGATCACCCCCGCCTTCACGTCGTCGCGGTCGGGCAGCCCGAGATGCTCCTTCGGCGTGACGTAGCAAAGCATCGCCGTGCCGAACCAGCCGATCATGGCCGCGCCGATCGCCGACGTGATGTGGTCGTAGGCGGGCGCGATGTCGGTGACGAGCGGGCCCAGCGTATAGAACGGCGCCTCGCCGCAAAGCTCGAGCTGCTTCTCCACATTGACCTTGATCTTGTGCAGCGGGATATGGCCCGGCCCTTCGATCATCACCTGGCAACCATGGTCGTGAGCGACGCGGGTCAGCTCGCCCAAGGTTTCGAGCTCGGCGAATTGCGCACGGTCGTTGGCGTCGGCGATCGAGCCGGGCCGCAAGCCGTCGCCGAGCGAGAAGGACACGTCGTAGCGGCGCATGATCTCGCAGATCTCAGGGAAGCGCTCATAGAGGAAGCTCTCCTTGTGATGGGCGAGGCACCATTTCGCCAGGATCGAGCCGCCGCGCGACACGATGCCGGTCACGCGGGGCGCGGTGAGATGGATGTAGCCGAGGCGGACGCCGGCATGGATGGTCAAATAATCGACGCCCTGCTCGGCCTGCTCGATCAGCGTGTCCTTGTACACCTCCCAGTCGAGCTTCACGGGATCGCCGCCGACCTTCTCCAGCGCCTGGTAGATCGGCACCGTGCCGATCGGCACCGGGGAATTGCGTATGATCCATTCCCGCGTGGCGTGGATGTTGCGGCCGGTCGAGAGGTCCATCACCGTGTCGGCGCCCCAGCGGATCGCCCACACCATCTTCTCCACCTCCTCCTCGATCGAGGAGGTCACGGCCGAGTTGCCGATATTGGCGTTGATCTTGGTGAGGAAGTTGCGGCCGACGATCATCGGTTCCGACTCGGGGTGATTGATATTGGCGGGGATGATGGCGCGGCCGCGCGCCACCTCCTCACGCACGAACTCCGGCGTAACGAACTCAGGCAGTGCCGCGCCGAAGCTTTTCCCGTCGGCAAGGCGCGCTTCCGCCTCCTCGGCCACAAGCTGCCGGCCGATATTCTCCCGATGGGCGATGAAAACCATCTCGGGCGTGACGATTCCGGCCCGCGCCAATTCGATCTGCGTCACCGGACCGCCGCTTCGCGCTTCGATCCAGGGCGCGCGTAAGCGGGCGAGCCCGCAAAGCACGTCAGTGGTAACGGCGGGGTCCGTGTAAGGTCCTGAAGTGTCATAAAGGCGAAACGGCTCTTCGCCACTCAGCGCGATCTCGCGGAACGGTACGCGCAACTCAGCGTGACCTTCCGGCGAGGAATAGATCTTGCGGCTGCCGGAAAGCGGCCCCGTCGTCACCTTCGGCTCCGTCACGTCTTTTGGGGAGAGAGGCTTGTTCATCGATATGCTCCCGTGCACGAGCGCAAAGGGGAGATACCGGAGAAACGGATACGAGTTGGTTCCCGTCCCTTCGCCGGTATGACCCGGATCAGGTTCGAAGGGTCTCCGCCGGGCCTCCAACGCCAAGGCAGCGGACTCTCAGCCCCTTCCCTGGGGCTCCCCTCGGAACAGCTTTCAGTCTAGACCTCGGAGCTAGAGTGTCAAA
This sequence comes from Methyloceanibacter sp., assembly GCA_036257375.1. Classification (GTDB taxonomy): domain Bacteria; phylum Pseudomonadota; class Alphaproteobacteria; order Rhizobiales; family Methyloligellaceae; genus Methyloceanibacter. The sequence goes on from DATAFR010000157.1 coordinate 7,464, forward strand.
CCTCACGCGCGCTTACGCCGCGGGCGCTTGGCGCCCCGCTTCGCCGCGGACGAGACACGCGCGGCGCTGTGCCGGCGGCGCGTCGGCGCGGCCCACAAATCCTCGTAGCCCATGATCGCGAGAATGGCGCCGATCACGAAGGTGATCGCCGCACCCGCGATAATGCCCGACTGCGCCGCAACGACGCGGTCGCCGAGCGTCTGCACGGCCGCCGGGAAGAGGAGCAGCATGATGCCCCGCAGGACGAGCAGCCAGCCGAGGATGGTCACGATCACCCGCCAATCGCGCACCCAGAGATTATGCGCGTTTACGATCGCCAATCCCGCGAGCAACGCGAGCATGCCGGTGATGAAGATCAGCGCGCGCGAGGCAATGAATTCCTTCAGCAGGCTGGAATAGGTCGCGCCCTCCATCAGAAGGCCGAGCGCCATGCCGATGCCGATGGCAAGCATGACCGGGCCCATCAGCCGCGCGATATATTTCGAAGTGTCCATTGTTCCCTCCCCTTGGATTTGCTTTTCTCCAAGATGCTCGGAGGATGCCGCACTAGAGGAATCGACGGTTCACGAAGCGATGGCGCTGCTGCGGCGATCTGACCGTTTTCGAAGCCGCGCATGTTAATTCGAACAGTGTGGAACGCAAAGTCTGGAGCACGGGTTACCGGCCCGGCCGAAGCCGTGGCAAATTGGCTTAATCCCTCAATCGCAAGGGAATTCTTGCTCGAAAACCGTATCCAGTCTAAGCCTCGTCATCATTCTGCCGTGCTTCGCCTGGAATTGCGGGCCATGAAGGCCTGAGGAGGCCGGCCACTCCCAGCCGCAACCGAGGTAAGATAGAAACGTGAATCAAGAAGCTTCGATCGAAACGCCCACGCGCACGAAAAGCAACGCCGCGATCTATCGCTGGGGCGCGCTTTTCGTTCTTCTCGCCGCGACTATCGGCGGCGTGCTGCTTTATTGGCGTCATGCCACGATCTATCCCTCGACCGACAATGCCTATACCGGCGCCAATATCGTGCGCGTGGCAGCGCAAGTCTCCGGTCCCATCGCCCACATCTATGTCGTCGACGATGAGAAGGTCCCCGAAGGCGATCCTTTGTTCGATATCGATCCCACGCTCTATGACGCGGCGCTGCGCAACGCACGCGCCCAATTCGACGCGGCGGTCTCCGCCGCCGGCACCGCGGCCGACGATCTTAAGAACGCCGCCGCTACGCTCGAGGAGAAGCGCGTCGCGCTGGAAGATGCGCTCGGCAAATATCGCGACGCCAAGGCTGCGCAGAAGGAGGGCGAGCCTCCCTCGCAAACTCTCACCGACGGGCTGAAGGCTTGGCATGACGCGATGCAGGCCTACGAGGATGCCAAAGCCGAATTCACCAAAGCGCAAGACGCCAAGCTGACCGTCACCACACCGACCGTGCAGCTCCGCTCCGCCGCCGCCCAACTCGACAAGGCGACGCACGACCGCGTGCGCACGCACGTGACGGCTCCGGGCAGCGGCTGGGTCACCAATATCAATCTGAGGCCCGGTTCCCTCGTGCAGGCCGGAACGCCTGCCTTCGCCTTGGTCGAGAACAGCAATTGGTGGGTCGATGCCAATTTCAAGGAGACCGATCTCGGCCGCATCAAGCCGGGGCAACCCGCGACCATCCGCCTCGACATGTATCCGGGCGCCAAGCTTGACGGGGTGGTGGAGTCGATCAGCGCCGGCTCGGGTGCCACCTTCTCTGTGCTTCCGCCGGAAAACGCCACCGGCAATTGGGTCAAGGTCACGCAGCGCTTCCCGGTGAGAATCAGAATCACCGGTACGCCCGATCCCGAGAAGCCGTTGCGCGTCGGCGCGAGCGCCGACGTGACCATCGACACGACGGCCCTGGCAGCAGAGGCCAAATGACGAGTCCGAAGCGCGGCGGCGGCAAGGGTCGAAAAGGAAAGCAATCGGGCGCCGAGCCCCCACCCCCCGAACCGCCACGTCGAATTATCGTCGATTCTCATCCCGAGCGCGCGCCAATTCCGCTTGTCGTCGCCGTGGTTCTCACCGCGGTGCTGGAAGTGCTGGACATGACGATCGTCAACGTGGCGATCCCGCATATGCTCGGCGCCTTCGGCGCGACGCCCGACCAGATCACCTGGGTTCTCACCTCTTACATTGTCGCCGCCGCAGTGGTGATGCCGCTGACCGGCTATCTCTCCACCTGGCTCGGTCGCAGGCGGCTCCTGCTCACCGCCATCATCGGCTTCATCATTTCCTCGGCGCTGTGCGGCATGGCCTGGAATCTGGAGAGCATGGTGATATTCCGCCTGGCCCAAGGCGTTTTTGGCGCTCCGCTCGTGCCCTTAAGCCAGGGCATCATCCTCGACGCTTTTCCGCGTGAGCGGCACGGTCAGGCGCTCGCCATTTTCGGTCTCGGCATCATGGTCGCTCCCGTGATCGGGCCGACGCTAGGCGGCTATCTCACCGAGACCTATTCGTGGCGCACCGTGTTCTACATCAACGTGCCCATTGGACTGTTCGCTCTGCTGCTCTCGATCGGCTATCTGCCGAAGCGCGCGATCAAGGACATCAAGACCGATTGGGTCGGCATGGCGCTCTTGGTGATAGCCGTCGGCGCGCTGCAATTTGTGCTCGACCAGGGCCAGATGCGCGACTGGTTCAACTCCCGCTCGATCGTCGCCGGCACGATCATCGCCGTGTTTACCACCGCCGCCTTTTTCCTCAGAGGCTGGAATAAGCCCGACAACATCATCGATTTGTCGCTGCTCAGGGATCGCAACTTCGTCGCCGGCACCTTGGCCATCACCGCCTATGGCATCAGCCTATTCGGCTGGATGGCGCTGATGCCGTTGTTCAGCCAGCGGCTGCTCGGCTACCCGCCGGACGTAGCCGGCACGCTATTCATCCCGCGCGCGATCGTCAGCGCCATCACGCTCGCCATCACCGGCAGCATCCTCATCAAGATCTTCGACGCGCGCTATCTCGTCACGGCCGGATTGGTGATGACCGCGCTCGGCACCCTGTTGATGTCGCATTTCACTCTTTATGTCGACTATTGGGGCATCGCCACGCCGGGTATCTGGTCCGGAATCGGCACCGGACTCTTTTTCGTGCCGCTTACGGCGGTCGCCTTCGCCAGCATTCCCAACAAGCAATATGACGAAGCCTCTGGCGTCTACGCGCTCATGCGCGGCATCGGCGGCTCAGCCGGCATCGCCATTGTGAGCTGGCTGTTCGTGCGGCAGACGCAAATCCATTTCAACGAGCTCACCGCGCACATCACGCCGTTCAATCGCAATCTTGCGCCCTATCTCTCGCAGCATGGGCTCACGCCCTATTCGCCGGAAGCAGCCCCGCTCGTCGCCTATGACATCGCCCGGCAGGCGCAGATGCTCGCCTTCAACGATCTGTTCTGGTTCATCGGCATCGTGACGCTGGCGATCATCCCCCTCATCTTCCTCATGAAGAAGCCGGAGAAGGTCGCGCTCGTGCCGGCGGCTTGAGCGGCGGAAGCGTCAGCGGCGATTAGAAATGGGATCGGCCCCGGGGGGCTCGCCCCAGGGCCGATGCATGACCTTCGAAGAGCTACCAGCAGGCCTTGGCGCCCGAGGTGCACACATAGGGCGAAACCACGCCCGACCAGCAAATCGTGTAAGAATTCGCGTTGACGATGTCCGGCTTATAGAAGAGATCGGCCCTCACGCTGGCGCGCCAATAAGGCTGCGGTGTTGCGCGCATGGCCGTCACCGTCACGGCGCCCAGTCTCTTTTGCGCCTTGTATTGATTGACAGCATCGGCCACGGCGGCCTGTGCGCGGGTCACCGCGGTCTGCTTGTCGAATCCATCTGCGGTGCCCGAGAACCCGAGACAGCCCGCATTGGCCGGCACGCCCTGAGCCATGCACAGCACCGCCGCAATCACTGCCAGCCCAAAGACGCGCTTATACGACCTCATCAAAACGCCTCCCTCGTCAACCTAGAGACGCCAAGATTATCGCGCCCGTTGGCGCTTACCAGTATCTTTGCAGCCGCGGCCAAAGGGTTCCTGTCGCGCTGTAGCGTTTGTGCCACAGTTATGCGTCATTTTGGAACTGACTGAAGTCTATTAAATTACAACAACTTAGCGCCACAGACCTACAACTTAAAAGAGAACACTGATGCCTTCCAAGCTCGTTCTCGTCACCGGCGCATCGAGTGGAATTGGCGAGGCGACAGCCAAACTCTATGGCGCGCAGGGCGCCCACATGCTTCTGCTCGCCCGCAACGAGGGAAAGCTCGAGCAAGTGGCAAGCGCCATAACGCGCGGCGGAGGCACGGCCACTTCATACAGGATCGACCTCGCCGATCCTGCCGCCATCGCCGAGACCAGCGCTCGCATCAAGCGCGAGGCGGGCACGCCCGACATCCTCATCAACAATGCCGGCGCCGGACGATGGCTGTCCGTGCTCGAGACCAGCGCCGAAGAGGTGCAGAGTATGATCGCGGTGCCTTATCTTGCCGCCTTCAACCTCACCCGCGCCTTTCTGCCCGAGATGATCGCGCGCGGCTGTGGCGCGATTGCCTGCATCACCTCCCCTGCCTCCTATGTGGTCTGGCCCAATGCCGCGGGCTACGCCGCCGCGCGCCACGCGATGCTCGGCTTCACCGAATCGCTCCGCGCCGATTTGCGGCGGACCGGGGTCGGTGTCACCCTCGTCGTGCTAGGGCCGGTCGAGACGTCCTATTGGCAGCACAATCCCGGCAGCCGCGAGCGCCTACCCGAATCGAACCCCATCCTCGCGCCGATCCTCACCGCCGAACAAGCCGCCCGGGCGATCGCGCACGGCATCGAGTTGCGGCGAAAGCGGGTTTTCAAGCCAGGGATCCTCAGAGCGCTCGTCCTCCTGAACGCGTTTGCGCCAGATCTCGTTACGCGGCAGCTTCGCCGTGCCGTGAAAAAGCGGTCGGCGTAGACGCGCGCAGGGCTATCGCCCGAGAATGCCCGACCGCTTCAAGAGCCAGAACAACGAAACCCGAGACGGCGACGAGAAGTACGAGCGCCCAAGCGAAACCGGACGAATCGGCTGTCAGCGGCAGGCCGCCGACATTCATGCCGAAGATGGCGGCGATCAGGCTCGCGGGCAGAAACACGGTGGTGACGATCGCCAAAACTTGAAGATTGCGATTGGTCTGGTCCGCCATCTTCAGCGATACCTCTTCCTGCAAAAGATGCGCGCGATCGCGCAGCGCGATCAACTCGTGATCCAGCCAATCGAGCCGCTGCGCCAATTTCGCGGTGGCGAATTGCAGCGGCGCTTGCGAGCGTTCCATCGCACGCTCGAAGCGATGGATGAGCGCACGTTGCGTGGCGAGCTGACGGTGCAGCCGCACGGCGACCTTGCGGACCCGCGCAAGCGACTGGTGCTGATCACTCGCCTCGGCGACCATTATGCGCTCCTCGACCTTGTCGAGGTCTTCGGCGAGACCGTCGGAATACGATTCAACGGTTTCAATCATGTTCTCGATGATGGTCTCGAGCAGGCTCGCGGGCGTTTCGATCCTGCGGCCGGCGCGCAGCGCCCGGCGCGTCGCCTCGAGCGCATTCAAGCTCTGCCGGCGGCTCGTGACAAAGAACCTCTCGGTCATGGCGAAATGCAAAAACCCGATTTCATCGGTCGCCCCATCGAGACCGCAGACAAGGTCGGCAAAGACGCCGTACACACAGGCTTCATTGGCGTGAAGCTGTTGATGACCGTCTGGCGCGATCAGCAGCTCTCTCGCAACCGGCGGCAGCTCGGGACTTGATTTCAGAAAGGCGCAGGCCCGCGCATCGGCGAGGTTGAAATGCAGCCAGAGCCAGCCCTGCGCGGCGTCGATCGGCTGATCGACCCGAAGCTCCTCCGCCGAGCCGTCCGCATTGATGCGAAACGCCGCGATGAGACCGGGCAGCGCCTTCGCTGCCGGATCCGCCGTGCCGTCGGCGCGCGTGGTGGGTGCGAACTGCACGAGATGGCATCCCAGCAAAAGGACCGCTTCGGCCAGAAAAGGACCGGATTATTACAGTCTTGTGACACTCTTCCGGGCGGCGCCGGTTTCGGCTGTTACACGGCCGACAGAAAACGAGCGCAGGATAGGGGAGCCTTGGCCGCATCGCCGCTTTCCAAGGAGAAGGTCGCGTGCGCTATTTGCTGCTTCCTTTCGCGCCACGTTACATCGTGTTGACGATCGCGGCTCTAGGCACGGTCGCGATCAGCGCCCTCGCCTGGCTCTATCCGCAAAATGCGTTGCACCTCGCCGTTCCCCTTGGCCTTTTCACATTCTTCACCTGGTTGGACTGCGCGACCTCGTCCAGACGCGACACGCGATCTTGCGCAACTATCCCATCGCCGCGCACATCCGCTTCATACTCGAGCATATCCGGCCGGAGCTGCGCCAATATTTCTTCGAGAACGAGAAGGACGGCATGCCCTTCCCGCGCGACAAGCGCGCCATCGTCTACCAGCGAGCCAAGAAAGCCCTCGATAAGCGGCCGTTCGGCACCCACTATGATGTCTACCGCGACCACTATGAGTGGCTGCATCATTCGCTGGCGCCGAAAGAGCCGTCCGGAGAGCTGTTCCGCATCACGATCGGAGGTCCCCATTGCACCCAGCCCTATTTCGCCTCCGTCTTCAATATTTCGGCCTTGAGCTTCGGCTCGCTCTCCGCCAACGCCATCCGCGCGCTCAACAAGGGCGCCAAGGAGGGCGGCTTCGCCCATGACACCGGCGAAGGCGGGGTCAGTCCTTATCATCTCGACCACGGCGGGGATCTGATCTGGGAGATCGGCTCCGGCTATTTTGGCTGCCGCAATCATGACGGCAGTTTCTCGGCCGAGAAATTCTCCGACCGTGCCGCTTTGCCGGCGCGCCAGCGCGCCACTCTTGCGGCGATCCCGACGCATCTGGCCGAGGCCCTTAATGCGACACTTGCTCTGACGCCGGGGGACGAGGGACAGAAATTGGCGCAGCACGAGATCGTCAGATCGATCGAAACCGCCTTGGAGGCGCGGCGCCAGCGCATCATCATCAGCCAGACGACGGTGAGCACCGTCAAGTGGGCCGGGCTGTTGCTTCAGGCGCTTTGCACCCTGCTTGCCATATCCCTGGTGCACAGCGACAACCGCGCGACCTGCGCCATAGCGCTGGCCTTGTTTGCAACCGGCATCGCCGCGTCGGTCCTTCTGATCGAATGCTACAACCGGCCCTTCACCGGCGAAGTTTCAATCACGCCGAAGCTTTTGCAGCAGGTTATTGCCGGCGAGGGCCCGGCAGCAGCCAGTCCATAGGCGCTCCTAGGACGCGAGCTTGAGCTTGGCCTCGCTGCTCGGGGCGCCTTCCGTCTGCATCGTGCGCGGCTCGACCTTTTCTCCGGAAAGGACGCCGAATCTCCGCAACAGGCGCTTCATGTATTGGCGGAAGCGATAGTGCTGGATCTCAAATCTGTGCCACGGCGTGTCCTTCCATTTGATGCCGTGGCCGATATCGGGATGCGCGCGGGCCTTCAGCGACCGGAACCAGTCCGCGCGCTTGGGGTCGGTCTCTAAAGCCTTGATGAAGGCGGCGATCAGCCTCCCCTGGTAGTCGGCAATCTGCCAAACCCCGCCCTCGGCCGGCTCGAACAGTCCCGCCACGAAGAAATCGTCGAGCTCGCGATGGAAGGTGTGGATGAAGAGCTTCGATTTCCCCTGTTCGTCGAGAATGTAGGAGGAGTCCATGAAGGGGAAGCTCGGTCTGAAGCCCGTAGCCCAGATGAGAAGGTCGATCTCCTCGGAGCTCCCGTCGGTGAAGATCACGCGCTTGCCGTCGAGCCGCTCGATGCCGGGTTTCACGACCGTGCGCCCATGCACGAGATGATCGAGATAGGTGTTGCAGGCGGTCGGATGCGCTTCGAACAGATTGTGATCGGGCCGCTCCAGACCGTAGCGATGATGCGGCCCCACCAGGACGCGCATGCCGAATCTGTAGAATAGGCGCATCACCGAGCGCGGCAAGGGAATGCGGCTGGTGACGTCGACGAACCAGTCCGTCGGCTTGCCGAACACCATCTTGGGGAAGAAATAGTAGGTGCGGCGCATCGAATGCACGACGCGCCCATTCTCGATGGCGGCGTCGGACAGAATATCGACGGCCGAGTTGCCCGCGCCAACCACCAGCACGCGCTTGCCCTTGAGCTGCTCCTTCGACTTCACGTCGTGGGAATGCAGCGCTTCGCCGTCGAAATGCCCTGGATAGGTCGGGACGACTGGCTCCCAATGGTGTCCGTTGGCGACGATCAGGCCGGAATAGAGGCGCGGCGCGCTCTCGCCTTCGATCTTCGCCTGCCAGCCTTTCGCCGTGCGCTCGGCCGAAGTCACGCGCTTGTTGAAGCTGATCAGCGGATAGAGGCCGAACTCCTTGGCATAGGCGCGCAGGTAGTCTTGCGCCTGCGCCCGGCTCGCATACGGCGCCCACTCATCGGGAAAGTGAAAATCGGGGTAGCGCGAGAGCTTCTTCGAGGAATTGAGATAGGTCGAGCCATAGACGACATGCGGGCTCTCGGGGTTCCAGATGCCGCCCACGTCCGACAGCGCCTCGAAACAGTCGAAGGGAATGCTGCGCTCGGCAAAAGCCTTGACCACGGCAAGCCCGCAGGCGCCCGCGCCAATGATGCAAAAACGCTGCTGCACTGCCCCTTTAACCTCTTCTGCGTCGCTGAGCCCGGAACCGGCTTCTAGCCGGCCTTTGTGGCAGACCTAAGCATTCCCGGCATGAGGGTTCAACCCCACAGGCACGCTTCCCGAGTCTCTTTGATCTGTGTCAAATCTTTGCCGGCCTCGCGCGCGTCTCTATTCGGCGGGCGCGCTTTGAAGCCTGGATTCGTCGTTAGTTTGCTTTATGGTCTGACGCTCGGGAGGCGGGGGAGTTCATGCAAGTCAAACAAGACGTCACCATCAAGACCTGGGACGGGACTTGGACCTACCATCCCAAGGTGCTGGTCACGCCTGAGAGCGTCGAGGACCTGATCGAAATCATGGTCGACACCGTGCGCTTCCCCTCGCCCGTGCGCCCCGCAGGTTCCATGCATTCGACCGCCCGCATGAACGGCGACGACGAAGGCGGCACCATGGTCGACATGAAGGCCATGAACCGCATCCTGCATTTCACCGACGACACGGTGACAGTGGAAGCGGGCGTCACCCATATCGTGCTGGCCAACGCTCTGAAGGAGCGTGGGCTCCAGCCCTACGTGACCACCGAGATCGGCAATGTCACGCTTGGCGCCATGGCAACGGCCGCCACCAAAGACTCATCCTTCCCGGGCGGCTTCGGGCAGGTCAGCTCGTATGTAACGAGCGTGCGGCTGGTGACACCCGACGGCAAACTGCGCGAGATCACCGAGCGCGACCATCCGGAAGAAATGCAGCTCATCCGTTCGAGCTACGGGCTGTTTGGCATCGTCTACGAGGTTACGATCAAGGTGAAGCCGACCGTTGCCCTCGCCGTGCGGCATTATTCGCTGAGCCTCGACAATTTCCGCAAATACTTCCCCATCTACAAGGCGCGCGGCTATGCCGTAATGTATTACATCTTCCCCTACGTGAAGCGGGTGCTGGTCGAGCTGCGCAAGGAGAACCCGGGGGTGCAGCCCACCTCGCGCTATCGCTGGGTCTACCGCAATCGCTTCTGGCGCAAATACGGACCGGCGGTCACGCTATGGATCCAACGCACAACCAGGAACCGCGCGCTGCGAGCACTTGCCGACAAGCTGCATTTCTTCCTGTTGCGTCAGGCTCTCGTCTGGGTCGTGCGCAGCGACCGCACCTGGCCGCACGCTCAGATCATCAGCTATCCGCGCGAACCGGGGGCCAACAAATATCTGTTCAGCATGTGGGCATTCCGCGAAGCGGGCTTCTTCGACATCCTCGAGGAATACTGCAACTTCCTCATCGTCTATGAGCAAAAGACAGGCTATCGCTGCGACCTGCCGAGCGTCGGCTACGCGATTTCGCGCGATGTCGAGGCGCTCCTCTCTTATAGCTGGGAGGGAGCGACCTTGAGCATCGACCCGGCCTCCACCGGCGGCCCCGACTGGGAGAAATTCCTGCATTATTACAATGAGTTCTGTAGCGCGCGGCGCGGCGTGCCGCTGTTCAATCAGACGCCTTTGCTGACCCGCGAGCAGGTGCGCAAGGCCTTCGGCGTCCGCCTACAGCAATTCGCCGCGCGCCGCAAAGTCGCCGATCCCAAGGACCGCCTGCTCGACAACTATTTCCGCGAGCTGCTGAGCTAGAGGTTGGGACGCTTCGTCTTGCCTGCCTATTTCTGCATCGTCTTGGTGAACCAGCGGATGAGCGGAAATGAGGCGGCGCGTGGCAGAGATCGCGCCGTCTTCAAGAAGCCCTCGACCTGCGGCGGGAAGGCGATCTCGTAGGGCCTGCGCGGCAGCCGCTCCAGGATCTTTCGTGCGCAGCGCTCCTTGCTCATCACATAGAGCTTCTTCTTGGCGTCGTAAGCGGCGTTGAGCGGCGTATCGACAAAGCCCGGATTGATGATGGTCACGGCGACGCCCGTCCCTTCCAGTTCGAGCTTGAGGCTTTCGGCGAGATTGATAACGGCTGCTTTGCTGGCGCCGTATGCGCCGTTGCCCGGCCAGCCGGCATAGCCGAACAAGGAGCCCATGATGGCGATGTGACCTGCGTTGCGCATGAGCATCGAGGGCAGCACGGCGGCGACCGCATTGATCACGCCATCGACATTCAGCGCCATCGTGCGGTGGAAGCCGTCGAGGTCGATCTTGCGGATGTCGAACGGCGCATACATGCCGGCGCCGAGCAGAGCGAGATCGATCGGTCCAAGCTCCGCCTCGACCTTGCCGACGGTAGATTTGAGTTCGTCAGGCTTCAGCACGTCGGCGGGATAGGGCTTGATGCATTCGCTCGAGGCGGCGAGCGCATTGAGCTTCTCGCCGGACCGGGCCGTGGCCGCGATGGCCACTCCGGCCGACGCAAGCCGTCGCGCGATCTCGCCGCAGATCGCGCCGGACGCGCCCGTAATCCAGGCAAGTTTCCAGGGAAATTGCTGTTGCGCCACACCTCACCTCTTGGGCTGTCATTCCCGCACAGGCGGGAATCCAGTAACCGCGGATCTCCGTTTGACGGCACGACCGGGATACTGGATTGCCCGGTCGAGCCAGGCAATGACAAGAGAATTAATCGACAAAAGGATCGTGCACGAGGATCGTGTCCTCGCGTTTGGGGCTGGTGGAGAGCAACGCGACAGGCGCGCCGATCAACTCCTCGAGCCGCCGCACATACTTGATGCATTGCGCCGGAAGCTCGGCCCAGCTTCGCGCACCGCGCGTCGATTGCGTCCAGCCTTCCATCGTCTCGTAGATCGGCACGACGCGCGCTTGCGCCCCTTGCGCCGCCGGCAGATGGTCGAGCGGCAGCCCGTCGAGCCGGTAGCCGACGCAAATCTTGAGCTCGGGTAGTTGGTCGAGCACGTCGAGCTTGGTGAGAGCGATGCCGTTGATGCCGGCCACTTTGCGCGTCTGCCGCACGAGGCAGGCGTCGAACCAACCGCAGCGGCGCGGCCGCCCTGTGACCGTGCCGAACTCCGCACCGCGCTCGCCGAGGAGCTTGCCCGTCTCGTCCTTGAGCTCGGTCGGGAACGGCCCCTCCCCCACCCGTGTCGTATAGGCCTTGGTGATGCCGAGCACGTAGCCGATTGCACCCGGCCCTAGGCCCGCGCCCGTCGCGGCTTGCGCCGCCACGGTGTTGGATGAGGTGACGAACGGATAGGTGCCGTGATCGATATCGAGCAGAGCCCCTTGCGCGCCTTCGAACAGGATGCGCTTGCCCTGCCTTCGCTTGGCATCGAGCAGCGCCCATACGGTATCGACGTAAGGAAGAATCTTCGGCGCAATCTCGGTGAGCTGCGTGCACAGCTCGTCGGCTGAAATCTCGGGCTGGCTCAGGCCCCGGCGCAGCGGATTGTGGTGAGCGAGAATGCGCTCGATCTTAGGCTTGAGCGACGGCAGGTCCTGGAGGTCCATCACTCTGATCGCGCGCCTGCCGACCTTGTCCTCGTAAGCCGGACCGATGCCGCGCTTGGTCGTGCCGATGCGCCCGTCGCCGGCTTCCGCCTCGCGCAGCGCGTCGAGTTCGCGGTGCAGCGGCAGGATCAGCGTCGCATTCTCGGCGATGCGCAAATTGTCGCGGCTGATCTGAACCCCGAGCTTCTCGATCTTGGCGATCTCGTCGGCCAAGGCCCAAGGGTCGACCACGACGCCATTCCCGATCACGGACAGCTTGCCCTTGCGCACCACGCCTGAGGGGAGCAGCGAGAGCTTGTAAGTGGTGCCGTCGACGACGAGCGTATGGCCGGCATTATGGCCGCCCTGGAAGCGCACCACGACATCGGCGCGCTCGGACAGCCAATCGACGATCTTGCCCTTGCCTTCATCGCCCCATTGGGAGCCGATGACCACGACATTGGCCACGTTAAGGTCCTCTGAAGCCTCGATAAAAACGCAGAAACGGCCCCGCTTTCAGGCGGAGCCGTGTCACCTTATAGCGCGGGCTCACGCTCGACGCGAGCCTTCCATGACAACTCGGTAACCGGCTTCTAAGCGGCCTTCTAGCCCTGCCGCGGCCCGCTGCGGCATGTCGGCTTGCGACACTCTGCGCGGGAAATCGCGGAAGAGAGGCGCGTTTCGTCGGCCCGAGGCAGCCGCATCTCGCGACTGTCGCAAATCAGGAGAACTTCGATGCTGAGAACCGTTGCCATAGGCGTCGCCGCCACCGCCGCACTGTCGCTCGCCGCGCTCACCCCCGCGCTTGCCGACGTCCCGACCTGCATGAAGCAGCCCAACGCCGACACGTGCCCGACCATGGGCACTCCGACACCCAAGGCCTCACAGCAAACGGCGCCGAAGAACCTCAGGCACACCCACTATCGCTACGAGCCGGCCTCGAAGCAGAAGAAGGGCTAAGGCTCGAACGCTGAAGCATTCGGCCCTCCAGTCCTCGCGGTAAGGGGATTGGAGGGCGGTGCTTCACGCCGCCTTGGCGATGGACTGCTTCACCTGCGCAAACGCCCAGTCGAGCCAGGGCAGCAGCGCCTCGAGATCGCTTCGCTCCACCGTGGCGCCGGTCCAGATTCGTAAGCCCGGCGGCGCATGCCGGTAGGAGGCGATGTCCTTGGCGGCATCCTCCAGATCGAGCAGCGTAGCCATGCGCAGCGGAAATGCATCGCGCATCTCCGGCGGCGATGCCTGAACTTCGGCGTCCACGATCTTGAGGCAGACTGACGTGTTCGAGCGCGTCTCCGGCACGCGGGCAAGGAAATCGATCCAGGGTGTTCTCGCAACCCATTCCGCGATCACGGCGGCATTGGCGTCGCAGCGCCCGATGGCGCCCCTGAGTCCCCCCACGCTCTCGACCCAATCGAGCGCATCGAGATAGTCCTGCACGCAGAGCATCGAGGGCGTGTTGATGGTCGAGCCCTCGAACAATTCACGCATCACTCTGCCCCCGCGCGTCATGCGGAACAGCTTCGGCAGCGGCCAGGGCGGCGTGTGGCTTTCGAGCCGCTCGATCGCGCGCGGGCTCAAGATCAGCATGCCGTGCTGCGCCTCCCCCCCAAGCACCTTCTGCCAGGAGAAAGTCGCGGCATCGAGCTTGGTCCAGTCGATCTCTTGCGCGAAGATGGCTGAGGTCGCGTCGCAGATGGTGAGGCCTTTGCGGTCGCTCCCGATCCAGTCGCCGTTCGGCACCCGCACGCCCGAGGTCGTGCCGTTCCAGGCAAACACCACGTCGCGATCGAAATCGACCTGCGTTAGATCCGGCAGCTCTCCGTAAGGCGCGATGAGGGCGCGCACATCCTCGAGCTTGAGCTGCTCGGTGATGTCGGTGACCCAATCCTGGCTGAACGCCTCCCAGGCGAGCACGTCGACACCACGGGGCCCAAGCAAAGACCAGAGCGCCATCTCGACCGCGCCAGTGTCCGACGCCGGCACGATGGCCACGCGATAATCCACCGGCAGTTCGAGCAGCGCGCGCGTGCGCTCGATCGCAAGCTGAAGCCGCGCCTTCGTCTCGGGCTGGCGATGGTTGCGGCCGAGCAACGCGCCCGTCAGTACGTCCGGCGTCCAGCCTGGGCGCTTGGTGCAGGGCCCAGAGGAAAAGCGCGGATTGTTCGGGCGCACGGTCGGCTTTTGCAAGACGTTCATGGCGAGGCAGGTACGTCCTGATGCAGGTCGGGTCAAGTCTGCCTGCGGAAAAGAAAAAACCGCCCGTCGCGGCGGGCGGTTAAGGGGCTAGCAGTCTGGTGGTTGAGGGGCTTCTATTTGTAGGCAACCGGCATCGGCGCGGGCTGTGAGCCGAGGGCCCAGCGCACGGAGAGCATCACGTCCTGCGAAGTGATGTCTTCGATTTCAACTCCACTTGCGGTGTATAGCCCGTCATAGCTTGTGCGCACGCCGCTCTTGGCATCGCCGATATCGGTGTAGCGATAAGCGAGGTCGATGGTCAGTCCGGGCGTAACCTTATAGGCAAGACCGGCGTAGAGGGCCCAGGCGAAATTCGTTTCCGTGTTGTCCTTGGCGAAGGCCACCCCGCCGGTCGGCACGTTGACGTCCTTCAGACCGACCACCTCGATCGAGGCGAAGCCGACGCCGCCGCCAATATAGGGCGTGACGCAATGCCAGGTGCCGAGATCGATATAGGTGTTGAACAGACCGACCCAGCTCTCGATGTCGGCCGTGTATTCGTCGGTGCCGGCGCCGTCATCAAACGTAAAGCCACCGTTGGGGCCGGCATATTTGGCGTTGGCGAAGAACACCGCGTCGCCGCGATACTCTCCGGTGATGTCGAAGCGGAACCAGTGGCCGGTGTCGTAACCGAAGCCGATGCCGAATAACGGCGTGCTCTTGATGTCCTTGTCGTAAACGACGAACTCGGGGCTGGTCAGCAGCAATTCATCGAAGATGCCGTCCACATCGGGCGTGGCCATGCCGATATAGCCCTTCAGATACCAGGGCCCGCCGCAGCCCACGCACGGCTCCGGCAGCGGCGTGGTATAGCCGAGATCGGCGGCATAGGCCGTTGCCGCCTGACTCAACGCCAGCGCAACTCCGATGACGATCGAACGAGTCTTTCCCATTCTAGTCCCCTTGTGACCGCGACCCTGAGCGGCCGCTTCAGGCGTGCGGCCGTCTCACG
Organism: Methyloceanibacter sp.; assembly: GCA_036257375.1. Lineage (GTDB taxonomy): Bacteria > Pseudomonadota > Alphaproteobacteria > Rhizobiales > Methyloligellaceae > Methyloceanibacter. The sequence continues at coordinate 22,680 of DATAFR010000157.1, forward strand.
AGGGACTATGGGTGGGTTCGGTTAATGGATGCCTAACTCGTGTGCCGAATGGGAACACGTCGTGGCAAAGCCACCACGCGCAGCTCCAGGCAAGCTAGAGGAAAGAGTTGGCCGTCGTCTTGCGGCTCAGGCCGCCGCGTCGGTCAGCGCATGCACGATCTCGGAGACGACGGTCTTGACAAGCTTCTCGTCGTCGCCCTCGGCCATGACGCGGATCACGGGCTCGGTGCCGGACGGACGGATGACGAGACGCCCGGATTTGCCGAGCTTCGTCTTGCCGTCGTTGATCGCTCGCTGCACCCCGACATTGTCGAGCGGCTGGCCGTTCTTGTAACGGACGTTCTTCATGATCTGCGGCAGCGGCTCGAAACGATTGCAGATCTCGCTGACCGGCTTGCCGCTTTGCGCCACCACCGAGAGCAGTTGCAGCGCGGTGACGAGGCCGTCGCCGGTGGTCGAGAAATCCGACAGCACGATGTGGCCTGACTGCTCGCCGCCGACGTTGTAGCCGTGCTGGCGCATATGCTCGACCACGTAGCGGTCGCCGACCGGCGTACGCGCCATGCCGAGATCGATGCTTTCGAGATAGCGCTCGAGCCCGAGATTGGACATCACCGTGGCGACGATGCCACCGCCGGCGAGGCGCCCGCGCTTCTGCCAGGACTCGGCGATCACCGCCATCAGCTGGTCGCCGTCGATGATGTGACCCTTCTCGTCGACGATCACCACCCGGTCGGCGTCGCCGTCGAGCGCGATGCCGATATCGGCGCGCACCTCGTTGACCTTGCGGATCAAATCTTGGGGCGCGGTCGAGCCGCAATCCTTGTTGATGTTGAGACCGTTGGGATCGACGCCAATCTTGATGACCTCGGCGCCGAGCTCCCACAGCGCCTCGGGCGCCACCTTATAGGCCGCTCCGTTGGCGCAATCGATCACCGCCCTGATGCCGTCGAAGCGGATGTTCTTGGGCAGGGTGCGCTTGGCGAATTCGATATAGCGCTCGCGCGCGCTTTCGATCCGGGTCGCCCGCCCGATCTTTTCGGCCGCGGCGAGCAGGTCGGTGGAATCGCCTTGCATCAGCTGCTCGATCTCCTCCTCTTTCTCGTCGGAGAGCTTGTAGCCGTCGGGCCCGAACAGCTTGATGCCGTTATCGACGAAAGGATTGTGCGAGGCCGATATCATCACGCCGAGATCGGCGCGGAGCGAGCGGGTCAGCATGGCGACGGCCGGAGTCGGCATCGGGCCGAGCTGGAACACGTCCATGCCCACGGCGGTGAAACCGGAAACGAGCGCGGACTCGATCATATAGCCCGACAGGCGCGTATCCTTGCCGATCACGACGCGATGCCGATAGGAGCCATTGGTGAAGAGCTTGCCGGCGGCCATGCCCACCTTGAGCGCCACCTCAGACGTCATGGGATAGGTGTTGGCGCTACCACGGATACCATCCGTGCCAAAATATTTGCGAGGCATTGCGAGGCCCCCCCGTAGGTTCCCTGTCGGTGCCTGTCGCTTGTTATGTTCTGACTGGCGCCTCATGGCGATTATGCTCCTGGTGTACCATCGTTCCGTTCAAAAAATGTAAGCAAAAGTTACACCTGAAGGAGTACCCCAGGCCGAAATTGCCTTAATTTTCAGTGCCGAAGGTCGAAGCGCGCCAGACTCCAAGCGCCTGCCGGCTCCCTGCAACGTCATGCACGCGCAAAATCTGCGCCCCTTGCGCCGCCGCGACGACTGCAGCGGCGTGAGAGCCCGGTTCGCGGTCTTTCGGCTCGGTTCCGCCCGAGACCCCCTGAATGAAACGCTTGCGCGAGGCGCCGATCAGGAGCGGCACACCGAGCCCGTGAAACAACGATGTGTGGGCGAGCAGCGCGAGGTTGTGCGCAAGCGTCTTGCCGAACCCTAAACCTGGGTCGGCGGCGATGCGCGACCGCTCGATACCGGCCGCTTCGACCGCCGCGATGCGCGCCTCCAGATAATCGAAAACCTCGAGCACCACGTCGGCATAGTGCGGATTGTCCTGCATGGTCCTGGGCTCGCCTTGCGCATGCATAAGCACCACGGCAACGCCCGTCTCCACCACGGCCGCAACGCTTTGTTTGTCATGGGTCAGCGCAGAAACGTCGTTGAAGATTTTGACGCCCGCTTTGGCCGCGGCGCGCGCCACGCTCGCCTTCCGCGTATCGATCGAGATCGTGGCATTGAGCCCCTTGAGTCCCGCAATCACAGGGAGCACGCGGGTCCCCTCCTGCCCCGCCTCGACCGGGTCGGACCCGGGCCGTGTCGACTCCCCGCCGATATCGATGATCGCGGCGCCGGCGGCGGCGAGCTCAGCGGCATGAGCAATCGCGTCCTCTTTGCTGTCGTAAAGGCCGCCGTCGGAAAACGAGTCGGGCGTGACATTGACGATGCCCATCAGCAGGGGACGATCGAGCGAAAGACCGGCAAAAGGCGGCCGCTGTGCCGTGACGCGCCGCAGCAGCGCAGCAAGATCGGCGTCGCGCGACTCCGCCAAGGCATGGGCGGTGAAGACTCGCCGCTTGGCATTGCCTGGCGCGCCCTCGATCAGCTCAGCAGCGGCGAAGGCGATCGGACCGCCGGCGAGCGGCAGCGCCAATCCTTCGCTCACGCCCGCTTCGGCTGGCGCGCCGTAGAGACATCCGATCGGCCGGAGATAGAGCTTCTCGCGTGCCATCCACGAGCCTTAGCACGAAAACGAAATGCCCGGCGCTACACCGGGCACCTCGTCGAACTCGTGCGACGATGCCTTAAGTCGAAGGTTGAGGCTCCATGCCGCCGGTATCGGGCTCCGGCTCCGGCGGACGCTTGCCGCGGCCGGCGGTCGGAACGGCAGATGCAGGACCGGGCCTCGGCGTGACCTCGGCGGCGAACTCGCGCACCGGCGGCTTGCCTTTGAGCAGGTCCTTGATCTCCTCACCCGACAGCGTTTCGTATTCCAACAGCCCACGCGCGATCGTGTGCAGATCGTCGAGATTCTCCGAAAGGATCTTCCGCGCGCTCTCGAAAGACTCGTCCACGATGCGGTGAATCTCCTCATCGACGCGGGTCTGCGTCTCGTCGGACAGGTTCTGCTGCCGCGCGATCGAATGGCCGAGGAACACTTCCTCCTCGTTATCGCCGTAAGCGAGCGGGCCGAGCTTGTCGCTCATGCCGTATTGCGTGACCATGGCGCGCGCGAGTTGTGTCGCCATCTTGATGTCGGCGGCGGCGCCCGAGGTCACCTTGTCGTAGCCGAACACGAGCTCTTCCGCGACGCGCCCGCCCATGGCGACGGTGATGTCGGCCTTCAGCTTGGCGCGCGTGTAGGAGAGCATGTCGCGCTCAGGCAGGCGCATGACCATGCCGAGCGCGCGGCCGCGCGGGATGATGGTCGCCTTGTGCACGGGGTCCGACGCCGGCATATGCAGCGCCACCAGCGCGTGCCCGCCCTCGTGATAGGCGGTCAGCGTCTTCTCCTCCTCGGTCATGACCATGGAGCGGCGCTCGGCGCCCATCAACACCTTGTCCTTCGCGTCCTCGAACTCGAGCTGCGTGACGAGGCGCTTCGAGCGGCGCGCAGCGAGGAGCGCCGCTTCGTTCACTAGATTGGCGAGGTCGGCGCCGGAGAAACCCGGCGTGCCGCGGGCGATGACGCGCAGATCGACATCAGGCGCAAGCGGGACCTTGCGCACATGCACCTTCAGGATCTTCTCGCGCCCGATGATGTCGGGCCGCGGCACCACCACCTGCCGGTCGAAACGCCCGGGCCGCAGCAGCGCGGGATCGAGCACGTCCGGCCGGTTGGTCGCGGCGATCAGGATGATGCCTTCGTTCGCCTCGAAGCCGTCCATCTCGACGAGCAACTGATTGAGCGTCTGCTCACGCTCGTCGTTGCCGCCGCCTAGGCCGGCGCCACGATGGCGGCCGACGGCGTCGATCTCATCGATGAAGATGATGCAAGGCGCGTTCTTCTTCGCCTGATCGAACATATCGCGCACGCGCGATGCGCCGACGCCGACGAACATCTCGACGAAGTCGGAGCCCGAGATGGTGAAGAACGGCACATTGGCTTCGCCGGCGATGGCGCGCGCAAGCAGCGTCTTGCCGGTACCCGGAGGCCCGACCAAGAGCGCGCCGCGCGGGATGCGCCCGCCGAGCTTCTGGAATTTCTGCGGATCGCGCAGGAACTCGACGATCTCCTGAAGGTCTTCCTTGGCCTCGTCGACGCCTGCGACGTCATCGAAGGTCACGCGGCCGTGCCGCTCGGTGAGTAGCTTCGCCTTCGACTTGCCGAAGCCCATGGCGCGGCCGCCGCCGGACTGCATCTGCCGCATGAAGAAGATCCAAACGGCGATGAGCAGCAGCATGGGGAACCACGACACCAGCACGCCGAGCAGCGACGGCACGTCGTCTTCGGACGGCTTGGCGGTGATCTTCACGCCCTTCTGATTCAGCTTGTCGACCAGGTTCGGATCGTTCGGCGCATAGGTCTGGAAGTTGCGGCCGTCGGTGAAGTGGCCGGTGATGGTATTGCCAGCGATGGTCACATCCTGGACGTTGCCCGCCTCGACCTCGGAGAGGAGTTGCGAGAAGCTGATCTCGTTGCCTCGGACGTGCACGCCCGGGCTCTGGAACAGGTTGAACAGCGCGACCAGAAGGAGGCCGATGAACACCCAGATGGCGAAGTTGCGGAAATTCGAATTCATGTACTGACCTGACGGCTCGATCCCAATCGCGCGGGCGACCCCCTAGCGGGCAACCTCGCCCTCAACTAAGGCACAAGAGTGAAGCTAAGCCTCGTTAACATAGGAACATGCATTCTTTTTGCCAAGTAAAGCTAACCCAAAGAGGTGCATGCTTTCTCAACGGCTTGGGCCGTATGCCGTTCCCTCAGACGCGAGGCTAGAAGGCAAACGGCCGATGAAGGTCGCCCGGCAAGCGGGGATTGTTTCCGAACCGCCAGAGCCTCCGCTAAGCATCGGAAGTCCCAAGAGAATTTTCCCACGCCAGCAGGCCGGAAGCGTCCGCACGGCATGGCGCGGCACAGAAACGAGAGCCGAGCGATCCTTGAGTTCGCGCAAGCCCTCCTCCCCGAGCGCCCTGACCTGAATCGGCACGGGCGCATCAAGGCCGAGCTCGACGCGGAAGCGGTTGTCCCAGAGCGCCCGCATCCCGGGCGATAGCTCAGCCACCGGCAGCCCGCTGCCTCTCACCTCGCGGAAAACGCCGAGCCGGTTAGCAACCGGCTCGAGGCGGCAACGGCCGAGCGTGTGCGCTTGGCGGGGATGGGCCTGCAAGCCGGCAAGCAAGGTCTCGAGCTTGCCGAGCTGTAATGGCGTCTCTCCGCCGCCGACCGCTGCGATCAGTTGCGCCAGAGCGCGCAGCGCGATCTCTTGCGGCGCCGCTTGCAGCGCCGCGCTGTCGATGAGAGCGTAGCCCGCTTCGCTCGTCTCGCTATTGGCGGCAAGGAAGTTTCGCGCCGCTTCGTCGAGCGCCTCGCGCGCGCGGCGCAAGCGCCGCGCTGAAAGCGCGAGCGCCTCCGGCGTGAGACCGAGCATCGAGAGCGCGTCCTTGCTTCCCCTGAGCCGCGCGCGCTCGAAACGCGCATCGTCATTGCTCGGGTCTGACACGAACCCAATGCAAGCCGCCTCGACCGTGGCGACGAGCCGCGCCTTCGGCACATCGAGCAGAGGACGCAGCACGGTAATTCCGGACCACACACTTTGCTCCGGAATGGCAGCCAAACCATCCAACCCGCTGCCACGCTTGAGGCGCATCAGGAAGGTCTCCGCCTGATCGTCGAGATGATGCGCCGTGACGAGCACAGCGATGTCATGCGCGTGGCAAAAGCCGGCCATGAGATCATACCGTGCGGCCCGTGCGCGCGCCTGGAGGCTCGCGGGAGGAGTCTCCCTATGCTCCCAGGTGAGGCTCGCATGAGCGAGGCCAAGCTCGCTTGCGAGCCGCTCGACCATCAGCGCCTCATCCCGCGAGGACGGGCGCAGACCGTGATCGACCGTCAACACCTGCAGTTCGATGCCGGTCTCGTGACGCAGCCTCGCGGCAAGATGCATCAGCGAAAGACTGTCCGGTCCGCCCGAAACGGCAAGCGCGACGCGCGGAAAACGCGTCAGCGGCGCGAGCAAGTCTCGCGCCTCGGCAAGCGTGATTGGTAAAGCAGTCATCTCAACAGCCGATCTTTTTGCGCTCGGCCTTGGCCTCGTCGGCGATATGTTCCGGCGCACTTGGATATTTGGCCTTCAGCTCCTTGAATGTCGAGCAGGCCGCATCCTTCTGACCGAGCTCGGCGAGCGACATGCCGAGCTTGAGCAGCGTATCCGGCGCCTTCTCGCTCGACTTGTATTTCTTGTAGCCCTTGAGGAAGGCGTCGGCCGCGTTCTTATACTGGCCGCGCTCATAATAGCTCTCGCCGATCCAATATTGCGCGCTGCCGGCGAGCGGATCGTTCGGATAGTCTTCGAGGAGCCGGCGGAAGGCACCTTCCGCACCCGCATGATCCTTCTGCAACAGCGACGCATAGCCCTGCTGGTAGAGCGCCTGCGCATCGCCGCCCGGCAGCGCCGCCATCAGGCTTTGCGGCTGACCGTCGGGCGCCTCGTTTGTGCTCTGACCCTCGAGGAAATCGGCTAGGGCGTCGCCGCCGGGCTTGAAGTCATTCTCGTCTCCCGGAGGGATATCGGCAGAGGCCAGGTCGGAGTCGGGCGCCAGTGGCGGCGCCTCTCCCTGCCGCTCAGGCCTGGGGGCGCCCGGTGGCGGCGCGAGCGGCGCGGGCGTGGCGGAGAGCTTGGCCTCGAGCGCGCTCATCTGCCGGCTGAGCTGCTCCATATGCCCGGTCAGCGCACCGATCTGAGTCTCGAGTGCCTCGATGCGGGGGCTAAGATCGGTTTGCGGTGCTAGAAGTGGCGCGACCGGAGCCGGCGCCTCTTGCGGAAGCGTCTTACCGGGCTTGGTGCGGAGGAAGGACTCCAGCGTTCCAATCGAGATTTGCAGACTCTGGACTTTCTCCTCGAGCCGCCCGAGCCGCCCACCGAGGGAGTCGCCGGCCTGAGGCATCGCGGCAGGCGCGGGCGCAGGGTCCGGCGCGAACTCCTCCGGCGGCTCATCCTGGCCGAGGCTCGGGAGCACGCCAAGGCTAAGGAGAAGCCCTGCCGTCAAAGCGAGAGCCGGGCGCGCTCGTCTGCGCCATGGAAACGTCGATAGAGCCACGAAAAGACCTCGCGGCTAGGGGTTCACGCGGATCGTGGCGCTCCCTCAAGGGGGCGCGCCAAACGCCCTGAACCATACCGCATTTGCCCCGGCCTTTGGGGCCAAACTGCGGCTAGTAGTTGCGCGCGACCGCCCCGCCCCGGTCGTTCAGAATCGTCTGGGCGCGCCGATTCTGATTCCAGCAGGACTCCGCATCGCATGTCGCGATCGGCCGCTCCTTGCCGTAGGATACCGTGCGGATCCGCGCTCCGCTGACTCCTGACTGCGCGAGGAACGCCTTCACCGCCGTTGCACGGCGCGCGCCCAGCGCGAGGTTATATTCTCGCGTTCCGCGCTCGTCGGCATGACCCTCGATGGTGATTGTGTATTGCGGATATTGGTTGAGCCAGCGGGCTTGGTTGCGCAGGATGCCATGCGCCTCGCCGGTCAACGCCGAGCTGTCTTCCTGGAAATGCACGACGTCGCCGACATTGACGGCGAAATCTCTTTCGGTTCCCGGAGTTATCGGCCCTTCTCCGCCCAGGCCGTATTGCCGTGGCGTACTCGAACGCGAGCAAGCCGCCAGCACGAAAGCAATTAACAGCACGCCTGCGATCTTGCAGGCGTGGTCGACCCCACGACTCCAACGCATTACTGGTTACTCCCGCTAGCCCAATTTTTAGAAAATCGTAAAAGGGAATTCCTTAACGATCTCCTAGTTCCCTCGAAATTGGCGAGAATGTCGGGAGCTTAGATCGGCCGCGTGTCGAAACCGGGGCCTAAAAAAGGAAGGGATGCCTGGGACGCCGCTGCATCACGCTACGGCGTCCCGGCATCCATGTCCCATTGATGCGGAAGTCGTGCTTCCGCGCGTTCCCTCAGCCGCAGCTTAGACGCGAACAACCTGCTCGACCACGACATCGGCTGACCCGAGCTTCAGGGGCTCTTGGACGACAGCCTTCTCGTGATGGCCGAAGCAACCACCAAGTGCGACGGTGGCGGCCACAAGCGTGGCAGCGATGATAACGCCCTTCAAACCCTGCATGGTCTTCTCTCCTTTGGTTAAAACGGCAATAGCCGTCTTTGCATGTACCGGCGAGGCGTTTTCAGATCAAGAACGGACTAGGGTCGCCAGACCGTTTTGTCGGTCATTGATGCTAAAATGCCACTCCGAATCTCAACACCTCCAGCCCGGTCAGGCTAGCCTCCCGAGATAGCCCGATCAAGCTTGGTTAACACGCTGGAGGACGAAGATTAAAAAAGGGTGAGAGCGCCGTTGCTTTTGGGACACAGAACTGGCTTGGAATGCCTATTAATTGGCCAAAAAACAGGCAGGCCGGAAAGGGTTTCGGTCGCTAATTGTCGCTAATTAATGAGCGGCGACCAAGCGGGATCCGAACCGAAAGCCGGTGTCGCAACCTGCCGCTCGTGGTAGCCGGTGAGGTCGATCGTATAGAGCTTCGGGCCCCCCGCGGCGCCCGGCGATTCCCGGAAGAACATCAGCACGCGTCCGTTCGGGGCCCAGGTCGGTCCCTCATTGTGGAATCCCTCGGTGAGGATGCGCTCACCGGAGCCGTCAGGCTTCATGACGCCAATGAGGAATTTGCCGCCACTCATCTTGGTGAAGGCGATGAGGTCGCCGCGCGGCGACCAGACCGGGGTGGAATAGCTCCCGTGCCCCTGGCTGATGCGGCGCGGATTGGTGCCGTTGGCATCCATGACGTAGATCTGCCGGGAGCCGTCGCGATCGGTCTCGAACACGATATTCCGTCCGTTGGGCGAGTAGCAGGGGGCCGTATCGATGGCGTTGTCATTGGTGAGTTGCAGCGTGCGGCGGCTGCGCAAATCCATGGCATAGAGGTTGGAGCTGCCCTCCCGCTCGAGACTCATGACGATGCGCTGGCCGTCCGGCGAGAAGCGCGGCGCGAAGGTCATGCCCGGGAAGGTGCCGACGATCTCCTTCTGCCCGGTCTCGATGTTGAGCAGATAGACCTTGGGCGTCTCGCCCTCGAAGGAGGTGTAAGTGATTTCCTGCGTCGAGGGGCTGAAGCGCGGCGTCAGCACCAGATTCTGCCCCGTCGTCAACAGCCGCACGTTGAAGCCGTCCTGGTCCATGATCGCCAAACGCTTCATGCGCTTGTCCTTGGGACCGGATTCGTCGACGAACACGATGCGGGTGTCGAAATAGCCTTTCTCGCCGGTGATTCGCTCATAGATCGAGTCGGCGATGATGTGGCCGATCCGGCGCGCATCCTTCGGTCGCGCGAAGAATTGCTCGCCAGCGAGCTGCTTGCCGGCGAAAACGTCCCACAGCCTGAACTCCGCCTTCAGCTTGCCGTCGGCGGCGCCGATGCGGCCCACCACGAGCGCCTGCGCGTTCAGCACGCGCCAATCGTCGAAGCGCGGCACGCTGTCGGTGCTGACGTTCCTCTCGATAAAGGCGGCCTGATCGATCGGGATGAAGAGACCCGAGGAACGGAGATCGTTCGCTACGACCTGGGAGATTTCCTGCGCTGTTTGCGAATCGATCGAACCGTCGCCGGCGAAATCGGCGATGGCGATCGGAAGCGGCTGAAGGGTGCCTTGCGTGATGTTGAGCTCGACCACCGCGCGCGCGGGCGTGGGAGCTGAGAGCGCGCCAAGCCCGAGCAGAACGAGAGCGAGGCGCCCGAAGCGGCGATTGCGGTGGAGCGTGTCGAAGATCGTCATGGCGGTCGTTGGGTTCTCAGCCGGCGCGATACATGTCGCTTGGGTCGAAATTGAGGATCATGTCGCGCCACAGGGCGTATTTTTCCGCGGGGAGCGTGTAAGGCTGGCACTGATAGACCGCGCGCACGGCGCTATCGGCGGCGGCCTGGAAGAAGGGCGAGGAGCCCGAATTGGCGACGCTTGGATAACCGACCAGCGTGCCGTCCTCGTTGAGCTTGAGCCTGAGCTTCACCACGATCTGCTCGGCGCCGAGACCCCCTGGCGGCGGGCTCCAGCATTGGGCGATGCGGGCTCTGAGCGCGTCGATCTCGTTCACCGACATGGTCAGTTCCGTGCCGTTCGACTGGCCGCGCACTTTCTTCGGCTCAGGCTCCTCTGAGGGGAGCGCCGGGGCCGCCTCATTCGCCGCGTCGGGAATCTTGTTGAGCAGCGCCGCGATCCGGTCGGTGTTGAAGTCCGGCTTCTCCTTCTTTTTCGGTGGAGACTTTTTCGGTGGCGTCTCCGCCTTCTTCTTCGCCGGCTTCTCTTCCGGTTTCTTCGCCTCGGGCTTTGCCGCAGGCTCCTTCGGCTTTTCGGCCTTCTTATCCTCGGGCTTGGGCTTGGGCTTCAGCTCAGGCTCGGTCTTTGCCTCGACGGCGGCCGTCTGCTCGGGCTTCTTCGCCGCGACCTCCTTCACGGCTTCTGGTTGCTTCTCCTTGGGCTTGCCGGCGAGCGGGGCCTCGTCCTTTTCGCCCTTGGTCCCTGCCTTGAGCTTGGTGACCTCTGCCGGGTTGGCGAGGTCCACGGGGATCTGAAGCAGCTCCTGGTCGACCTTGGCGGCAGGGAAGGCGACGAGCACCCAGAGCAGGATCGCCGTATGCATCGCTGCCGAAATGAAGGTGCTCTTACTCATCTGCCTTCGTTCGCTCTAATGCGAGCCAGTCTCCGTCACGGGCTCAGTGACAAGCGTCACGGGGATGCCTGCCGCTTTGATGCGGGCGAGCACTTTGGCGACGCTGCCATATTGTGCGCGGTCGTCCCCTCTCACCTCGACGCGGTCGCCAGCCCCCGCATCTCTGATAGCAGTCAGTTTTGGCACCAATTCGTCGAAACCGATCTCCGTGCTCTGCAAAAACACCTTGCCGTCGGGATCGACGGTGATGGCGAGCGCCTGCTTCTGCGCATCGATCGGACCCGCCTCGGTCTTGGGCAGGTTGACCTTGGGCAAATCGGGCTGCGGGACGACCTCGATGCCGGCGGTCAGGAGCGGGGCCGTCACCATGAAGATGATCAGCAGCACCAGCATCACGTCGACCATCGGCGTGACGTTGATCTCGCTCATCGGCGAGGCCGAGCGGCGCCGCGCGCGCCGGTTCGAAAGTGCTCCGCCTGGCTGTAGACCCGCACCCATGTCTCAAACCACCGTCTTGTCGATCTGCCGCGATAGGATGGCGGCAAACTCGTCGGCGAAGCCCTCCAGTCGCGCCGCGTGGCGCGCCACCTCGCTGTTGAATTTGTTATAGAAAATTACGGCCGGAATTGCGGCGAGCAAGCCGAGCGCGGTGGCGAACAAGGCCTCGGCGATGCCGGGCGCCACCACCGCAAGACTGGTGTTTTTGCTCACGGCGATCGCCTGGAAGCTCGTCATGATGCCCCACACCGTGCCGAACAGGCCGATGAAGGGCGCGGTCGAGCCGACCGTGGCGAGGAAGGTGAGCCTGCGTTCGAGCCTCTCGACCTCGCGGCTGATGGTCACGTCCATGACCTTGTCGACTCTGAGCTGAACGCCAGGCATCGGCCTTGCGCCCCGCTCTCCGCCTTCGCGTTCGGTCGAGCGCTTCCATTCGCGCATGGCCGCGACGAACAAGGCCGCCATGCCGCTGTTTCGCCGCTGCGCCAGCGCTTGATAAAGCTCCTCGAGCGACTGTCCCGACCAGAACACCTGCTCGAATTTGTCGGTCTCCTTGCGCGTCTTGGCGAAGAGGAAGAGCTTCTCGAGAATGATCGCCCAACTCCAGATCGAGGCGAGCAGAAGCCCGACGATCACAAGCTTGACGACGATGTGCGCGTGTTTGAAGAGCTCGAGGATCGAGAGATCGACAACAACATCCGGCGGATTCATGAGGGCCTCGTAGCTCAGCTCCTACTTCGCCGCCCCCTGGCGTCAGCGTCGAAGGGCAGCCTCTCCCGCGGCCATCGGCCGACGGCGCATGACGATGTTCGCCGGAGGGAGCGCGTGCCTTGCTCGCGAACGGACCTTTCGCGAGCGAATGTGACTAAACTTGGGCTCGTTAACCTAACCCGTGGCGCGCGCAGCGCATCCGGCAGAGCGACGCTTTACCAGCTTTGATCTACGTTTCACGCCCTTGGTTAACGAACCGTTGAAGCGCGTTGCGAACAAGTGACCCGATGCGCTGCGGCTTGCCGCTTTTCCCGACCAGCACGACGGTGACTTTGGCGCGCGCCAGGGTCTCGCCGTCACGCATCACGTCCTGCGTCAGGATGAGGCTTGCGCTGCCGATCTCGCCGCAGCGCGTGACCACTTCAAGCACGTCGTCCATGTGGCCAGGCTTGAGGTAGTCGACCTCGACGCGGCGCACGACGAAGATCGCGGGCTCGCCCGCTTCCGGATTGGCAAGCCCTTTCGCGTCGATGCCGAGCAGTCTGATGAAGTCCGAGCGGCCGCGCTCGCAGAACTTGACGAAATTGGCGTGATAGACGACCCCGCCGCAATCGGTGTCCTCGAAATAGACGCGAATGGGCAGAATGTGGGTCTCGCCCTCGATCCTCCCGGCAAGATCCGGCCACTTCCCCGTCACTGGTCGTCGCTGCCGTTGAACAGGGGGAATTGCGCCGGCTGTGGCGGCGGCGTGAGGCCGAGATGGGCGAAGGCTTGCGCGGTCAGCACCCGGCCGCGCGGAGTGCGCGCAATGAAGCCCTGCTGCAACAAATAAGGCTCGATGATCTCCTCGATCGCGTCGCGCGGCTCAGACAGGCCGGCAGCGATGGTCTCGACGCCGACAGGCCCACCGCCATAACTCACGGCAATCAGACGCAGATAGCGGTGGTCGAGCGCGTCGAGCCCCCGCCCGTCGACCTCAAGTTGCGATAGCGCCTTGTCGGCGATCTTGGCATCGACTGC
>DATAFR010000158.1:0-7313 GCA_036257375.1 Methyloceanibacter sp.
CGCCTCGTCGAGTGGCATTTCTGGATCTCGACGCTCGGCATCCTGCTTTACATCACGGCGATGTGGGTGTCGGGCATTTTGCAAGGGTTGATGTGGCGCGCTTACGACTCACTCGGCTTCCTCGAATATTCCTTCGTCGAGACGGTCGAGGCGATGCACCCGTTCTACGTGATCAGAGCCATCGGCGGCCTCTTGTTCGTGCTCGGCGCGCTGTTGATGGCCTACAACGTCTGGCGGACCATTCGCGGCGACGAGCCTGTTGACGCGGCCGAGCAGCCACGCATCGCGGCGGCGCCCGAGTTCCGACCTGCGGCGGCCGAGTAGGGGTGAGGCGGGATGGATTGGTCCAAGCATAAAATCCTCGAGAAGAGCTCGATCCTTCTCTTGCTTGGCATTCTCATCGTCGTTGCCATTGGCGGATTGTTCGAGATCGCGCCGCTGTTCTGGCTCTCATCGACGATCGAGAAAGTGTCGGGCGTGCGGCCCTACACGCCGCTCGAGCTGGCAGGGCGCGACATCTATATCCGCGAGGGATGCTATGTCTGCCACAGCCAGATGATCCGCTCGCTTCGCGACGAGGTCGAGCGCTACGGTCATTACAGCCTCGCCGCCGAGAGCATGTACGACCACCCCTTCCAATGGGGCTCCAAGCGCACCGGACCGGACCTTGCCCGCGTGGGCGGCAAATATTCCGACGAGTGGCATGTGGCGCACATGACCGACCCGCGCGCCATCGTGCCGGAGTCGATCATGCCGGGCTATCCATTCCTTGGGCAGCGCGCGCTCGACTATGACGACATCGCCGGGCACATGAAGGTGCTCAAGGTCGAGGGCGTTCCGTATACCGACGAAATGATCGAAGGCGCCAAGACCGATCTCGAGCGCCAGGTCGATCCCAATGCCGAGGCCATCAAGGACTTCCTCGCGCGGTACCCGAAGGCGCAAGTGAGACAATTCGACGGCGATCCGAGCTTCGTCTCCGAGCTCGATGCGCTGATCGCCTATCTGCAAATGCTGGGCACGCTGGTCGACTTCGCGACGTTCGACGCCGCGGGTCCAAACTTGAGGTAGCACGCCATGACCTACGATCAGGTGGCATCGGTCACGCAAGTCCTCGCGCTTCTGTTGTTTGTCGCGCTGTTCATCGGCGTTTTGATCTACGCCTTCTGGCCCGGCAACAAGAAGCGCTTCGAGGCGGCGGCGCGGCTTCCGCTGGAGAAAGACTCCGGTCCCGATCAAGAGAAAGACGGTTGAGCACCATGGCCACCTTGAAACGCGACAGGGCAGCCGAGCCCGAAACGACGGGCCATGAATGGGACGGCATCCACGAGCTGAACAAGCCGTTGCCGAAATGGTGGCTCTACGTGTTCTACGCCACCATCGTGTGGGCGATCGGTTATTGGCTGCTGATGCCGGCCTGGCCGCTGGTGGCGGGCTACAGCAAAGGCCTGCTCGGTTATAGCCAACGCGAAGTCGTGGCGGAGCAGCTCGAGGAGGCCAAGGCCGCCAAGGCCGAGTATCGCGAGCGAATTGCTGCGAGCGATCTCACGGCCATCAACAGCGATCCTGAGCTGCTGCGTTTCGCGCTTGCCGGCGGCGAGGCGGCCTTCGGCGACAATTGCGCGCCCTGCCACGGGCGTGGGGCGCAAGGTGCTTTCGGCTATCCCAATTTGCGCGACGATTCCTGGCTATGGGGCGGCACGCTCGAGGCAATCCATCGAACCATCACGCATGGCATTCGCTCGACCGATCCGGATACGCAGACCGGCCAGATGCCGGCTTTCGGCAAGACGGGCATCCTGTCGGATGCGCAGATCGGAGACGTCACCGAATATGTGCTGTCGCTCTCCGGCCGCGCCGACAACAAGGACGCGGCGGAGCGCGGGTCGAAGCTGTTCGCCGCCAATTGCGCGCCATGCCATGGGCCTGACGGCAAAGGCAATCTGACGCTCGGCGCGCCCAACCTGACCGACGAGCTTTGGCTCTATGCGGGGGACAAGGCGACGATCGCCGGCACGGTCCGCGCCGGCCGGGGCGGTGTGATGCCCACTTGGGCGAACCGGCTCGACCCGGAGACGATCAAGGAGCTCGCTATCTACGTCCATTCGCTTGGCGGGGGCCAATAGTCGAGGTTTTTGCGCGATGTCGATTGCGGACATTCAGGACGACACGAGCTTGGCGCTGCAGCGCGCCGGCATAGCCAATTTTGCCGAGGCCGCCCCCGGTATCGAGCGCAGCGAAGCGCCGACGGTCCCGCGCGGCAAGGAGTCGCTCTATGCCGAGCGGGTCAAGATCTATCCCAAGCGCGCGCATGGCACGTTCCGCACCATCAAATGGATCGTCATGGCGGTGACGCTGTCGATCTATTACGCCGTGCCGTGGATTCGCTGGGACCGCGGTCCCTATCTTCCCGACCAGGCGGTCTTGATCGACTTCCCCTCGCAGCGCTTCTTTTTCTTCTTCCTCGAGATCTGGCCGCAGGAATTCTACTACATCACCGGCCTGCTGGTGCTGGCGGCGCTCGGGCTATTCCTCGTCACCTCGATCGCGGGGCGCATGTGGTGCGGCTATACCTGTCCGCAGACGGTGTGGACCGATCTAATGATCGCGGTCGAACGCTGCTTCCAGGGCGACCGCAATCAGCGCATGCGCCTCGACAAAGCGCCTTGGGCGTTCGAGACACTATGGCGCAAAGGCGCCACGCATTTGACCTGGATCCTGATCGGTGTGGCGACCGGTGGCGCGTGGGTGTTCTACTTCGCCGACGCGCCGACGCTTGCGCGCCAGCTCGTCACCTTCGAAGCCCCGATGATCGCCTACATCTTCATCGGCATCTTCACCGCGACCACTTACGTGCTTGGCGGCATCGCCCGCGAGCAGGTCTGCATCTATATGTGTCCCTGGCCGCGCATTCAGGGCGGCATGGTCGATCGCGATTCGCTGCTCGTGTCCTATCGGGCGTGGCGCGGCGAGCCGCGTGGTGCACACAAAGCCGGGCAGGCCTGGGAGGGCAGGGGGGACTGCATCGATTGCCGGCAATGCGTGGCGGTCTGCCCCACCGGCGTCGACATTCGCAACGGCTCGCAGCTCGAATGCATTCAATGCGCGCTCTGCATCGATGCGTGCAACGAGATCATGGACAAGGTCGGCAGGCCGCGCGGGCTCGTCGCCTACGACACGGTGCGCAATCTGGAGACGCCGGGGCCGGAAATCCTACCCGTGGATTGGTTCAGGCCGCGTGTCGTGCTTTACGCCACGGCGATGGTGGTTGTTGGCCTCATCATGCTGACGGCGCTGATGCTCCGGCCCGATCTCGAGGTGAGCGCCCTACATGACCGCAACCCGCTCTATGTCAAGCTGTCCGATGGTGGCGTGCGCAACGGCTATACCGTCAAGATTCTTAACAAGACCTATGCGCCGCGCTCGTTCCGCATTGGCGTGGGCGGCCTTCCGGGGGCCGCTCTGAGCGTTGTCGGCCAGGAAAAGCAGCCCCACCCGGTCATCACCGTGCCGGCCGACGAGCTTCAGTCGCTCAGGGTCTATGTGGCGCTCGACAAGAATGCAGTCCGGGCGCTGCCATCAGCGTCCACCGATTTCGACTTCGTGGTGAGCGCGGTCGACGGTATCAGCAGCGCCCAGCACACGACCATCTTCCAGGGACCCGAGCGATGACGGCGCGGACCTCTTCTGCCACGGGCATCGGCGGTCGGCATGTGCTGCTCGCCCTGGTCGGCTTCTTCGGCGTGATGTTCGTCGTCAATGCCATCTTCGTCTATTTTGCGGTGGCGACATTCAGCGGCGGAGATACGTCTAATCCCTACCGCAAGGGCCTCGACTACAACGAGACGCTGAAAGCCGCGGAGCGGCAGGCCGAGCGGGGTTGGCAGACTGAGCTCGCCTATGACGGCGAGAGGAAGCGGCTTTCGCTGAGCTTTCTCGACAAGGGGGCGCTGCCGGTCACCGGACTCACGATCAAGGGAAGGCTGAGCCGGCCCGCCACCGACCGGGAAGACCGGAAGGTCGAATTGGCAGAGACATCGCAAGGCGTCTATGCCGCCACCATCGACTTGGCCCCGGGCCTGTGGGTGCTCTCGGTGGCCTCGCGCAAAGGGGGTGAGCATCCGGGAAGCGTGTACCGGCTCAAGCGGCGCCTGTTCGTCGCGGAAGCGCCATGACCGCGCACGCACCCGCCGAGCGCCTCACCAGAGAGGCGAAAAGCGTCAAACCGGTCGGGGTATCGGCGATGCTCACGCTCGCGGTCGAAAACATGCATTGCGGCGGCTGTTTGCGTTCGGTCGAGCGGGCCGCACTCAAGGTCGGAGGCGTCGAGACGGCACGCGCCTCTCTCGCGGCGAAACGGGTCAGCATCGTCTACGACCCGACGCGTGCGGGCGCGAGCGATTTCATCGACGCGCTGAAGGGCGCGGGTTTCGCTGCAGCCCCGCTCGAAGTGGTCAAGGAAAGCCGCGACGACGCGCGGCAGAGCTATTTGCTGCGGCGCGTGGCGGTCGCCGGTTTTGCCGCCATGAACATCATGCTGATCTCGATCGCGGTGTGGTCGGGAGAGGCGAGCGACATGGACCTTGCGCTCGCCACGGCCTTCCGTTGGGTTTCGGCCCTGATCGCGCTCCCCACCGTCGCCTATGCCGGCCAGCCCTTCTTCATCTCGGCGCTTGGCGCGCTCAAAGCCCGGCGCCTCAATATGGATGTGCCGATCTCGCTTGCCATTCTGCTGGCGACGGGCATGAGCCTCTATCAGACCATGCGCGGCGGCGAGCAGGTTTATTTCGATGCCGCCGTCTCGCTGCTGTTCTTCCTGCTGGTCGGTCGCTTCCTCGACGAGACCTTGCGGGTGCGGGCGCGCAGCGAGGCGCAGAATCTACTCAGCCTGCAAAGCGGCATCGCGACGCTACTCGCACGTGACGGCACGCATCGCATGGTGCCAGCGCATGCTCTCCGCCCCGGCGATCGTTTGCTGGTGGCGACGGGCGAGCGGGTTGCCGCGGACGGAATTGTGCTCGCCGGCGCCGGCCAGATCGATCACAGCCTGATCACCGGAGAGACGGCGCCGGTGAGCGTGAAAATCCGGCAGGAGGTCTATGCCGGCACGCTCAACTTGACCAGGCCGCTTGAGATTGAAGTGCGTGCCGCCGATACGGCAACGCTGCTCGCCGAGATCAGCCGCTTGATGCTTGCGGCGGAGCAGGGCAAGGCGCGCTACCGCAGGCTCGCCGACCGGGCGGCGGCGATCTATGCGCCAGCCGTGCATGGGCTTGGCCTTGCCACCTTCCTCGGCTGGATGCTTGCCGGCGCCTCGTGGCAACCGGCGTTGACCTATGCCATTGCCGTCTTGATCATCACCTGTCCTTGCGCGCTTGCGCTCGCCGTTCCCGCTGTGCAGATCGCCGCGTCGAGCCGGCTTTTCCGCCGCCGCATTATCGTCAAGGCGCCCGACGGGCTCGAACGCATCGCCGAGACCGACATGGTGGTGTTCGACAAGACGGGCACCTTGACCCTCGGGCGGCCGGAACTCCTCGATGATGAGCGCATCTCGGATGAGACGCTGCGGACTGCGGCCGGGCTTGCTGCGGCCAGCAAGCATCCTTATGCGCGCGCAATCGTCGCCGCTGCGGAGAAGCGGTTGGGCGGTGTCGTGGCATCATTTGGCGTGGAGGAAGTTTCGGGAAGCGGTCTCAAACGACTCTTGGCCCAGGGCGAGGAGCGGCTCGGATCTGCCGCATGGTGCGGTGTCGCGAGCCGGGGCGAGGACAGCGAGGTCTGGTATCGTCGCGATTGGATGCCGCCGGTCCGCTTCCGCTTCGACGATAAGGTGCGGAGCGATGCGGCGGATGTGGTCGCGGCGCTAAAGCAGCAAGGCTATCGCGTGGCGTTGCTGTCGGGCGACCGGACCGCAGTGGCGGAGAGAATCGTGCAGGAAGCCGGCATCGACACTTGGCGGGCGGAATTGAAACCGGCCGGCAAAATCGCCTGGCTCGACGCGCGCGCCGCCGAAGGGCACAGAGTGCTGATGGTCGGCGATGGCCTCAATGATGCGCCTGCGCTCGCGGCGGCGCACGCCTCGATGTCACCGGCAAGTGCCGCCGATATTAGCCAGCGTGCCGCCGATTTCGTATTTCAGGGCGAAAGCCTCGGCCCCGTCCTCGACGCGATCTCGACCGGCAAGCGAGCGCGGTCGATGGCCTTGCAGAACTTCGCTGTCGCCTTGGTCTATAATGTCGCCTGCGTGCCGCTCGCCATGGCGGGCTTGGTCACGCCGTTGATCGCCGCCATTGCCATGTCGACCTCATCGATCCTCGTCACCGCCAACGCCGCGCGGCTCGCGGGGAGGGGGCGTCCATGACGGCGCTAGCCTGGCTCGTGCCGATTGCGCTTCTGCTCGGCGCGCTGGGCCTCGCGACGTTCATGTGGGCGCTCCGCTCGGGCCAGTTCGAGGATCTCGAAGGTGCGGCCTACCGCGCGCTCGAGGATGATCCCCCCGACGATGAGACTCCCGCCAAAAAATGAGGGGCTTCGAGGACATAGACTATGTCCTTGCCAAGCTTGCGTTCATGCGTTCCGAGCGCATCTGGCCGAACGGCCTGCGCTATCTCTGGACCGATGCCTTCGGCCTCGTCCTGCTGGTGTCCCTCTATGAGGAGCTGAAAGAGCAGCGTTACCTCGACGAGGCGGTGAAGCTCGTGGCCGAGGTCGAGCGCGTGTTGGGTCGCAAGCGCGGCATCCGCATCGGCGAGGAGTCCCACCGCGACGGGCAATATTTCCACTATCTCGTCATGTGGCTCTATGCCCTGTCGGTGCTGGGGCGCTACGACCCGCTTTATCAGCAGAGAGGCATCGCGCTTGCACGCGACATTCACGGACCTTTCGTCGTGCCCGGGAGCGGCGTGATCTGGAAGATGAAAGAGGATCTCAGCGGGCCTTACCCTGGCTACGGCTTCGGTCGGATCGACGCTTTCGAGGGTTATGTGTGCTACCGGCTGCTCGACGAGCGGAGCCTGGCACAGGAGATCGCCGAGATGCGCGCGATCGTCGACAGCACCGCCGGCGACCTCGTCATCACCCAGGATCTCGCACTGGGCATGATGTTGTGGATGACGCAATTTTTTCCAGAGGAGCGGTGGGCGGAGCTGCAGAGGCGGCGTTCGCTCGCCATGCTCGACCGCATGTGGGTGGAGGAGGGTTATTTCGCACGCGAGCCCAATGCCCCCGAGATACGCTACGCCTTCACAAATTACGGCGTTTCGGTCGGACTACAGGCCGTTGGCGCCATGCAGGATCGCGTGGAGCGGGTCAAC
>DATAFR010000159.1:0-13568 GCA_036257375.1 Methyloceanibacter sp.
ATGCATGGCCGCGAGCACCTGGTCGGCATTAAGGCACTGGGTCGCGGGCTGGTGCTGTACATTCTCCGCTATGCCGACGAACTACGCGAGCCGTCGCACTATTTCGAGGGCATTTCGGCCGAAGCAAACCCTCAAGCCATCAAACTCGCGGCTGAACTGATCGAGCGCGAGAGTGGTCGTTTCGAGCCCGAGAAGATGCCGGATGACTTCGCCGCCGCTCTGCGTGAATTGCTTCAGGCTAAGATAGAGCAACGGGCGCCTGTGATCACAGTAGCGGCCGAGGATAAGCTCGCTCCGCAGGTCATCAACATTATGGCTGCGCTAAAGGAGAGTATGCAGGCGAAGGGTAGAAGCCGCCTCAAGCAAGCTGTGGCAAAACGTAGTGGCAAAGCCGCGCACTCAAATAAGAAGACCGCCTCTCCCCGTGAGCGAAGCACTCAGCGTCGATCCGCCCATTGAAGTTAGAGTCAGAGGATGAGGTCTCCGGTGCCAATCCGGTGCCAGTCCCCGGTAGACCCATTGAGTTTCTGCGAAAAATCGGCCAGAAATTAGGTCACTATGATTTGACTAAACGGTTACTAAAAGGTGGCCTATCGGCCTCCCGCACCCCGCAAGCCCCAGGCGATGAAGCTCGGATTGCGCAGTCCTGCTTCGGTCTTGCCGTAGCGGAGGCGCTCCCCTTTGGCGGTGGCAACACTGCCCCCGGCCGCCTCGAGCACGGCCTGGCCAGCCGCCGTGTCCCACTCCATAGTGGGCGAGAAGCGCGGATAGACGTCGGCGTCTCCTTTCGCGAGGGCTACGAACTTTATCGAGGAGCCGACGCTCGATCGCTCAGCCACGTTGAGCATTGCGAGGAAGGCTTCAGTCTCGGAATCGAGATGGGAGAAGCTGACTAGCGCTGTCAGTCCGGTCTTGTCAGGCGCCCGTGCGTGGAGCGGGCTCAAGCGAAGCCGGCCGAGATCGGCGCCTGCTGCGTCGGGAGGAAGCTCGGCCCAGACCGCTTCGCTCCTGGCCGTCGTCAGGGCTAGAAGCGCGCGTGCCGGTGCATAAACGAGCCCAAAGATGGGCTGTCCATCCTCGATCAGCGCGACATTGACGGTGAAGTCGCTCCGCTTGCCGATGAACTCCTTAGTGCCGTCGAGAGGGTCGACGAGGAAAAAGCGCTTCGGAAGAGCACCGATCGCCCCGCAAGACTCCTCAGATACGACTTTGATGTCGGGCGCAAGCCGCGCCAGCGCGGCGAGGATAATCGCCTCCGACTCGTGGTCTGCGCGCGTCACGGGACTACGGTCGCCCTTCAGCGCCACCTCGGGACCTTCCTTGAAATGCGCCATGATCGCGGCGCCGGCGCGGGCCGCGGCGTCGGTCAAGACGTCCCCGGCGCGCTTGAAATCGAAGGCGAAACGATCCGTCTCACGTCTTGTCTGTCTTGGGCCTGACAAGGCAGAATGCTCACTTACGCCATTGATTCGTTCGCGCCCCCGATGCGGCAGTTAGGGGAGGGTGCGACGACCCATGTAACAGAAATTCCGGTATCGGCCACGTCATCTCCGCGACTGATGCGGAAGCGAAGGAGGAGGCCATGACCGAGCCGACGGCACTCGGCGATCTCGAGCTTGCGGCACTCGTCTCGAGCCGCATCTGTCACGATGTGATCAACCCCGTCTCCGCCATCTCCAATGGACTGGAGATGCTGGCCGAAGAGCCCGACCAGGCGATGCGCGAGGCGGCCATGGACCTGATCCGCAAGAGCGCGGCGCAAGCCTCGGCCAAGCTGCAATTTGCCCGGCTGGCCTTCGGTGCGGCGGGCTCGTCGGGCGCCGAGATCGATTTGCGCGACGCCGAGAAGGTCGCGCGGGAGTTTGTGAGCGGCAGCGGCAAACACCGGGTCGAGTGGCAGGGGCCGCCGGTAACCTTGCCGAAGAACAAGGTCAAGCTCTTGCTCAACCTTGTTGCGCTCGGCGCGGTCGCTCTGCCGCGAGGAGGGACAGTCAGCGTCGAGATCGCCGGCGCCCCGCCTGCGGTGAGCTTCACCGTTCGCGCCAGGGGCGATGCGGCCAAGCTGAAGGATGAGGTGAGGAGCCTGCTCGCGGGAACGAATGGCGTCACAATCGATTCGCATTCGATTCAGCCTTATTACACGCGGCGAATCGCCTCCGCGGCCGGCATGAGCCTTACGGCAGAGGCCCGCGACGGCGAGGTCGAGCTGAAGGCAGCGTGAGGTCGCTGGAACCTGGCGTTTCCAGCCGAATTCCGTGCCGTGGTCAACGAAACGTAAACCAGAGTTCACCGACAATCCGGCAAGGTGGGGAAATGGCCTGCGGCGCGGGCCCTATTCGCGTGCCCTGGGGTAGCGATGGACGAGCTATTATCCGAATTTTTGACCGAGACCGGCGAGGGTCTCGACCAACTCGACGTGGAGCTCGTGCGCTTCGAGCAGGAGCCCAACAATGCCGAGATGCTCAATACCATCTTTCGGCTCGTCCACACGGTCAAAGGAACTTGCGGCTTTCTCGGCCTGACGCGACTCGCCAAGCTGGCGCATGCCGCCGAAACGCTGATGGGCCAGTATCGCGACGGAGCGCCGGTCACGGTCGACGGCGTCAGTGTCATTCTCGCCAGCATCGACCGCATCAAGGACATCCTGCGCGGACTTGAGCGCGACGGTGTAGAGCCGCTCGGCTCCGATGCCGATCTGATCGGCAGGCTGCAGATGCGGGCGCTTGGAGAACCGAGCCAGGCGGCGCACGACGCCGCTCAGGATCTATGCCTCGGCGCCCAGGAGGAGGGACCCAGGGACGTGTCACCCGTGCAAGCGTCGCTCGATGAGCTTGAGCGTGCTTGGCGCGAAGCGCCCGGGCCCGATCCCCTCGATACGACGGGGGAGCTTGCGAGCAACGGCAACGGCGCCGCCGAGGCCGCGCGGGAGACGCAAGCCCGCGTCCAGACCGTGCGGGTCAGCGTCGATACGCTGGAACATCTGATGACCACCGTGAGCGAGGTCGTGCTCACGCGCAATCAGCTGCTCGATCTCGGGCGCCGGAGCGGCGAGAGCGAGTTCAAGTCCCCCTTGCAGCGGCTCTCGGCCGTCACTGCCGAGCTTCAGGAAGGCATCATGAAGGCCCGCATGCAACCGATCGCCAACGCCTGGCAGAAACTGCCGCGGCTGGTGCGCGAGCTGTCGCTCGAGCTCGGCAAGAAGATCGAGCTCGACATGGCCGGCGGCGAAACCGAGCTAGACCGGCAAGTGCTTGAGATGATCAAGGACCCGCTTACCCACATGATCCGCAACTCTGCCGATCATGGGATCGAGACTGCGGCCGAGCGGGCCAAGAAGGGCAAGCCGGAGACAGGGCGGATCAAGCTCGGGGCCTATCAACAAGGCGGCTATATCGTCATTGAAGTTGCCGATGACGGGCGCGGGCTCGACGCGCAGAAGATACGGGCCAAGGTCATCGAGAATGGGCTGACGACGGCCGCCGAGCTCGACCGCCTGAGCGATCCTGACATCTACAAGTTCATCTTCAAGCCCGGCTTTTCCACCGCGCAAGCCGTCAGCGGCGTTTCGGGCCGCGGCGTGGGCATGGACGTCGTGCGCAACAATATCGAGTTGATCGGCGGCTCGGTCGATCTCAAAGAGAGCTCGCCGGCCGGCACGACGTTCACCATCAAGATCCCGCTCACGCTCGCCATCATGGCGGCCCTGATTGTCGAGGCCGCAGGTCACCGCTTCGCCATCCCGCAATACAGCGTCGTCGAGCTGGTCCGCACCGGCAAGGCTTCCGGCCACGACGTCGAGCTGATCAACGACACCGCCGTCCTGCGCTTGCGCGACAAGCTTTTGCCGCTGCTCGATCTTGCACAACTGCTTCACCTCGAAGGCAGCGAGACGACGCCGGCGCGCGTGGCCAACGCCGTGCTGACGGTCGTTGTCATTCAGGTCGGCGCGCGGCTTTTCGGTGTCCTTGTCGACAGCGTGCTCCGCACCGAGGAAATCGTGGTGAAGCCGATGTCGAGCCTGCTGCGCGATATCGGCATGTTCTCGGGCAACACCATTCTCGGCGACGGCAGCGTCATCATGATCATCGACCCCAATGCACTGAGTTGCGTGGTCGGCTCGGTCGAGGGACAGGCCGAGGCAGCGAGCGCTGTGCCGGCCGCCGCCGCGACCGTGCAAGAAGACAAGACGGCATTGCTCCTGTTCCGCGCCGGCTCTTCCGCCATGAAGGCCGTGCCACTTTCGCTCATCACCCGGCTTGAGGAGATCGAGCGCGATGCGATCGAGCGCTGCAACGGCGAGGATGTCGTGCAATATCGGGGCGCACTCATGCCGCTTGTCTATATGCAGGGCGCGACTCAAGAGCGGGATGGCGTGCAGCCTGTGTTGGTCTTCACCGAAGAGGGCCGGCCGGTCGGGCTTGCCATCGACGAGATCGTGGACATCGTGGAAGAGCATCTCGACATCGAGCTGAAGACGGAAGCGCCCGGCGTGATCGGCGCCGCGATCGTCAAGGGCAAGGCGGCCGAGATCATCGACGTCTCGCACTATCTTGGCGATGGGCTCGGCAACCGTCTCGAGGCCAAACCCGCGGCGGCCTCCCGGAGCACGAGGCTGCTGCTCGTCGACGACAGCCAGTTCTTCCGCAACATGTTGGCGCCGCTACTCAAGGCGAGCGGCTACGAGGTCACGCTGGCTGCGTCCGCGGACGAGGTGCTTGCCTTGAAAGCGAGCGGTGTCAGCTTCGACCTGATTGTTTCCGATCTCGACATGCCGGGCATGGACGGCATTGCCCTTGCCGAGCGTATCAAGGCCGATCCGCGCTGGCAGAAGATTCCGCTGATTGCTCTTTCATCGCACTCGAGCCCGCTGCTCATCGAGAAAAGCCGGGCTGCGGGCTTCGTAAGCTATGTCGGCAAATTCGACCGGCAGATGCTGATGGGAACGCTACAGGATTGTTGCAGGCAATGGGGAGCGGCGGCATGAGGGTTGAGCAGAGCGACCTCGACGAGGCGACGGAAGGTTTCGTCACGGTGGTGACGGGGGGACAACTCTTCGGGCTCAGGCTCGAGCGCGTACGCGACGTGTTCGTGCCGCGTGGTATCTCGCAGGTGCCGCTCGCGCCGCCGGAGGTGGCGGGTCTGCTCAATCTGCGCGGGCGTATCGTGACGGCCATAGACCTTCGTCGCCGGCTCGGGCTTCCGCCCCGCGAAGATGGCGGCGCGCCGGTCGCGGTCGGCATCGAAGAGCGCGGCGAACTCTATGGACTTATCGTCGACCGGGTCGGCGATGTGTTGCGACTCAAGCGCTCGAGCTACGAGGCCAATCCCGTCAATCTCGATCGCCGCTGGGCCAAGGTCTGCTCTGGTGTGCATCGGCTCGAGCAGGGTCTCCTGGTCGTGCTCGATGTCGACAAGGTGCTCGATCTCAACGAATTCGGTGTGGCTGCCTAAGGTTGCCAGCGCATGCCACAAAACCGGAGGAAGGAACGCATGAAACATTGCTTGGTGGTGGATGACAGCGCCGTCATTCGCAAGGTGGCGCGGCGCATCCTGGAGGAGCTGCATTTCACGGCGTCGGAGGCTGAGAACGGTCGCGACGCGCTCGACCAATGCCGCATGTCGATGCCGGATGCGGTGCTGCTCGACTGGAACATGCCGGTCATGGACGGGATAGCCTTCCTCGTCGCGCTGCGCAAGGAGCGCGGCGGCAATGGGCCCAAGGTCATCTTCTGCACGACGGAAAACGATGTCGAGCACATCACCCGCGCCATCTCGGCGGGCGCCAACGAATACATCATGAAACCCTTCGACCGCGACATTATCGAAGCCAAGTTTCATGAGGTCGGGCTGATCTGAAGCCCGATATGACCATGCTCTTGCAGGACGCGAGCATGTATACCTCGAACGTCGCTCCCACTCAGCCGGATCTTTTGGAGCGGCCGATCAGAGTCATGGTGGTGGACGATTCTGCCGTGGTGCGGGGTCTCGTTTCACGCTGGATCGGGGAAGAGCCCGGACTCCGAGTCGTCGCACGCCACCCGAACGGCAAGCTCGCCGTCGAAGACGTAGCGCGCAGCCAACCCGACATCGTCCTGCTCGATATCGAGATGCCGGTCATGAACGGGCTCGATGCGTTGCCGCTTCTCTTGAAGGCGCGGCCGGGCATGCGTGTGCTGATGGTGTCGACGCTCACCAAGCGCAACGCCGAAATCAGCTTCAAGGCTCTGTCGCTTGGCGCCATCGATTATGTGCCGAAGCCCGATAGCAATCGCGAGATCACGCTCGAGCCGGATTTCCGCCGCGAAGTGATCTCGAAGATCAAGGCGTTGGGCCGGCCTGGGTTGCGGCCTTCGCGTGGCGACGGCGCCGGCGTGATGGGCGCCGGAGGCGATAAGGTCGAACAACCGCCGAGCTTCCGGCAACGGTCGTTCTCCTTGGTGCCGCCGCGCGTCATCGCGATTGGCAGCTCGACGGGTGGCCCGCAGGCTTTGGGGACCGTGCTCGGGACGCTTGCGCCCTCTCTCCCCCACGTTGCGGTGCTGGTGGCGCAGCATATGCCGACGATGTTCACCACCGTGCTGGCCGAGCGGTTGGCGCGGGTCACGGGACGGGAGGCAATAGAGGGAAGGGACGGTGAGCGGCTCAAGCATGGCGTTGTCTATGTCGCTCCCGGCGATCACCATATGACGGTGAGGCGTCCCGAGGCGCCCTGCTTGCATATCGGCCGCGAGCCGCCGGTGCATTTTTGCCGGCCCGCCATCGACCCGTTATTCGCAAGTGTCGCCAGGACATTCGGCCCGGCCGCGCTTGGCATCGTGTTGACCGGCATGGGTCAGGACGGAGCGGCGGGCGCACGCGCCATTGCCACGGCAGGCGGCAGCGTGATCGCGCAAGACGAGGCTTCGAGCGTGGTATGGGGCATGCCAGGGGCCGCTGCTGCCACGGGGAGTTGTGCTGCGGTCCTGCCCCCGGCCGAGATTGCGCTCACGGTGGCCCAGCTGATCAAGGGTCAGCGGCCATGATGGCGCATGAATTTGGTCTGGTGCGCCGCATCTTGAAGGAGCATTCGGGCCTCAATCTCGGCGACGACAAGCAGGACATGCTCGAGGGCAAGCTCAGGCCGCTCTTGCGCGAGTTCGCACTTCCGTCTTTGTCGCATCTCGTGCTCGAGATGATGCGTCCCGGCGCGGAAGCCCTGCGCTCCCGCGTCGCCCAGGCCGTGACGGTGCAGGAGTCCTACTTTTTCCGAGACAAGGTGCCATTTCACTTTTTTGTCGAGACCATGCTGCCGAAGCTCATGGCGAAGCGGCAAGACACGCGCCGGGTGAGGATTTGGTGCGCCGCCGCGGCGACCGGGCAGGAGCCTTATTCGCTGGCGATGGAGCTTGCCGAGATGGACGGTAAGCTTGCCGGATGGACGGTCGAGATCCTGGCCACCGATTTCGCCGAGGATGCGCTCAATAGGGCGCGCAAAGGTCAATACAGCCAATTCGAGGTGCAAAGAGGTCTGCCCGTCTCGCTGTTGGTCCGATATTTCGCCAAGGTGGGCAATACTTGGGAGCTCAACCCCGAAATCCGCGGCAAGGTCGAGTTTTGCACGCACAATCTTCTCGACCATGGCGAGGCCTTCGGCCGCTTCGACGCGATCTTTTGCCGGAACGTCCTGATCTATTTCGACGAGGCCACCAGGCGCGCGGTGCTTGCGCGCCTGGCCACGCACCTCGCGCCTGACGGTTATCTCGTGCTCGGCGCGGCCGAGACGACGACGGGAATAAGCGGCGATTTCGCCGTGGTGCCGGAGGGCCATCACGGCATCTTCAGATTCACGCCCGAGGCTGCGGCGGCAGTGCGGGCGCTTGACGAGGTGAAGCGCCGAAAGGCCGGGTAGGGGCTCTCTCCAAACGTCAATGGCCGGAGCAGGCTCCGGCCATGACTGAAATTAGGCGTGACGCGACGCCTAAGCGGCTTCGGATTCGTCTTCGGGGTTGCGCAGCACGTAGCCGCGGCCCCAGACCGTCTCGATATAGTGCTTGCCGCCGGTCGCGGCCGCGAGCTTCTTCCGGAGCTTGCAGATGAAGACGTCGATGATCTTGAGCTCCGGCTCGTCCATGCCGCCATAGAGATGATTGAGGAACATCTCCTTGGTGAGCGTGGTGCCTTTGCGTAAGCTGAGCAGCTCGAGCATCTGATATTCCTTGCCGGTCAGATGCACGCGCTGGCCGTTAACGTCGACCGTCTTGGTGTCGAGATTGACCTTCAGCCCGCCGGTCTGGATCACCGACTGGGCGTGGCCCTTCGAGCGGCGCACGATGGCGTGGATACGCGCGACCAGCTCGTCCTTGTGGAACGGCTTGGTCATATAGTCGTCGGCGCCGAAGCCCAAGCCCCGCACCTTGTCCTCGATGCCGGCCATGCCGGAGAGGATCAGGATGGGCGTCTGCACCTTGCTGACCCGGAGCGTCTTCAGCACCTCGTACCCGCTCATGTCGGGGAGGTTCAGGTCGAGCAATATAATGTCGTAGTCGTAGATCTTGCCGAGGTCGACGCCCTCTTCACCGAGGTCAGTCTTGTAGACGTTAAAGCCCTCCGACTGGAGCATCAGCTCGATGCTCTGCGCGGTCGCGCTATCGTCCTCGATCAGAAGAACCCGCATGTCAAAATCCCCCGTCTCCTCGCAATTTCCGGCTTGTCCCCTGACCTCTACGCGACGCTGATGGTTAATTAATTCGAATCAACAAATTAACGGCCAATAGTTAACAAAAGCTAAGTTTAAGGCGAGCGCTAACCTTCGTGCCCTTCACGCTGTTTGTCATAAGTCAAATGCCATCCATATGGTTTACTGCCCCTTAAGCCCTCTTGGCGATGATCAGGGAGGAGGGGTGAGGGGCTCGGTCCTGCTCAAAGGCTTCGGACGCTGTTGAGGCGGAAATTGCCGATGCTTTTGAATAACATGACGGCTGTGCGACCTTTGGGATTTGTCCCAAGCTGGGTCGCTTTCGGCCCGGATCGAAACGCTGGCCTAGTCGGCTGCGGCCCATGCGCCACTGGCACGATTATTGAATTTCACCTTACGGGGTCTGAGACGCTTGAGGGTAATGAGTCATGAAGTCACGCGATGCACTGATCCGCTTGAAGCGCTTCGATGTCGAGGAGAAGCGGCGCAAGGTCGCCGATATCGAGGCGATGATCGGCGAGTTCCATCATATGGCGGTCGACCTCGATCGGCAGATCGCCATCGAGCAGGAACGGGCTGGCATTTCCGACGTTAACCACTACGCTTACCCGACCTTCGCCAAGGCGGCGATTCAGAGGCGCAACAATCTGGCGGCGTCGGCTGCCGATCTTGCCGCGAAACTTGCGGCGGCCAAGGGTGAGCTCGACGAGGCCTGCGAGGATCTCAAGAAGGTCGAGCTGCTCGAGGAACGGGACGCGGAGCGCGTGCGCCTCGAGCAGGCGCGAAACGCCTCGCCCGAGCTCGAGGCGATCGCGGCCCACCGCGTAGCGAGCTGAACCGGGGCTACTAGGCCAGGTAGCCTTTAGCCGTCGTCCCTTCGCCGGAGAACTCGATGCCGTCCTTCGACATCGTCTCGAAGACCGACCTCGCCGAGGTCGATAACGCGCTCGCCAATATGACGCGCGAGATGAGCCAGCGCTACGACTTCAAGAACTCGCAGTCGCGGGTCGAGCGGAACGGCGCCGAGATCACGCTGAATGCCGACGACGAGCTCAAGCTCAAGCAGATGCATGAGCTGCTGCAAGGCCACCTTGCCCGGCGCAAGATCGATGTCGGCGTGCTCGACTATAGGCCGCTCGAGAAGGCCGCCGGCCAGGCGGTGCGACAGAAGGCGCTGATCCGCCAAGGCATCGACCGGGAGCTGGCCAAGCGCCTGGTGAAAGAGGTCAAGGACAGGAAATTCAAGGTGCAGGTCACCGTGCAGGGCGATGAGCTCAGGGTCTCGGGAAAAAAGCGCGATGACTTGCAGGCGGTGATCCAGCACATCAAGGGGCTCAAGGTCGAGTTGCCGCTGCAATATGTGAATTTCCGCGACTGAGAGGGACGGAGTTTCGGGGGAGAGTGAGTTGTCACGCGTTTGGTGGTTGGGCGTACTCCTGAGTCTGGCGGCAACGTTAGCGGCGTGCAGCAGCTCGCGCTCCGGCGGCGCGTCGCTTGGCGCCGCATCGAATGAAAGCACGAGCGCGGTGCCTGCCGCGCCCGCCAATCGGATGGCGATGGCCGGGTCGCGAGCGGTCGATGCCTATGTGATGCTCGGCGGCAGGATCAAGAGCTGCTGGTTCAACGCCGACGCGCCTCTTCTGCCCAATTACGTCTATCGTGCCAATGTCAGTGCCAACGGCGGCACGGTGCAGATCACGATTCACGAGAGGGAGCGCTCGTGCGTCCAGGCCTTCTGACCTACATCATCAATTTCCAGCAAGAGGGCGGCTACACTGTCGTGAGCACCGACAACCGCAAGATGCCGCCCCAACTCGCCGCCAAGATGCAATTCGACATTGCCCGCTGGAAGCGCGGGGAGACCAATTGCAGCCGGGCGATGCCGTCCGTCGCCGCAGGCACGCCGCGGCAATAGAAACGCGATGGCCGGGGCAAGCCCCGGCCATATCCACGCTTGCCCTAAAGGCGACTAGCTGCCGCGATATTCCTGGACGCGGGTGGCGCGCAAGCCCGGCAGGCCGTGCTTGTCGATGGAGCGCTGCCAGCTCAGGAACTCGTCGACCGTCAGCGTGTAGCGCTCGCAAGCCTCTTCGAGGCTGATCAAGCCGCCACGCACAGCGGCGACAACCTCGGCCTTACGGCGGATCACCCAACGCTTGGTGTCACGGGGAGGGAGGTCGGCGACGGTCAGGGGGCTGCCGTCGGGTCCGATCACGTATCTCACGCGTGGCCTGTAATTCTCGGTCATCGTACTCACTACACTCATTTGCTCGATGAGCCACATCTCAGGCGAAACTAGCAAGCCGCGTTTAAGATTTGCCTAAGCTGTCAGGTAAAATAAATGGCAAGGAAATAGCCCAAAGTTGCTGAATTCACAGCAGGAACCTCGCCCTTCCAAGGGCGGCGCGAAAGGCCTTCGGGGCGGCGCTTTGCCTTGCTTAACAAGCGGCCGATGCCTATGTTCCGAGGCAAGGTTGGCGAAAGAAAATCGCCAGGATCAGAGCGCGGACCGTCTATATTGCCGGACAATAAAAACCATGACCGGCACGCCATTTAGTGATTTCGAGCGGGGATTTTAGTGGCATTGTTGCAGCAGCCCCCAGTGCTTAACAGTTTGCATCTTGAAGGCCGCCCGGCCGATACGCGCGTGGTCGTCGCCATGTCGGGCGGCGTCGATTCCTCCGTGGTGGCTGCTCTGCTCAAGTCACAAGGCTACGACGTCGTCGGGATTACGCTGCAGCTCTACGACCACGGCGAGGCGGTCGGCCGCAAAGGGGCCTGTTGCGCCGGTCAGGACATCCAGGACGCGCGCAGAGTCGCGGACCTACTCAAGATTCCGCATTACGTGCTCGATTACGAGACGCGCTTCGCCAAGACGGTGATGGGCGCATTCGCCGACAGCTATCTCCAGGGCGAGACGCCGGTCCCCTGCGTCGCCTGCAACCAGAAAATCAAATTCCACGATCTGCTGGAGACGGCGGCAGGGCTTGGCGCTTCGGCGCTCGCGACAGGCCACTACGTCAGAAGCGAGCCGGGTCCCGCGGGGTGGGAGCTTTACCGCGCCGCCGACAAGGAGCGCGATCAGAGCTACTTCCTGTTCGCCACGACTCGCGAGCAGCTCGGCTTCCTCCGCTTCCCGCTCGGCGGGCTTCAGAAGGACGAGACGCGCAAGCTCGCGCGCGATTTCGGGCTCGCCGTTGCGGAGAAGTCCGACAGCCAGGACATCTGCTTCGTGCCGACCGGGCGCTACACGCAAGTGATCGAGCGTTTGCGTCCCGGCGCAGCCGAGCCGGGCAACATCGTCCACGTCGACGGCCGCGTGCTCGGCCGCCACGGCGGCATCATCAACTTCACGATCGGGCAGCGGAAGGGGATCGGCGTTCCGGCCAAGGAAGCGCTCTACGTGGTCAGGCTCGATGCCTCGGCCAGAGAGGTCGTGGTCGGCCCGAAAGAGTGCCTGCGGATGCGGACGCTGAAGCTGCGCGAAGTGAATTGGCTGGGCGATGAGCCGTTCGAGGGTATTGCTGCGGAAGGCGCGGAAATCCTTGCCAGGATCCGATCGAGCGGACCCTTGCAGCCGGCGCGTTTGAGTCGTGAGGCCGAGGGCTGGACCGTCGAGCTCACGCAGGGTGAGGATGGCGTTTCACCCGGACAGGCTTGCGTATTCTATGCCGCGCATGGCGGCGGGGAGCGGCTTCTCGGCGGCGGATGGATCAAGTCCGCGGTTGCAGCGGCCGGGTTGGCCAAAGACGGCTTTGCGACATCCGCGGCAAAAAGCGGAAGCGAAGAGACGTTGGCGGCCGTATCGCGGTAAGCGCGCCGATCGAGGCGCGCTCAGAGGTCGGAGAGGAAACGTGGCACACAAGGCACAAGTCATGGACGCGGCTTCCGTACGTCATGCCTATCGCCGCTGGGCACCCATCTATGACTTCACCTTCGGCCTGGTCGCCGAAGCCGGGCGCAAACACGCGGTCCAGATCATCAACCGGCGCAAGGGTCGTGTGCTGGAGGTCGGCGTCGGCACCGGATTGTCGCTGCCCTGCTATGGCAGCCACCTCACCATCACCGGCATCGATCTGTCGCCGGAGATGCTGGCCAAGGCGCAAGACAAGGTCGAGCGCAAGGGCCTGGACCATGTCGTCGCTCTGCACGAGATGGATGCCGGGGCTCTGGCTTTTCCCGACGAGAGCTTCGATACGGTCGTCGCCATGTATGTGATGACAGTGGTGCCTGAGCCGGAGCGGGTGATGCGCGAGCTCGAGCGGGTCTGCGCCGCGGGCGGGGAGGTGATCCTCGTCAATCACTTCAGCCAGGAGGAGGGGATGCGTGGCTTCCTTGAGCGGCGGCTGGCGCCGTTCGCCGAATTTATCGGCTGGCGCCCCGTGTTCGGGCTCGATCAGGTGCTGGTTTGTGACGATCTCAGGCTTGCCGAGCGGCGTTCGCTGAGGCCTTTGGGCCTCTTCACCATGCTGCGCTTCGTCAAGGAGCCTGGCTTCGGGCTCGCCCCGCAGCTTGCCGCGCGCAGCCTGAAAGCGCGCGCCCCGGCGCTGATGCCAGCGCGGGCCAGGCTGCCGGAGCCGATTAGGGTCAGGATCAAATGGCAGGTCGCGCGCGCCCTGGTGCATACAAGGCGCTTGCTTGACACCAATTACTGGCGATCCCTATATCGGCGACTTGCAAGCCAATTGGCGGAGTAGCTCAGCTGGTTAGAGCAGCGGAATCATAATCCGCGTGTCGGGGGTTCGAGTCCCTCCTCCGCTACCAGCATTTTCAATAACTTAGATTGAAAAAGCTACCTTCTGCCCTTTGTTACTTGTTATAGCGAAAATACAAGCAATTTCAATGGGTGCAAATGGGTGGCGGCAGCTCCACGTACCTGTAACAAAAATCAGTG
>DATAFR010000160.1:0-86824 GCA_036257375.1 Methyloceanibacter sp.
TCTCGGCTCTGAGTGTGCCATAGACGAAGAGATGACCCGGCATCGGCCTCATTAGTCCGGCAATTTGATCCGCCCATCCTCCTCCAACCCCCAATGCGGATTGAAGGCGATCTCCCAGAGATGTCCGTCGGGGTCGGCGAAATAGCCGTTATACCCGCCCCAGAAGGTCTTGGCCGCCGGTTTCAGCATGCGCGCGCCTGCAGCCTCGGCCTTTGCCATAACAGCATCGACCTCGGCTTCGCTTGCGACATTTTGGGCGACGCAGATGCCGCCATTGCCGGTCCAGAGCGAGCGCGCATTCGCATCCTCGATTTCCGCATCGCGGCCCCATAATGCCAGCACGACGCCACCGGCGCGGAAGAAGCTGACGCTCTCCTGGCTCGCGGTCTTCGATTTCGCGTAGCCGAGACTCTCATAGAAGCGCGTGGCCTGTGCGATGTCGGCGACGCAAAGCGTTATGAGAGTGACGTTGGGCACGACGACTAGCCCTCGATCTTGGAGAAGTCGGCGACAGTCAACGTCGTGGCGCGGATGCGGTTCAACAGGCGTAAGCGGTTGGCGCGCAAATCTGCTTCCTGCGTGTTGACCGTGACGGAATCGAAGAAGGCATCGACGGGAGCGCGGAGCTTCGCCATCTCGGCCATGGCGGCTTCGAAATCCTCGCGCGCGACAGCGGCGGCGGCGGCTTTCTCGACCTCATCCACGGCCTTGGCGAGGGCTTTCTCCTCCGGACGTTTGAGCAGGTCGCGGTCGGGCGCCTGGTCGTAGGTCTTGCCGTCTTTCTTCTCCTCGATGCGCAGGATGTTGATGGCGCGCTTGGTGCCGGTGAGGAGATGCTCGCCGTCTTCCGTATCGAGGAATTTGCCCAGCGCCTCGACGCGCTTGACGATCATCAAGAGGTCGTCGCGGCCGAGCGCGAACACGGCGTCGACCAGATCATGCCGCGCGCCTTGATCGCGCAGATGCACCTTGAGCCGGTCGGCAAAAAAGGCGAGCAGGGTCTTAGCAATCTCCTCCCGTTTCTTTTCGTCTCCAGGCAGGTGCGCGCGAAGCTCCCCTTTCAACGGCAGCCGCACGCCATTCTCAAGCACGATGCGGATCACGCCGAGGGCGGCGCGGCGGAGTGCATAAGGATCCTTGGACCCGGTCGGCCTCTCATCGATCGCCCAAAAGCCAACCAGCATGTCGAGCTTGTCCGCGAGCGCCACTGCAATTGCCACGGGCTCGCGGGGAACTTCATCGGAAGGCCCCAGCGGCTTGTAATGGGTGGCGATGGCGTTGGCGACGAGGGGGTTCTCGTCCTGGTCGAGGGCGTAGTAGCAGCCCATCACGCCTTGCAGCTCGGGAAACTCGCCGACCATCCCGCTGACGAGATCAGACTTGGAGAGCATTGCCGCCCTCTCGGCGTCGTCAGGCCTTGCACCCACGCGCGGCGCAAGTTCACGCGCCAGCGTGCGAATGCGGTCCACGCGGTCATATTGGGTACCGAGCTTCTTGTGGAAAATAATGCCTTTCAGCTTCGGTATGCATTCCTCGTCGAGCTTCACTTTGCGGTCCTGGTCGACGAAGAATTTGGCATCGGCTAGCCGCGCGGCGATCACCCGCTCAGTGCCGGCGACGATCGCCTTGCCGCCATCGCTCGCCTTCAGATTCGCCACGAGTATGAATCGATTGGCGAGATCGCCTCCCTTCTTACGCAGAGAAAAGCATTTTTGGTGCGCCTTCATCGAGGTCGAGAGCACCTCGGGCGGCATGGAGAGAAAGTCCGCCTCGAAAGAGCCCATCAGGACGACCGGCCATTCGGTCAGCCCCGCATTCTCGGCGAGCAAGGCTTCGTCCTCGACGAGGGTAAGGCCCTCTTTAGCGGCGAGGGCACGCGCATCCTTCAAGATGCGCACCGCGCGCTCATCGCCGTCGAGGATCACTTTAGCTTCGCGCAGCTTCTCCCGATAGTCGGCGAATCCCTTCACATTAAAGAGCTCCGGCGCCATGAAGCGGTGACCGCGCGTCGCCTTCCCGCTCTTGATGCCGTCGATCTCGAAAGGCACGACCTTGCCGTCGAACAGGCAGAGGATCGAATGCAGCGGCCGCACCCAGCGCAACTTGCCCAAGCCCCAGCGCATGGATTTCGGCCAGGGGAAATTGCGCACGATCTCGGGCAGAATGGACGCGATCACCTCATCGGTGGGCCGGCCCTTCTTCTCGATTGTCGCGACGTAGAACGCGCCCTTCTTGTCCTCGCGCTTCTCGGCCTGATCGACCGAAGCGAGCCCCGCCGATTTGAGGAAGCCTTTGATTGCGGCTTCCGGCGCATCGACGCGCGGGCCCTTCTTCTCCTCGCGCAGATCGGGCGAACGCGGCGGCAGCCCGTCGACGACCGCGACCAGACGGCGCGGCGTGGCGAAGGTGCCGATCTCCTTGAACTCGAGCCCCGCCTCTCTGAGCGCGCCACCCAGCAGGCGCGCAAGATCCTCGCGCGCGCGGGCCTGCATCCGCGCCGGGATCTCTTCGGAAAACAGTTCAAGCAAAAGCTCAGCCATGCCTCAGCCGATGCGGTTATGAAAGCCGAGATCGTAGTCGGTGATGGCGAAGATCAGCCGATTCTTTTCAAGGACGTACGGGATGACACTTAAGACCAAATCTGATTGCGCGCCCGCGGCCGGTAGGAGCGGCACCAGAGCATGCGCGGGCACGGTATCGAGGAAATCGTAGAAGCGCATGAAGGCATGTTGCGTGCGGTCGACATGGAATGCCCCGACCGCCCAAGGCAGCGGCAAATGGTTCTCGTCGGTGTAATCGAGATAGAGCGCGAAGCTCGCCAGCTCGGCGGCGAAGGGCGACAACGTCTCGCGCAGATCGTCGTCCTCGATCGAGGAAATCGGAAGGCTGGCATCGAGCTTCAACATGAGCTGGAAGCTTGTGGGCGTTGCCCGCCAGATGCGGCCGGTCCATGACCTAAGCCTGGGCTTGAGCGCAGGGGTGAGCTTTTGCGGCGGCGCATTTTGCTCATCGCGATAGACTTCAAGCATTGGCGCCGCCAGCCTCGGTCTTAAGCCACGCGGCGCAGCAGGCCTTGGCGAGATCGCGCACGCGCAAGATATAAGCCTGCCGCTCGGTCACCGAGATTACGCCGCGCGCATCGAGCAGATTGAAAATGTGCGAGGCCTTGATGGCCTGATCGTAGGCGGGCAGCGCCAACAAATGGCGCTCGCCGCCGCCCTTGGCGAGCAGCGCCCGACATTCGGCCTCGGCGTCGCGGAAATGCTCGAGCAGCTTGGCCGTGTCGGCCGCCTCGAAATTGAATCGGGAATATTCCTGCTCGGCCTGAAGGAAGACGTCGCCATAGGTGACCTCGTCCTTCCCCTTGCCGCCGTTGAAATCGAGATCGAACACGTTGTCGACGCCCTGCACATACATGGCGAGGCGCTCCAATCCATAGGTCAGCTCGCCAGAGACGGGATCGCAGTCGAAGCCCCCGACCTGCTGGAAATAGGTGAACTGGGTCACCTCCATGCCGTCGAGCCAAACTTCCCAGCCGAGCCCCCAGGCACCGAGCGTCGGGCTCTCCCAATCGTCCTCGACGAAGCGGATGTCGTGCTTCATGGGATCGATGCCGATGGCATAGAGGCTCTCGAGGTAGAGGTCCTGAATGTCGGGCGGGGACGGCTTGAGGATCACCTGGAACTGATAATAGTGCTGAAGCCGGTTGGGGTTCTCGCCGTAGCGGCCGTCCTTGGGGCGGCGGCATGGCTGCACATAGGCCGCGCGCCAGGGCTTGGGCCCGAGCGAGCGCAGCGCAGTCGCGGGATGAAAAGTCGCGGCCCCCATCTCCATATCGTAGGGCTGGAGAATGACGCAGCCCTGATCGGCCCAGAAGCGCTCCAGCTTCAGGATCAGGTCCTGGAAGGACGGTGCGCCGGAACGCACGGATTTGCTCAGCTTGCCCATTGAAGCCCTCAGGCCGCGCTTGAACGCTCAGGCGCGGACGCTAGTCGCCTTGGCGGCGCAAGGAAAGCCATAGGTTTTGCGAGATAACAATGGCCGGGGCGTTAATGCCGCGTGGTTTCGGCCCTATGCGCCACCCGCTTTGGACGGTAGATTCCGGTCGCGGGGTCTCGCTCCAGAGGCACGACGCTCTCGCGCTCGCGCCGGTGCAAGGCCTCCTCCGCGGCGCGCAACTCGGCGGCGATGCGCCTTTGCACATCGCGATACCAGCGCCCGGCGAGGAAAAACCCCGCGCCCGCTGCAACAAGGATCAGAAGTTGCGGCATGGTCAGAACCCGAAACGCGACCAAAGCGCGCGCGCCTCGATCGCCGAGATGAGATCTGCGGCAAAGCCGCCGGGCGAGAAGCCTAGCTCGAAACCGCCGCTCTCGGCAAAGATGCTGCGTCTGCGGCGGAACCAGGAGGTGGACGGCATCACCAGCTTGAGGCGCACCTCCTCGCCGTAGATTTCGCGCATCTTCGTGCGCAGGTCCGAGAGCCCGTCGATCAGGCCAAGCTCGAGCGCCTTCTTCCCCGACCAGAACTCTCCCGTGAAGAGATTGATGCCGGCCTTTTCGATCTTAGCGCCGCGCCGCGTCTTCACGAGGTCGATGAATTGCTCATGCACGTCGCGCTGTAGCACTTTGATGCGCTCGACGTCCGACGGCTTCTCGGGCAGGAAGGGATCGAGAATGTCCTTGCTCTCGCCGGCCGTATAGACCCGGCGCTGCACGCCGATGCGGTCCATCAACTCGTTCAAACCGAAGGTCGCGGTGATGACGCCGATCGAACCGACGATCGAGCTTGGATCGGCGTAGATCTCATCGCCCGCAAGTGCGAGCAGATAGCCGCCCGATGCCGCCACATCCTCGGCGAACACGTAGACCTTAAGTCCCTTCTCGACGGCGAGCGCACGGAGGCGCTTATAGATCAGCATCGACTGCACGGCGGAACCGCCCGGCGAGTTGATCTGAATGGCGACGGCCTTGGCGCCGCGCATGGTGAAGGCCCTCTCGATCGCCGCCGCGCTGGTGGAAAGGGAGAGGCCGGGCCTGAGCGGCGTGATCACTCCGATCGCGCCGCTGAATCTGAGCACGGGGATGATGGGTCCTGAGCTCGTCCAGGACGCTGGAAGATAGCTCTTCCAGGTTTGGCTATTGGTGATGTCGTTCAGCAATCCGTTCATGGCGACTTAACGTACAGATGCGTTGCGCCAAATCAAGGCGCGAGATGGCGGATTCTGTGCCAATAAGAATCACATGAGCGGTGGCCTTTAAGCGTTTGGTTAGCGCAAGTCACCGAGCGGCACCGGTTTGTGCGAAATCGCTGCTATATTCGTCGCCGACGGTGGGAACACCCGCCCCGGCGGTGCGGTTCGGGCGGAACTGCGCCGCTTTCGATCTTTCGAGGAGGAATGAATGAGCAAGCTTGCAACCTTTGCGCTGGCGCTTGGAGCCCTCGTGCTCGCCTTCGTCACGCTTTCCCCGAGCTCCGCGGAAGCGGGCTGGCGCCGTGGCTGGTATGGCGGCCCCGGCGTGAACGTCTATGTCGGACCGCGCTGGGGCTGGTATGGCCCGCGCTATCGCTATTGGGGCGGTCCTTACGCCTACGGCTATCCCTACGCTTACTATCCCTATTGGCGCAGCGGCCCCCGCTATTGGCGCCGTTGGTATTAGGCGCGAGCGCCTCCTTAGGCGCATCCGTTTGGCAAAGGGCCATTCCCGAAAGCGGAGTGGCCCTTTGGCTTTTGAGCCCCGGAAATCCGGGCTTTTGCGCTGAATGCCAGATGAATAGCAGCCTCAGCTTCGGTTCAGTCCGCTCCAGCTAGAACGGCAGCATGAACGAGGGCGATCCCTCGTTTGACCCACCGGCGATCATCGCCGCTAGAAGGAGTTGACCCCGATGATGAAGACCATTCTTGCTTCCGCCGCCGCCCTGTCAGTCATGGCTCTCGGCGCTGCTTCCCCCGCTTCAGCCAAATCGAATTTCTCGCTCTATATCGGCACGCCCTGGCTGAGCACCTATTCGTACAATTACCTGCCGCATTGCTATTACGAGCCGCGCCTCGTGACGATCAAGGTCTCGAACGGCTACGGCGGCGTCTACTTCAAGAAGATCTGGAAGGACGTCAGGGTCTGCTACTAGCGGACCTTGCCTGCCCGAGAAGGCTCCTCACGCTCGGGCGATAGAGGGCTGCCGCCTTTCCCCCCTAGGCGGCGGCCCTTCCTTTTGTTCGATCTGCCGAGATCGAGCCCTTCTCCTCCCCGCAACACGGCTTCGGCCTCGGCCGTGTAGCTGCCATCTGCATGATGCAGGACGAGGCCGGGTAGGAGACCGAGTCCCGCCCGGCTCCCTTTCCTGCCTTGCACGATAATGCGAACGGCGGCCGCGCCGTCTTTGGGGAAGAGTGGAAAGACGGCAATGTCGCCGAAGCGACCTTCGAGAAGATGCAGAAGCTCGCCGAGAGATTCGGGGCGATGGATCAGCGTGAGAAGGCCCTTCGGCGCCGTCGTGGCGGCGAAGAAATGCATCCAAGCGGAAAGCGCGTCTTCCCCCATGACATGGGCGACGGCTCTGCCGCGATGGGGCGCGGCTCTCACTTTGCCTTCGGCATGGAAGGGGGGATTGGCGAGCACATGGTTGTAACTCTCGCTTGCGAGGCCGGCGGCACGCAGGGCTTTTCCAGGCGAGGTCACGTCGGCATTGACGATTCTGAACTTCTCGTCGCAGCCATTGCGCGCGGCATTCTTCGTGGCGAGCGCGCAGAGCTTGGCGTCGATCTCGACGGCAGTGACTTCGATCCCGGGCACGCGCGCCAAGAGACAAAGGCCCGCGACACCGACGCCTGAGCCGGCATCGAGCACGAGCTCGCCCTTGCGCGCCGGCACTGCGGCGGCGAGAAACACCGCGTCGCTGCCGGCCCTGTGCCCGCTCTTCGGCTGAATCACGGTGATGCGCCCGCCGAGAAAATCGTCGGCGGTGGTGACGCTCATTGGCGCCCCCCCGCGCTTAGGCTTTTTCGTCGTCGGAGATGACATGGCCGAGATCGGCCTCGGTGAGAAGATTGCGCGCCTGCGCGAGCCGCGCGCTCTCAACCAGGACGCGACGCGGCAGAATGCCGATCGAGCCCTCGAGCACGCTCATATTGGTATCGGCGACCATATGCTCGATATCGGCTTCCTGTAGCAGCGCGCTGACATAGGACAGAAGCACGGGATCGTTCGTGCGCAATAATTCCTTCATGGCGTGCTATGACCTGTGTCTCTTGACCCCACGGCGGAGCGCCTTGACCTTGCTGGGCGACCGCCGACAATATCCGAGAAAATGACGCCTCTCTCGACTGATTTCAGGAGTAAGTCCCTTGGGAGTTGTGGTTAAGCTTGCCGGCGGGAACGACGCGAAAGCGAGCCTTGCGCCCCTCGTCGCGCTTGTCGAGGAGGACATGACACATGTCAACCGCATCATCCTCGACCGCGCGCGTTCCAATGTCGAGCTGATCCCCGAGCTTGCCCGCCATTTAATCGATTCAGGCGGCAAGCGCTTGCGGCCGATGCTGACGCTGGCAGCCGCCAAGCTCTGCAAATATGGCGGCGACGGGCATGTGCGGCTGGCGGCGAGCGTGGAGTTCATGCACACCGCGACGCTCTTGCATGACGACGTCGTCGACGAGAGCAATCTGCGTAGGGGCAAGACCGCGGCGCGGCTGCTTTGGGGCAACGAGGCGAGCGTGCTGGTCGGCGATTTCCTGCTCGGCCAGGCTTTCAAGATGATGGTCGATGTCGGCTCGCTTGGCGCGTTGCGTATTCTTTCCGATGCCGCGGCAATCATCGCCGAGGGCGAGGTGATGCAGCTCATCACCGCCAAGAACACAGAGACGACCGAGGACGACTATCTCGCCGTGATCGACGCCAAAACCGCGGCTTTGTTCGCCGCCGCGGCGGAAGTCGGCGCGGTGATCGCGGCGCGGCCGAAATCGGAAGCAGCGGCCTTGCGTTCCTATGGCCGCAATCTCGGGCTCGCGTTCCAGCTTGTCGACGATGCGCTCGATTATTCGGGCGAGCCGT
The DNA here is from genome assembly GCA_036257375.1 of Methyloceanibacter sp. Lineage (GTDB taxonomy): Bacteria > Pseudomonadota > Alphaproteobacteria > Rhizobiales > Methyloligellaceae > Methyloceanibacter. Next base: position 8,049 of record DATAFR010000160.1, read on the forward strand.
CGCTGTTGGGAAAGAGCGTCGGCGACGATTTCCGCGAGGGCAAGATCACGCTTCCCGTCGTCCTCTGCTATCGCCGCGGCACGGCCGCCGAGCGCGCGTTCTGGCAGCGCACGCTGAAGCAGGGCGACATTCTCGATAGCGATCTCGAGCAGGCGATGGCGCTGATGAAGCGGCATAACGCGATCGCCGATACCATGGAGCGGGCGCGCCATTACGGCGCCATCGCCCGCGACGATCTCGCCATCTTCCCCGAGTCGGAGGCGAAGGCGGCTCTGCTCGAGGCGATCGCATTCTGCGTCGACCGCCCGTTCTAATCGCCGAGCTCCGTCGCGGCGACCCACCAATTCGGGTGCTCGGCGGCAAGTGCTGTCACATTGCGCTTGGCTTCCGCCTCAGTCGCAAATAGGGCAAAGCAGGTCGGGCCGCTTCCCGATAGCCGCACGATGCGCGCCCCAGGCAAGCCGCGAAGGGTGGCCAGCACGTTCTTGATAACCGGCGCCAACCGTATGGCAGCCGGCTCGAGGTCGTTCCCGCGCGGATCGAGATACTGCACCAGCTTCCGGAAATCGCCGGCAAAGTCGGGAGATTCAGGTTCCGCTTCCGGCGACACACGTAATGGTGCGGCGTTGAGGGCGGCGTAGACGGCAACCGTGGCGAGCGGCAACCCGGGATTAGCGAGAACCGCGCCGCAGTTCGGGAAGCCCTTGGCAAATCTCACCTTGTGCCCGCGGCCTGCAATGAGCGCGGAACGACTCGCCAAGCAAACGCTCACATCGGAGCCAAGCCCAGCAGCGAGCCCCGCCAACTCGGCTTCGGTCGGAGTGCCGTCGTTCGCGCGAGCGATCAGCCGCAAGGCGGCGGCTGCGTCGGCAGAACCGCCGCCAAGCCCGGCGGCGACAGGTAGGGCCTTGATCAAACGGAACCGGCCCAGCCGCAGATCGGGATTAGCGATCTTGGTGGCTTCCGCAGCCGTGATGATGAGGTTCTCCCCATCCAAAGCATCCGCGAAAGGACCTTCGACCGAGAGCCCAAGTGCGGGTCCAGGTTCGAGCTCAAGCACGTCGCCAATGCCGGCGAAAGCGACCAAGCTGCGCAGCTCGTGAAAGCCGTCGGGGCGCCGCCCAAGCACTTCCAGCGTCAGATTGAGCTTGGCACGGCCAATATCGCAGAGCGCCGTCATGCACGCTCGCATAAGCGCGTCGGCCGGGGCTGTCTATTGCGGCGTTTTCTGCCCCGCCGCCTGGGTCGTCCGGTCTTGCGCCGACTTGGTCTGGGTGCTGTCGGGAAGGCCTCCGGCAATCTTCTGCTTGAGGGTGACGACCTGCTCATCCTCCGGCTTGAGCGTCAGCGCCTGCGACCACTGATACTTGGCCTCGAGCGTGCGGCCGACCTTCCAATAGGCGTCGCCGAGATGATCATTGATGATCGGATCGTCCGGCTTCAGCTCGACGGCGCGCTCCAGATTCTCGACCGCGGCGGGAAGATTGCCGAGCCGGTAATAGGCCCAACCCAGACTGTCGACATAATAGCCGTCGTCGGGTTTCAGCTTCACCGCTTTGCGGATGTAGTCCATCGCCTGTTTCAGATTGTGGCCCTGATCAACCCAGGAATAACCGAGATAATTCAGAATGAGCGACTCCTCGGGTGCCAGCGCGAGCGCCTGCTTGAAATCGGCCTCGGCCGCGGGCCAATCCTTGGTCCGCTCGTTGCACACGCCGCGCGAATAGAACAGAGTCCAATTCTCCTTGGTCGGCTTGGGGATGAGCTTGAGCGCGCGGCTGTAATAGTCGCGCGCCTCGGCATAGCGCTCATGCGAGCGCAGGATATTGCCGAGCGCGTCAAGCGGGCGGACGTCTTTCGGATCCTTGGCGACCAACTCTTCGAGCAGCACCTTGGCGTCGTCGACCCGCTCCATCGAGTTGAGCGCGAAAGCCTTCTGGATCTGTGCGTTGGGCCAGAGCGGCGAGTCCGGCTTGATCTGATCCAGCGCCTGGATTTCCAGCTCGTATTTCTTTGCGCTCTCATATGCCTCGGCCAGCGCCGCATAGGCGAGCGGCGCATCCGGCTTCAGGTAGAGCGAGAACTGGAGGAAGATGATGCCCATATCGAGCCCGCCCTCGCCCGCGAGCGCATCGCCGATGCCGTAGAAGACCTCGGCGAGACCGTCATTCGGCGTGGTGACGAGAAGTGGCGGGGTCTTGCCCTCTTCGATCTCGGAGAGCAGCGCTTCAGACAGAGGATGGCCTGACGATTTGGCGATGTGGTTCTTCAGAGTTTGGCGGGCAAGCTTGCGGTTGTTGCTGTTCACCGCATGGCGCGCATAAGCGTCGGCGACCCGTAGGGTCGACGGGTTCTTCTTGAAGGCGGCGGCGAAGGCCTGCCGCGCCACGTCCTGCTTGCCGGCGAGATCGGCAATCAGTGCGCGATGATAGCGCTGATAGAATTGGGCCCAGTCGGCGTCGCTCAAACTGTCGAGCGTGGCGAAAGCTTCATCCGGCTTGCCGTCGGCCTCTTGTACCCAGGCGCGGGCCAGCGTCGAGGTGAGGTCGGCGATCGGCCCTTGGCGCGCGGCGGCGAAATGCTCATCGGCTTCCTCGAAGTTCCCCTGCTTGAAAGCCTCGCAGCCGAGCAGGAAGCGGGCGATCCTGTGCGTGGGTTCCGCCTTGACGAGATCCTTGGCGAGTTGGACGGCGCGATCCCAATGCGCCGACGCAGCTTCGAGCAGGAAGGCCTGCTCAAGAATAATCTCATTGCTAGGGTCTTCGGCGAGCGCCTTCGAATAGAAGCCGGCGGCCGCGAGCGTGTCGTGATCGCCCCGGGCGAGACGACCGGAAAGATAGTTGCCGAGCAGCGTGCCGGAGTCCTCCAGATTCTGCGAGACGACTTCCGAATAGGCCGCGGGCGAGCCGATGAGGGCCGCAACGAGTAGAGAACCCCACGCCAACCTGCGCAGAGCCGCACGATGCACAATTTTCATATGGCTTCGGCTATCACGCCGCCCCAAAAAAACGCGGTTCGTCTAATCCCCAACCAAGGTTAGGCGCTTTTCGTCCCGGTCACAAACCAAAAGCTTCCTTGCAGGTTAAAGGCGGCTGGTTTGTGGCCGGTTGCCGCGGCATTCCGGCAACGCCCTACATATTGGCGTAATTCGGTCCCTCGCCGCCCTCCGGAGGCACCCAAGTAATGTTCTGGGCTGGGTCCTTCACGTCACAAGTTTTGCAGTGGACGCAATTCTGGGCGTTGATCTGGAAGCGCTCGCGCCCGCCTTCCACAACCACCTCGTAGACGTTCGCCGGACAATAACGCTGCGCGGGCTCGGCAAACTCGGGAAGGTTGCGCTCGATCGGGATCGAGGGATCGGCAAGTTTGAGATGCACGGGCTCGTTCTCGTCGTGATTGGTGCCCGACAAGAACACCGAGGAGAGAATGTCGAAGGTAAGCTTGCCGTCCGGCTTCTCGTAGTCGACGGGAGTCGAATCGGCCGCCTTCTTCAGGGTGGCGTAGTCCGGTTGCTTGTGCTTCAGCGTGTGGCCCAAGAACGGAAAGATCGTGTTGAGCCACATATCGATGCCGCCGAGCATGACGCCGAGCCGCGTGCCGAGGCGCGACCAGAGCGGCTTAACGTTGCGCACCTTCTTGAGCTCTTTCAGCATCGAGCTCGCTTGCACGCTCTCAGGATACGCTTCGAGCACGTCGCGGCTGCGACCCGCTTCGATCGCGGCGAAGGCAGCTTCGGCCGCCATCATCCCCGACAGCATCGCATTGTGGCTGCCCTTGATGCGCGGCACATTCATGAAGCCCGCCGCGCAGCCGATCAGCGCGCCGCCGGGAAAGGCAAGCCGCGGTATGGCCTGGAAGCCTCCTTCGGTCAGAGCACGCGCGCCATAGGCGATGCGCTTGCCGCCTTCGAGATACGCGCGGATCAAAGGATGCGTTTTCGAGCGCTGAAATTCCTTGAATGGATTCGTGTAGGGGTTCGAGTAGTCCAGATGGACCACAAAGCCCACGGACACGAGCCGCTCGCCGAAATGATAGAGGAAGGAGCCGCCACCGGTCTTGTCGTCGAGCGGCCAGCCCATCGTGTGCTGCACGAGGCCCGGCTTGTGTTTGTCGGCCGGCACCTCCCAGAGCTCCTTCAGGCCGATACCGAACTTCTGTGGGCCCGAGTCCTTGTCGAGTCCGAGCTTCCTGATCAGAGCCTTGGAAAGCGAGCCGCGCGCGCCTTCGGCGAAGAGCGTGTACTTGCCGAGGATGGCGATGCCCGGAGTGAAATTGTCCTTGTGGCTGCCGTCGCGGGCGACGCCCATGTCGCCGGTGATGACGCCCTCGATCGCGCCATCGGTGCCGAAGATCGCATCGGTGACGGCGAAGCCCGGATAGATCTCGACGCCGAGACCTTCCGCCTGCTCGGCAAGCCAGCGGGTGAGCGCGCCGAGGCTGCCGATATAGCAGCCATGATTGCTCATCAGCGGCGGCATGAAGATGTTCGGCACACGGATGCCGCCGCTCTTCCAGAGATAATAAAAGCGATCCTCGGTGACCTTCGTCGTGAGCGGAGAGCCCATGTTGCGCCAATCCGGCAAGAGCTTGTCGAGCGCCACAGGATCGATCACCGCGCCCGACAGGATATGCGCGCCGACCTCCGAGCCCTTCTCCAGCACGACGACCGACAGCTCCTTGTCCTTTTCGGCGGCGAGCTGCTTCAGCCTGATCGCGGCCGCAAGCCCGGCGGGTCCGGCGCCGACAATGACGACGTCGAACTCCATGGTCTCGCGCTCGATGACTTCCCGCTCGGCCGCTTCGCTCAAGGCTTGCTCCAATCGGCAGGCTAAAAGGTAGAGGTCATTCCCGGATGGGCGGGAATCCAGTATCCATCAATATGGTATGGGGCGCTCGAGGCGCCAAAAGGCAGCGGAATGACTGCAACGGAACGAGAGACGGTTCAAGCCTTATTGGCCTGGTATGCGGCCATGGGCGCCGACGAGGCGATCGGGGAAACTCCGGTCGACTGTTTTGCTGCGCCCGCCGGCGCGCCCTCGCCGCCCCGCGTCCAGGCCCGACCGCGCGTTAGCGCGCCCCGGGCTTCGGCCGATGCAGGAAGCGTACGCGCTGTCGACATCGGCCAGGCCGCGACGCTCGCCGCGCTCGAAACCATGGTCGCCGGCTTCGACGGCTGTGCACTCAAGCGCACGGCCAAAAGCCTCTGCTTCAAGCGGGGTCGGGACGACGCGCGCATCATGCTGATCGGCGAGGCGCCGGGACGTGACGAGGATCTGCAGGGCAAGCCGTTTGTCGGGCGCGCCGGACAGCTGCTCGACCGCATGCTGGATGCGATCGGGCTCGGCGAGGAACATGTCTATATTACCAACACCGTCTATTGGCGGCCGCCCGGCAATCGCACGCCGACGCCGGAAGAGGTCGAGGCCTGCGCGCCCTTCCTCGCGCGGCAGATCGAGCTGTTATCGCCGCACGTGCTGGTGCTGCTCGGCGGCGCCGCGGCCAAGAACATTCTCGGCGTGACGGAAGGCATCATGCGGCTAAGGGGCAAGTGGCTCAGCTATGCACGCGGGGACCGCGACATCGCCACGCTTGCGACGCTGCATCCCGCTTTCCTCTTGCGCAAGCCCGAGCATAAGCGGCTCGCTTGGCGCGACCTGCTGATGGTGAAGGAGAGGCTCGAGCTATGAACCGAATGGACGATACGAGACCCTTCATCCCGGTACGCGTCGCCGTGCTGACGGTTTCGGATACGCGCACGCAGAAGACCGACAAGTCCGGCCCCCTCCTCGTCAGCCTCATAAGAGAGGCGGGACACGAACTCGCCGAGCACGCTATCGTCGAGGACGATCCGAAAGCGATCCGCAAGCAGGTGAAACGCTGGATCAAAGACCCTGAAGTCGACGTGGTGATCACCACCGGCGGCACGGGCTTCACCGGCCGCGACGTGACGCCGGAAGCGGTGAAGCCGCTCTTCGAAAAGGAGATCGAAGGCTTCTCGGTCTTGTTCCATCTGTTGAGCTACCAGACGGTCGGCACCTCGACGGTGCAGTCACGCGCTTGTGGCGGCCTCGCCAAGGGCACCTATGTTTTCTGCGTGCCGGGATCGCCGGGTGCTTGCACCGATGCCTGGAACGGCATTCTCAAGCATCAACTGGACAACCGGCACCGCCCCTGCTCCTTCATCGAGATCATGCCGCGTCTCAACGAGCAGAAGAAGGCGAAGGCCAAGAAGGCGGTTTGACTAGAACGACGAGGCCCGGGCGAAGCCGTTGGTGACGACGGCAGGCCGCGTCGAAATGCCGGCGTGAGCGCCGACCACGCGATTGCGGCCGCCGAGCTTGGCGTCATAGAGCGCGGCGTCGGCGCGCGCGAGAATTTGATCGACAGTGTCGCCGGCGCGCCCCTCGCCCACACCGACGCTCCAGGTGAGCGTTATGCGGTCCTTGCCGGTGTCGAAAGGCTTTTTGGCCAGCCGCATCCTCAGGTCCTCGGCGATCTCAATCGCTTGCGGCAGCGACTTCCGTTCAAGCAGGAGCGCGAACTCATCGCCGCCGAGGCGCCCGGTCAGAGCCTCGTCCAAACGCGCCGCGTTGGCGCAAGCGCGGATCGCCTCGTCGCCCGTCTCATGGCCGTAGGAATCGTTGATGTGCTTGAAATTGTCGATGTCGAGGATGAGCGCCGAGAGGCTGACATCTGGGGTTGCGGCGCGGGCGCAAGCTTCAATGGCTCGCTCGAAGAAGCCGCGGCGATTGCAGAGCCCGGTCAAAGGATCGGTGGTGGCGAGACGCAGCAAATCGCGTTGCATCGAGAGAATGCGCTCGGCAGCGCGCAGCCGCGCGTAAAGCTCCTCGGCCAGAGGCGGCTTGCCGATGAAATCGTCGGCGCCGGAGTCGAGCGCCTCGATCAGGCTCCTCTGATCGTATTGCGTCGACATCATCAGCACATAGATTGGACGCCGGCAGGTTGCGAGCAGACGCGCCTCCCAGCATAGCTCCACGCCGGAAATGTTCTTGAGCTCGGCGCTGGTGATCAGCGCGTCGATGGAGTGATCCGCCTTGATCTGTGCGAGCCCTTCAAGCTCGTCGGCGAAAGGAAGAACATCGTGGCCGCCTGCTTCAAGCATACGGCCAACGATCAACCGCGTGGTGCGGCTGGGATCGACCAAAGCGATGCGCATGAGTCCGCTCTTTGCCCCGTCGTTCCAAGCGACTATCCGACGGGCCTTAAAGTTGAATTAAACGCGCACGGGTTGCACCAACCGCGACGATAAGTCGTTCGGCGCCTACACGCTCTAGTTGCCAATTTCGTTTGATATCGACGTCGCTGAGAGTCGTGACGAAGCCGATGCGTTTGCCTTTGAGGTGTTTCAGCGTGTCGACAAGGGCGCGGGAACTTGACCAACGCACGCCGGCGAATGGCGCCAAAAGTTTCGGCACGCGCTTCAATCCAACGAGCCAATAACCGCCGTCGGGCGCTCGCCCGAACACCGCATCGGCACCGCCGAGCTTGGCGAAGGCCTGGGCAATATCGCCCGCCCGCATGGCCGGAATGTCCGTGCCGACGATGACCGCGGGTCCAGGCGGAAGACGCCTGAAAAGGCGCTGCATGCGCTGACCTAAATCCCCCTTCCCTTGCGTCAGGCGCGCGGCAAGCTTGCGTGACAGGGAGAAGCACGCTCCGACATCGCGATCAGGATCGATGGCGAGCAGCGTGCGCCAGCGCCTGTCCCGCGCAAGCCGCAGCACCGTGTGCGACAGGCAGCTGCGGTAAAAGCGGACCGCCTCCACATCGCCGATCTCGCGCCCGAGCCGCCGCTTCACGCGCCCGAGCTGCGGCGCCTTGGCCATGATGACGAGATGATTGGCGTAGGCCACGCGGCGCGGAGATGCCGCGCTTTGCTTAGCCATAAAGCCGCGCAAGCACCCGCGGCGGCACGCGCAGATAATAGAGCAGCATGCAGCCGAGATTGCGCAAGGAGCGGGAGAGATAGCCTTCGCGGCGGTAACGCTCACCGCTCGTCACCGCGCGCGACTTCAGCATGACAAGCTCGCGCCGCTTGAGCCGACGCACGAGATCGACGTCTTCCATCAGCGGTATGGGGCGGAAGCCGCCGAGGCGGTTATAGAGATTGCGCGGGATGAGCAACCCTTGGTCGCCGTAAGGCAAAGCGAGCAGGCTGCAACGCCAGCCGACCAGCCATTCGACGACTCGCGGCATGAAGCCGTCGTCGTCGAGAGCGAAGCGGAAGGAGGCAGCAGCCTGATGGCGCCTGCCGCTCTCGACTCTCTCCATGAAGCTCTCCACCTCCTCGGCCCAGCCGGGCTCGAGCACGGTGTCGGCATGCAAGAAGAGCAGCCAATCGCCCTTGGCGCGATGCGCGCCGGCCTCGAGTTGAGAGCCACGGCCGCATGGAGCCTCGATCAGATGCGTTCCGGCAGCCTCGGCGATGGCACAGGTCTCGTCGCTCGAGCCGCCATCGACGACGATCGCCTCCTGCACGACGCCCTCAACCACGGCCGGCACCAGCGCCGCGAGCGTATGGGCGAGCGTCCGCTCGGCGTTTAGGGTCGGGATGATGACCGAGATCATTGCGCCCGAAGCTATAGGCGCGGGGCCTTTGTCGGGCAATCGTCCCATGACGATAACGACAATTTGTTCTTGCTTTGTTCTACAGGCCGGCCTATATGGTGAACATGTCCGTCGCGTTGCGAAGACCGGCCGATTCCGAGAGCTTTCCGCATGAGGCGGGGGGCGTTGCCGCGGGCCGCCGGCATGGCAGGGGAGCCCAGACCAACCGTGGCGGCCGCTTCGAGCCGATCGCCTACGAGCCGGTCGATGACGGTTGGGACTCGCTTGGCGAGCTTGAGGCGCTTGCCACCGACGTGCAGGAGGTGCCGGCGCGGCGCATCATCACGCGCAACGAATCACCCGATATCGGTTTCGACCGCTCGATCAATCCCTATAGGGGTTGCGAGCATGGCTGCATCTATTGCTTCGCCCGGCCGACCCACGCGTTTCTCGGGCTTTCTCCCGGGCTCGATTTCGAGACCAAGCTGTTCGCCAAGACCAATGCCGGACAGGCGCTCGAGCGCGAGCTCGCCGAGCCGGACTACAAGGTCCGCACCATCGCCATCGGCACCAATACCGATCCCTATCAGCCGATCGAGCGGCGCTACCGCATCATGCGCCGCATCCTCGAAGTTCTGAGCGCGGCCAACCATCCCGTCGGCATCGTCACCAAATCGGCCCTCGTCTTGCGCGATCTCGATCTGCTCAAGTCGATGGCCGAGCGCGGGCTGGTCAAGGTGGCGCTGTCGGTTACGACGCTCGACCGGAAACTCGCGCGCGTCATGGAGCCGCGCGCGAGCACGCCCGACAAGCGGCTTGAGACAGTGCGGCGGCTGGTGGATGCGGGCGTGCCGACCTTCGTCATGGTGGCGCCTGTGGTCCCGGGCCTCACCGACATGGAAATGGAGCGCATCCTGGAGCGCGCCGCCGCCGCCGGCGTGCGCCAAGCGGGCTATGTGCTGCTCAGGCTCCCGCTCGAGATCGGCGATCTCTTCACCGAATGGCTGCACGCGAACTGCCCCGACCGCGCCAAGCGCGTGCTGTCGCTGATGCGTTCCACGCGCGGCGGCAAGCTCTACGAGGCCAAATGGGGGGAGCGCATGACGGGCGACGGGCCTTATGCCTGGATGATCGGACGCCGCTTCGAGCTCGCCGCGGAACGGCTTGGGCTCAACGCAAGCTCGGTCGAGCTTCGCACCGACCTGTTCACGCCGCCGTCCCTTCCGGGGCAGCAACTCAAGCTACTCTAAGCCCTTTTCCACAGCGAAAGCGCGCCTCTCGCCGAACGAGTTGCAAAAGGCGCGGGCTTTGCGCGAAAGTCCCCCGTTATGGGACTTCCCGCCGAAAAGCTGCCGCTGCCCGCGCCGAGCTTCGATCTCGAAGCGGCGATGATGGATCAGTTCAAGGGACCGGTTGCGGGCATCGACGAGGCTGGCCGCGGACCCTGGGCGGGGCCCGTCGTCGTCGCCGCAGTGATCCTCGATCCCGACCGTATCCCCGAGGGCCTCAACGATTCGAAAGTGCTGACACCTGAGGCCCGCGAGGATCGTTACGCGGCGATCATGGCGACCTCGATCGTGTCGGTGGTGGTGGGTCCGGTGAGGCAGATCGACCGCATCAATATCCTGCAAGCGAGCCTATGGGGCATGCGCAGGGCCTATCGCGGGCTCGGCGTGCCGGTCGGCTCGGCGCTGATCGACGGCAACATCGTGCCCAAGCGCTTCCCCTGCAAGGCGCGCGCGATCGTTGGCGGCGACGGTTTGGCGCTTTCGGTGGCCGCGGCGTCGATCGTCGCCAAGGTCACGCGCGACAGGCTAATGGTGAAGCTCTCGCGCCGCTATCGCCGCTATGCCTGGGACAGCAACAAAGGCTACGGCACGCGCGAGCATGCCGAGGCCATCAAGAAGCATGGCGTCTGCACGCATCACCGCCGCTCTTTCTCGCCGATAGAGCGCGCGCTTAGGCTGCTTGAGACCGGCGGCGAACTGCCTCTTCCCGAAGAGACGATCGAAGACGCTTAGGCCGGGATCCAGCCGGCAATGCGCCGGGCGATCTCTTCGGCGCCTGGCTCCAGCACAAGCATGTGGCCGTGGCCGGGAAGCTCCCAGAAGTTCGCCCCGGGATAGGCTCCCGCCGTCTCTCGCGCCGTCTCCGGCGAGACGATCTTGTCATCGGCGCCGACAAGGCAGAGCACGGGACATGTGACGGCGCCGGTGTCGACCAGCGTCGCTCCCGTCTGGTCGAACATCCAGAAGAAGAGCTCGAAAAAGGCACGGCCCGATTCAGGTCCGAACTTGTCGAAGACCGCGCGCTGCTCGGCCTCCGGCACGCGATTCAAAGTGTAGATTCGGGCCATGGCGAAGTCCGGATTGATGATCGTCTTCCAGATGGGACCGAGCGCCATCAGATCCTGGTCGAGCTGCTTCTCGGCGTCGGTCGGCGGCAGGATGCCCGAGCGCGGCGCCGGCGCGATCAGGATCAGCGCGCTGGCGAGACCTTCGGCCGCGAGCTGCTGGGCAAGCACGCCTCCCATCGAATGGCCGAGCAGCACAGGCCGGGGCGGCAGCGTCTTGAGAAAGGCTTCCAGCTCGGCGCGATAGTCGGCCATGCCGACCCCGACCAAGATCTTCGCGGCATCGGCGTCACGCGTTCCATGACCGATCAGGTCGGGCGCGTGGCAGGTCCAGCCGAGGCCTTCGAACACCGATTTGAACGTGTCGAAGCACCAGCCGCCTTCATTGGCGCCGTGGATCATCACGATGTCCTTGCCCATGGCGTTTCCCCCTCCGTCCTCGTCAAGCGCCCAGGCGCGGCCGCCGATCAGCGGCAGAGCTGTCAGGCCGAGCGCGGCCCGTAGCAAGTCCCGGCGAAAAAGGCCCGGCGGCATGGCTCGATCCTCAAGCGCGGCGTCCCGGCGCGTTGTGGCATGGCTTGCTGGTCAAGCCAACACTCCCGGATTAAGCTCGCCTTTACTGCAAGTCCCGCAGCATGACCTCGCCCCGCCGATGCGGGGTGCGTTCAGTATCGCGTAACTCGAGTGGTGTCATGGGCGTGGGGGATAAGAGGGGAGCCAAGCTCCCGCTCGACAGGATTATTGTAGGCGACTGCATCGAGGAGCTTGCGCTCCTCCCGCAAGGCTCGATCGACCTCGTTTTCGCCGACCCGCCCTATAATCTCCAGCTCAACAACGAGCTTTACCGGCCCGACAACAGCCGGGTCGATGCCGTCGACGACGACTGGGATAAGTTTGGCAGCTTCGCCGCTTACGATACTTTTACCCGCGATTGGCTCTCGGCCTGCCGCCGCGTGCTGAAGCCTCATGCCAGCATTTGGGTAATCGGCAGCTATCACAACATCTTCCGCGTCGGCGCGATCCTTCAGGATCTGGGCTTCTGGGTGCTCAACGACGTGGTGTGGCGCAAGTCGAACCCGATGCCGAATTTTCGCGGCCGACGCTTCACCAATGCGCATGAGACGCTGATCTGGGCGTCGATGGGGCCGAAAGCGCGCTATACCTTCAATTACGAGGCAATGAAGGCGCTGAACGAAGATTTGCAGATGCGTTCGGATTGGCTGTTTCCGATTTGCTCGGGAAATGAGCGCTTGCGGGAAGACTGCGGACGCAAGACGCACCCGACGCAGAAACCTGAGGCGTTGCTGCATCGCATTCTGCTCGCCTCGAGCAACGCGGGGGATGTCGTGCTCGATCCGTTTCTCGGTTCGGGCACGACGGCTGTCGCCGCCAAGCGGCTCGGGCGGCATTTCATCGGCATCGAACGCGAAGAGGCTTACGCCGAGGCGGCTGAAGCACGCATTGCCGCTCTCGCGCCCTTCGATGGCGAAGCGCTGCAAGTCGCCAGGGGCAAGCGCGCCGAGACGCGTATTCCGTTTGGCGCACTGGTCGAGCTTGGTCTGATCTCTCCAGGGACCCTTCTTTACGATGCCGGCGCGCGGCACGAGGCAAAGGTGCGCGCCGACGGATCGATCGCCTGTGGCAATGCGCAAGGCTCGATCCACAAGATCGGCGCGCATGTGCAAGGCGCCTTGGCCTGCAACGGCTGGACCTTCTGGCATTACCAGGCTGAAGGCCGCCTCAAGCCGATCGACGCCTTGCGCGAGGCGGCGCGAGCCAAGCTCGAGCCGCAAACTTAGGCTTTCAGGCAAGCTCGCTTCTTTTACACCTGGACGCGCGGTCAAGAAGTCTGGACGCCCGGCGATTCCAAGTCCCGGTCCGCACCCCTATCTATGCGCCACTTCGCCACGACAAGGGAGCAAAACCATGGACCTTTACGTCATTCCGCGCCCCAGCGCCTGGGCAACGTTGCGCGACCTCGAAGCTGTCGGCGCCAAGTCCGCCGAAGTCGGCAATTCCGAAATGTCAGACCGGGTGCGTTGGATCCGCAGCTATGTCGTCAAAGAACCGGATGGCCGGTTCGGTACGGTTTGCATCTATCAGGCACTCGATCCGGAATCGATCCGCGCGCATGCAAGGCGCGTCGGCATGCCTGGCGACCAGATTTTCCCCGTCGTCAAGACCATTGTCGTGCGCGAGGACCCTAAGGACGCGAGCGCCGCGGCGTAGCAGCCAGAGGACAGCCCGATGAATATTCAAACCGGCAATCCGGTCCCCATCGATTTCGACGCGGTCAAGGGCCGCCAGCAAGCCGACTACGCACTAATCGGCACCACTCTCCAGATCGTGGGGGAAAGGCTGTGTGAGGCCGTCGATCTACGCAGCAATCAGCGCGTTCTCGATGTCGCCGCCGGGAACGGCAACGCCACGCTCGCGGCGGCCCGCCGCTTCGCTGAGGTCGTATCGACAGACTACGTCGGCTCGCTTCTCGCGCGCGCCCGCGACCGGGCCGCGGCCGAGCGTCTTCCGGTAACCTTCCAGGAGGCCGACGCCGAGAGTCTCCCGTTCCCCGCGGAGAGCTTCGACGTCGTGCTCTCAACCTTCGGCGTCATGTTCACGCCGAACCAGGAGCAGGCCGCGAGCGAGCTCCTGCGCGTCTGCCGACACGGCGGCAAGATCGGCCTCGCCAACTGGACGCCGGATGGCCTCATCGGCAGGCTGTTCAAAACCATCGGCAAATATGTGCCGCCGCCAGCCCCTGGCATTAAGTCGCCTGCGTTGTGGGGCACAAAGGCGCATCTCGACGCGCTGTTCGGCTCTCAAGCCGACGTCACCGTTGCGCGCAGAAATTTCATCTTTCGCCACAAATCGCCGAGGCATTGGGTTGAGCTGTTTCGAACCTATTATGGCCCGGTGCTCAAGGCGTTCGCGGCAATCGATCCAAATTCACGCGAGGCGCTCGAGGGCGATCTTTACGCCCTCCTCGACGATTTCAACATTGCCGAAGACGGCACGCTCGTCGCCCCGAGCGACTATCTCGAAGTGGTCGTCACCAAAAAGAGATGATCTTGCCCGCTCGGGCCGGCTAATCTTTCAATGCGTGGTTGAGCACTTTCCGCATGAGCGAAGGCAGGGGCGCGCCGGCAAGTTGGCGCGGCTTGAGCCAGCGGCAGCGCTCCGGATGGGCCGCACGCTTCGGCACGGCGTCGTGCTCGACCTCGGCGCGATAGACTGAAAGCTCGAGATGGAAATGCGTGAAGGTGTGCCTGACGAGCCCCGGCAGCTTGCGCCAATCGGCCTTCACCGGGGCATGGTCGCGCACAGACGTCCCGTTGGGTTCGCCCTCCTGCCATGGCGATGACGGAGTCTCGAGCATCCCTCCAAGCAGACCGTTTAGCGGCCGCTCGCGCAACAGCAAGGCGCCATCGGGGCGGATCGCGACGAACGTCACGCCGCGTCTGACCGGCCGCTCACCTCTCTCCTCGCGATACGGGAGCGCTTCGGCGATGCCCTCGGCATCTCCGCGGCAATCGGCCCGCATCGGACAGAGCCCGCAAGCCGGGCGGCGCGGCGTGCAGATGGTGGCGCCGAGATCCATCAGGCCTTGCGCGAAGTCGCCGGGCCGATCAGTCGGGGTCAGCATCTCCGCGAGCGCCCTGATCTCGGACTTCGCCTCGGGCAGTGGCGTGGTGACGGCGAAGAGGCGCGCCACGACGCGCTCGATATTGCCGTCGACTGGGGTTGCTCGTTTGCCGAAGGCGATGGCGGCAATGGCCGCGGCGGTATAGTCGCCGATGCCGGGAAGGCTGCGCAATTCGGCTTCGTTTTCGGGGAATTTGCCGCCAAGCTGCTCGGCCACGGCGCGCGCGCAAGCATGCAGATTCCGCGCGCGGGCGTAATAGCCGAGGCCGGCCCAGGCGGCGAGAACCTCGCCAAGCTCTGCCCGCGCCAGCGCATCGACACTCGGCCAACGGCGCAGGAAGAGCTCATAGCGCGGCAACACCGCCTTGACCGTCGTCTGCTGCAGCATGATCTCGCTGAGCCAGACACGATAAGCGTCTTGGGTCTCGCAGGGCTCTGCGCGCCATGGCAACCGGCGGCGCTCGCGGTCGTACCAGGCAAGCACGGCATCGGCGATGCTGGCTCTCTCGCGATCTGGCCGCGCCGCGCGCTTCTGCATAAAGCCAACTCCTGCCGCGCTTCTCCCCTTGCCATGCTGTAAGCTCGGCCGAGGCGAAGCAAGCGGGGGGTTCGATCCCTCCACCGTTACGCGGGACCATGGACGATAAGCAAAGGAGAGATTTGGCGCGCGCGGCGGCCACGGCGCGGCCGATCGGCGCATATGCGGCCGGCGCGCTCGATCCCGCCGCACGCGCCCGCGGCTTCGCCACCACATCGCTCCTCAGCGAATGGCCGGCGATCGTCGGCGCCGAGCTTGCGCAATTCACCATGCCCGACCGCGTGGTTTGGCCGCGGCGTCGCGACGATGCCGACGATCAGGCCCCGCCGAAGGGTTGGCGCGACGACGGCGCCACGCTTGTGCTCCGCGTCGAAGGCCCGCGCGCCATCGAGGTGCAGCATCGCTCGGCCCAGATTCTGGAGCGGGTGAATTCCTATTTCGGCTATCGCGCCATCGCCGACATGCGCATCTTGCAGGCTCCGGTCGCGCGCAAATCAGCGCGTCCGCCGGCCTCAGAGCCTCCGCTCGACCCCGGCGCGCTCCCCGCGTCCGCAAGCATCGAGGATAGCGGCTTGCGGGGCGCCCTGCTGCGGCTTGGCTCGGCCGCACGCGCCAAGCTCACAAGGGGTTGAGGGGCTCTTCTCGCTCTTGCCAGGATGGCGGTGTTTAATGAATGTAGGCCCGGGCCCAAGCGGGCCTCGGGAATCCATTCGGTGGAGTGAAAAGCGTGGCAAAAGGCGAAAAAAAGGCGGCTGCCCAAGCCGGTTCAGGAAAACCGGCAAGCGGCAGCCCGGCCGGCAAGGAAGGGGTGCAGAGCAAAACCGGTACGCTCATCCTCGGCGCCGTGGCGGCGGCCGTGCTGATCGGCGGCGTCATTTATTGGGCCAGCTCGAACAGCGGCACGAGCGCAACCGGCGAGAAAAAGGACTCCGATCTTTCCGAGTTGCTGGCGCCCGGTCCCCTGCCCGACATGGCGCTCGGCAATGCCGACGCCCCGAACATTATCGTCGAATACGCCTCGATGACCTGCCCGCATTGCGCGCAGTTCGAAAAGGACGTCTTCCCGGAGCTCAAGACGAAATATGTCGACACCGGCAAGGTCCGCTTCATCTTCCGCGAGTTCCCGCTCGACGGCCTGGCGGCGCGCGCGTCCATGCTCGCCCGCTGCGCCGGTCCTGACCGCTACTTCCCGATCATCGATGGCCTGTTCCAGACGCAACAGTCCTGGGTCGTGCAGGAAGAAGGCATGGAGAAGCTGCTGCAATTCGCCCGCCAGGCCGGTTTCTCCAAGGAGAGCTTCGACAAATGCATGAACGACAAGGATCTGTTCAACAAGATCGTCGAGGTGCGTTCGATCGGGCATGAGAAATTCGGCGTCGACTCGACGCCTTCCTTCTTCATCAATGGCAAGCGGCTGAAGGGCGAGCACGCGCTCAAGGATTTCGAGGCCATGCTCGCGGGCATCGACAAGCCGGCAGCGACGCCTGACGGCGGCGCGACACCGGCGCCCGAGGGAAGCACGAGCCAGCCCGAGGGAACGCCGGGCCAGTAGGTACCAGGGTGATGTCGCTGCGAGGGCTAAGAGCGTCGCTTCCGATTGCAGTCGCGCTCGCCCTTTCGGGATGCGGCGGGGGCGCCATGGGACCGGCGCCGCC
Source organism: Methyloceanibacter sp. (assembly GCA_036257375.1). GTDB lineage: Bacteria > Pseudomonadota > Alphaproteobacteria > Rhizobiales > Methyloligellaceae > Methyloceanibacter. Next base: position 24,805 of record DATAFR010000160.1, read on the forward strand.
GATCGACAAGGCGACCTATGTGCCCCCGCAAGCCGAGCTGATGGCGCCGGGACCGCTTGGCGACGTTTCGATCGGCAAGGCGAATGCGCCGGTCACCGTCATCGAATATGTCTCGCTCACCTGCCCGCACTGCGCCAACTTCCAGAAGCACCTGTTCCCGCGCGTGAAGAAGGAATATATCGACACCGGCAAGGTGAGGTTCATCGTCCGCGAATTCCCCATCGGACACACCTCGGGCCACGCGGCCATCGCCAATCGCTGCGCGGGCGAGGACAAATATTTCTTCCTGCTGAACCAGTTCCTGACCCGGCAGCCCGAATGGGTCAGCCAGGAGGTCCGTCCCGACGCCATCTATTCGGTCGCCAAAGCCAGCGGAATGAGCCGCGAGACGTTTGACAAATGCCTATCGAATCAAACCATTATCGACGGCTTGACGGAGGTGAAGCAGCGGGGGCGGCAATTCGGCGTGATCGGCACGCCGACCTTCTTCATCAATGGCCGCAAGGCGCAAGGAGAGGTCACCTTCGAAGAGATCAAGGCCATGATCGAGCAGGCGCCGGCGTCCTCGTCATGACCTTTCGCGGCGCCGCCGCGTGGCCTAAATGCTGCGCGTAAAGTCTTCCACTAAAGAGGCAGAACCAGCGTGAAGATCACTCGTCTTCGCCTTCTCGGATTCAAATCCTTCGTCGAGCCCACCGAGCTCCTGATCGAGCAGGGTCTCACCGGCGTGGTCGGCCCCAACGGCTGCGGCAAGTCGAACCTGCTCGAGGCGCTGCGCTGGGCCATGGGCGAGACCTCGTATAAGAGCATGCGCGGCGCGGCCATGGACGACGTGATCTTCGCCGGATCGGAGGCTCGCCCGGCCCGCAACAGCGCCGAGGTCACGCTGTTCATCGACAATAGGGCGCGCACCGCGCCGGCCGAGTTCAACGACAGCGACGCGCTGGAAGTGACGCGGCGCATCGAGCGCGAAGCCGGCTCCGCCTACAGGGTCAACGGCAAGGATGCCCGCGCGCGCGACGTGCGGCTCCTGTTCGAGGACGCAGCCACCGGCGCGCGTTCGCCGGCGCTGGTGCGGCAGGGGCGCATCGGCGAAATCGTCAACGCAGCGCCGCAGGAGCGCCGCCGCGTGCTGGAGGATGCGGCCGGCATCGCAGGGCTGCATAGCCGCAGGCACGAGGCCGAGCTCCGGCTCAAAGCGACCGAAGCCAATCTCGCCCGCCTCTCCGATCTGATCGGCCAGATCGCATCGCAATTGCAGTCGATGCGGCGGCAAGCGCGTCAGGCGCAGCGTTATCGCGAAATTTCCGGCAAGATCCGCGAGACCGAGGCGCTGTTGCATCATCTCAATTGGACCGGCGCTTGCGCCCATGTCGAGCAGGAGGAAGCCTCCTTCCAAGAGGCGCTTGCCCAGGTGGCGCAGGAGACCAAGGCCGAAGGCGAGGCCTTGCGCCAGCAGGCGGAGGCCGCCGAGAAGCTACAGCCTTTGCGCGACGAGGAGGCCTCGCGCGCGGCGGTGCTGCATCGCCTGAGCGTCGAGCGCGACGCGCTCGAGCGCGAAGAGGCTCGCGCCAAAGCGCGCCAAGCCGAGCTTGAGACGCGGCTGGCACAGGCCTCGCGCGATCTTGCCCGCGAGGAGGAGCATATCGCGGAGGCCGAAGGCATCTTGCGCGGGCTTGGCGAAGAGGGCCGGCGCCTTGCCTTGGCAAGCGCGCGCGATCGCGAGGAGCCGCAATTGCGTGAAACCGCGGCACGTGCCGCGGCCGCTCTTGCCGCCGCGGAAACGGCGCTGAACGAGGCGACGAGCACGCTCGCCAAGGCCAGGGCCGAACGTGAGCGGCTCGTAGCTGAGCAGGCCGACCTGAGAGCGCGGCTTGTCCGGCTTGACGCGCAAGCAGGCGAGATCGGCGTTGAGCTCGGGCACCGCGAGGCCGAAAGCGAAACCGATAGCGGGCTGACCGAGCTGAACGCCGAATTGGCGCGGCTCTCGGCCATAGTGGAAGGGATCGAAGCCGAGCTTACGGCTGCCGAAGCCGAAGAGGAGGAGGCGCGGTTCCACGAAGCAAAGGCCCGCGCCCTCGCCGCTTCAGCCAAACTCGTAAGCCAGGAGGTCGAGACCGAGCTTGCAACGCTCATCAAGCTGCTCGCCCCGGCCGGCGGGGACTGGCCTCCCGTCCTCGATGAGATCACGGTCAATGCAGGCTATGAACTGGCGCTTGCCGCGGCGCTCGGCGACGATCTTGACGCTGCGAGCGACGAGGCCGCGCCTGCCCATTGGCGGCTCGCGGCGCAGGCTGCATCGGATCCCAGCCTTCCCGAGGGCGCGGTTATCCTCAGCAAATTCGTCAAAGGTCCCAAGGTTCTTACGCGTCGGCTCGCGCAGATCGGCGTGGTCGATGTTGCGCTGGGCCGCGACTTGCAGTCAGCGCTCGCGCCCGGCCAGAGACTCGTGTCGAAGGAAGGCGATCTCTGGCGATGGGATGGCTACAGCGTCAAGGCGGGGAGCGCCAGCGCTGCAGGGGCACGCCTGACCGAGAGAAGTCGGCTCGATGCTCTCAAGGTCGAGAGGTCTACAGCGGAGGCCCACGCCAAGACCGCCGAGGCCGATCTCGCCGAGGCCGTCAGCAGTTTGGAGACTGCCGTACAGAGGACCAAAGCTCTTCGCCAAAAGGCGAAGGACGCACACGCCGAGCTTGACAGGACGCGCGATGCGATCGCCGCGGCCGAACATGCGGCGCAGGTCTACTCAAAGCAGCTCGGCGCTCTCGCCGAAGCCCGTTCCAGAACGCAGTCAGCGCAGGACGAGGCGCGCGAGCACGCGGCGAGGATCGAGACGGCCCTGCATGCGCTTGCTCCACTTGCGGCGCTCGAAGCAACACTTGAAGCCGCGCAAGCCGAGGCTGGCGCCAGCCGCCAGGCCGCGGCGCGCGCGGAGGCCGCGCTCGAAGGTTTCGAGCGCGAGCTCCGCTTGCGTCAAGAGCGGATGCAGGCGATCGGCGCCGAGGAAGAACGCTGGCGGAAGCGCATCGCCAATGCGCGCGAGCAGATCCTCACCCTCCGAGCGCGCGAGGAAGAGACGAGCGCCGACCTCGCCGCACTGGAAAACCTCCCTGCCGAGATCGAGCAGCGTCGTTCCAAGCTGCTCGACGCCATCGCCGCTGCCGAGCGCCAAAGGGGCAACGCCGCCGACGAGCTCGCTCTGGCCGAGACGGCGTTGAAGGGGCGCGAGAAGGCGTTGCGCGAGGTGCAGGAGCGGCTGGCGGCTGCACGCGAAGCACGCGCGCGCAACGAAGCGCGGCTCGAAGCGGCGCGCGAGCGCCGCAGCGAGACGGCGCGCGCCATCCGCGATCAACTCGATTGCATGCCGGAAGATTGCCTTGTGCTAGCCGGGCTCAAGCCTGGCGCCGCCACTCCGCCGCTCGCGGATGTCGAAGCGCGGCTCTTGAAGCTGAGGGCCGATCGCGAGCGGCTCGGCGGCGTCAATCTCCGGGCCGAGGAGGAAGAGGCCGACCTTTCGGCCAAGCTCGAAGAGATGGAGCGCGAGAAGGCCGATGTCGAGGAGGCCATCCTCAGGCTGCGGCAAGGTATCACCAATCTCAATCGCGAGGGGCGTAAGCGCCTGCTCGAGGCCTTCGATACCGTAAACGGGCATTTCGGACGGTTGTTCAAGACACTGTTCGGCGGCGGCTCTGCCGAGCTGAAGCTGGTCGATTCAGACGATCCGCTCGAATCTGGACTCGAGATCTTCGCTTGCCCGCCGGGCAAGCGCCTCCAGGCGTTGACGCTGCTCTCGGGCGGCGAGAAGGCGCTGACCGCACTCGCCCTGATCTTCGCCGTGTTCCTGACCAACCCCTCGCCCATCTGCGTGCTGGACGAGGTGGACGCGCCGCTAGACGACGCCAATGTCGAGCGCTTCTGCCGGTTGATGGAGGAGATGGCGAAGGAGACCGACACGCGCTTCCTTATTATCACCCACCATCCGCTCACCATGGCGCGCATGAGCCGGCTGTTCGGCGTGACCATGGCCGAGCGCGGCGTCAGCCAGCTCGTCTCGGTCGATCTGGAACAGGCCGAGCGCCTGCGCGACGCGAGCTAGCAGAATCCGAGTTTTTTGCCCCTTCCGACTTCCTTGACAGGGCGGAATCCCTCACTAAAGTGCCGGCCAAGCTTAAGGACCAGCCGGTCCCGAGGGCTCTCCCGGAAATTGAGCGACGCCAATGGCCGGAGCCGAAAATCAGTCCGGCCGCAAGGAGAGCGGCCGTGACGCCGATAGTATTCGTCGGCGGCTCGATCATCTTGGCGAGCAGCTTGCGGAGGCTCGAGGCCGGCATGACAAGGCGCCAGGCCGAGAGCCGCACGGCCAAGGCGCCGCACTCGGTCAGGCGCTCCGGCTTGGCATAGAGCTGGTTGCCGGGGTGGCGGTCGGTGGGTTCATCGGCTGGGCGCTCGACCGTTGGCTGGGCACCGCGCCCTTCCTGATGGTCGTATTTCTCGGGCTTGGCGCGGCGGCCGGGATCATGAATGTGGTGCGTACTGCCAAGCGCATGCAGGCGGAGGCATCGTCGGTGAAGGATCTGCCTAGCGTGCCGGATGACGACGACTAGGGATTAGGGGCGTTTCGAAGTGATCGAGGCAGCATACGCGGCAGAAGAAGCAGCAGGACACGCGGCCGAGCATGGCGGCGGCGCCGGCGGCCTGCCCAATCCCATGCATCAGTTCGAGATCAAGCGGATCATCCCGCTCGAGCTGTTCGGCTTCGACGCCTCCTTCACCAATTCCGCGCTGTTCATGGTGATCGCCGCCTGCGTCATCACCCTCTTCACCGTCTATGCCATGCGCAACCGCGCGCTGGTGCCGTCGCGGCTGCAATCCGTCGCCGAGCTCTCTTACCAGTTCGTGGCGAATATGGTGCGCGACAATGTCGGCACCGACGGGATGAAATATTTCCCCTTCGTTTTCACGCTCTTCATGTTCGTGCTCACGCTGAACATGCTGGGTATGCTCCCTTATTCCTTCACCGTGACGAGCCACATCATCGTGACCTTCGCGCTCGCCGCCTTCATCTTTCTCGGCGTCACGCTGATCGGTTTTTGGAAGCACGGCGCGAAGTTCCTCAAATTCTTCGTGCCCGAGGGCGTGCCCATCGTCATGCTGCCGCTGCTCGTGGTGATCGAGGTGATCTCTTATCTCACGCGGCCGATCTCGCTCTCGGTCCGGCTGTTCGCCAATATGATGGCCGGCCACACCATGCTGAAAGTGTTCGGCGCTTTCGTCGTGGCGCTCGGTTTTCTCGGCGGCTGGGCCCCGCTCGCCTTCATGGTGGCTTTCACCGGCCTCGAGATCCTGGTCGCTTTCCTGCAGGCCTATGTGTTCGCCATCCTCACCTGCATCTATCTCAACGACGCTTTGCATATGCATCATTAGTCAACCGCATCAAAGGGAGAGTGAAATGGATCCATCAGCAGCAAAATTGATCGGCGCGGGGTTGGCCTCGATCGCGCTTGTCGGCGCCGGCGTCGGCATCGGCACGATTTTCGGCAACTATCTGCAAGGGGCTTTGCGCAACCCGTCGGCGGCGCCGACGCAGTTCGCCAATCTCCTGCTCGGCTTCGCGCTGGCGGAAGCCACCGGTCTGTTCGGCCTGGTGGTGGCGCTGATCATCCTGTTCGTGTTCTAGACAGCCAGAACTTTTCCGGCTCGCGGGAAGCGATCATGCCGCAGCTCAATCCGCTCGACTGGGGACCGCAGCTCGTCTGGCTCCTCATCACGTTCGGCGTCCTCTATTTCCTGATGCTGAAAGTGGCGCTGCCGCGCATCGGCTCGGTGATCGACGCGCGCGCGGCCCGTATCGCCAAGGATCTGGCCGACGCGGACAAGCTGAGGCGCAAGACCGAGGAGGCGATCGCGGCTTACGAGCAGGCGCTGGCCGAAGCTAAGCAGAAGGCGCATGCCATCGTCGATGAGGGCCGCGCCAAGCTGAAGGAAGAGACTGCGGCCGAGCGGGCCCGTCTCGACGCCGAACTTGCCAAGCGCGGAGCCGAAGCCGAAGAGCGCATCAGGGCGGCCAAGGAATCGGCCATGCGCGATGTGAATGTAGTGGCGGCAGACGTCGCCGCCGACATCGTGCGCCAGTTGATCGGCATCGCGCCCGCCAAGGCCGAAGTGGAGAAGGCGGTCGCGGCCGCGCGGAAAGACTAGAGCCATGGAATTCATCTTCGAGCCGGAATTCTGGGTCGCGGTATCCTTCTTCCTCTTCGTGGGCGTCGTGGTCTATCTCGGCGTGCACAAGAAGATCGCCTCTGCCCTCGACGCGAGGGCGGCTGCGATCGCCAGAGAACTCGAAGACGCCAAGCGCTTGCGGGAGGAGGCCGAGAAAGTCCTCGCCGACTATCGCCGCAAGCAGGGCGACGTGGTCAAGGAAACCAAAGACATCATCGATCTCGCCTCGAAGGAGGCCGAGATCCTGGCCGCCGAGACACACCGATCGATGAAAGAGCAATTCGACCGGCGCATGAAGCTCGCCGAAGACAAGATCTCACGCGCGGAAGCGGAAGCCTTACGCGAGGTGCGAGCCGCTGCCGCGGAAGCCGCCGTGACCGCGGCGCAGACGGTCATCGCGCAGAAGCTCACGCCTGAGACCGCCGACAAGCTCGTCAAGCAAGGCATCGATGCGCTGAAGGGCAAGCTGAACTAGCCCGGGGTCAGCCAGCGCCCGACTCTGCCCCAGAACGATTCCGAGTCCGCCTCGGGTTCCGCTTCGGCCGGGGCCGCGCGTTTTTTCCGGTAGTGCGGCTTGGGCTCTCCGGCGAGAAGGCCGCTGTAGATCCAGCCCTTCTTGCCGGTCGAAGGGTCAGTCACTTGGACCCATCCCCGCTTGCGGTCGAGGACTGGAAGCTTGGCGCCCTTGGCGACCACGCCGAGCACGGCGGCGGAGGAGGAAGGCCTTTCCCGCAGATTGACGAACACCGAGGGCTCGACCGTGCCAAGCCCACTCTCACTATCGTCGGCTTGCCCCAGCGTGTTGGGTTGGACGCCACCCGGCGGGGTGGTCGCGTCTTGTGTCGTCTGTTCGACACTCTCAAGTTGAGTGTCACTGGCCGGCTCAGGTTTTGCTTCCAGCTCCACGCCCTCACCGCCTGCCGCCTCGGGGCTGACCGCCCCCGCCGGTGCATCGGTCGTTTCCGGAAGGGCTGCCGTTGCCGCCGGTTCGCTGACCTCGGGCGACGCAACGGCGCCAGCCACGGTGGCGGCCGGCTGGGGCGCGACTGGTGCGGGCGCTACCGCTAGCAACGTCTCAGCCTCGGAGATGACCTTATCGTCCGGGGCGATCAGCGCGAGGCCGAGCTTGAACTCGCCGCTCGCGCCGGCCGGCAGAACGAGGTGCAGATCGCCGATCTGATCCGGCTTCAGCATCCATTCGTTCTCGCCAAGGGGGCGGCCTTCGGAAAAATTGCTGGCTTGCGGCAGCCCCTTTATGGCGATGACGCTGCGAGACGGGACGCCGTCAGTGCCGTCGATGGCGATGGGGAAGCTGACCGTTTCGCCCGCTTTGGCTTCGATCTTGGCAGAGGCCGTGAGCACGGCCGATGGAGCTTCGCTCTGCAGCTCAGGAGCTTGCGCTGCCGGCGCCCCGCCCGGCGAGCCGAGCCAAAGGGCGCCGAGGGCAAGGCTTGGAACCAGCACGGCCAGAACGAGTCCGAAAATCAGCAAGCGCCGCCGGACCGCCGATCGACCTCTCGAAGGGGCCACTTCGCGCGCGTCAGCGCTCAGAGCAGCCGGCCGAGACGTTTGCGGCAGATCGGCCACGCGCAAAGTTGCTTCCCGCAGATCCGCCGCATGCGCGAAGCGCTGCGCGATCGGCGCGGGGTTTTCCAAGACGCCGGCGGGATATCTCCCGCTCAACGTCATGACGTCGGCACTGAGCTTTTTGGGTTGCCCCATGAAAACACGCTGAACTGTTAGATTTCCCCCTTCGCCAGCCTAGGGTCTAACAGCCGGGCGGACCGATTTCTGGGCATTAAAGTGGAAACAGCGGGGCACCGATTGCTGCGTCCGGTCCCCTAAACCCTTGGTTTTATTGCGCCTTGGCGCCAGCCGACGGAGCTCGAACTCTCGCCGCGGAGTCTGCAAGCCCTGAGGACCGCTCAGGCCACGAGCGCGCCGCGTAGTGCCGGAAAGTTCGTGACGATTGTCTCTGCCGGTACGTCTTTAGGCATGAACTCCAGAAGCAATACCGCATCACCATTGGTTTCGAGAATGGTGCCTGCCTGCGTGTTCACAACGTAGAAATGCGTCGCATCACGCTCCTCAAGCGCAAACCAAGAGACATTCTGACTCCAGCGCGTGCCCGGCTGCGCCCGCGTCTCGAGTTGTTCGAGTGCTTGCCGTAGCGCGTCTCGCTGGTAGCGCGCCAACAGCACGAGAAGGTGCTCGCGTGGAATCCAGCCGCTATATTGATACACGTTCGCCTGGCGTTTCATCTCGCCGAACGTGGCGACCAACTCGGTCGCCTGTTGCTGAGTGAGACCGGTCACCACATCATAATCGTAGTAGAGCTCAAGCACGTTGTCGGGTTTCTCGACAACGTTGGTGACGCCGAAATTTGCCGGGTGTTTCGCAATCGGTGCGTTGTGCTCGAAGGAGAACGTACCGGTTCCTTCGGAGTGAATAATGTCAGCATGGTCGATGAGAAATTGCGCCGTCTCCAGGGCTTCCTCGCGCGTCTCGGTCGGAAATCCGAAGAAATTGAAAGTATGGTTCCAAATCCCGGCAGAATGGGCATCGCGCAGGTTCGACAGCATGACACGTTGGGTATTGTTCTTCTTCATGTGGCGCTGCATGCGCTCGTTCGCGGACTCAAGACCGATATAGAGCGAGCGGAAGCCTATGCCGTGCATGCCGGCGTAGTGCTCCAGCTTGAAATATTTCTCGAACTTGTAAAGGCTGGTAAAAAAGAATTTTCCCTTGGGAAATATTTCAGGGAGCTTCTCGAACAGCTTGGGCGGGATCGCTTCATCGTTGAGGGCGAAGTGAGTGACGCCATGGCGACGGTGCAGGTCTCGACGTCATCGAGCAGCGCCTCCGGACGCCGCATGCGATAGCGATCGCCGTAGATCATGCCGTGGTAGCAGAATGCGCATTTGTCCCAGTAGCACCCCCGCGTGGATAGAATCGGCAAGACCACCTCGGGCGTGTAGTACTTATCAAGCGAAAGGTCGGAAAAGTCGGGCGTAGGAATCTCGTCCATCGATAGCTGCAATCCAGGCCCGGTCGACATGACGCGCTCGCCTTCGACGTAAGTGATGCCGGATATCGACGGATCGAAAGGATTGTCGGCCGCGAGCACTTGTTCAAGCGGCCGCTCTCCCTCGTATCGCACGATCAAATCGAAATAGCGGCCGAACAGGCGCCGGATGCTGTCCGTGCGGTCGACCAACCGCGAAAACACACTGCCGCCGATGAGAATTGGGACGGCGGGGAAGCGCTGCTTGAGAACCGCCCCCAGCGTGAGGCTGGAGAGAATCTGCTCAGTGCCGATGACTGAAATGCCGAAATAGCGAGGGACCTCCGTAATGGAAGCGACTTTGTCCCGGTAGAACTGGAGAAACGGATTGTCTTCCTCGTTAAGGCAAAACGCGTCGATGGAGGCGAACGAGGCCAGTACGTTGCTCGTCGACAGCGATGACGTTCCGACGTCGACTATCGGCTCGGCCACCGAGAAGGCGTGAAGCAGGCGCTTGAACGCGGTGACGCTCTTGTAGAAGTCCTCGACATCGTCGAGGCACTCCCGCCGGAGCAGACGCTTTGCGAGGCGCTCCTTCTCGTCGAAGTCCTTCAGAATTCCCAACGAAACAAGTGCGTGATTTCGGTAGTCATCGAACTCGCTCGACAGGTTCCGCACGTAAAGTTGGAGCCTCGAGATCGCCCTTGGCAACCTGCGCCGGCTAATAAAGAAGTCGTAGAACTCGACGTTCCAATCGGACTGGCGGACCGAGTAACCGTTGCCTTGCAGATAGGCCTTCAAAGACGGCGTGCTCAGGAAGGGTTGGAACGGGGACCATTGGGGCGGGAAGATGAGATGTATATCAAGCGCGCTCATATGCACGCCTCCTTGTGCCCTCCACGGCCCGGGCGTGGGACGCTTTCAGGCAATGGCTGGCAAAAAGCTAAGCAGGCTTGCCGCTGCGCCGCGCCGGAGTTTGCGTCGTGCCTTGGTTTTGGTTCTGGTTGTCCATGACCCCCCTCCTCGCCCGGAGCGAGCAGAACCTTCGGATGTTTTCCAAGGCCGCAGGCTTCATATTCATCAAGTCTTCGAGCTTGCCCTGGTTTTGGTTCTGATTGTCGTCTGCGCCCTCCTCTGCGCGTGCAAAACCAATTCCCAAGTTGCGGAGAATCTCCGGCTTCATGGCCGCCATCTCTTCAAGCCCGCCTTGGTTCTGGTTTTGATTGTCGGCCAGAGCGAACTCTCCCGGAAGCGCGCTTTAGAGTTGGCGCACTAGCTCCGGCTGGATCTGGTCTTTCAACAGCTTGAGGAGGGAATTCTTATCCATGACGCGTACCTCCAGCGTTCCGCGAGAGCGGCGCGACTGCACAACAATGGATCTCGGGAATTCCCAGATAATCCTGTACCTACCACATCTTTGGTTGTACAAACAAGATGTTCAATCACCGCGTGGGGTTCGAGGCTAACCCGCATTGGGGACGTTGCGATCGAAAGCGACGAAGACCTTGTAGTCCTCGGGTCTTGTGCCGACCACGATAGGAAAGGCGATTTCCCGCACCATGGAGAAATAGCCGGCGGGGCCGCCGGCGGGGACGGTCGTGGTGATCTTCATCTTGTCGGTGGCGAGTGTATTTCGCTGGGCCCCATCGACGCGGATATTCACGCCGAGCGTTACCGTGCCCGGTCCACCTTTAGGCCCGAGCAGAATGCGCCCAGCGAAGCCATATTTGACGACGACGCGATCCGAATAGAGTTGGCATTCGCGTGCCATCTTGGTGATCTCGCCGCGATGCACGATCGAGTTTGATTCCCCGACATGGCCAGGCTCGTAGACGGTGAGCAGCCGGTCGCGCGGCCAGGCCACGACTTGCGGGCAATGCGTGCTCGCGCCGGAGGGGAGATCAGTCCCAGTATCGGCCTTGGCCGTCTCGAGCAGCCTGTCCTCGTTGACGGCCGAGGCGGATTTGTCCTCGTCGCCCGATTTGAAAGGATTCGAGATCCTGGAGACGGCGCAGCCCGAGGCAAACACAGCGATGGCGATGAGCCCGGCGAAGGCGCATGGAGCTAGCCACCAAAGATCGCCGGCACGCTTCACCTGATCCCCGTCCTCGGCTTGACATGCCAGGCATCCCCGCCTGATATGCCGGCTCGATGTAAGAATTGCTTTGTAATGCCGTGAGTTGCCGGCTTTTTTCTGTTGCGGGCCAAACTATCCGTACTCGTCGGGCGCGACAAGACTAGACTGCTGGCGGCTGGAATAACTTTTTCTCCGGGACCACGATGACCGGCTCGATCAAGCCCAATGGGAGCCAGGCGGACCGCCCTCCGCTCACCATCTATCTGGCGGCCCCGCGCGGCTTCTGCGCCGGCGTCGACCGGGCCATCCAGATCGTCGAGCTTGCGCTCGCCAAATATGGCGCGCCCGTCTATGTGCGCCATGAAATCGTCCATAACCGTTACGTGGTGGAGAGCCTCAAGGCCAAGGGCGCCATCTTCGTGGAGGAATTGGACGAAATCCCGGACACCGACGCGCCAATCGTATTTTCGGCCCATGGCGTACCTAAAGCCGTGCCGGAAGCCGCCAGGCGGCGGCGGATGTTCGTGCTCGATGCCACCTGCCCGCTCGTCTCCAAGGTGCATGTCGAAGCCGAGCGCCAGCACGCCGAGGGCCGCGAGATCCTCTTGATCGGACATGCAGGCCATCCCGAGGTGATCGGCACCACCGGGCAATTGCCGGAAGGCGCGGTGCATCTGATCGAGACCGCCCAAGACGCGCGGGCGTTCACCCCGCGCGATCCGGACAGGCTCGCGGTGATCACCCAGACCACCCTTTCGGTCGACGACACCAAGGAGATCGTGAACGTGCTGAAAGCGCGCTTCCCACGCATGATCACGCCGCGCAAGGACGATATCTGCTACGCCACCACCAACCGTCAAGAGGCGGTGAAGCACATCGCGCCCGCTTGCGACCGCATGATCGTGGTCGGCTCGCCCAACAGCTCCAATTCGCTCCGCCTGGTCGAGGTCGCCGAACGTGCCGGCTGCGCCTACGCGGTCTTGATCCAGCGCGCGGCGGAGATCGACTGGGACGCCTTTACCGGCATCAGCCGGCTCGGCATCACCGCCGGCGCGTCTGCGCCCGAAGTCTTGGTCGACGAGATCATCGATGCCTTCAAGACACGATACGCTGCGACGGTGGAGACCATCACCACAGCGGAAGAAAGCATCGCTTTCAAGCTGCCGCGCGAGCTCAGAGAGATGCCGGCGCTCTAGATGGCTGTCTACACCGACGTCTCTGACGAGGAGCTCGAAGCCTTCATCGAAAGCTATGCGGTCGGCGCGCTGACCTCGTTCAAGGGCATCGCCGAGGGCGTCGAGAACTCGAACTATCTCGTCCACACCGAAAGCGGGCGCTATATCCTCACGCTCTACGAGAAGCGGGTGAAGCGCGAGGACCTGCCCTATTTCCTCGCGCTGATGGAGCATCTCGCCTCGCGCCGCATCTCTTGCCCGCTCCCGGTCAAGGATCGCCAAGGCCGCACGCTGAAGGAGCTTGCCGGGCGTCCTGCAGCGCTGATCACCTTCCTCGAAGGCTTGTGGGTGCGACGGCCGAACATCGAGCATTGCGCTGGGCTCGGCGATGCGCTCGCGCATTTCCACCTCGCCGGCGCCGATTTCAACATGTTTCGGGCAAACAGCCTGTCCCTGCCCGGCTGGCGCGCGCTGTTCGCCTCCATCGGCGCGGGCGCCGACAAGGTCAAGACGGGGCTTTCAGGCGTGATGGAGAAGGAGCTGCGTCATCTGGAAGAGACTTGGCCCGAGGATTTGCCGCAAGGCGTAATCCATGCCGATCTCTTCCCCGATAATGTGTTCTTCCTCGGCGACAAAGTGTCGGGGCTGATCGACTTCTATTTCGCCTGCAACGACATGCTGGCTTACGACGTCGCGGTCTGCCTCAATGCCTGGTGCTTCGAGACGGACGGAAGCTTCAACATCACCAAGGCGCGGGCGTTGCTCCAGGCCTACGAGGGCGTGCGTGCTTTGACCAAGCCCGAGCTCGACTGGCTTCCCACGCTCGCGCGCGGCGCGGCACTCCGCTTCCTGTTGACCCGCACCTACGATCTCATCAACACGGACGCGAACGCGCTGGTAAAGACCAAGGACCCCAACGAATATCTGCGCAAGCTTCGATTCCACCAGCGGGTCAAGTCCTATCGCGACTACGGTCTTGGGACGTGAGCATGGCTGAGCGGCCGAAAGTCGTGATCCATACCGACGGCGCCTGTTCCGGCAATCCGGGACCGGGGGGCTGGGGCGTGATCCTCGAATCGGGACCGCATCGCAAGGAGCTCTCGGGCGGTGAGCCTATGACCACGAATAATCGCATGGAGCTAACCGCCGCCATCGAGGCGCTCGAGGCGCTGAAAGCCCCCTCCGAGGTCGATCTCTACACCGACTCCAATTATCTGCGCGGCGGCATTACGAGTTGGATCAAGGGCTGGAAGAAGAATGGCTGGCGCACGGCCGACAAGAAACCGGTGAAGAACGCCGAATTGTGGGAGCGGCTCGAACGAGCGGCAGCGCGGCATGTCGTGCGCTGGCACTGGATTAAGGGCCATGTCGGCCATGACGACAACGAGCGCGCCGACGAGCTTGCCCGCGAGGGCATGGGCCCGTTCCTCACCTCTCGCCGCAAAGGCTAGGCGAATCACAGCCGATCGAGAAGCTTCGCCGCTGTGCTTTCCACGGCGACGCCGGGAGAGTCCTCGACGTTGAGCGCTTTCACCACGCCGTCTTCGACAAGCGCCGAGTAGCGCTTGGAGCGCGTGCCGAGCCCGACGCCGCTCCCGTCGAAATCCATGCCGATCTTCTTGGTGAACTCGGCATTGCCGTCAGACAGGAACAACACCTTGCCCTTGCCGCCCGAGGCTTCCGCCCAGGCGCCGAGCACGAAAGGATCGTTCACCGCAACGCATGCAACGGTGTCGATGCCGAGCTGCTTGAACTCATCGGCACTCTCGATGAAGCCCGGCAAATGCTTCAGGTGACAGGTGGGCGTGAAGGCGCCTGGCACGGCGAACAGAACGACCTTCTTGCGGGCGAATACGTCGCTCGTGCTCAGCGTCTTGATCCCGTCAGGGTCCGCGACCTTGAAGGTTGCGTCCGGCAAGCGGTCTCCGATTGCGATCGTCATTCTGCGCGCTCCCTGAACTTACGCGCGGGCACCATAGCGGCTTCGACACCGGTGGCCAAGCCACGGGGTCACTACTCGGCCGTCCACATGGTCTCGGTCGAGCCTTGATCCGAGACGAGCGTCAAGGCCAAGGTTTTGCCCTTGATGGCCGCGACCTCCGCCGGCGTGACAAGAGTTATGGCGAAGCGCTGCTTGCCGCCGTCGAACGGTGTGAGCGGCTTCGCTGCCGGAATGAAAATGTCTCCGGCATAGATGAAGAGATCCGTGCCGGTGGCACCTGGAGGAAAATTGGCATCGATGAGAAGCTCAGGCGGCGTTTCGTCGAGCTTCGCTTCCACCTGGTTCACCTGCGGCAAGAGGCCATCCGCGGCGGGCTTCGGCACGCGAGCAAGAAACTCTCCGATCAACGTGGCGTCGCCTTTGCCGAGATCCGGCGGCAGAACGAGACCGAGACTCACGTCGTTCGGAACACACAGATCCTTGCAGAGGCCGTAAGAGAACGCGAGCTTGAGCTCGATCGGCTCCCCTTCCCGCTCGGGCGTGAGCTTGACCGGAAACACCACCTCGTCGTCATAGCCGATCGCGGTCCCGCCGGCTTCGGCGAAGCTATGCGGCGCCGGATAGAGCAGCTCGGCCTGTTTCAGATTCTTCGAGCCGGTCCAGTCGAAGGCGGGCGGCACGCCGGAGTCGCCGGGGTTCTTCCAATAGGTCTTCCAGCCGGAATTCATGCGAAGCTGCACGCCGGCGATGAGCGTCGGCTTGCCGCCGAGGTCCACGGTGCCGGAAACGAGGCGCGCCTTGGAGCTGGTTGAGGTGACCCAGGGAGAAGAGCTTGCCACGGCGCCGAGAGCGGCGTCGGCGGCGGCAATGCCCAAGATTGCGCCAGTAATGAAAATGAATGCAGCGGACGCGCCGCGCCATTGAAACAAGCCAAATCGCATCATCTAATCCAAGACGTTCGCTTCGCGGCCGCAACTTTAGCGGTAAGGTTCCGCTCAGGCGACTAAAGGAAAGGATAACAGTCTCACTCTTTCGTGAGGCAAAAGCGACGAAAATGCGCGGCGCGCGCCAATGGCGCAATAGTACTTCCAAAGCCGCATAAAGGCTGTACTCTCTAGCGATGACAGCTCGTAGTACACCTCCCAAGGAACGGCGCGACGGCTATCTCGACGGACAACTGCTTATCGCCATGCCGGCGATGGGCGATCCGCGCTTCTCCCGTTCCGTCATCTATATGTGCGCGCATTCGGCGGACGGCGCGATGGGGATCATCATCAATCAGCGCGCTCCGAATATCAGCTTCACGGAGCTCTTGGAGCAGCTCAACATCGTGCCGCCTGAAGATCGCATCAGGTTGCCCGAGGGTCTCGGCGCCATGGCGGTGCATCTCGGCGGCCCGGTCGAGACCGGGCGCGGCTTTGTGTTGCACAGTGCGGACTACTTCAAGGCGGAGAGCACGCTGCCGATCGACGAAAGCGTTTGTCTCACCGCGACCATCGACATCTTGCGCGACATCGCCAAGGGCACCGGCCCCGACAAGGCGCTGCTCGCGCTCGGCTATGCCGGTTGGGCGCCGGGCCAGCTCGAGAACGAGATCCACGCCAATGGCTGGTTGAATTGTCCCGCCGACCCCGAGTTGATCTTCGATCCCGAGGTCGACCGCAAATATTCGCGCGCCTTGCACCGGCTCGGCATCGACCCGATCCGCCTCGTCAACGATTCAGGCCACGCTTGATCAGGTGTCGATCGTCAGACGCCGATCAGCGATCTGATTCATGCGGAGCTTGGCGAGCCCCGTTCGAGAATTTCGTGAACCGGTTGCTAACGGCTCAGGCGGAAGTCCCCAGTCCGGCGTGAGCAGGTATGGCCTGAACCCACGATTCACGGCATACGGGCAACCGGTCCTGGTATTTATAGATGGGGCGCTTTGGTCCTAGAACGATGGTGCTTATTGCACTGTGCCGGGACCAGGGAGGGCTGGAATTGGCGGCGCGCCGCCGACCTGAACCTCGAGGCCCTTGGGTGCTTGCGCCTCGACCGGCGCACGCGCCCGTTCGCGCTCGCGGCGCTTGCGGTGGCTGGCAAGAGCGGCGAGCAGGCTCGCCACGTCCTTGGGCGCCATCGGTTCTCCGTAATAATAGCCCTGGCCGTATTCGCAGCCGATCGAGCGCAGATAGGCTGCGTCTGCCTGCGTCTCGACGCCCTCGGCGACGACCTCCTTGCCGAGCTCATGCGCCAGCGCGATCACCGAGCGGAGGATCAGCGGAGTCGAGCCGTTGAGGCCACTATCGCGCACGAGCGAGCGATCGACCTTGATGGTGTCGCAAGGGAAGCGGTGCAGATAGCTCAGCGAGCTATAGCCGGTGCCGAAATCGTCGAGCGCCAGGCTCGCGCCGAAGGTCTTGAGCCAGGTGAGGATCTCCACCGCGCGTTCCGGGTTCTCCATCACCAAAGACTCGGTGATCTCGAGCTTGAGCGTGCCACGCGGGACAGCCTCGCGCGCCAGCATCAGCCTGATTTCCTGCACCATGTCCTGACGGAAGAGCTGACGGCTCGACACGTTGACGCTGACGAAGAGCGGGTCGCGGTCGCGCGGCAAGACCTTGTGCCAGCGGCTCGCTTCCTCGAGCGCCTGGCCGAGCACGTAGCTGCCAAGCTCGA
The DNA here is from genome assembly GCA_036257375.1 of Methyloceanibacter sp. Classification (GTDB taxonomy): domain Bacteria; phylum Pseudomonadota; class Alphaproteobacteria; order Rhizobiales; family Methyloligellaceae; genus Methyloceanibacter. The sequence goes on from DATAFR010000160.1 coordinate 41,883, forward strand.
CGATCAGCCCCGATTCCTCGGCGAGCGGGATGAAATCCTCGGCGCCGAGCCGGCCGCGCGTCGGATGATCCCAGCGGAGCAGCGCCTCGAAGCCGGCAAGCTGATTTGAGGCAAGCCGCGTGATGGGCTGGTAAAGCACGGCGATCTGCTGCCGCTCCAGCGCCTTGCGCAGATCGCTTTCGAGCGGAAGCTTGCTTTCGTCCTCGCCGCGCATGGCAGGATTGAAGATCTCGATACGATCGGCGCCGGCGCGCTTGGCTCGCAGCATGGCAAGCTCGCCTTCGCGCAGCATGTCTTGCGCCGTCTCCTGGCCGTCATGCACCACGATGCCGATCGAGGCGGTGAGGATGATCTCCTTGGCGCTGATCTTCATCGGCGTGCGTAGCGCCCGTCTCACCCGCTCGGCCAGCGTGGCCACGTGATGCGGGTCGCTCTCGGAGATCAAGAGGATAGCGAATTGATCGCCGCCGAGACGGGCGAGCGTGTCTTGCGGATTGAGGTGGCGGCCGAGCCTGCGGCCGAGCGTCAGCAGCATCGAGTCGCCGATGACGAGACCAAAGCTCTTGTTCACGTTCTTGAAGCGATCGATGTCGATGAAGAGGACGGTGGGACGGTTGGCCTGACCTTCGCGGGCGCGGGTGATGGCGCCTTGCAGTCGGTCCATGAACAGCTCGCGGTTGGGAAGCCCGGTCAGGCTGTCATGCACCGCGTCGTGGATCAAACGCTCATGGGAGCGCTTGAGATTGGTCACGTCGCGCATCAGCCCGGTGCAGCGCAACAGCCGCGCGTTCTCGCTCGGCGCCGCATGCGCGCGGAGATCGTACCAAAGATAGGTACCGTCATGACGCCGCAAACGGAAATCGAGCTGGAGATCGCCGCCATTCTTCTCCTGGAGCGACCACAGCATCAGCCTGAAGCGCTCGCGGTCGGAGGCGTGCATATGCTGGAGGAAATCCTCAACCGCGACGTTGAGCGCGCCGGGCTCGAGCCCAAGCTCCTGCTCGACCTCGTTGGCGATCGAAATCTGGTCCCGGCTTGCGTTCCACTGGAAGACGTAGGCGCCGGAGCCATCGACGGCGAGCGACTTCATCTGCACGAGACTCGGCGGGCCGAGGCTCAACGGCGAGGAGCCGGAGCGGAAGGCGAATTGCGTCACGGTGAAGCCGAGCAGAACCAGGATCAACACCAGCCCGGCGACCAGGCCCGATACGACGAGATCGCCGGAAAGCTTGCCGAGCACGATCATGGCGGCACCGAACAGCCACACGATGAACAGCATCCAGCTGGGGATGAGCGAGAGCGCGCGATCCTGGCCGCGCAGCGCGAAATAGGCGATCAGTCCGGTGCCGACGGCGGCGACGCCGACGAGCGAGCCGCGGGCCAACCCCGAGGCGACGGTCGGATCGACGATGGCGAGCAAGATCAGCGAGAACTGCGCGGCGATCCACGCCCAGAAGATGGTCTTGATCCAGACATGCCAAAGCCCGATGCGGAGGAAGGTGTAGAGGAACAGAACAAGGCTCGCGGCGAGCCCGGCTTCGGCGGCAGCGCGATAGAGCGCGGTGCGGTCGGGCCCCACTGGGAAGAGCTTGTTCCAGAAGCCGAAATCGACGCAGAAATAGGCGAGCGCCGCCCAAGCGACCAGCGCCGTGGCTGGGAAGATGGCGCGGTGATTGGCGGCGAAGATGGCGGTCAAGAAGATGGCGAGCAGGCCGGTGATGCCGAGCAGCACGCCGTTGAACAACATGCGATCCTGCTGCTTCGCCTGATAGGCGTTGGGGTCCCATAGCGTGAGCCGCGGCACTTGCGGCGAGCTCATCTCCGCGGCGAAGGTGATGGTCTGCCCCGGCTCGAGACTGAGCCGGTACATGTCGGCGCGGTCGCTTTTCAGCGGCTCGGGCCGGAAGCCGAGCGACGGCGTGACGGCGGCAATGCGCCCCGCATCGAGCTCCGGCCAGAACACGCGGCTATTGGCGAGCGTGTATCTCGACGCGACCAGCCAACGCACGATACGCTCCGAGGTCGGATTGGAAAGCGCGAAGACGAGCCATCCGGGATTGGTACCCGGCGTGGAGGCCGCCACCGCCATACGTCCAACAAAGCCATCAGGGCCGGGTGCGGTCTCGATCTGAAGGCGGTCGCCGCGGCCCTCGTAGAGCTCGCCCTTGGCGGTGATATCGATCTTTTCCTGATTGGGCTCGACCGAGATCGCCTCGATGGCGTGAGCGAGCCCAGCCGGGAGGATGAACGAGCAAGCGAGGAGGGCAAAGACGAGCAGCGGCATGAGCCCGCTCCTCCGCCAGGAAGGCGCCGCTTCACCTCGCATTGAGGCGCTCAACTCCGCCATTCCTCCCCCCGTCTTCATGCTGGCTCGCGACACGCTTAAGGGCGCATGTCGGTATCGAGCAGCGCGTAAAGCAGGTGGTCTTGCCAGACGCCATTGATCCGCAAATAGCGACGCGCGAGGCCCTCGCGCTTGAAACCCGTCTTCTCCAAAAGCCTGATCGAGGCCTGGTTGGTCGGCAGGCAAGCCGCTTCCAGCCGGTGCAACTCAAGCGAATCGAACACGAACGGAACTACGGCGCGCACGGCCGCCGTCATATAGCCTTGCTGGGCATATTTGGCGCCAACCCAATAGCCGAGCGTGCAGGACTGGGTGACGCCGCGTCGCACATTGCAAAGCGTCAATCCCCCGACCAGATGTCCGGTCGAGGCGGCGAAGATGAACAGGGCATAGCCCACATCCTCGCGGAGATCGCGGAGGTAGTGGCGCACCCGCCTGCGGAACGAGGCGCGGGACAACTCGTCGCTCGCCCAAAGCGGTTCCCATGGCGTGAGGAAATCGCGGCTTTGCGCCCTGAGCTCGGCCCAAGCCGGGTAGTCTGACATCTGCGGCGTACGCAACATCACAAGGTCTGACTCGATGACCGGCCCTAGGTCGCTCGGTGAGGCGGCTCGCAATAAGGCCATGGCTCAAACACCCCTCTCAAGCGGCCCGGCTGGACGGGACGGTGAATCTTTCCGCCACCCTATCGAATCTTGCAACATGAAGAATGGGCCCGACCGTGGCAAGGCTTAACGGGGAGGCGAGCATGCGCGAAACCAAGGCTTGCAGGTCTTCCGCTTGGACCTGTTCGACCTTCTCGATCAATTCCTCGGTCGTGAGCGGGCGCCCATGAATCAGGATCTGCCGGGCCAGCTGTTCGGCGCGGGCGCTTGAGCTTTCCAGCCCCGCGAGCAGGCCCATCTTGATCTGGGCTTTGACGCGGGAAATCTCCTCCTCGCGGAAGCCCTCGTCGGCGGCCTTCACCAGCTCGTCCCTAATCACCCCGAACAGCTCATGCGCCCGTTCAGGGCCGCCGGCGGCATGGATGCCGAACATGCCGCTGTCGGAGAGGCCGCTGGAAAATGAATAGATCGCGTAGCAGAGCCCGCGCCGCTCGCGCACTTCTTGGAACAGGCGCGAGGACATGCCGCCGCCGAGCGCGCCGGCGCAGATCTGCGCGGTGAAATAGTCGGGATGACGATAGGCCGGTCCTTGGAAGGCAAGCACGAGATGGGTCTGCTCGAATGGCTTTCCGGACCGCCTGGCGCCCCCTTGGTAGAGAGCGCCCTCAGGGAGAGGCGCGGCCTTCATGTCGAAGCTGCCGAGCCGCAGCTCGGCCTCGGCGACGAGCGCTTTGTGATCGACGGCGCCAGCGGCCGCCAGCACCATGCTCGGCCCATGATAGTGCGAGGAGAGATACGAGCCAAGATGGGCGCGCTTGAAGCGCCTCACGCTCTTGGCCGTGCCGAGGATCGGACGGCCGACCGGCTGGTCCGGAAAGGCCGCCTCCTGCACCAGATCGAAAGCGATGTCCTCCGGCGAGTCCTGGGCTGCCGCAATCTCTTGCAGGATGACGTCGCGCTCGCGCGCCAGCTCGCTAGGCTCGAAGCTTGGAGCGACGATGATATCGCTCAAGATGTCGAGCGCGAGCGGCATGTCCTTGCGCAGCACGCGCGCGTAGTAAGCGGTGGAGTCGACCCCGGTCGCGGCGTTGAGCTCGCCGCCCACCGCCTCGATCTCCTCGGCGATGTCCTTGGCACTTCGCCGCGCGGTGCCCTTGAAGGCCATGTGCTCCAGGAAATGGGCGATGCCGTGCTCGCCAATCGCCTCGCTGCGGCTGCCGGCGCCGACCCAGATGCCGAGCGACACGGTCTCGACCTCGGCCATGGCGTGGCTGACCACGGTCAGCCCGTTGGCAAGCCGTGAGCGCTCGACACTCACACGCGCACCTTGGCGCGGCGACCGCCGCTCGATCCGGTTATTCTGCCGGCGCGCGCGTTCTTCTCGATGAAGCTAGCGACCGCCGCATAGTCGTTCGGCAGCATGGCGCAGTGCTCGTGCTGGCCTAGTCTCAGCCGCAAACGCTCAGGCTGCTCGGGTACGCGGCCCGAAGCCCGCTCGACGGCCTCGGGAAACTTGGCGGGATGAGCCGTGGAGAGCACGACCATCGGTGTCCTCCCAAGTCCGCTCTCCGCGCGCGACGCGGCGACCGCAACGGCGGTATGCGGGTCGGCAAGCACGCCGGTCTCCTCGTAGAGGCCGCGAATGGTCATCTCCGTCTCATGTTCGCCGATCGAATGCGCGCCGAACAGTTCGCGCAAACCTGAAAGCTCGGCCTCGTTCAGGCGGAAAGCCCCCGTCTTGCGCAATTCCGCCATCAGGGACCTCACCCGCGCGGGATCGCGGGCGGCAAGCTCGAACATAAGGCGCTCGAAATTGCTCGCAAGCTGGATGTCCATGCTCGGGCTTGAGGTGGCGATCACGTTCTTAGGCTCGTAGATACCGGAGCCTAGCGCCCGGGGGAGACTGTCGTTGAGGTTCGTGGCAATAACGAGGCGCGCGACCGGCAAGCCCATCGCGCGGGCCGCGTAACCCGCGAAAATATCACCGAAATTTCCGGTGGGCACGGTGAAGGCGACCTCGCGATGGGGCGCGCCGAGGCTGATGCCGGCGGTGAAGTAATAGGGAATCTGCGCGAGGATGCGGGCGAAGTTGATCGAGTTGATGCCCGTCAGCGCGAGCCGGTCCCGCAGCGCGAGATCGCTGAACAGACCTTTCACGATGGTCTGGCAGTCGTCGAAGGTGCCTTCCACGGCAATGTTGTGAACGTTCTCTTCGGTGGCGGTCGTCATCTGGCGGCGCTGCACGTCGCTGATGCGGCCCTTCGGATGCAGGATAAAGATGTCGATCGCCTCGAGTCCGCGGAAGGCCTCGATGGCCGCGGCGCCAGTGTCCCCGGAGGTCGCCCCGATCACCATCGCATGCGCACCTTTGCGCAACAGGGCGCGGTTCATCAGCCGCGCCACCACCTGCATGGCGAGGTCCTTGAAGGCGAGCGTCGGCCCATGGAACAGCTCGAGGATGAAAGTATTGGGCGCGATCTGGCGCAATGGTGCCACCGCAGGGTGGTGGAAGCTGCCATAAGCCTCCTCCAGCACGCTCTCCAGATCGGGAAGGCAAGCATCGCCTTCCAGGAAAGGCCGCATGACGCGATTGGCGGCGTCGGCATAGTCGAGGCCTGCGAGACCCGAGATCGCCTTCGGCTCGAGTTTCGGCCAGGCTTTAGGCATGAAGAGGCCGCCGTCGCGGGCAAGCGCGGCAAGGAGCGCGCCTTCAAAGGAAAGCGCCGGCGCTTCGCCACGCGTTGAGACAAATTTCACGGCACGCCTCGTCCCGGAGGAAATTGGGGGGTCTCGGCGCGAACCTAGCCTTCGCCGCGCTGCCCCGCAACTGGACGAGGACACTATCCTAAAGGAGTTCTCGGCCGGAATGCCGAGCGCAGAAAGATCGCATAGACGAGGAGGAGAGCCGCGGCGAGGAGGAACCAGGTGATGGCGTATTGCAGGTGGTTGTTGGGAAGCTCGAGCCTCGTCTGACCACCCTCGGGCCACCCGCCGGGGATCTCGCTCTTCTCCGCGTCGAGAAAGAAGGGCGCCACCTCGGTGCCCGCCGCACGCGCCATGGCATGAAGGTCGCGCCAGAACCAACGATTGGCCCCGACCTCGCTGTCGGGCGTGAACGCGCCTTGAGCCTCAGGCACATGCACGATGCCGGTCACGGTAACGACACCGCCCAATTCTCCTTTGGGACGCGAAGCGGGATCTCTCAGCGCCTCCGGCACGAAGCCGCGGTCGACGAGCACGACCGCGCCGTCCTCCGTCTTGAGCGGGGTGATGACATGCCAGCCCGCCCTCCCCTCCGACACGGCGTAGAGATAGAGCTCCTTGGCGTGATCGAATCTGCCGGCGACAGTCACCCGGTAGTAGCTCGGGTCGCGCCCGCCCTTGGCGATCGCAACCGCCTCGGCAAGAGTGATGGGCGCCGCCTTGGTGCGCGCCTCGATGTCGGCGATCAGTCCTTCCTTCCAGTGCAGGCGCTGGACTTGCCACACGCCAAGCCCGATCAGTACGGCGAGGGCGGCAAGCGTCAGCGCCGTGAGCGCAAGCAGGCTCTTCGTCTGCATTGACCGGCCTTATTCCGACATGAGCTTGCCCTCTTCCGCCCGGTGCCGGAACTGAAGCCCAATCAGCGCGCCCTTGAACGAGCGAAGTAGAACCAGCGGCAGGAGGATGGCGAGGGAGCCCCAGAGGACCGCGTGCAGCCAATAAGGCGGCGTATAAAGGATCTCGGCCGCCAGCGCGAGGCCGACCACCACGAAGCCCGTCACGAGAATGACGAAGACGGCGGGCCCATCCCCGGAATCGGCGAAGCCATAATCGAGCCCGCATACATCGCATTTGGGAGCGAGCGTGAGATAGCCGGAATAGAGCTTACCGCGGTGGCAGGACGGGCAGCGCCCGGCGATCCCGGCCCAAAGCGTCGAGCCGAGGGACGGAACATCGTGGCTATGCGCTCTCTCGCCCATCTCGTTTCCTCAAAACGCAAATGGGGCGGCCGCAAGCGACCGCCCCCCGCAATGTGCGCGGCATCCCGTCGCTAGTGTCCCGGAGCGCTGCCGGCTCCCCACACATAGATGCAGGTGAACAGGAACAGCCACACCACGTCGACGAAGTGCCAATACCAGGCGGCGGCCTCGAAGCCGAAATGTTGCTTCGGCGTGAAGTCGCCGCGCATCGCCCGGATCAGGCAAACGGTGAGAAAGATGGTGCCGACAATCACATGGAAGCCGTGGAAGCCGGTCGCCATGAAGAAGGTCGAGCCATAGATGTGGTTGGCGAAGCCGAAGCCGGCATGCATGTACTCATAGGCTTGGCAGGCGGTGAACAAGACGCCGAGCACGATGGTGCAGGCGAGCCCCCACACCAGCCCCTTGCGATTGTTCTCGAGCAGCGAATGATGCGCCCAGGTCACGGTCGTGCCTGATGTGAGCAGGATCAGCGTGTTGACGAAGGGCAGGCCCCAGGGATCGAAGGTATGCTTGAAGCTGCCAAGACCGGGAATGTCGGTCTCGGCGCTCGGAACCGGTGGCCACTGGCCGCCGAGCACTTGCGTGCGGGCATAAGTGATGGCGTCGTCGGGATAGAGTGCTGCGTCGAAATAGGCCCAGAACCACGCGACGAAGAACATCACCTCAGAGGCGATGAACAGGATCATGCCGTAGCGCAAATGCAGCTGCACCACCGGCGTCTCGTAGCCCTCATGCGCCTCTTTGATCACGTCGCGCCACCAGCCGAACATGGTGAAGATGACGATCAGAAGGCCGGGGAGCACGTACCAGAGATTAGGATCGCCGGCTTTCCTCGAGATGAAGTAGAGGATGGCGCCAATGGCAAGCGTCAGCCCGCCGATTGCCCCCACGATCGGCCACGGGCTCGGATCGACGAGATGATAATCGTGTTGTGGTTTGGCGTGCGCTTCAGCCATGGTTCGCTCCGTTTCCTCCCAATCCTGCCGAGGCGGGATGCCGCCTCGTGATTCTCGCTATCCCGAATTGCCCGCAGGCTCGGCGGCGTCGCCTTCCGAGCTGGGGTAGAACGTATAAGACAAGGTGATCTCGGAGATGTTCTTGGTGTCCTCGTCGTCCACGATCTTCGGATCGACGAAGAACGTCACCGGCATCTCCACGCTCGCTCCGGCGGCGAGCGTCTGCTCCTTGAAGCAGAAGCACTCGATCTTGGTGAAATAGCGTCCGGCCAGCTCGGGAACCACGTTGAACACGGCGGTGCCGCTGACCGGTGCTTGCGAATTATTCGAGGCCTTGAAGAAGGCGAGCTCGGTCTCGCCGATCTTGACGTCGACCGTGCGCTTCTCCGGCGCGAAGGTCCAAGGCAGCGCTCGATCGACATTGGCGTCGAAGCGAACGCGGATGGTGCGGTCGAGAACCGTGTCGGACGCGTGCTCGGCGCGCTGCGGCACGCCGCCATAGCCGGTCACTTGGCAAAACATGCGGTAAAGCGGCACGGAAGCGAAGGCGAGCCCGGTCATGCCGGCCACCAGGCCGACAAGCGCAAGCGCAATGGCGCCGTGGCCGCGCGACGTGTCGTGATGCTGTCCGTTATCGCTCATTGCCGGAGCTCATAGCGGCCGGTTGGCGACATTGCCGCCGAGCCTGACGATGGTGACGATAAAGAACAGCACCACGAGCGCCGCCAGGATCCAGGCGATGGCCAGAGATCGCATGCGTTGGCGGCGTTGGCGCTCCTTTTCCGCATCTTGCATCACAACGCCCAGAGTGACGGCAAAGTGCTGCCGTCGATGCCGAAGCCCTGCTCGACGAGAAGAACCGCGAACAGGAGGAACAGGTAAAGCACGGAATAGGCAAAGAGGTTCTTAGCGGCGCGATCCGCCGCCTCCCCTTCCCTTTCCCAGTAGCAGTCGAGGGCCATTACCACGAACAGCGAGCCGAGCACCGAGGCCGCGATCATGTAAAGCGTGCCGCCAAGGCCGAGGATTGCAGGCACCATGCCGAGCGGCGCGAGGATGAGGCTGTAGATCAAGATCTGCAGCCGCGTAGCGTCGGCGCCGGAGACGACCGGCAGCATCGGCACGCCGGCACGCGCATAGTCGCGGGTTCTGAGCAGAGCCAGCGCCCAGAAGTGCGGCGGGGTCCAGACGAAAATGATGAGGAAGAGCACAAGGGAGTCGAGGCTGACGCCCCCTCCGGCCGCGGCCCAGCCGATCATCGGCGGGAAGGCACCGGCGGCGCCGCCAATGACGATGTTCTGCGGCGTCGTCCGCTTGAGCCACATCGTGTAAATGAAAACATAGAAGCCGATTGTGAGCGCGAGCAGCGCGGCAGCGAGCCAATTGGCCATCAGCCCGAGGCAGAGCACGGAGCCGAGCGCGAGCACGACGCCGAAGGAGCGCGCTTCTTCCGCGCTCACCCGGCCGCGCGGCACCGGCCGCGCCGCGGTGCGCGTCATGGCCGCATCGATATCGGCGTCGTACCACATATTGAGCGCGCCGGAAGCGCCGGCACCTGCGGCGATGCAGAGGAGCGAGGCGATGGCAAGCACGGGATGCATGGAGCCCGGCGCCGCGATGAGTCCGACCAGAGCCGTGAACACTACGAGGAACATGACCCGTGGCTTCATCAGCGCGAAATAATCGGCGACGTCGCCGCCGGTATCGGCTTCGACCGCCCTTACTGAATATGCGACGTCGACCATGCCTCACTCATTCAAGATTGCGGTTGAGGCCCGGGACATGCCCGAGCCTCCAAGCGTGTCTGCCTATTTGACGCGCGGCAGCGTCTCCCAGGTATGGAAGGGCGGTGGAGATGGCAGCGTCCATTCCAGCGTCGTGGCGCCTGCGCCCCACGGATTGGCGGGTGCCGGCACCTTGCGCGCAAACTGCTGGGCGATGCCGTACAGGAACACGATGAAGCCGGCGAAGGCGATGTAAGAGCCGATCGACGAGACGAAGTTCCAGCCGGCGAAGGCATCCGGATAGTCGGCGTAGCGGCGCGGCATGCCGGCCAGCCCGAGGAAATGCTGCGGGAAGAAGGCCAGATTGGCGCCGATGAACATCAGCCAGAAATGCAGCTTGCCGATGGTCTCGGAGTACATGTAGCCGGTCATCTTCGGCGACCAATAGTACCAAGCGCCGAACACCGAGAACACGGCGCCGAGCGACAGCACGTAGTGGAAATGCGCGACCACGTAGTAGGTGTCGTGCAGCGAGCGGTCGACGCCGGCGTTCGACAGCACCACGCCGGTCACGCCGCCGATGGTGAACAGGAAGATGAAGCCAAGCGCCCACAGCATCGGAGTGCGGAAATTGAGCGAGCCGCCCCACATAGTGGCGACCCAGGAGAAGATCTTCACCCCGGTGGGCACCGCGATCACCATCGTGGCGAACACGAAATAGGCTTGCGTGTTTACGCTGATGCCGGCCGCGTACATGTGATGCGCCCAAACCACGAAGCCGATCACGCCGATGGCGACCATGGCGTAGGCCATGCCGAGATAGCCGAACACCGGCTTCTTGGAGAAGGTGGAGACGATCTGGCTGATCATGCCGAAGCCCGGAATGATGAGGATGTAAACTTCCGGATGGCCGAAGAACCAGAACAGATGCTGCCAGAGCAGCGGATCGCCGCCGTGCGCCGAATCGTAGAACGCCGTGCCGAAATTGCGGTCGGTCAGGAGCATGGTGATGGCGCCGGCCAGCACCGGCAGCGACAAGAGCAGCAAGAAGGCGGTCACGAGCACCGACCAGACGAAGAGCGGCATCTTATGCAGCGTCATGCCCGGGGCGCGCATGTTGAAGATGGTGGTGATGAAGTTGATGGCGCCGAGAATGGAGGATGCGCCGGCGAGATGCAGCGCCAGGATGGCGAAGTCCACGGCAGGCCCGGGCGTACCTTTGGTGGAGAGCGGCGCATAGATGGTCCACCCGCCGGCCACGCCGTCGGTGCCGGGAGGCCCGGGCACGAACAAGGAGATGACCAGCAGCACGAAGGCAGCCGCCACGAACCAGAAGGAGATGTTGTTCAGGCGGGGAAAGGCCATGTCGGGCGCGCCGATCATCAGCGGCACCATCCAGTTGCCGAACCCGCCCATCGTCGCCGGCATGACCATGAAGAACACCATGATCAGCCCATGCGCCGTCACGAAGACATTGAACATTTCGGGGTTGCCGAAGATCTGCATGCCGGGCTCCATGAGCTCCGCGCGCATACCCATCGACAGAAGGCCGCCAACGACTCCACCGATCAGCGCAAGAATGAGGTAGAGCGTGCCGATGTCCTTGTGGTTGGTCGAAAACAGCCAACGCCGCCAACCATGCGGATAATGCTCTTCATGGGCTGCTTCGGCATGGGCGCTATGTGCCATGGCTGTCTTCCTTGTTTCGTCTCTGTCTTGTTTTCTTCGGGCGATGACTATTCGCTCTCTCGCGAGCGGGTTACTCCTGGGCCGTGGCCACCTTGTTCGGGTCAGGCGCAGCAGCGGCCTTGGTCTTGGCGAGCCAGTCGTTGAACTCGGCTTCCGACACGACACGGACCGCGATCGGCATGAAAGCGTGATTGCGCCCGCACAGCTCGGAGCACTGGCCGTAATAGACGCCTTCGCGCTCGGCCCTGAACCAAGTGGTCTGCAAGCGTCCCGGCACGGCGTCGAGCTTCACGCCGAAAGCGGGCAACGCCCAGTCGTGGATCACGTCGTTGGACTTGAGACCGAGTATGACGTTCTTGTTCACCGGCACGACCACTTCGCGGTCGACGGCGAGAAGCCGCGGCTGACCCTCCTTCAGGTCGGCCTCGGGCACCATGATGGAATCGAAGGTGATGTCCTGGTCCGGATAGTTGTAAGTCCAATACCACTGGCTGCCGGTGGCGGTGATGGTGAGGTCCGCCTTGGGGAAGTCGTATTGGGCGAACAGGAGCCGGAAGGACGGAATGGCAATGGCGACCAGAATGAGAACCGGCACCACGGTCCAGGCGATCTCGAGCGGCGTATTATGGGTGGTGCGGGAGGGTTCCGGATTACGCTTCTCGTTGAAGCGGGCCATTACATAGACGAGCAGCCCGAGAACGAAGAGCGCGATCAGCGTGATGATGATGGTGACGTAAGTGTGAAAGGAGTGGATCTGGTCCATGACCGGCGAGGCCGGAGACTGGAGGCCCATTTGCCAGGGCGCCGGCTGCCCCTCTTTGGCATAGGCCGCCCCACATAGGACAAGGCTCGCCGACGCGCCACACACCACCCTGATTCGATCGAAAATCGCCATTCCTTCGCTCCCTAAAGCCTGCTCCTTGGCCGGTCTCTGAGCTCCGTCGGGGAGTCGGAGGCGGACTGCAACTCAGGGCGCGGGCGAACCGAGCTTCGCCAACGCCGCTTGATCGAAGCAAGGGCGGCGCGAGAGATCAACAGCGATAAAGAGCGTCGCCCCCACCGTTCATTGTGCTGCCCAGGCTCTGACTTACGTCTGAGGCTGGCGGCTCTTTTCGGCTGTTCAAATCATAAAGGAAATAGATTGGCAACACTCATGATTCAGGCCGCCGATGCGGCATATGCACGCTTGGCACGGGATGTTTTCCATGTCGGGAAGATTTCACGCCGGCTCACGTCGAAATTTGGCCCCAATACTCGGCGATGGCGGTTTTCTATGTCGCGCATCTCCGCTTCACGGCGCCTCTCTCACAATCTAGTCTGGTAAGAGGCGATTCGCGCCTTAGTCTGCGCATGCGCCGGTCTCATTAGCCCTAAGGTTGAGATGCCGAGATTTCCGCTTTTTGTGCCAGGCTTACGGGCGCTCGCCGCGCTCGCGCTGGTATGGGCCATGGCCGGCGAGGCGCTCGCGCAAGCGGCATCGCCTGAGGCAGCTCCCGTGGCCACCGGCCCTGGCAGCGTGGTGCGCGAGACCCACGGCGCCTGGCAAGTCTCCTGCCGCACCCCGCCCGGAGCCAAGGAGGAAAAATGCGCTCTGGTGCAGAGCGTCACCGCCGAGGACAGGCCGAATGTCGGGCTGACCGTGGTGTTCTACAAGGCGGTCGGCGAGGACAAGAAGCTCTTGCGCGTGGTCGTGCCGCTCGGCGTGCTTCTTCCCACCGGGCTTGGCCTGAAAATCGACGGGCAGGATGTCGGCAATGCGCCTTTCCTCAAATGCGGCAAACGCGGCTGCGTGGCGGAGGTGGTGTTGCAGGATGAGGTCATCGCCAAGATGAAGACAGGCACAACCGCCATGTTCATCATCTTCGATACGCCGGAGGCCGGCATCGGCATCCCCGTGGCGCTCCAGGGCTTCGGCGACGCCCTGGCCAATATGAAATAGCAGCCGCCGATAGCCGCAAAAAAAATCGGCGACAGAGAAAGGAGACTCTGTCGCCGACGATACATCCGTCTTTTGGGGGACGGACTAACGTCCCTCCGTGCAGGGTAGCGGAAGGGACGTGTGACTTGGCCGTTATATGGTTAGCGGAGCGCTTGCGGTCAAGGCCGGGGCGGCGCCTAGAGCGGGGCCCTCGTTTCGACCGCCGCGGGCTCGTGTCCCGCCGTTTCGGCTGCAACGACACCAAAGGGTGGCCTTCTGGGCGTGCGGTAATGCCGGCAATCGATGCATGGACGCTTGCGCCCGCACCGCTCATGCCAGCACACAACCTCGTCGAGGCATGACAGCATGATGCGTTCGAGATGCTGGGTGATCGAGGCCTTAACGTAGATCAGTTCGCCGGCCATCTGATCTCCGTTGAGAAACGCGCTCACCTGGTACGTGGTCTCGAAGCCAAACAGCCTGTCTTTGACGGCGCCCTGCCCGAGCTTGTCGATATGGCCCGCATGGCGGCCGACGACGATCACGCGATCCGCGACCTCCAACGCCGCTCGCGCGATACGGCGATAGCGCGGGCTGGCGGCGCCGGGATAGTCGGAGATTGTTCCGAACACGACCGTCTTCCGGGGCGCGCGAACGCCTTTGACGAAGGCCAATCCTTCCCCGATCGTCCAATAAGGAGCCTTGTGCGAATCGAGCACGTAAGCAGCGCCGTCGGGACGAACGTGAACCGTGTATCTGCCGAACACAGGGTCGACCGTTCCCACGACCTCGGCGCAAGTCTTGAGGTCGAGACCGCAGGCCAAGCCAATGCCAATTCCGGCGAGAGTGGCTGTAACCCAGTGCTCGCCAAGGAGCTTCGTCTCGACCAAAACGCTTTCGCCGCGATAGACGGCCTTCAGCGACAACCGACCCGGCCAAACACTGACTACTTCCGACGCCCTTAGATCCGCTTCGGCGGAACGACCGAACGTCAGCAAACGAGCCTCGGTCCGCTTGGCCATGCCCGCGACGTGCGGATCGTCGATGTTCAGAACGGCGACGCCGCTCGGCGGCAAACTCTCGACCAGCCGCCCCTTCTCCTGCGCCGTCGCTTCAAGGCTGCGATAATTGCTGTAGTGGTCGCCGCCGATGGTCGTCACGACACCGATTTGCGGTCGCAACACCGCGACCGATAGCGCGATGGCGCCTGGAAAAGAGCCGTGCGTCTCAACCATGCAAAACTTCGTCGCCGCGTTGGAGCGGAGAACGGCGTCCATCGCGTTGGTCACGCTCCGACCGGTCACGGTGGTGCATTTCCCCGCCGACGAGAGGATGCCGTCTGCCAGCGCAATGGTCGTGCTCTTGCCGTAGCTGCCCGTGACGCCAATGAAGGTCGTGCCCGTCAACCGGCGCCGGTTGAGCTTGGCAACGCCGACCAAGGCCGGGCTCGGAGGCCGATCAGGGGGCCTGCGCAACAGCCGTGCCATCAGACGAAGTGGACGGCCGAGAGCGCTACGGGCGATTTGAAGCAGGCGGGGAGAGCTTCGGGCTGAGAGGCCGAGCCTCGCGCCTTTGCTCATCGACCAGTTGGGTCGGCCCCCTATCGGACCAGCGTTCACGGACCCCCCTCAGTGAACGGAGACGGCCGGGCTCCCGATCGCTTGGACGGCCCACTAGTCGGCGGCGATATCGGGGTAAAGCGCGTAGTCTCTTGAAGTTTGGGCGTGTTGCAGATCAGCCCAAATCCGGCGTTTCGATCATGAACGCCGCCGAGCACGGCGGATGTTCACGCGCTGCAAGCCAATAGAAGCGCGGCTTAGCCTGAGGCTGAGCGGCCGGCGGAGGAATTCGCCGGCCCGGGTCCGCCGGTCTTGCGCCAGGTCGACGGCGGCATGCCGAATTCGCGTTTGAAGGCGCGCGTGAAGGAAGCTTCCGAATCGTAACCGCTGCGCTCGGCGACGCGCGCGATTGCGTCCCCGCCCGAGCGAAGCGCCTGGGCCGCCAGCATGAGCCGCCAGCGCGTCAAATATTGCATGGGCGGCTCGCCGATCAGGGCGGTGAAGCGTTCGGCAAGGGCCGAGCGCGACAGGGCTACTTCACGCGCGAGTTCGTCGACCGTCCAGGCACGCGTGGGATCGCCATGCAGAAGCGCGAGCGCGCGGCCGACATGAGCATCCCGCAAGCCGGCAAGCCAACCTTTCAATTCGGGCGGATTGGATTGCACATAGCGGCGCAAGGCTTCGGTGAAGGCAAGTTCGGACAGCTTCGCCAGCAACGACTGGGAGCCCGGCCGTTGCGCGCGCGATTCCTCGACCCCAAGGCGAAGCAGATCGGCTAGCCAGCCGCTGAGCGAGACGTCGCCAAGCGGAACGCGCAGTATCGGCGGCAACGAGGCGAGCAGCGCGCGCGAGGCACGCCGGTCGCAGGCGATATAGCCGCAAATGAATCTCGTCGCCTCGCCGCCGCCGCCAGCGCGAAACTCGAGTAAGCCATTTTCGGGCGGAGCGTTCTTCACCTCGGCAAGGGGAAGCCTGAGGTCGCTGCCAAGGAGATGCAGGTCGTCGTGCGGCAGGAGCAGCAGGTCGCCGGCCTTGACCTCGATCACCTCGCCGCCGCCGGCGAGGCGTGCGAAGCATGTTCCCTCGGTCAAGAGATGAAAGAAGACGACGTGGTCGCTGTCCGGCAGCTTCGGCGCCGCCGAGTGGAGCCCGTATTGCGTCGCGACACACCAGGGTGCCGTGAACTCGGCATTGACATAGACCGCGCCGTCGAGCCGGACGGCGGACAGCACGTCGGAAAGGGCGTCCATGGGGCTGTCTCGATTGAATGCGGCAGCATTATAGGCCGGGGCGCAGGATGGAACTAGAACGCCTGGGTCAATGGCCGATCAGAACGGGAGGCTGGCCTTGATGCCGCCGGCATGCTGCTCGACGAGGTCGCCGAAACGGCCCTCGTAATAGAGGCGGAACGAGGCGCCTTCGGTGCCGATCACATCCAGCCCCGCGCCGACAGTGCCCAGCACGTCGTCGGTCTTCGTGGCGATGCGGAAGGGTCCGACGCCGCCTGGCGCGCCTTCGAAGCTTGCCAGCAGGACGAAATCCGGATCGTCGAAGAAGGTGGCGCCGCCGCGCACATAGGGCCGGAACTGGGGTCCGTTGGGCGCGCCGAATTGCGTGCCGAGCTCGAGCATCGGCGTGGCGCTGAGCATCGTCTCGTCATTGCCATGCACATTCAGCCCGACGCCACCGGCGCCCGTCTCCTTCACCTGCTCGAGATTGATCTCGGTCGCGTCGAGATCGACCTTGCAGGGGGAGGGTGATTAAAACGCCTGGGTGTCGAACACCTTGTCGATGTCCCGGCCCCACGGGCCGTTGTAGTCGGCGAGCAGGCGATCGGCGGCCGAGCGCCCCTCCTCGACAATCTCCACGAGCGGTCGAAGCGCCGTGCGCTCGTCATCTCCGTTGCGGTTGCGCCGCGCACGGCGTTGCAGCCCGCCGAGCGCCAAGGTCACGACCTCGCGGCCGACATCGCGCAAGGTCCCTCCCCTGAACGGCGTCTTAAGCCCAAGGCGCGGGACGAGGTCGCGCAGAGTCGCCCGCTCCTCCATGGTCCAGTCCCGGGTAAGCGCCAGGGCGCCGTCGAGGGCTTTCTTGTCATAAAGCAGCCCGGTCCACAGCGCCGGCAGGGCCAAGAGCGCGGCGAACGAGCCGGCGTCGGCGCCGCGCATCTCGAGGAAGCGCTTCAGCCTGACGTCGGGGAAGAGCGTGGTGAGGTGATCGGCCCAGTCGTCCATAGTCGGGCGCACGCCCGGCAGCGCTGCAAGCCTGCCCTTGAGGAAATCCCGGAACGAAGCGCCGGCCACGTCGATATAGCGTCCGTCGCGATAGACGAAATACATCGGCACATCGAGCGCGCAGTCGACATAGCGCTCGAACCCCATGCCCTGTTCGAAGGCGAAGGGCAGTAGCCCCGTGCGGTCGGGGTCGGTGTCGCGCCAGGCCTCGGCGCGGTAGGACTGATAACCGTTCGGCTTGCCTTCGGTGAAGGGCGAGTTGGCGAAGAGCGCGGTCGCGACCGGCTGGAGCGCGAGCCCGACGCGCATCTTGGCGACCATGTCCGCCTCATCGGCGAAGTCCATGTTCACCTGCACCGTCGCGGTGCGGAACATCATGTCGAGCCCGCGCTTCCCGCGGCTCGGCATGTAACGCATCATGATGCGGTAGCGCTCTTTCGGCATCACCGGCGTTTCGGCGAGGGTCCATTTCGGCGAGAAGCCGATCCCGAGAAAGCCGATGCCGAGCTCGCTGCCGACCTCGTCGACCTCGGCGAGATGCTGACGCAGCTCCTCACAGGTCTCATGCACATTCTCGAGCGGCGCGCCCGACAATTCGAGCTGGCCGCCCGGCTCGAGACTAACCGCTCCGCCTTTGGCGCAATCCTTGCGGCGCAGCGCGATGATGCTGCCCCTCTCGGTGACGACTTCATCCCAGCAGAAGCGCTCATGCAGCATTTCCAGCAGCGCCCGGATGCCGCGCTCGCCGGCATACGGCACCGGCGCGTAGTCGTCACGGTAGAAACCGAACTTCTCGTGCTCGGTGCCGATGCGCCAGTCGGATTTCGGCTTGGAGCCCTCCTCCAGATAGGTGACGAGCTCGTTCCGCGACTCGATGATTGGGCTCTCTGGCCCGGCCACGCGTGTCGACATTCGGAGAGCTCCGTGGGGGTTGCGCCGCCCCGCCAAGCCGGGCGAGGAGGCAAAGGGCGCCTATATCGCGCTCCTAGCACGAGACTGACAAGGGATCGTTACAGCCGATCCTTACCGCCAGTCGCCTAGCGCCGCATTCACAAGGGCGAGAGCGGCGACGGCGGCGGTATCCGCCCGCATCAGCCGGGGCCCAAGGGAGATAGGCAGAACGAAGGGCTTTGCAAGCAGGGCCGCACGTTCCTCGCGATCGAAGCCTCCTTCCGGGCCGATCAGCACGGCGAGCGGGCTGGCCCCTCGCGTTCTGAGCGCCTCGATGGGAGAGGCGTGCGGCGCGACCTCGTCGGCGAAGATGAGGAGCCTCCGCTCGTCCCAAGCATCGATGATCTTCGACAGCTTCTCGGGCTCACTCACCTCGGGCACGCGCAAAATGCCGCATTGCTCCGCCGCTTCGATCGCATTGGCGAGCAGGCGGTCGGTCTTCACCCGCTCGGCCACGGTATGGCGTGTGATCACCGGACGCAGCATGCTCGCGCCGAGTTCGGTCGCCTTCTGCGCCATATAGTCGAGGCGTGCGCGCTTCAGCGGCGCGAAGAGATAATGCAGGTCGGGGCCATCTTCCTGGTCGCGGGTCTGATGCGTCAGGCGGATTTCAGCGCCCTTCCTGCCGATGGCGGTGAGCTGGGCACACCATTCCCCGTCCCTGCCGTTGAAAAGAAGAACATTGTCGCCCGGCTTGAGTCGGAGCACGTTTCCGAGGTAATGCGCCTGATCCTTGCTAAGCGCGATCGCAGCGCGCGCATCGAGCCCAGATTTGACGTAGATGCGCTGGAGCTTGGTGGACAATGGGCGTCTCTGCGGACGAAGTTAGTAGGACCCAAGAGGCGGCACACACATGACACGTCCCCTGCCCCAAGGCAAAGCCGCCGCAGTGTCGGACGCCGGCGCCGGAAATCTGGTCGACCGCTTCGCGCCGGCGGCGGTCCTGCCTTACCTCCGGCTCGCCCGCTTCGACCGGCCGATCGGATTTTTCCTGCTCGCCTTTCCTTGCTTTTGGTCGGTAGCGCTTGCCGCGCGCAGCCTCGAAGAGCCCTACCCCGATCCCTGGCTCCTTTTCCTGTTCGCCGTGGGCGCCATCGCCATGCGCGCGGCCGGCTGCACCTATAACGACCTGATCGATCGCGACATCGACGCGCAGGTCGCGCGCACGCGCTCGCGACCTTTGCCGAGCGGACAGATCAGCCCGCGCGCCGCAATCATCTTCATGCTCGCGCTTTGCCTGGCCGGTCTCATCGTGTTGCTCAGCTTCAACAGCACCACGATCTTGCTCGGACTTGGCGTCATCCCCATCGTCGCGCTCTATCCTTTCGTCAAGCGCTTTAGCCATTGGCCGCAGGCCGTGCTCGGGCTTGCCTTCAACTGGGGCGCGCTGATGGGCTGGCCGGCCGTGCTCGGGCGTCTCGACTGGCCGGTGATCGTGCTCTATGCGGGAGCTGTCGCATGGACCATCGGTTACGATACGATCTATGCGCATCAGGATCGCGAGGACGACGATCTCATCGGGCTGAAGTCGACCGCGCTCAAATTCGGCCGCGCCACCAAGCCCTGGCTCGCAGTCCTCTACGGCTTCGCCTGGCTCGGCATCACGGCGGCAGGCCTCATGGCCAATGCCGGCACTGCCTTTTTAGTAGGCATGATGGCCGCGGCGGCGCAGCTCGCCTGGCAAATCGTCACGCTCGACATCGACGATGCCGAGAACTGCCTGACGCGTTTTCGCTCCAACCGCGACTTCGCGGCAATCGTGCTCGCCGCCATCCTGATCGATGGAGCGCTTGCGGCAATATTCTGAGTTGCGTGTGATGCGCTTCCCGCGCGAAAAAGCAACCGGGCCCCAGAGCTTTCGCCCTGAGGCCCGGATGACGCCTTGCTGTTAGCTTCCCCCTTGGCGGGCGGCCTTTGCGGCCTTTGATTGCCACGATGTTGCCATAGAAGTTTTCCGAAGCGCTTAATGGACGTGTTTAACGTCTGGTGTGCGCCAACAAGCTGCTTACATGGTTTAGAGAACTCTTCCGAAAAGTTTAGAGAATCTTCCTGTTGCCATGACTACCGCCGTCGAGCCCGCCAATCGCCCGTTGCCAGCCCCTTCGTTGGAAGAGGATTACGCACTTCTTAAAGTCGCGGCGCGCGATGCGGGCGAGCTCGCGCTTACTTATTTCAAGCAGCAGATCCTCGTGAACAGGAAACCGGACGGCTCCGAGGTGAGCGAGGCCGACCTCGCCGTCGACACCGCGCTCAAGCTCGATCTGCGCACCAAGCGGCCCGACTATGGCTGGCTGTCGGAAGAGACCGAGGACGATCCGGAGCGGCTCAAGTGCCGGCGCGTGTGGATGGTCGATCCGATCGACGGAACCAATGCCTTCCTGCGCCACGTACCCGAATGGACGGTGTCGGCGGCGCTGGTCGAGGACGGCGTACCGGTGCTCGGTGTGGTGTTCAATCCCGCGACGGGCGAATTCTTCCACGCCATGCGCGGACACGGCGCCTTCCTCAACGACAAACCGATCGCAGCCAGCAAGAAGAACACGCTCGACGGCGCGCTGCTCATCGCCAGCGGCGGATTGTTCAAAAAGAAGATCTGGAAAGAGCCGTGGCCCGAGGTGAAGTCGCGCTGGGTAAATTCGGTCGCCTACCGGCTGGCGCTTGTCGCCTGCGGCGAAGCCGACGCGACCATCTCGCTCTCGGCCAAGAGCGAATGGGACCTGGCGGCGGCCGCGCTGATCGTCGAGGAGGCGGGCGGGGTTATCACCGATCACCACGGCGAGACGCACATCTATAATCGCGCCTCGCCGCGTTTCCCCAGCCTGGTCGCGAGCGGCAAGGCGCTGCATCCCCTCTTGATCGATCGCACAGACCGCGTAGACCTCTAGCGCGCGATGCGGCAGGAATATCTCTCAGCCTGAAAAGGGAATGACGACACATGGCCGCAAAGCAGGGCGCCAAGAAAAAGCAATTGCTTCACCTCGTGTTCGGGGGAGAGCTGTCCTCGCTCGACAAAATCGAGTTCAGCGATCTCAAGGCGCTCGACATCGTCGGCATCTATCCCAATTACGCGCAAGCCTACGACGCCTGGAAGGACGCCGCCCACCGCACCGTGGACGACGCGCATATGCGCTACTTCATCGTGCATCTGCACCGGCTGCTCGACCCCGACCACGCCCCTGGCGAAGAGGCCCAATAGCGGCATAATGCGTTTCGGCTTTTTCGCCTTAGAGCCTCGCGGCCCCGCATGCTAGAAATGCGGTGGGGCAGGCGAAGCCCCGCCAAATTCCGGGGAAAATCGGGGAGCCGCTTGAAAGATCAGCTTTTTAGGGACTCGAGCGCCATCACGCGGAGCGCTGATGAGCTTCAGGTCGATTATTCGACCTGGGAGATCGTCAAGCGCATCTGGCGTGAGCACTTGCGGCCGCACTTCGGGCTCCTGCTGCTCGCTTCCTTCGCCATGCTGCTCACCGCCGCCACGACGGGCGCCATCCCCTTCCTCATCCAAAAGACCGCCGACGACGTCTTCGTCGGCAAGAGCGCGCAGATGGTCTACTGGATCACCGCCGCGATCGTGGTGGTGACCGTAGTCAAGGCGATCGCCGAGTATGTCGCCGATGTCACGGTGAACTATCTCGGCAATCGGTTCATCGCCGATCTGCGCATCCAGATGTTCGCCAAGCTCGCCCGCGCCGATCTGAGCTGGATCCAGACGGTGCATTCAGGGCGGCTGCTCGCAAGCTTCCTCAACGACGCCACCCTGATCAGGGCCACGGCCAGCCGCTCGATGGTCACCCTCGGCGAGAACTATCTCAAGGTCGTCATCCTGATCGGCACCATGTTCTACATGGACCCGCGCTTCTCCATGCTGGTCCTCATCTTCATGCCGGTGGCTTGGTTCGTGCTGTCGCGCCAGCGGCGCAAGATGCGGAAATCGACGACCAAGTCGCTCCAGGAGACCGGCGACCTTTCCTCTCTCATCACCCAGACCCTGCGCGGCATGCGGATCGTGCGCGCCTACCGGCAAGAGGACCGCGAGGAAGCGCGCGCGAAAGCGACCGTCAATCGCGCGCTCGAGTTCATCATGCGCGGCACCCGGGCGCGTGCGCTGTCGAGCCCCTCGATCGAGCTTTTGACAGGTCTCGGCTTCGCGCTCGCCATCTATTTTGCCGGTACCAAGGGCGTGCGCGGCGACCTCACGCTCGGCCATTTCATGGGCTTCATGACCGCGGCGCTTCTGATCTACACGCCGCTCAAGAGCGCGGCGACCTTGCAGACGCAGCTGCAAGAGGGCGTCGCCGCGGCGAGCCGGGTTTTCGGCGTGATCGACCGCCCCGTTACGCTGCTCGAGGCGCCCGACGCGAAGCCACTCGAACTGGACAAGGGCGAGATCGAGTTCCGTAACGTCTCCTTCGCCTACGAGCCCGAAAACAGCGTGCTGAAAAGCGTGAGCCTCACCGTGCCGCCGGGGCGCACGGTGGCGCTGGTCGGGCCGTCAGGATCGGGCAAGAGCACGCTGGTCAATCTCACGCTTCGATTCTTCGATCCCGAGCGCGGCCAAGTGCGGATCGACGATCAGGACATCAAGCATGTCACCATCGCGAGCCTCCGCGATGCGATCGCGCTCGTGACGCAGGACCCGGTGCTGTTCGACGACACAATCCGCGCCAATATCGCCTACGGCGCGAAACCCGTTGACGAGGCGCAAGTGATCGCGGCCGCCAAGGCCGCCGCCGCGCATGATTTCATCGTCGGGTTGCCGAAGGGCTACGACACGCGCGTCGGCGAGGCCGGCGGTCTGCTCTCGGGCGGCGAGCGGCAGCGCATCGCCATCGCGCGGGCCATCTACAAGGATGCGCCGATCCTTTTGCTCGACGAGCCGACCAGCTCGCTCGACTCGGAAGCGGAAGCAAAGGTGCAGACCGCGCTCGAACAATTGATGCGCGGGCGCACCGTGCTGATGATCGCGCACCGCTTGTCGACGGTGAAGAAGGCCGATCTCATCTGCGTGCTCGATCAGGGTCGCATCGTCGAGACCGGCAAGCATGACGAGCTCGTCGCCAAGGGCGGCCTTTACACGAGATTGCATCGCACTCAGTTCGGCATTGCCGGAGGCTATGCGGCGGCCTCGCCGGGAGAGGCGAACCAAGAGGCCATCGCGGTGGCCGGCAAGTAGCAGCATCAGATCTTATGTTGAAGCGGCTGCTAGCATCGAAGCCCGCCGTGGCCGTGATCGGCGCGCTCGCCGCCGCCTATATCAAGCTCGTCTACGCCACGAGCCGCATCAAGCGCGAGCCCAGGGATACCGACGCCAAGCTGTTCGACCAGCATCCGCAGATCCTCGCCATGTGGCACGGGCAGTTCGTGCTTCTGCCCAAGCTCAAGCCCAAGCGCCCGGCAGATGTGCGCGCGATGGTCTCGCGCCACGGCGACGCCGCGATAATCGGCGCCGTGCTCGAACGCTTCGGCATGAGCCTGATCAGAGGCGCTGGCGCCGGCAAGCGGAAGCGCAATCGCGGTGGCGCCACGGCCTTGCGCGAGTCGCTGCGCGCATTGGCGAGCGGCGCTACCGTGGCCATGACCGCCGACGTGCCACCGGGCCCCGCTCGCCGCGCCGGAGAGGGCATCGCCACGCTTGCCTCTCTCTCGGGGCGCCCCGTGGTGCCGTTCGCCATCGCCACCAGCCGCTTCGTCACCACGCCGACCTGGAGCCGTTTCACCGTCAATCTCCCCTTCTCCGATCTCGCCATTGTCATCGGCGATCCGGTCTTCGTGCCGCAAACCAATGACGCTGAAGTGATCGAGAAGGGCCGCATCAAGATCGAGAGCGCTCTCGCCGAAGTCACCGCGCGCGCTTATGCTCTGGCGGGAGCTAGCGATCCTTTGACCAAGCAGGAGGCCACCAAGCCTGGGCTGTCGCTCAAGGCCTATCGGGTGCTGACGCGCCTTGCGGCGTTGCTTGCGCCCCTGATCCTCGATTGGCGCACGCGGCGCGGCAAGGAGGAGCCGGAGCACAGGCCAGAGCGCTACGGGTTTGCTAGCGCGCCGCGCCCGCAGGGCTTCCTCGCCTGGTTCCACGCGGCAAGCGTGGGCGAGACCAATGCCGCCCTGCCGGTGATCGAGGCCATTGCCGCCGAGCGGCCCGAGGTGCGCATGCTGCTCACCACCGCCACCGTGACCTCGGCGCGGCTGGCGCGCGCGCGGCTGCCCAAGGGCGTATTGCACCAATATATCCCGCTCGACAATCAGGCGTTCATGCAGCGCTTCCTGGACCATTGGCGCCCCGACCTCGCCATACTGGTCGAATCGGAGATCTGGCCCAATCTCGTGCTTGAGACCAAGGTGCGAGACATTCCACTCGTGCTGATCAATGGGCGCATGTCGGGCTCATCGTTCAAGCGCTGGCGGAGACGCCCAGGGCTCAGCCGTCCGATCTTCGCATCCTTCGATCTCGTGCTGGCGCAGAACGACGGGCTGGCCGAGCGCTTCGCACAGCTTGGCGCATCGCGCGCGCTCGATGTCGGCAATCTCAAAGCGGACGCGCCGCCGCCGCCCGCCGATCTGCCGGGGCGGCGCAAGCTCGCCGCCGCGCTTGCGGGCCGAACCGTGTGGCTCGCCGCGAGCACCCATCCTGGAGAGGATGACGTCGTCGCCGCCGCGCACGGCATGATCCGCGCCGCGCGGCCCGACCTGCTCACCATTATCGTGCCGCGCCATCCCGAGCGCGGGCCGCTGATCGCCGATCAGCTCAGGGGCGCCAATCTCGGCGTGGCGCTCCGCTCGGAAGGCAAGCTGCCCGAGGCCTCGACCGACATCTATGTGGCCGACACGATCGGCGAGCTCGGCCTGTTCTATGCGCTGTCGCCCGTTGCCTTTGTCGGCGGGTCGCTTGCGGTGCGCGGCGGGCAGAACCCCGTCGAAGCGATCAAGCTCGGCGCGGCGGTGCTGACCGGTCCGAATTTCCACAATTTCCGCGACTCCTATGGCGAGTTGCTGCGCTCGGGCGGCTGCAAGGAAGTGAGCGACGCCACGAGCCTCGCGCAAGCCGCGCTGCATTTGCTTGCGGATGTGAATGCGCGCCGGACCATGACCGAGCGGGCGAGCCGCGTGATCGCGGCCATGAGCGGGGCTTTGCCAAAAACGCTCGCCGAGCTCGAAGCGTACCTCCCGCCAAGGACGACACTGCAACATGCCTCTTGAGGCGCCGTTCTGGTGGTATCGCAGGAAGGGAGCGATCGCTTCCGCGCTCGCGCCCTTGGGCCGGCTTTATGGCCGCATCGCCGAGAAGCGCTTCGCCGAAGGCAAGCCCAACCGCTCTCGGGTTCCGGTCATCTGCGTCGGCAATTTCACCGCCGGCGGTGGCGGCAAGACGCCGACCGCTATCGCTATCGCTGCGCTGCTCAAGGAGCTGGGCCAACGGCCGGCCTTCCTCACCCGCGGCTATGGCGGGACAGGCGAGGGACCGGTCTTCGTCAGGAAAGGTCAAAGCTCTGCCGAAGTGGGCGATGAGCCGCTGCTGCTTGCGGAGATCGCACCGACTTGCGTCTCGGCGGATCGCGTGGCGGGGGCCAAGGCCATCGAGGGAACGGACGCGAGCGTCATCGTGATGGATGACGGGTTCCAGAACCCAAGCCTTGCCAAGGACCTGTCTCTGGTCGTCGTGGACGGCGACGCCGGGATCGGCAACGGGCTCATCATCCCGGCAGGGCCGTTGCGTGCCCCGCTCGATGCGCAGATCGCGCGCACCTCCGCGCTGATCGTGATCGGCGACAGCGAGAAATCGTATCGCGTGATCGAGGCCTGCGAGGCAAAGTCCAAGCCCGTGCTGAAGGCGCGCATGGTGCCGCGCCAGGACCGGCGCTGGCTCTCTGTCCTGCCCGTGATCGGCTTCGCCGGGATCGCGCGTCCGTCCAAGTTCTTCGCCACGTTGCGCAACGAGGGCGCGCGGCTGATCGACACGCGCTCTCATCCCGACCATTACCGCTATAGCGAGCGGCAGGCGCGCAGCCTCTTGAAGGAGGCGAAGGACTACAACGCCATGCTTGTCACCACCGAGAAGGATTACGTGCGGCTCGAAGGGGAGCCGGACTCAGCGGTGACGGAGCTTAAGCACCGCGCCCGACCTTTCCTCGTCGCGGTCGAGTTCGCCGACAAAGATGCTGTGAAGACGCTGCTGGCGGCTGTTATTCAGAGCCCGCGGGATGGGTCTCGCGGAAGCGCTTGAGCGAGGCTGTGGCGTCGATATAGGCCTCTTGCAGCTCTACGCTCCAATAGCGGAGCTCCTCGAGCGGGATGGTGCGGCCGGTGACCGCGCAGCGCACGAAATCGCCGGGCGACAACACCTGCACCTCGCCGTCGAGATATTTGAGCTTGGCTTCGCCTTTGAAAGCGATGCTGCGTTCGAAACGATTCATCAAAATTGAGTGGCTCTTTTCACCGAGTCGTTCGTCACCATAACCTCAAGCCGGCGCTAAGCGCCAGCCCGCTCTCGCTTTTTTCAGCACGATCTTAGCGAAAGCGCGTCAAGTGTGGCGCTAGAGCAAGGAGCCCTGCTTGTCGTCGCCGCGCGGACGCTTCGCTTTCGCGTCAGGCTCGGGCTTCCGCTCGGCGCCATCGGCATGCGCCTCTACATGGCCATCGGCGAACTCGATGTCCAGAGCCGCACCCGGCTTGACCTCGCTCGCGCGGCGCAGCATCGCTCCGTCCTCGCCGCGCACGAGGGCGAAGCCGCGCGCAAGCACATTGTGATAGCCGAGCGTACCGAGCAACTTCGCTTGCCCTTCGAGCTTCGCGCGCGAGCGGTCGAGCAGCGTGGCAAGCGAGCGCGAGCGCGAGCGGTCGAGCCGGATCAGCCGATCGCGGCTGGCGCCCGCGGCGCGCGCCACAATATGCGGTCTAAGCCGTCCAGACGCACGCTCGAGCCAATTGCGATGCACGCGCGCATTGGCGATCAGCGCGCGCTTCAGCCGGGCGCTCGCATGATCGAAGCGTTGGCGCGGCAGATCGAGAATATTGGCCTTGCGGGGAAGCCCGCGTGCAAGCCCGGCGAATCTGTGACGCTCGCTACCGATCCTACGCCGCAGCGATGTCGCGACACGCAAGCCATGCTGCGTCACGGCGATGAGAAGATCGGTGCGCACCGGCACGGCGCGCTCGGCAGCGGCAGTCGGCGTCGGCGCGCGAAAATCGGCGACATAGTCGATGATGGTCCAGTCGGTCTCGTGGCCGACGGCGGAGATCAGCGGGATCGCGCTCGCGGCGACCGCGCGGGCCACGGCTTCGTCGTTGAAGCCCCACAAATCTTCGAGGCTGCCGCCGCCGCGCGCGACGATGATGAGGTCTGGCCGCGGAACTGGTCCAGCACCGACAAGCCCGTTGAAGCCTAAGATCGCGGCGGTCACCTCGAGCGCACAGGTCTCGCCCTGCACGCGCACGGGCCAGACCAGCACATGGCAGGGAAAGCGGTCGTAGAGTCGATGCAGAATGTCGCGAATGACCGCCCCGGTGGGCGAGGTGATCACCCCGATGATGCGCGGCAGGAAGGGCAGCGCCTTCTTGCGCGCTTCCTCGAACAGGCCTTCGGCGGCGAGCCGCTTCTTGCGTTCTTCAAGCTGCGCGAGCAGTGCGCCGACGCCTGCGGGCTCGAGGTCGTCGATGACGATCTGATATTTGGAGCGGTCGGGATAGGTGGTGACGCGGCCCTTCGCCACGACCTCGAGCCCCTCGTCGGGCTTGAATTTGAGCCGATTGAAGGTGCTGCGCCAGATGACCGCCTCGATGCAGGCGCCCTCGTCCTTCAGCGTAAAATAGCAATGGCCGGAAGAGTGCCGCCCTCTGAAGCCGGAAATCTCCCCACGCAGCTTCACCAGCCCGTAAGCATCCTCCACCGTCCGCTTGAGCGCGAAGGCGAGCTCCGAGACGGTATATTCGACGAGATTCGTCGGTTGTGAGGCAGTGCGATCAGCCATTGGCGTCCATCGGGCTCATGCAATACAAGCTCGGCATGCGCGCCACAAGCCGGGGCTTCTGCTAGATGAACGTGCTTTTGATCGGGGGCGGAGGCCGCGAGCACGCGCTCGCCTGGAAGCTCAAGCAAAGCCCCCTGCTCGATCGGCTTTATTGCGCGCCTGGCAATGCCGGGATCGCGGAGATCGCCGACTGCGTTGCGCTCGACGTTGCGGACCACGCGGCGGTCATCAGCTTCTGCAAGGACAATGACATCGCTCTCGTGGTGATCGGCCCCGAAGCGCCGCTCGTCGCGGGGCTCGCCGACGATCTTGCGGCAGCCGGCATCAAAGCGTTCGGACCGTCGCGTGACGCCGCCCAGCTTGAGGGCTCAAAAGGCTTCACCAAGGACCTTGCCGCCGAATACGGGATTCCCACCGCAGCCTATCGCCGCTTCGCCGATGCTGACGCTGCCAAGGCTTACGTCGCCGCCCAGCGTCTGCCCCTTGTCGTCAAGGCCGACGGGCTCGCCGCCGGCAAGGGCGTGGTGATTGCCGAGACGCGCAAGGCGGCGAATGCGGCCATCGAGGATTGCTTCGGCGGCGCGTTCGGCGCGGCGGGCGCGGAGCTCGTGATCGAGGAATTTCTCGACGGCGAGGAAGCAAGCTTCTTCGCACTGGTCGACGGTGAGACCGCGCTCCCGCTCGCCACGGCGCAGGACCACAAGCGCGCCTTCGACGGCGATCGCGGTCCCAACACGGGCGGCATGGGCGCCTATTCGCCGGCGCCGATCATGACGCCCGCTTTATGCATGCAGGTGGTGGATAAAATCATCAGGCCGACTGTGCGCGCGATGAATGCGCGCGGCACGCCGTTCAAAGGCGTGCTCTATGCCGGGCTGATGATCAAGAACGGTGGGGCGAAGCTGATCGAATACAATGTCCGCTTCGGCGATCCTGAGGCGCAAGTGCTGATGCTGCGACTCGAGTCGGATCTCCTGCCTGCCCTTCTCGCCGTCGCCGAGGGGCGGCTCGAAGGCGTCACGCCCGATTGGCATGACGATGCCGCTCTCTGCGTGGTGATGGCATCGAAGGGTTATCCCGGGTCCTACGCGAAGGGTTCCGAGATCAAAGGCCTCCATGCCGCGGGGACCGATCCGAATGTGCAGGTCTTCCATGCCGGCACCAAGCGCGACGGCGCGCGCATCCTCGCCGACGGCGGCCGTGTGCTCGGCGTCACCGCGCGCGGCCGCGACATCGGCGAAGCGCGAAGACGCGCTTATGCGGCGGTCGACAGGATCGATTGGGCTGGCGGCTTCTGCCGCCGCGATATCGGCTGGCGTGCCGTGCCTCATGACGTGGGGCACTAAGGCGGAATTTACTTAAAATGTTGTCTGCGCCTAATCGACCTGTAAGTATTATCTTTCTCTCTTCTTTTATATTACTTGGTATTTATTGATATTCTCAATTCTTTGGTAGTCCGAGGCATCGGAGATTCGCAATGAGAGTTTTGTTGCTTAGTCTGCGCGTGCTTTTTCTCTCGACTCAGTTTTCTTTTGCCGGCCAAAGCGCCGGGCAACGTTGGGAGCAAGCTCTCCTCACTGCCAAGAGAAACGGCACGTTGCCCGGGCCGCGCCCCGGGCAGAAATGCCTGTGGTCCAAGCCTTTGGGCGCCTGTCTTTGGTACACGCCGTCCAAGTGGAATTTGATGCTGACCGAGTAGCGCCAAAGCCGGAGCGGCATTTCGGCCAAGCAACCATCTGCACCATTCCGGCGTAAGCCGGTATGCATAACTTTTCGCGTGACCGCCGCAACGCACTCCATTCCTCCCCCGCAGGGCAAGAAGTCGTCCTCGTTCAATCCCCGCTCGCCGAGCGCCGAGAGGCGCCCGCGTGCCGCAAGGCACGAGCCATAGGTTTTGCGCTTTTCGGCGCGCCATCCCCTCGTGATCCGGGCGGAAATGCGCGTCGCGGCAGGGAGCTCGCATGTCTACAACCCGAGTGAGGCAGCCGTGTCACATAACGGAATGTCCATGCGCCCCCCCTTCCCCCCGCCGCAAACGCGCCAATATTCAAGGACAGCGTGTCGCAAGTCGGCAACCAACAAGCAGGAGTAAGGGTTGTTGGCACGCTCCCTGCTTCGCCCTACCCGGCGATTTCGGCCAATTCGGCCGTTTTCACCCTCTGACCCGAGGAGTTCATATTGGTTCGGAAATTCCGGTACGCGCTTCTGGGGCTCCTCGTACTTGGCACGTTGGGCGTGGGCGCAACGATGGTCGTGCTCGCCGAGAGCGCGCCGTCAGAGGGCAATGCTCAGCTTTACAAAGACCTCAATCTGTTCGGCGCGGTGCTCGCGCGCGTGCGCTCCGAATATGTGGAGAAGCCCGACGACAACAAGCTGATCGAAGATGCCATCAACGGCATGCTGATGGCGCTCGATCCGCATTCGACCTACATGAACGCCAAGGAATTCCGCGAGATGCAAGTGCAGACGCGCGGAGAATTCGGCGGGCTCGGCATCGAGGTGACGATGGAGAACGGCGCGATCAAGGTGGTCGCTCCGATCGAGGATACGCCCGCGGCAAAAGCGGGATTGCTGTCCGGCGATCTCATCGTCGCGCTGGACAAAGAGCCGATCGAGGGGCTCACGCTCGATCAGGCGGTCGAGAAGATGCGCGGACCGATCAACGCGCCGATCACGCTGACCATTCAGCGCAAGGGCGTCGACAACGCGTTCGACGTGACCATGACGCGCGACGTGATCCGCATCAAGCCGGTGAAGTTCGAGGCCGACGGCGACGTCGGCTATGTGCACATCACGAGCTTCAACGAGCAAACCACATCTGAGCTGGAAAGGGCCATTGCCGAGCTGAAGCGGACCATCGGCCCCAAGCTCAAGGGCTACGTCATCGACTTGCGCAACGATCCCGGCGGCTTGCTCGATCAAGCCATCTCGGTGTCCGACGCTTTTCTCGATAAGGGCGCCATCGTGCTCACCAAGGGACGCAACCCGGAAGAGACGCAGCGCGCCAATGCGAGACCCGGCGACATCACCGACGGCAAGCCGATCGTGGTCCTGATCAACGGCGGCTCGGCTTCGGCGTCGGAGATCGTGGCCGGCGCGCTGCAAGATCACCATAGAGCGACGCTGGTGGGCACCCGCTCTTTCGGCAAGGGCTCGGTGCAAACCATCATCCCGCTCGGCGGCGGTGGTGCGCTGAGGCTCACCACAGCGCGCTATTACACCCCGTCGGGGAAGTCGATCCAAGCCCTAGGCATCACGCCCGAGGTCAAGGTCGAGGAAGAGCTGCCCAAAGACGCCAACAAATCGATCGGCAGCTCGGTCGGCGAAGCGAGCCTGCGCGGTCATCTCAAGAATGAGGGCGAGTCGAGTGACGATTCCGAAGAAGCCGGAAGCTCCTCCTACGTTCCCGACGACAAGGCCAAGGACACGCAGCTGAACTATGCGCTCGAGCTGCTTCGCGGCACGAAGACGCTCGCCAAGAGCCTGGATAAGAAGGCTGAGACCAACTAGGAACGGGGGATTCGGATGCCGCCTGCCAAGAGTCTCGTCGCGATGCTCCCAGCAATGGGAGCGGCGGCGTTCGGGTTGTTTCTCATCGCGGAGATCGAGCCGGCGCACGCCGTGCCAGGCTTTCCGATGAGCTCCGCGGTAGATCAAGCCTCTCACGTCACGCAAGTGCGCATCTACCGGCGCGGCCGCACGCCCATCTATCCTTACTATTACAATCCCGGACGGCCCGGCGGTTACAGCTTCTATTTCGGCTTCGTCCCGTACGCCCCTGGCAATGTCGAGAACCAGGCGATTCAGAGGGGACAATATCCACAGGATATCCAATGGCCCCCGGGTCTCTATGGCGGGCCGCGTCCGGGCTGGGGACCCAAATACTGGGATTGATGCGAGGCGCGCGTGTCTCAGCGCCGCGCCGCGAAGAAGTCCTTGAGCAGGCTGGCAGCTTTGCCCTCTCCTACTCCGCCCACAACCTCCGGCCCATGATGGCAGGTTGGCTGCGTGAAGAAGCGCGGGCCATGCTCCACTCCCCCGCCCTTGGGATCGGGCGCGCCGAAATATAGACGGCGAATGCGGGCAAAAGAGATGGCCGCCGCGCACATGGCGCATGGCTCGAGCGTCACATAGAGGTCGCAGCCGGTTAGCCGCTCGCTGCCGAGCTTGGCGCAAGCGGCGCGGATGGCAAGAAGCTCTGCGTGGGCGGTCGGATCGCGAAGGCTCAGCGTGCGGTTGCCGGCGCTGGCGAGGACCTCGCCGTCGCTGCTCACAACCACGGCGCCGATCGGCACCTCGCCGAGATCGCGCGCCCGGTGGGCCTCGGCGAGCGCCAAATCCATGGGCCGCGCGGCCTTGCCACTCTTCGCGTCATCTGCAAGCTTGCGCTCCATGGGCGGCAAAGTGGGGGTCAGAACGAGCCAGGGTCAAGCCCCGCGCAAGGCTAAGCCTCAGCCGCAAGCGGCGGGCCCTTCGGTCCCCATGCGCATCGCCAAGGCGATCGCCCACGCCGGACTCTGCTCGCGGCGCGACGCTGAAGCCTGGATCGCGGCGGGCCGGGTCGCGGTGAACGGCAAGGTGCTCGGGACCCCGGCCTATGTGGTCACGCCGAGCGACAAGATCACGGTCGACGGCCAGCCCCTGCCGCAAGCGGAAGCTGCGCGGCTGTGGCGCTATCACAAGCGGCGCGGCCTCGTTACCAGCCACAAGGACCCGCAAGGGCGCAGGACCGTATTCGAAGCTCTGCCGAAAGACCTGCCGCGCGTCGTTTCGGTGGGACGGCTCGACATCAACACCGAGGGTTTGCTGCTGCTCACGACCGACGGGGAACTCGCGCGTCATCTCGAACTGCCGAGCACGGGCTGGCTCCGACGCTACCGCGTGCGGGCGCATGGCCGCGTCAGCCAGGAGGCGCTCGATCGCTTGCGCCAAGGCGTGACCCTCGACGGCGTGCATTACGGCCCGGTCGAAGCGCGCATCGATCGCGAGCAGGGCTCGAATCTTTGGCTAACCATCGCGCTGCGCGAGGGCAAGAACCGTGAGGTGAAGCGCCTCGCCGAGCATCTCGGGCTCACCGTCAATCGTCTGATCCGCGTGTCGTTCGGGCCGTTCGCGCTTGGAGATCTCGCCGAAGGCGCCGCCGAAGAGGTGAAGCGGCGCGTGCTTGCCGATCAGCTCGGACCCAAGCTCGCCGAGCAGTTCGGTCTGTTCGACGCCGCGAAACAGCGCCGGGGGCGGCGCCGGTGAACGCATGCGCATCGTAGCCGGCAAATTCAGGGGCGCTCACATCGAGGCGCCAAAAGGCCTCGCCACGCGGCCGACATCCGATCGCGTGCGCCAGGCCCTGTTTAACGTGCTCGCGCATGGCACGCCCCGCTTCGACTTCGACGGCGCGCGGGTGCTCGACCTCTTCGCCGGCTCCGGCGCGCTTGGACTCGAGGCGTTGTCTCGCGGCGCACGCTTCTGTCTGTTCGTCGAGGAAACTGTTGCAGCGCGGGCGGCGATCCGCCTCAATGTCGAGGCGCTGGGCTTGACCGGCGTGACCAAGATCTGGCGACGCGATGCGACTAAGCTCGGCGAGGCGGGAACGCTGGCGCCATTCCAGCTTGTCTTTTGCGACCCGCCTTACGGCAAGGGTTTTGGAGAACGCGCGCTTGCCGAGGCGCTCAATGGGGGCTGGATCGAGGATGGGGCCATTGCCGTGTTGGAGGAACGCGCCGATGCCGAGATCGCATGGCCTGCCAGCTTCGAAGAGGTTGACCGGCGGCGCTACGGCGACACCCAAATCGCCATCGCCAGAGCCGCACATTGTAGGGTTACTGGTCCTTAACCCAAGCGCGGGCAGGGCTGTGCTTTAATGCGTCGGATTCGCGGCCGGGGCCCTTCCATGACTTTGACAGCGTCGCTCGTCGTGCCACTCATCGTGGCGGCGCTATTGGCATTCAGCATCGAAAGCCCGAGCAGTTTTGTCTCAGGAGTTTGGAAGGGCGAGGCCAATTACGACTCGGACGGCAACTTTTCCGATTGCACCATGACCGCACAGGCCGGGAGCGGCGTCCTGCTCGGCTTCGTCATCAGCAAAGATTACGATTGGGGGCTGGTGCTCGCCGACGAGACGCGCAGCTTCGAGGTGGGGACGACCGAAGCGGTCGTGCTGCTTATCGACGATCGCGATCCCATACCCGCCATCGCGAAAGTCGTGGATGTGCACGGCATCGTCATTCCGCTCGAAAGCACCGATCCCGTGCTCGATGCTTTGCGCCAGGGCAAGGTGCTCACCATCGTTGCGGAAGGCGCAAAGATCAGCTTCAAGCTGACCGGAACCAAGGACGCAATCGCGGCGCTCGCGGCTTGCGTCACCGATCACATCGGCACCGAAAAAGTTTAGCGGCGGCTAGCGGCGCGAGAACAGCTTCTCGATATCGGCGAGCTTGAGCTCGATATAAGTTGGCCGGCCGTGATTGCATTGGCCGGTGAACGGTGTCTGCTCCATGTCGCGCAGAAGCGCGTTCATCTCCTCGGGGTTCAGTCTGCGCCCAGCCCGCACGCTGCCATGACAGGCCATGGTGGAAAGGACATGATCGAGACGCGCGGCAAGGAGGCGTGCCTCCTCGCTGTGCTCGGTTTCCGTCAGCTCGGCGGCGAGGTCCGCCAGCAGGCCCTTGATGTTGCAGGTGCCGAGCAGAGACGGAACTTCGCGTACGAGCACGGCAGCCTCGCCAAAAGGCTCGATTACGAGGCCAAGGCGTTCAAGCTCCGTAGCCGCAGCGCAAAGATTGGCCGCGGCTTCAGCATCGAACTCGACCACTTCCGGGATGAGCAGCAATTGTCGTCCGATCCCCCCATTGGCGAAGGAGCGTTTCAGCCGCTCATAGACGAGACGCTCATGCGCGGCATGCTGATCGACGATGACGAGCGCGTCCTCGGTCTCGGCGATGATGAAGGTGTCGTTGATCTGCGCGCGGGCCGCGCCAAGCGGATAAAACGCGTCGGACTCGTCGTCCGGTAGCGTGCCGGCGCGCGTGTCGGCGCTCGGCTCGGCAAAGGGCGCGAGCGGAGCTTGTGCCTCTTCGGCGAAACCAAACGCCCCTGGTGGCCTTGGCCCCGCTAGGAACGGCCGAAAGTTCCGCGGCGCCGGCTGGTTCTCAGGCGTCGCCATGCGCTGGAGCGCGGCTTGCGACAAGGAGGACGTCGCGCGATGGCCTGCGGCGCCGAGAGCGTCCCTGAGTGCGCCGATGATGAGCGAGCGTATGCCGTTGGGATCGCGGAATCTGAGCTCGGTCTTGGCGGGATGCACGTTCACGTCCACCTCTTCCGGCGGCAAAGTCAGGAACAGCGCCAGCATCGGATAGCGGCTTTGCGGCACGAGATCGCCATAGGCTGCGCGCACCGTGCCGGCGAGAAGCTTGTCGCGCACGGGACGCCCATTGACGATGAGATAAAGCTGGAGGCCGTTCGGCCGGTGCAGCGTCGGCAAGCCGGCGAATCCCTCGAGCGAGACGCTGCCACGCTGAGCGCGTACCGGCAGCGCGTCCTTGACGAAATCGGGCCCGAGAATGCGGCCGAGCCGCGCCAGCCCATGGTCGATCAGCCCGGGCGGACAGGCTTCGAGACGAAAGGCGACCCGATCCTCGCTGGTGAGGCTGAAGGCGATCTCCGGTCGCGCCAGTGCAAGTCGCTTCACCATGTCGGCGATTGCCGCAGATTCCACGCGCTCGGATTTCATGAATTTGAGGCGCGCCGGCGTGGCGTAGAAAAGGTCGCGCACCTCGACCCGCGTTCCGCTCGCGAGCGCAGCCGGTTTGAGCTTCCCCTTGCGGCCGGCATCGACGGCGATCTCGTGGGCCTCATTATCGCCTTGGGCACGACTCTGGATCGAGAGCCTGGCGACCGCGCCGATCGAGGGCAGAGCTTCGCCGCGGAACCCAAGCGTCAAAATGGAAGACAGGTCGTCGTCGGCGAGCTTGGAGGTGGCATGCCGCTCGATCGCGAACGGAAGATCGGCGGGGCCCATGCCCGAGCCGGCATCGACGACGCGGATCAGGCGCAAGCCGCCGCCGGAGGTGGCGACATCGACGCGGCGCGCACCGGCGTCGATGGCGTTCTCGACCAGTTCCTTGACGACGCTCGCGGGCCGCTCGACGACCTCACCCGCGGCGATGCGATTGACGAGGTTCGGCGGCAGCTGACGTATGGGCATGAGACGCCTCGGCCTGCTCGCCGGCGAGATACCGGCGGGTCAGGATTTTACCCGATTCTACCGCCGGCTGGTCGAATGGGTCGACGCCGAGTAGGTGCGCCGCGAGGATGGTTTCCACCATAAAATGCATCATCAGGGCGCCGAGAGCCCGCTCGTCCAGCCTGTCCAGGTCGATGGTGCGGACCGGCCTTCCGGCTTCTATCAGCGCCTCTGGGATTGCGCGTTGCTGTGCTGCGACGAGGTCGCCCGCCGCGTGGCCGGCGAGATAGTCGGCCTGCGCGGCCTTGGCGAGATCGGGCGCGATACGGGGGCCCGTGCCTTCGCATTTTTCACGGATGATGGTGATGAAATGCTGCGGGGCACCGTCGAGATAAAGCTGGAGCTGGCTGTGTTGATCGACGGGGCCAAGCGCGGCGACCGGCGTCGTCCCCTGCCCACGCTTGCCGAGGCTCTCGCCCCAGAGCTGTACATACCAGGCGGCGAAGCGCGAGAGACGATCGCTATAGGGAAGCAGGACATTGGCGCGCACGCCGCGCTCCTTGGCGAGCCCGATGCTGACGGCCGCTCCGATCGCGGGCGCATAGTCGGATGCACGTTTGGACTTCAGCATGCTTTCGATCACCGAGCTTGCGCCCTCGCGCAGAGCCACGACATCGAGGCCGCGCGCGAGCGCCGGCAAGAGACCGACATTGGTGAGTCCGGAGAAGCGTCCGCCGATATTTGGATCGTGGTCGAGCGTGGGAACGCCGAAGGTCTCGCAAAGCGCGCGAAGGCCGTTCTTAGCGGTCGAGGTCTTAGGTTCGGTGACAGCAAGGAACAGCTCGGGGACGCGCGCTTCCAGTCCCGCCTTCCGCACGGCGTCGATGGCCGAAGTGACCTGCACCAGTGTCTCAGGCGTTCCGCCAGATTTGGAGATCACCACGAAGCGTGTGGTCTTGAGATCGAGTCCCGCAAGGCTGAGCTCAAGCGTGCGGGCATCGAGATTGTCGTAGAAACGCGTACGCGGGCGTGCCTCGCTGCCATGTTTGTCGTCGCCGGGAATGCCCCAACCGCCGAGCTGGGCCAGCGTCTGGCCGCCAAGGCTCGATCCGCCGGTGCCGAAGAAGACGAGAGTGCGCGCGCCGTGCGTCAGTTTCCGGAGAGCATCGCTGGCGGCGGCAATGTCGTTGCGCCATTCGGCAACGCGCAGCAAAGGGAGCGTGGATTTGGCATAGGCCTCGCGCAAAGAGGCAAGGCGCGGCTCGAGCTTGGCGAGATTGGCATCGAGCGAGGATTGTGGCAGGCCGCGACCGCCGATGGTCGCTTCGAGACAGCCCTCGACCGATTGGGACAGCGTCATGCTAGCCCGGAGCCGCTTTCGATTTCGGCGCGGCCGGCTTGCCGACGATGGTCGTGATCAGACGGTCGGCCTCGAATAGGCGCTTGGCCACGCGCTTGATGTCGTCGAGGGTCACGGCTTCGATCAAGTCATTGCGCTTGTTGACATAATCGATGCCGAGATCCTCGATTTGAATCCACAGCAGCTGGTTGGCGATGCTGGAGGAGGACTCAAACCTCAACGAATAGGCGCCGGTGAGATAGCTCTTGGCGCTTGCCAACTCCTCGAAGGTGGGGCCGTTCTCGGCGAGGCGGCGCAGCTCGCTCTCGATCACTTCGAGCGACTGTCCGACCGCCTCGTTCTTGGTCGCAACGTTGCCGACGAACACAGCCCCGTGCTGGAACGGAAACAGGTTGGAATGCACCGAATAAGCGAGGCCGCGCTTCTCGCGCACCTCTTCCATGAGCCGCGAGGAGAAGCCGCCGCCGCCGATGATGTAGTTGAGCACATAGGCCGGAATGAAATCGTCGTCTTTGCGCGCGATGCCGCGATGGCCGAACTGGGCCACCGATTGCGGCACCTCCATCTCGATGATCTCCTGGGTCGGGCCGAGCGGCGGATCGGCGTCGGCCACTGGCGAGAGCGTGGCGTTCTTGGGAAGGTCGCCGAAAATATGGTCCAGCGCCTCAGCAAGCGTCTCGGGATCGATGTCGCCAACCACCGAGATCACCAGCTTGTCACGGGCGAAGACGCGGTTGACGTAGTTCCTGAGATCGGCGGGCGTGATCGAGGCGATGGAGACCATGGTGCCCTTGATCGGCCGGCCGTACGGGTGGCTGGGAAATGCAAGCTTGTCCCAGGCGAGTGAGGCCACGGTCTCTGGATCGTGCTCGTCGAATTTCAGTCCTGCCAGAATTTGCGCGCGCACGCGCTCGACCGCGTCCTGATCGAAGCGCGGCTTGGTGAGCGCGAGACGCACGAGATCGAACACCTCGTCCTTGTTGGCGGTCAGCGTCTGCACATTGCCGAGCATGACGTCGCGGCTCGCATCGAAATCCATGCGCATGGCGAGAGCCTGCTCGCGCTCCTGGAAAGCGATGGCGTCGAGATCACCGGCCCCTTCGTCCATCATGGCCGAGATGAAATAGGCAAGCCCTTCCTTACCCGTATCGTCTTGGGAGGAGCCGCCGCGAAAGGCGAAGCGCATGGCGATGAGAGGATTGGCGTGGCTCTCGACGAGCCAGGCCTCGATCCCGCCGGGGCTCGTCACGCGCTCGATATTCATGCTGCTAACCTCGGCCGCTTGCGCAGGCGCGACGATGAGCGAGGCGGCCGCGAAGAAAAGGAGCGGAAGCCGGACTCTTCCCGCCATGAGGGCTACGACTTGCCTTTACGAGGCGCATGGGCCGGCGTTTTGCTGATGCTGCTGGTGTATTCAGGAGCGGGCAGCAGATAGCCGGTGACGGAATTCTTGTCGACAAGATATTTGCGCGCCGCATCGCGTATGTCGGCGACGGTCACCTGCTTGAGCCGGTCGGGCCAGGCTTCGACATCCGCGACGCTCATGCCGGTGGCGAGCCGCCAGCCGTAATGACGCGCCATGCGCGACTGGCTGTCGGAGGTGTAGACGAACTCGGCGATATAAGAGTCGCGGGCGTGATCCAGCTCGTCCTGCGTTACGCCGTTCTGCTTGAGATCCTCGACCACGCCCGAGATCGCCTTGTCGAGATCCTCGGCGGTGACGTTCTCGGCGGCAATGGCGTAGAAGCCGAGCCTGCCGGAATCGAGACCCGAATCGGAGTACCAGCCGCCGGCATTGGCCGCCTTCTTGTCCTCGACCACCAGACGCTTATAGACCCTGCCGACCGAGCCGGTGGCGGCGATGCGCATCAGGAGATCGAGCGCCTCCGCCTCGCCGGGCGCCGCCGAGGCATAGCTCGGGGCGAGATAATAGCGCTGCACGGTGGTGCGGCCCGCGCGCGGATCTTCGAGCGTGACCTTCACCGGCGCGAAATGGGGCGGCTCTTTCGGACGATGTCGGCCGTTCAGCGCGGCATTCGGCTCGAGCTTGCCGTAAGTCTCCTCGGCGAGCTTCCGCACCTCTTCGGGCTCGACGTCGCCCGCGATCACGAGGATCGCGTTATTCGGCGCATAGAAGCGCCGATAGTAGGAGAGCGCATCGTCGCGATTGAGCGCGGCGATCTCGTGCTCCCAGCCGATGATGGGGATGCCGTAAGGGTGATTGGCATAGAGCGCCGCCATCATCTGCTCTTGCAGGATCGAGCCGGGGTCGTTGTCGACGCGACTGCGGCGTTCCTCGAGAATGACATCGCGCTCGGTCTTAACGTCCTCCTCGGTGAGGCGCAGATTCTCCATGCGGTCGGCTTCCATGCGCATGACGAGCGGCAGCCGGTCCTTGGCGACGCGCTGGAAATAGGCGGTGACGTCGTGATTGGTGAAG
This sequence comes from Methyloceanibacter sp., assembly GCA_036257375.1. GTDB lineage: Bacteria > Pseudomonadota > Alphaproteobacteria > Rhizobiales > Methyloligellaceae > Methyloceanibacter. The sequence goes on from DATAFR010000160.1 coordinate 81,772, forward strand.
GCGTTGTCCTCGCCGCCATTCTTGGCGACGATCTTGGAGAACTGGCCGGTCGGGATCTCCTCGGTGCCCTTGAACATCAGGTGTTCGAGGAAATGCGCGATGCCGGAAGAGCCCGGCGGCTCGTCGGCGGCGCCGACCTTGTACCAGATCATCTGCGTCACGACCGGCGCGCGATGATCGGGAATGACGAGCACCTGTAGGCCGTTGCCAAGCGTGAACTCACTCACGCGCGGTGCGGCCTGAGCGCCGTTCGTCGCGACGGCCACGGCGAGCGTCGCAAGGCTGAGCGAGGCAAGTACGAGCCCAGGACTAGGGCTCAGCACGGCGAGAAGCTGATCGATCATCCACATTGTCATAGAGCGGGACCTGGCGTGCGGCATGTCGTAAGACCCAGCAAAGTTCGTGCCGATCGGTACGCCGGGCCTCACGCCTCTCATTTCAAGCCTTGGGCCGGCATTTTCAAGCCAAATTGCGCGAGGGAGAGCCCCACCTCACGCCCGGAGCCGCTCAATAGAGCGCTTCAGGGTTCTTGTAGCTATCCGGCGCAGCCGGATGGAACGGGTCAGGGCCAGGGGCCGGAAGCTCTTGCGGCTGGTGTGGCGTGAGGGGCTTCGGATTGCCCTTCGCCGCAGTTTGCTGCTGCTCATCGGACTGTTTGTCGTTGGGATCGGGCTCCGGCGTATCGTCGACCTGCTCGACCTTCTTCTTCTTGCGGAGCAATTTGTCCAATAACGTCGGCTTGCCCGCGTAGGGATTGATTGGATCTTGCTCAGCCGCCTCTTTCTGCTTCTCAGCCTGCTGCGCGTCGATCGTCTCCTGCCGCACGATCTCGGGATTTTTCGGCCAATCCTGGCGTGCGGTCGCGACGGCCACGCCACTCCCCGGCTGCGGAAGCGCTTTGGTATCGGGCGGAAGCACAAGCGGCGGCCGCTCGGCCATCTTCACGTCGGGCTCCTGCCGGTCGCCCGACAGGCCCACATAGTCGAAAACCTTGCCCTGGAACTCGACACCACCGCAGCCTGCGAGCGCCAGCGCGGCACCCAGCGCCAACGCCGGAAGCGCGGCCCTGCAGGGGCGAGAGATGGCTGTGTTATGCCCCAAGGTTCCCCTCGAAACCCGGCGAATCCGGGCTTTTTTACATTCTAGAAGGGTTTCCGACCTTTTTGTGACCCCTGAATAGGGAGTCATATAGAAGTCCCACGACACCGGCAACTATGGCGGTATCGGCGATATTGAACACGTACCATTGCAAGCCCAAAGCGTGGAGCGAGAAGAAATCGGCCACCGCCCCATAGACGATGCGGTCGATGGCATTGCCGATCGCCCCGCCGATGATGAGACCGATCGAAGCGGCGGCAAGCCGAGAGTCGAGGCGGGCGAGCCAGACCGCAAGAGCAAGGCTCGCGCCGAAAGCGAAGAGGATGAGCCCCAGACGGCCGAGCGCGCTTTCCTGCGGTAAGAGCCCGTAGCTGATGCCCTGGTTCCAGACCAGCACCAAATCGAAAAATGGTGTGAGGACAACGGTGCCTTTGGCGCCAATATCGTAGACGTAAAGCATCCAGGCTTTGTGCGCCTGATCGATCAGCACGGTCAGCGCAGCGATGCCGAGGCCAAGCGGAGACAAGGAACCCCACAGCCAAGTTCTTACCCTCTCCATGGCTTCCTACTCCGCGGCGATCTTGCGGGCATCGAACTGGCGCACGGCCTCGGCATCGCGCGGACTGAGCTCGGGGAACTCGGAGTCCGAGCCGACCTCGGGCAGAATCTTCCACGAACGCGCACATTTTCTGCCTTGCGCGCGCTCGAACACGACGGCGACGCCCTTCACGTCATCGAGGCGGAAGGCGTTCTCGGGTCCCTCCCCGAGCATCAATCGTGCACCGCTGGTGATGGCGATCTCGGCGAGATCGACACCATGCAAGGCGGCGCGAAGCTCCTTGTCGGCCACATAGACCTTGGGCGCGGCTTCGAGGCTAGAGCCGATGCGCCCTTCCTTGCGCTCGATCTCCAGCGCGCCCGTCACCACGCGGCGGACGGCACGCACCTTGCGCCATTTCTCGGCGAGGGCGCCGTTGCGCCATTCCGTCGGAATCTCGGGGAACTGCCTGAGATGCACCGAGCCCTGCTCGTTCGGGAAGCGGTTGAGCCAAGCCTCCTCCATGGTGAAGCAGAGCATCGGGGCAAGCCAGGCCGTGAGCGCTGAGAACAATTCGTCGAGGACGGTGAGAGCCGCGCGCCGCGTCACACTGTCGCAAGGGTCGCAGTAAAGCGCGTCCTTGCGGATGTCGAAATAAAACGCCGAAAGATCGTTGACGGCAAAATTGAGCAGCGCATGGAAGGCGCGCTTGAAATCGTAGGCCCAATAGCCCTCGCGCACGACGTCGCCAATCTCGGCGAGGCGTGAGAGCATATAGCGCTCGAGCTCCGGCATCTCGGCATAGGGCACGGCCAGGTTCTCTTGGTAATGTGCGAGATTGCCGAGCAGGTAACGCAGCGTGTTCCTGAGCTTGCGATAGGACTCGATATTGGCCTTGATGATCTCCGGGCCGATGCGCAAATCCTCGGCGTAGTCGGAGCTCATGGCCCAGAGCCGCAAGATCTCGGCACCAGACTGGCGGATCACGTCCTGCGGCGCCACGACATTGCCGAGCGACTTCGACATCTTGCGCCCATCCTCATCGACAACGAAGCCGTGCGTTACCACCGCCTCGTAGGGCGCGCTGCCGCGCGTGCCGCAAGATTCGAGCAGTGAGGATTGAAACCAGCCGCGATGCTGGTCGGAACCTTCGAGATAAAGGTCGGCGGGCCATTTCAGATCCGGCCGCTGCTCCAGAACGAAGGCATGCGTCGAGCCCGAGTCGAACCAGACGTCGAGAATGTCGTTGACCTGTTCCCAATCGCTTGGCTTGTCGACCAAGCCTTGCAGGAACCGCTCCTTCGCACCTTGCTTGAACCAAGCGTCGGCGCCCTCCGTCTCGAAGGCGTTGACGATCCGGTCGATCAATTCGAAGGAGCGTGCGAAGCCCGCGCGCGGAATCACCTCGCTCGTCTCCTTGTTGACGAATACGGTAATCGGCACACCCCAGGCACGCTGGCGCGACACGACCCAATCGGGCCGCGTCTCGATCATGCCGGTGATGCGGTTCTCGCCTTGCGGCGGGACCCAGCCCGTGTCGGAGATCGCCTTCAGCGCACGCTTGCGCAGCGTGGTCCGCTCCTCGCCGATCGCTTTGTCCATGGCGATGAACCATTGCGGGGTGGCGCGGAAGATCACGGGCTTTTTCGAGCGCCAGGAGTGCGGGTAATCGTGCTTGTGGCGCGCCCGCGCGATCAGAGCGCCGGCATCGGTCAGGCCCGCGATCACGGCGAAATTGGCATCGCCGAACTTGCCCTTGTCGTCGATGACGCGCTTTCCTTCGAAGCCGGGAGCCTCCTTGGTGAAAAATCCGGCCTCATCGACGGTGAACGGGATCTGCGTATCGATGCCGCGCGCTTCGAGTGCGGCGCGGTTGGCCTCCCAGATTTCGTAGTCCTCGGTGCCGTGGCCCGGCGCGGTGTGGACGAAGCCCGTACCGGTATCCTCGGTGACATGCTCGCCCGCGAGCAGCGGAACGTCGAAATCGTAATCCCGCCCGCGCAAAGGATGGGCCAGGGTCAGAGTTTCGAGTGCAGATGCAGGCATATGACCGAAGCGGCGCCAGTCCGTCACGCGCGCGGCCTTGAACACGTCCTCGGCGAGCTTGTCGGCGATGATCAGCCGGTCGCCCGTCTTGGCCCAGTTATCTTCGGGGGCCTGCGTCACCTCGTAGACGCCGTAGTCGATATCCTTGGAGAAGGAGACGGCACGATTGCCCGGAATGGTCCAAGGCGTCGTCGTCCAGATGACAATCGCGGCTTTCTCGATCTCGTGCGGGATCAGGAACTCGTCATCGTCAGGTCCGATATCGATTTGCTCTCCCGTATAGCTCGCAACTGGAAACTTTACGTAGATCGCCGGGCTTTCGACCTCCTCATATTCCACTTCGGCCTCGGCGAGAGCGGTGCGCTCCACCACCGACCACATCACGGGCTTGGACCCGCGATAGAGCAGCCCATTCATGGCGAACTTCAACAGCTCCGCGGCAATGGTCGCCTCGGCGTCGAAACTCATCGTCGTGTAAGGGTTATCCCAGTCGCCGACGCCACCGAGCCGCTTGAATTCCTCGCGTTGCACATTGAGCCAATGCTCGGCATAGGCGCGGCATTCGGCGCGGAAGGCGATCATCGCGGCAGAGTCGGACAGATCGGGCTTGGACTTGCCCTTGGCGCGATAATTCTCCTCCTCGACCTTCCATTCGATGGGAAGGCCGTGGCAATCCCAACCCGGAACGTAATTGGCGTCCTTGCCCGTCATCTGCTGCGAGCGGACGATCAGATCTTTCAGGATCTTGTTGAGCCCGGTGCCGATATGGATGTGGCCGTTGGCGTAAGGCGGCCCGTCATGCAGGACGAATGTCGCGCGGCCCCTCGCCTCCTGGCGCAGCCGCTCATAGAGGCCGATCCGCTCCCAGCGCTTGAGCAGCTCGGGCTCGCGCTCAGGCAGGCCGGCCTTCATGGGGAAGTCGGTTTTGGGCAGGAAGAGAGTCTGGCTCCAATCGCGGCCGGTCTGGGCTTTGACGGATTCCTGCTCGAGGCGTGCGATGAGAGATTGCGGCTTCGCGCGGTGAACCGGCTTCGCCGCCGGTAACGCGTTTGCCTTGCGCTTCGCCGCTCGCTGCGAGGGCCGCTTCGCGGCCGATCCCGTTTTTCGCTGGCGCCGCGTTTCTGACTTCGCGGCGGTTTTCCGCGTCGCGCCGGGGCGTGGCTTTGATTTCGTCTTGGCGGCCTTGGCCTTGCGCAGGGCGACACTCGCCTTGGCAGCCTTAGCCCTGGCAGATGGTTTCTTCGTCTTAGCCTTCGGCGCGGCTTTGACTTTGCGGCCTCGATTGGCGGTCCGCGCCTGTTTGGCGGTCTTACTGCCGCTCTTCGCTGTCTTAGCCATGGTCCTTGCTTCTGATTGTTTGCCGCGTCTTTG
>DATAFR010000161.1:0-98302 GCA_036257375.1 Methyloceanibacter sp.
GAACCATAGTTGTTGTAGCGCCGCACGTTCCGAGTTTTCTTCTTCTTCGGCTTGGGCTGCGAGATGTCGCCGTCGAGGCTCGCCGAGGTGATCTTTGCCGGCGTGTCCTTGGCCCAGACGAGGAAGTCCGCGCCCTTCGGCAAGCTCGCCGAGTTGATGGCAACGTCGCCGATAATCAGCGACGAGCCGGGGGTCAGCCGCTCAGCGATCTTCTGGCGGATGTCAGCCGGAATCTCGAGCCGGTCGAGCACGGCGGCGGAATCGTCGCCTTGGAGGCTGATCGCCATCCATTGCGTCTTGGTCGCGCCGGGAGCGAAATTCATCGTGGTGAACAGGTGAGTGCCGAGAGGCGTCTCGGGGTCGCGGAAATTCACCGGCGCATCGAAGACGCGGCCGAACTCCTGTCTGACGAAGAGATGGCCGACCGGCGGCATCGGCTTGCCGGCGACCTCATACACCTTCTTTACGAGGTCTTCATTGAAGGCCCCCGTCTCGGGCATGCTGTTCGCCTTCTGGAAATCCTTGATCGCCGTGATTGAGGCCTTGCCCACCGTGCCGTCGAAATCCTGCGCCTCGAGATAGCCGAGCTCGGCCAGGACCTTTTGCACGCCGATGATACGGTCACGCTGGGTTTGCCGAGTCACGAGAATGCGCAAGGGCGCGGTCGAGCGGGGCTCGGCGGCTTGAATTGCCGCGGCCTTGGTGCCGGCGCCAAGTTTCGTTGCGATCATCGAGGGAAATGCGTTCGCCTCCACGCCGGCCACGATGATGCCGGCTTGCGGCATCGCCACGCCCTGCACCGTGGGCGTGACCACAGGGGCGGGCGCCGGAGTCGCTGCCGCGACAGACTCGGCCGGCAGCGGGGTCTCAGTCGGTTCTGCGACTGGCTGGGGCGCGGAAGCGGCAGAAGCGGGAGCCGCGTCAGCAACCGGTGCCGCCAGGCTTGTTGGCGCGGGGGTCGCCACTGCGACGGTCTCTGCCGGTGCCGCTGGAGCTGGTGCAGCGATTGGCGCAGGCGTTGCGTTGGCCGTGACGTCGGGCTTGGCGGGGGCAGCCTCGACGGCTTTTGCGGGAGCCGGCTCGAGCTTCACGGGAATCGATAGGCCGGCCGGTGCGGGGACCTCGATAGGAGCGGGAGTAGGAGTTGAGACGGCGACCGCCGGCGTCGCCGGAGCAGGGGCAGGCGATCTCTCGGCCGGAGCGGTTGCAACGTCCTTTGACTTGCCGGGAGCGCCGTCCTCCTCGTTATCGAGGGCATGGCCGGCCGTGCTCGCCGTGTCGCTCTTGCCGCTTGCCGCTGGCCGTCCGGCGAAGGGATCGAAGGCGTGGGCATGTGTGTCCTCGACGGCCGCGGGGTCGTCGGCCTTCAAGGTTGGGCTGCCGCTCTTGCCCGCAGCCTCAGCCTCGAGCGAGGAGGGAATATCGGTGGTCGAGCCGGACAGATCGGCCTTGGCGAGCATGCCCCGATAGGCCGCGCGCAGGACCGGCGCCATCTCGAGGCTCGATTGTTTCTGCGGGCTATGGTCCTGCTTCACCAAAGTCGGGATCTCTGGCGGCGGGACGGGCTGAAACAGGGCGACGTGCTCGATCATCTGCGGCGCGACTCTGTCCCGCGCCACGACCACGTGCCGGCCGACTTCGGTGATCTTGAACAGCTTCGGCGCGAACGAGAAGGGCAGGCGAACGCACCCATGCGATGCCGGGTAGCCCGGCACCACGCCGGCGTGCAGCGCGGTGCCCGACCAGGTCAACCGCTGCATCCACGGCATTGGCGCACCGCTATAGATGTTGGAGTGGTGGTATCTCTTCTTTTCGAGAATGCTGAACACGCCCGCTTTGGTGGCGTAACCCCGCATGCCGGTCGACACGGCGGAACTCGTGATCAGCGTGGTGCCGCGATAAATGTCGACCTTCTGATTGGTGAGGGAGACCACGAGCGTCATCGGCTCGCCATTCTCGATATCGGCGATGCCGTCGTCCGGCTTCTGCTCATCGGCCTTGCGCTTCTTGGCATCGGCCGGCGCAGCGGCGATGGCGAGCGCAAGGGCTCCCACGCCGAGCCAGGTCAGAAAAGTGGTTGAAGCCCCTCTGGCGACCTTCGCCGCCCTGCCCTTCGTGGCAATATGCTCGTTACGCAAAACACACGCTCCCCGTGATGGTCAGACCCAAGGCGAGCCTCTCCCCGTGTGAGTCCCCCGACTCAACGAATCAGAGTAAAAGAGGCACCCTCATTTGACCAGCAGAAGCCTTCCAATCACCTAACGCGCGTCGACTCGAATGGTGCCCGCGGCTTCGCGTTCAGCGTGCAATAAAAAATCCCGAAAGCTCGGGACCTTACGGGTCGACAAGAGTGCTTATCGAGGTTCTGCTGGGAACATGGCCGATAAGGCGTTCCGCGAATAAACTTCGCTCTGTTCCTTTCTCGCAACACCTCGCGTTGGCCTTGTGGCCGCGGTCCGAAAAACGCAACCGCACACCATCGGTGTGTTGAGACGCGAGACATCCGGAACAACCGCATCTGCCCGTGCCCGCCACACTGGCCGGCACGTGATGATCCTCGTTGAAGTTGAGCATAGGACAGGACAAAGGCAGGATTTGGGTCGTCTAGATCGGCGGCTAAGACCCTTGGCAGGTCAAGCCGCCGAGGCCCAAACTGGCTTTGAACTCAACGCGTCCCCAAGGAAAGCTCTTGCTTCGAAATGGGGGCGCCAATACACCGGGGCCCGAAGTTCCTTGGCGTGCTCAGGGGAGGCGACAATGCTGGCTGAGAATACTTCGCGAGGACGCTTTGCGGCCCGCGCCATTTGCCTGATTTTTGCCGCTGCGATGCTCGCCGGTTGCGGCATCAACACCATCCCGACGTTGCAAGAGCAAGCCAAGGCCGCCTGGAGCCAAGTCTTGAATCAGTATCAGCGCCGGGCCGACCTCATTCCCAACCTAGTCGAGACGGTGAAGGGCTTTGCCACTCAGGAGAGCAAAGTCCTGACCGAAGTGGTCGAGGCGCGCGCCAAGGCGACGCAAGTTCAAATCCCGCCGGATATTCTCAACAATCCGGAGGCCTTCCAGAAATTCCAGGAAGCGCAGAACAATCTCTCCGGCGCGCTCGGCCGGCTTTTGGTCATCACCGAGAACTATCCGGACCTGAAGTCCAACCAGAACTTCCTGGCGCTCCAGTCGCAACTCGAAGGCACGGAAAACCGCATCTCCATCGCCCGGCAGGACTACATCACCGCGGTCCAGAAATATAACACCGAACTCAGAACTATCCCCGGCCGCTGGTGGCGCGCGATACTTTATCCTGACGCTGAGCCCATGCAGAATTTCACCGTGGCTGAGGGCACGCAGAACGTGCCGGAGGTGAAGTTTTAGCGTCAGTGCGAGTCGGGGGGCCAGATGGCCGGTACGTGGCGCGTCGGCGGATTGATGTTGGCCTTGGCGCTTCTGCCGTGGCATGCGCCCGCTTACGCCGAGCCGAAATTTCCCGAGTTGACCGGCCGCGTGGTCGATGACGCAGGTCTCCTCACCTATCCCGAGGAGGTGGCGATCACCGCAGACGTGAAGGCGCTCGAGGACAAGAGCTCGGACCAGGTCGTGGTCGTGACGCTGCCCTCGCTGCAAGGCTACACTATCGAGGACTTCGGCCATCAGCTCGGCCGCCATTGGGGCATCGGCACCGAGAAGCTGGATAACGGCGTGATCCTCATCGTCGCGCCCAACGAGCGCAAAGTAAGGATCGAGGTCGGCCGTGGGCTGGAAGGCATCCTCACCGATGCGCTCTCCAAGCTCATTATCGAGAATGCGATGCTGCCGCGCTTACGCGAGGGCGACTTCGCCCAAGGCATCAAGGACGGCGTGCGCGACGTCATCCTCGTGCTCACGGGCGATGCCGCCGAGGTCGAGCAGCGCGCCAAAGCGCGGCACGACGCCGACAAAATCGCCGTCAATTGGCTGATGGTGATTTTCTGGACGCTCATAATTCTTTGGATCGCCTACAGCATCTGGAGCAGCGCGCGTTACGCTTCGCGCGCGGGCGGACGTTCGAGCGGTCCGATCTTCATCCCCGGGCCGGGCTGGGGCGGCGGATCGAGCGGCGGCGGCTGGTCGAGCGGAGGAGGAGGGGGCGGCGGCGGATTTTCCGGTGGCGGCGGCAGCTTTGGCGGCGGCGGAGCCTCTGGCGGATGGTGAAGTCCCTCTCAGCGCAGGCCCCCTTCACGCCCGAGGACGAGGCGGCCATCGCGCAAGCCATCACTCGCGCCGAGCAGAAGACACGCGGCGAGATCGTGGTCGTGGTCGCGGTCGCTTCCGACGGCTATCGCTCGTTCGGTTTGCTGTGGGCGGCGCTGATCGCACTCGCCGTGCCGATGCCGCTGATCTTCGCCACCAAGTGGCCCATCGAGTACGTCTATCTGATCCAGCTCGTCGTGTTCCTCATCTTCCTCGTGCTGTTTCAGTTGGAGCAGTTCCGCTACCAGCTCGTGCCGAAGTCGGTGCGCAAGGCGCGCGCGCATCAGCGCGCCGTCGAGCAGTTCCTTGCGCAGAATTTGCACACCACCAAAGGCCGCACCGGCGTGCTCATCTACGCGTCTTTCGCCGAGCGCTTCGCCGAGGTGATCGCTGATGAGGGTATCTACAAGAAGGTTCCGACCTCGACCTGGGAGGACGTGGTCGGCGAGCTTACCAATCATCTTGCGCGCGGCTCGGCGACCGAAGGCTTCATCCGCGCGGTCGAGCGCTGCGGCAAGATCCTGGCCAAGCATTTTCCGCCGGGCAAAATCGACTCGAATGAGCTCCCCAACCATTTGATCGTGCTCGATGCCTACGGGCGCCCGTAGCGCGCGGGCTGCAAGCGAGACGTCGGAGCGGACGGGAAAACGCGCGCTGCTCGGCTGGGTGCTGTTCGATTGGGCGACGCAGCCCTTCTACACGCTCGTCGTCACCTTCCTGTTCGCGCCTTATTTCGTCAACGGCTTCATCGCCGATCCGGCGAAAGGTTCCGCCTTGTGGGCTTATGCCACCGGCATCGCCGAGCTGATCGCCGCCGCGCTCGCGCCGGTACTCGGCGGCATCGCCGACGCGAGCCAGAACCGCAAGCCCTGGATCGGGTTCTTCTCCGTGCTCCTCATCGTCGGGCTGTTCGGGCTGTGGCTCGCGGCGCCCGGCCGCATCGATCTTGTGCCGGTGGTTCTGATCGCCTTCGGCATTGCTACGATCGGCGCCGAGCTCGCCACCGTCTTCACCAACGCCATGATGGTGTCGCTCGTCTCCGAGAAGCGGCTCGGTACGTTGTCGGGCTTCGGCTGGGCGACGGGCTATGTCGGCGGCCTCGTCAGTCTGGCACTCGTCGCGGGCTTCCTCGTCGCCGATCCGGGCACGGGCAAGACGCTGCTTGGGTTGCAACCTCTTGTACCGCTCGATCCCGCCACGCGCGAAGGCGACCGTCTCGTCGGACCGTTCTCCGCGCTCTGGTATCTCGTCTTCGTCCTGCCGCTCTTTCTTTTCACGCCGGACCGCGCCACGCGACCGATCGAAGCGCGCGCGGTGAAGGCCGGCCTCGCCCAGCTCGTGCGCTCGGTGAAGGATCTCGTGCGCCATCACGGTCAGGTGGCTCTCTTTCTGCTCGCGCGCATGCTCTATGCCGACGGTCTCGGCGCGGTGTTCGCCTTCGGCGGCCTCTATGCCGCGACCGTGTTCGGCTGGGGCGCGGCCGAGCTTGGCCTGTTCGGTATCATTCTCACTATCGCTGGCGCCATTGGCGCCGTGCTCGGCGGCCTGCTCGATGACCGCGCCGGCTCGAAGCGGGTCATCGTGGCGACGCTCATTTTCTTCATCGCCGCCTCGATCGGCGTGCTCTCGGTCGATCACGCGCATGTCCTCTTCGTGCTTCCCGTCGAGCCGAAGCTTCCCGGCAGCGCGCCGTTCACGTCGGTGGGCGAGCAGGTTTATCTCGCCTTCGCCATTCTGATCGGGCTCGCATCGGGCCCGATTCAGGCCTCGAGCCGCACACTGCTCGCGCGCATGTGCCCGCCCGGCAAGACGACGGAGTTCTTCGGCTTCTTCTCCTTCTCTGGCAAGATCACCGCGTTCGCCGCGCCGCTTCTGATCGGCGTGGTCACGCACGCGACCTCGAGCCAGCGCATCGGCATCGCCACGAGCGTGTTGTTTCTGCTCGTGGGTTTGCTACTCCTGCTGCGCGTGAGAGCGAACTGAGCTTGTCGCTCTGGACCCCGGCTTTCGCCGGGGTGACGCAAGACGAGCAACAACCTTTCCGCGACGCGGATCGCGTCCGGAGCTTGGGTGGGGGTGGCGCGCCGAAAAGCGCAAATCCGTAATGGTGCCCGCGACCTTTGCGGGATCGCGGCGGGCGCCGTCCGGCGCGCCACACGCGCTCAAGTAGCGAAGCGGTAGCGCATCAAAAGAACGCGCTACACGCATACGCCAATAAGCGCATGCTCATTTGCGACGTTTTCCGGCGTCGGGCCCTGCTTTAGCTGAGGCCGGATCGAACTCCGCCTCACATCATCAGCCAGCTCCTGGCAGGACCTCCTAGTGGGTCCGGAGGGAGCTCCGATGCCGCCCGAGCGTCTTCTTGCGAGAAGACCCGCAGGCGCCGCACCCCGTCCCGCCTCACGACGCCTCGAGAAACGCCCTCAGTGGACGAGGTCGGCGAAGTGTAAGCGAAGTCTGGAGCGCGGGGATAAGTTTCGGGTGGTACGGTCACCACTCAGCCGACTTCCAGCCAACCAGGGATGGTTTTTGTTGAGCCACTTCAAGCCGATAGGCCGCAGTTGCGCATCTATCGTACGCCGGCGCCATGTTCCCCGCAAATAAATATGCGGGGAATGTTGACAAACATGGAGCAAAAATTGGAGGCGCCTGCCTGATGAGCTGAGGAAGATCTACGAATACCTCCAGCGTAAGACTTCGAAGGATCGACGTGAAAGCGTCTCCTTGTACATTGAGGAGCGCCTCGGGCCAGACGCTGTGGCTGTCGGGGGGTTCCCGGCACTGTCAATCGCACTTCAGCAGCCCACAGAGTTCGTGTCCTACAGCAGCGCGAACCCCGCCTTGGCAATCTCGGGTGCTGTCGGGTATCTCAATATTGATATCGCTCCGACGAACTTCCGTGTTCTGATCGACGGGCTGGCACGCGTGACCGGAGCGTTGGATGAAGGCGACGAAGGGCATGGTGATCTTCTCGACAACTTCATGTTCCCCGTGACCATCTATGTCCCACGGCCCGGCACCAAGCCATTCACTTGGAAGGAGATGGGACAGCTCTTCCACGACTTCAATTTCCGAGTGCACCCAGTGTCGAAGCAGCTCGCAGTGGCGTTGGATACCAGCGATCTCTACATCGCCCTGGCCAACAAGCTCGCCGAATGTCCGGTATTCAAGGAACACGGTGGAGTGGCGGAGCGGAGGGCAAGTCTCGGTGGCAAGAGCACGGAGTTGGTGGTGCAAACCGTCTTGGTTCGTGCTGTGCGAGGGGCTTGCGAGGGTAGAAAGTTCCAGGAGTCCAACCTGGCAACGACAGACGAGCCCAATCTCACTCAGGTTACTTTCAAATCGATTCTCGCGTCCCTCGATCAATTCTTTAGCGGCATCGCCGAGCGAATGGGAGAGGAGCGATTCACTGATCGTCAGAGCCTACACTTGAGTTCGCCTGGTTGGCAGGCGCTTGGTGTCATTCATCATGACATCGCGTTCAGGCTCACGCTTGACGCGGTCGAGCGCGCCAAGGTTCTGGACAAGATTGCTGGCATCGACTGGAGTCGCTTCAACAAGGATTGGCTGACATTGGGGTATCGGCCATCCAGAGGTTGACAAGAAGACGGGACAGCAGGTGAAGGACAACGCTGGTCGGCTCAAAGTAGCCCTTACCGGGGCGGGCCGGACCAATACCCAGAAGCTTATCGACTACATCCGCGAGAGGGCCGGCATCCCTGCGCCGGCTCCCGACTCGGAGGCGATCACGGAAGAAGCGGCTTGAGATCGCGGGAGGATCGGGAGGACATCCGTCCTCCCGATCGCCGCGTGGCCAGAGCCCTCTGGCATTCACCGCTTAATGCCGGAAATGCCGCAGCCCGCTGACACCATGGCGAGGTGGGCCCGCTGCCTTGCAACCGTCGTAAACTTCCCTTCCTCTGTCGTCAGCAATCGACAGAGTGAGGGTAATGGCAAAGATTGAAATCAAGACCGACGCCGCAAGCCTGGCCTTGCGAGCGGCCGCAATCCTCGGGGTGATGTACGGGTTCGGCTTTCTTCTGATGCCGAATGCCATGTTCAGCTGAGCGGCGATCCAGGCATGCCAACCAACCCGGGATGGGTGCGCTGGGCCGGAGGCTTCGTTCTTGGCATTTCAATCGGCCCATGGCTCGCATCGGAGGGCTGGGTCAAGGAGCAGCCGTTCATCGCGGGTCTGGCAGCAGCCTTTACTCTGTCCGGCCTCGCCCTCGTCTATAGCGCCGTGAGCGGAGAATACGGCGGCGCGATGCCAATTGTCATCCTGGCCGTGCTCGCCCCCGCATTGTGGCGGCTCGCAGCCAAGTAACCGGCACCGCTCAATCGCAAGTCACGAAGGGTTGGCTAAGGAGGCATTCGAACAATCGTTCGGTCTCCTCGCTTGCCGGAGGTCTGGATGGGCAGCACCGACGGCCTCGCTTCGAACGGCAAGCATAGTAGACATGGGCAGACTGACCGGTCTTAGCGGGGTATTTCGCGCACAAGGCCTCTCTGACCTGTGCCTTGGCGAGTGCGGGTTGGGTCACTGCCAATGCCAAGGGGCCGATCCCAACGAGCAGGAGCATGCGCGTAGTGACGTTGCGCATCAGAGAACCTTCCGCCGGTAATAGGAAAGTTATAGCAGACCGCCATTCCCTCTGGGTCAAATGCCGACGCGAGCCGGCTAATGCCGGAAGTGCCGCATGCCGGTGAAGACCATGGCGAGGCCGGCCGTATCGGCTGCGGCGATCACCTCGTCGTCGCGCATCGAGCCGCCGGGCTGGATCACGGCGGTGGCTCCGGCCGCGGCGATCACTTGCAGCGCATCGGGGAAGGGGAAGAACGCGTCTGACGCGGCGACCGAGCCGATTGTCAGGCTCTGTTCGAGCCCTTGCGCCGTCGCCGCGTCTTCCGCTTTCCACGCCGCCATGCGCGCGGCATCGACGCGCGACATCTGCCCGGCGCCAATGCCGACGGTGGCCCCGTCCTTCGCATAGACGATGGCGTTCGATTTCACGTGCTTCGCCACCGTGAAGGCGAAGAGGAGATCGGCCAGCTCCTTCTCGCTCGGCTTGCGCTTCGTCACCACTTTGAGCTCCGAAACGACGGCATTGTTGCGCGACTGCACCAGGAAGCCGCCGGCGAGCGAGCGGAAGGTGAGGCCTTCCGCCTTCGGGTCGGGCAGCGTGCCGGCGAGCAGCAGACGCAGATTCTTCTTCTCCGCGACGATGGCCGTCGCCTCGTCGCTCGCGTCGGGCGCGATGATGACCTCGGTGAAGATCTTGACGATCTCGCTTGCGGCCTCGGCGTCGAGATTTCGGTTCAGCGCCACGATGCCGCCGAAGGCGCTCGTAGGATCGCAGGCAAGAGCCTTGGCGTAGGCCTCGGCAAGCGTGGCGCCGAGCGCGACGCCGCATGGATTGGCGTGCTTGATGATCGCGACGGCGGCAGACTCCTTCGGATCGAACTCGGCGACCAGCTCGTAGGCCGCGTCGGTGTCGTTGAGATTGTTATAGGACAGCTCCTTGCCTTGAACTTGAATGGCCGTCGCCACGCCGAAGCGCCGCTCGCCGGAGCGGAAGAAGGCCGCCCATTGATGCGGGTTCTCGCCGTAGCGCAGCGCCTCGACGAGCGTGCCGGCGATGGCGATCGTCTTCGGCGTCCTCTCGCCGAGCTTCGCGGCGAGCCAGGTGGCGATCGCCGCGTCATAGGCGGCAGTGCGGGCGAAGGCGCGCGCGGCGAGCGTCTTGCGCAAGGCGAGCGTGGTCGCGCCGCCGTTAGCGTCCATCTCCGCGAGCACGAGAGCGTAGTCGGCCGGATCGACCACGACGGTGACGCCGTCATGGTTCTTGGCGCCGGCGCGGATCATGGCCGGCCCCCCGATGTCGATATTTTCGATGCAGGTGTCGAAGTCGGCGCCGGCGGCGACAGTCTGCTCGAAGGGATAGAGATTGGTGACGAGCAGGTCGATTGGATGGATGGCGTGGTCGGCGAGCGCCTTCAGATGCGCCTCGTTCTCGCGCACGGCAAGCAGCCCACCGTGAATTTTGGGGTGCAGCGTCTTCACCCGCCCGTCCATCATCTCGGGCAGGCCTGTGACCTCGCCGACGTCGATCACCTCGATGCCCTTGTCGCGCAGGAGTTTGGCCGTGCCGCCGGTCGAGATGATCTCGACCCCGTGCCGGCGTATCCCGCGGGCAAGATTGGCAAGGCCGGTCTTGTCGCTGACGGACAACAGCGCGCGGGCAATCTTGCGGGTGGCCATGAGGTCAGGCTGCGGCGGGCGCGGCTTCGTTGGGGTCGACCAGATGTCCGCCACCGCCGCCGTCGGTGACGCGTTCGATGTTCCAGACGATGCGGACTTCGGTCGCCTCGCCCATCATGCCGCCGAGCACGACCTGCTGGGCCGGCTGCGGCCCGCGCGCATCGGCGAGGAAGAAGCTCTCCTCGATCTTGGTCTCCGGCGCGTTCGAGCCGATCCTCCAGGTCTCGCCGTTCTTCAGCTTGAGCAAGACGCTCTGGCCGCCGGGCGCCATCTCGGCGCGCACGGTCGGATGCAGATGGAAGCGGATCGCATATTCGCCGCCGATCAGGTCGCCGTCGGGGCTCTTGATGCCGGCTGGCGCCGACAGCTTGTCCTCGCTCGAGATCAAGCGTCCATTCGGCGAGATGAGGAATTGGCGCGCGTGGCTGACGCCGAAATCGTTGAGGTAGCCATCGTGCGAGCCTTTGATCCTGAGATTGTCGCCCTGGTCGGCGAACGCGGCCTGCGCGTTCACCGGGCCGCTCAAGGGCGAGTCGGCTGCGATCTGACCGTTGGCGACAACCGCGGTGAAATCCGCCGACGACGTCCCCTCGAAGCTCAGCGTCGAATGCGCCGGCGTCGAACGGGCGAAGGGAATCCAGTCGGCATGGCCGATCGGCGGCCGCCCGCAATTGACGACGATCGGGCAATTGCTCGAGCTCATCTCGAAGGAGAAATATCCCGCCTGTGCCTGCGTGCTGAGCGAAAGCGCGGGCGCTGGCCCGATGTCGCAGATCAAAAGCGTCGAGCCGCATTCGAGCCGCACGAAGCCCGAGTTCACCGCGGAGCGCACCGGCGCGCCCTCGACATCGTCATAAGCGAGAACGGTGGCGAGCGCGTCGGTGGGCGTGGGGCCTGAGCCGTTGAAACGGGCGAGCGTGCCGTCGCCGGTACGGAAGAAGCGCAGCATCGGCATGATGCGGTCGATCGCCTCGGTCAGCTCCTTCGGCGGGGCGCGGTCGCGCGCCACGAAGCATTGCCTGAGCGGCAAGAGGTCGAGCAGCAATTCGACCAGCGCCTCGGGGTTGCGCGAGATATGCCCGCCATCGGCGAGGATCTGCCGGTCGAGCTCCTTGCCGAAGGGTCGCGCGTAGCGGTCGACCACCGCCTGCTGCTCGGCGATGCAAAGCCCGGCATAGATCAGCGCCATCAGCGCGACGAGGCGCGGCACCCCGTCAGGCGCGTCGCGATAGCTCGCCGAGAGATAGCGGAGATGCGAAGTGAGCGCGCGCAGGAAGTTCGCGTAAGACTCCGGCTCGCCAGAGTCGAGGATCAGCACGGAGTTGGAGAGCCAGGAGATCACGCGGCGGCCGACGATTTCCGGCTGCCAGGCGAGGCTATGCAGCGAGCGCTTGAGCGCGATGAAATCCTGCACCAGCACCTTGGCCTGCTCGCGCGACAATTCGCTGCCCGCCGCGCGGAGGTGCCTGAGCCAGCCAAACCCGTAAAGCTCGCGCGCCCACGCATCGGACGGCGGCACGATCTCGAACGGCGACTCGGCGTCGACCTCGGCGAGTCGCCCGGCCAGGCCGAAATGTCCGTTGTAGAGCTCGGTGGCGAAGCTCGGGTCGGCGGTCCTGAGTTCTTGCGGGGCGAGCAAAAGCTGCTCGGCGCGGGTGCCCGGATAGGCAATGCTCGCCATGCTGGCGAGCATGAAGCGGCGAAACGCTCCCGGACCGCTCAAGCGCGCGGACTGGTCGCGTGCGTCGCGCTCGAAGGGCTGAGAGTCAGCCGCCATTCTGCTTAATCTCCAAGCTGCTGCCTCGCGGCTGGCGTGCCGCAAGGCCTCCCCGTGCATCCTGTAGGGCCATTTTCGGGGAGCGGGCGTTTTCGATCAAGCCCGATACGCCTGGACCTAACCGTTGCGTGTCAGACGTGTGACAAAAAAGCCGTCCATCCCGCTCCAGTCTGGGGAATCGAGCCTGAGTTCATAGGGAAAAGTCCGCAAAGCCCCAGAAGGTTCGATCCAAGCCTCCTGGCCGAAAAGCTCGCCCGGCCCAATGGGATCGAGCTTCAGGGCTTCGTTGCGCACCAGCAAAGACGCCACCTGCGCCTCGCCTTCCTCCGGCTCGAGCGAGCAGGTCGAATAGACGAGCCTGCCGCCGGGCTTGACCAGCTTGGCGGCGCTGTCGAGCAGGCGGCTCTGTAGCTCGGCGAGTGCCAGAACGTCTTTCTGCGACTTGATGTACGGAATGTCGGGATGCCGGCGGATGGTGCCGGTCGAGGAGCAGGGCGCATCGAGCAGCACGGCGTCGAACAACTCGCCCGGCTGCCACGCGGCGGCGTCCGTATGCACGATCTCGGCCTGCAGGCCGAGCCGCGCCAGATTCTCAGCCAACAGCTTGAGCCGCGTCTTGGAGCTATCGACGGCGGTAACCGATGCGCCGGCGAGAGCGAGCTGCGCCGTCTTGCCGCCTGGCGCCGCGCAAAGATCGGCGACGCGCTTGCCCGCGATGTCGCCGAGCAGCCGCGCGGGCAGGGAGGCCGCCACATCCTGCACCCACCAAGCGCCCTCTTCGAAACCCGGGAGCTGCTCGATGCGCCCCTTCGGCAAGAGACGCACGCTCCCCGTCGGCAGCACGCGCCCGGATAAGCGCTCGGCCCAGAGCGCTGGATCGCTTTTCACGGTAAGGTCGAGCGGCGGCTCGATTAGATGCATCTCGGCGACGGCACGGGCGCGCTTCTCGCCCCAATAAGTGACCCAGCGCGTCCATAGCCAGTCGGGTGTATTGACGCGCGCCGCATCGAGACTCACGGCGATCGCCTCGCCTTCGCTTGCCACCTTGCGCAGCACGGCGTTGGCGAGCTTGTCGTAGCGCTTCGCTTGCCGGTCCCACTGGGTGAGCGACACGGCGAGATCGATCGCCGCATGCGGCGGCGTCTTGAGGAACACGAGCTGTGCCGCCGCCGACAAAAGGATCGGATAGAGCGTGCCGGACTTTTCCGGCATGCCCCGCTCGAGAAACGTGCCGAGCACATGATCGAGCTGACCTTTGCGCCTGAGGCTCGTCGCCACGATAGCGCGGGTGAGCGCGCGGTCGCGGGCGGTCAGGTTGAACATCGCGCCCTTGTCGAGCGAACGGCCGAGAACGTCGTCGAGCGCCTGCTTCTTTTGCAAGACCGCGCTCAACAGCTCGACCGCCGCGCGCCGTGCCGGTAGGCCGACTTGCGCCTCGCGGGCCCAATCCCGCGCTGCCTTGTCAGAAGGTGTCATGCTGGATTCTTTCTCGTCATGCCCGGCCTTGAGCCGGGCATCCAGGGGCAACAAGCTCAGACTTCGCGGCCCTGGATTGCCGGGTCAAGCCCGGCAATGACGATTGTAAAGGATGGACGCCTAGCCCCAAGGCCCGCGCCCGCCCGCCCGCCGCCGCGGCTCGGACCAAGGGCCTGACTCATCCTCGCCGCCGCTTACCGAGGGGCCGCTCTGGCCCATCTCGCGGGCGATCGCCCGCAAGGCCGCCACACGATTTTCGACATCGGGGTGGGTCGAGAAGAGATTGTCTATGCGCGCGCCTGAGAGCGGATTGACGATGAAGAGATGCGCGGAGGCCGGATTGCGCTCGGCCGGCATGTTGGGGATGCGATGCGCGGCCCCGGCGATCTTCTGCAAGGCCGCGGCGAGCGACAAAGGCTTGCCGCTGATCTCCGCGCCCTCGCGGTCCGCCGCGTATTCGCGCGTGCGGCTGATCGCCATCTGCACGAGACCCGCGGCGAGCGGCCCGAGAATGAGCAGCGCAAGCGTGCCGATGAAGCCGAGATTGTTGTTGTCGTTGCGGCCCCCGCCGAACATGAAGCCGAAATTGGCAAGCATGGAAATGGCGCCGGCAATGGTGGCGGTGATGGTCATCAACAGCGTGTCGTGGTTCTTGATGTGGCCGAGCTCGTGCGCGATCACGCCGGCAAGCTCATCGCGATTGACGGTGTTGAGCAGGCCTGTCGTCACGGCGACCGCCGCGTTCTGCGGATTGCGGCCGGTGGCGAACGCATTCGGCTGCGGGTTCTCCATGATATAGACGCGCGGCATCGGCAGGCCGGCCGCCGAGGCGAGCCGCCCGACCAGGTCGTAAAGCTCCGGCGCCGAGCGCTGATCGACCTCGCGCGCGCCGTACATCGACAGCACCATCTTGTCGGAGTTCCAATAGGCGAAGAGGTTCATCGCCGCCGCCACGAGCAGCGCGATGACCATGCCGCTCTGGCCGCCGATCAGGAATCCGATCCCCATGAACAGCGCCGTCAGCGCCGCAAGGAGAATGGCAGTCCGCAAGTAACTCATTGGGCCTCCAGGGAAAGCTTGGGCTCAAGCCACGAGCCGGCTTCCTCAGACATAGATATGGAGACCCTAGAGCGACCGACAAGGGATGGGCAAAGCAAGGGCTTCCGGAGATTTCCCAGGCTGCCGGGCAGCTCGTTTCCGTTTTGGTTACCTTAACGGTTCCTCAACGGCTCCCCCGGCATGCTCTCCCAAGTGATGCGTTCCTGGGAGTCGCTTGCGCCATGCCGACTGCGTTTGAAGCCCGCGTAATCAAATCCTCCGGTCGCCGTACTTCCGTTCCCGACATCGCGCTGACGACGCAGCAGAAGCGGCTCATCCGCGAAAGCTTCCTCAAGCTCGAGCCGGTTTACGATCTCGTCGGCCAACTGTTCTTCATGAAGCTCTACAGGCTCGACCCCTCTTTTCACGATCGCTTCGGCGGAACGCCGGAGGCGCAAGGGCGCAAATTCATGGCGGCGCTCAAGCTCGGTATCATCTCGCTCAACTACGAAGACGGGCTTGCGCCGACGCTGCGGCTGATGGGCATCCGCCACCGCCAACTCGGCATCAAGGTCCGCCACTACCGCATGATGGCCAAGGCGCTGATCTGGACGCTCGAGCAATCGCTCGAGAAGCGCTTCACGCGCGAGACGAAAGACGCCTGGTCGGCGTTGTTGACCCAGGTTACGCGCACGTTGAGCGGCAGCGACGCAGCCTTATTGCGCAGCGTTGGCGGGAGCGCCTCCGCCTGAGCTCACGACCTTCACCTGGACAGCGCCCTTCTCGTCGACAGTGATCGCCACGTCCTGGCCGGGCTCCAGCACCTGCGTCTTGCCGTCGACCTCGAGCTGGTCGGGCCCGACCGTGATCTCGTGGCCGTCGACGGCGATCTTCATGCCGTCGGCGAGCGATTCCTGCGTCAGGTCCTTGTAGTGGCCGCCCACGGTGACGGTGCGATTGCCGATCGTCATCGACAGGGTCTGGCTGACCGTCGTCGCGTCGGGCGTCAAAGACCCGAATGCGAAGACCATGACGATCACCAGCGCGACGACGATGGCAAGACCGATCAAAGCTTTCTTCAACATGGACGCGTCCCTCAAGCCGTCTTGCGGTTCTGCCGGTGCTCGATCAGGTCGGTGACGACGGACGGATCGGCGAGCGTGGAGGTGTCGCCGAGATTGCCGAAATCGTCCTCGGCGATCTTGCGCAAGATGCGGCGCATGATCTTGCCCGAGCGCGTTTTCGGGAGACCGGGGGCGAACTGAATGAGGTCGGGAGAGGCGATCGGGCCGATCTCCTTGCGCACCCAATCGCGCAGCTCCGTCCTAAGCGCGTCGGACCAGTCCTGCCCCGCCATCAAGGTCACGTAGCAATAGATGCCTTGACCTTTGACGTCGTGCGGATAGCCCACGACCGCCGCCTCAGACACTTTGGGATGGGCGACCAGCGCCGACTCCACTTCCGCCGTGCCCATGCGGTGCCCGGCGACATTGATCACGTCATCGACGCGGCCGGTGATCCAATAATAGCCGTCCTCGTCGCGCCGGCATCCATCGCCGGTGAAATACTTGCCCTTGTAGGTGGAGAAGTAGGTGTCGACGAAGCGCTTATGGTCGCCGAACACGGTCCGCATCATCCCGGGCCAGGCATCGAGAATGACGAGATTGCCGGTCGCTTCGCCTTCGAGCAGGTTGCCCTCGTTGTCGACGACGCCAGGCTGCACGCCGAAGAAGGGCAGCGTGGCCGAGCCGGGTTTGAGCTTGGTCGCGCCGGGAAGCGGAGTGATGAGAATGCCGCCGGTCTCGGTCTGCCACCAGGTATCGACGATGGGGCAGCGCTCCTCGCCGACCACGTGATAGTACCACTCCCACGCTTCCGGATTGATCGGCTCGCCGACGGTGCCGAGCAGCTTGAGCGATTTGCGCTTGCTGTTTTTTACGTAGTCGTCGCCGAGACCCATCAGCGCCCTGATGGCGGTCGGCGCGGTGTAGAAGATATTGACCTTGTGTTTGTCGACCACCTGCCAGAAGCGCGAGGCGTCGGGGTAGTTCGGCACGCCTTCGAAGATCAGCGTGGTCGCGCCGTTGGCGAGCGGTCCGTAGACGATATAGGAGTGGCCCGTCACCCAGCCGACGTCGGCCGTGCACCAATAGGTGTCGCCGTCGTGATAATCGAACACATATTGATGCGTCATCGCGGCGTAGACGAGATAGCCGCCTGAGGTATGCAGCACGCCCTTGGGCTTTCCGGTCGAGCCCGAGGTGTAGAGGATGAAGAGCGGGTCTTCCGCGTTCATCTCTTCCGGCGCGCAATCGTCATCGACCTTGGCGAGCTCCTGCTCGAGCCAGAGGTCGCGGCCGGGCGTCCACGGCACCTGTCCGCCGGTGTGCTTGACGACGAGAACCTTGTCCACGCCGCCGACCTTCTTGATGGCTGCGTCAGCGTTGGCTTTTAGCGGAACCTTGCGCCCGCCGCGCATGCCCTCGTCGGCGGTGATGAGAACACGCGACTGGCAGTCTTCGATGCGGCCGGCGAGCGAATCGGGCGAGAAGCCGCCGAACACGATGGAGTGGATGGCGCCGATCCGCGCGCAGGCGAGCATGGCGTAGGCGATCTCCGGGATCATCGGCAGATAGATCGTCACGCGGTCGCCGCGTTTGACCCCGTTCGCTTTCAGCACATTGGCAAGCCGGCAGACCTCTCTGTGCAGCTCGCGATAGGTGATGTGCTTGGCGTCTTGCGCGGGATCGTCGGGCTCGAAGATGATGGCGGTCTGCTTGCCGCGCTTCTTCAAGTGCCGGTCGATGCAATTGGCCGAGACGTTAAGCGTCCCGTCCTCGAACCATTTGATCGACACGTCGGGATAGGCGAAGGAGGTGTTCTTGACGCGCGTATAGGGCTTGATCCAATCGAGCCGCTGGCCCTGCTTGCCCCAGAACTTGTCGGGGCTTTCGACGCTTTTCGTGTAGAGCTTCTCATACTCGTCCTTGTCGATATAGGCCCGCTCTTTCCATTTCTTCGGGACCTTAACCGTCTCGACCTTGAACTGCTTGTGCTCGGACATGTGTCCGCTCCTCCCTAACGCACGCGCGCCATTGCTCGGCACCACTTGTTTTGAATTTCGATACTACGCTGGGCGCCCCTCCTTGGGCAAAGACGGGTCTCGCTGGTCTAGACGCCGATGGCGCCGATGATCGCGCCCATCAGCACGAGCACGGCGAGCCAGTTGCCAACGTCGATCGAAATTGCCACCGGCCGGATCCCGCGGAAGACCTGATTAACCACGGCGGTCGTCAGCACGAAGCCGGCCCAGACGAAGAAGGCCGCCGTGATGCCGCCGCGCACGGTGACGTTGGCGAGATGACCCATCAGCCCGGCCAGCATCCACGCCATGAGCAGATAGCAGACCGCCGCGATCAGGTACGGCACTGGGTCCGATTTCGCCTTCTCCCCACTCCGACCGTGCTTTTTCACCCACAGAGCATTCAGCACGGCATACCAGCCCCAGCTCAGCAAGAAGCCGGTGGCGGCCGCGACCATGACGGCAAGATAGTTGACCGAAATCTCCATCTTGCTTCCTCCCTTGTTGCGCTCAGTCCTTGGGCGGCTTGGCGAGACCGCCGAGCTTGCAGATGATAGCCCATTCCTGCGACGAAACGGGCTGAACGGAAAGCCGCGAGACCCGCGCCAGCACCATGTCCTTGAGCTTGGGATTGGCCTTGATCTCCGCGAGCGTGACCGGATACGGCACATCGGCGACGGCGGCCACGTCGACGCATTCCCATTGGCCCGTCGGGTCGGTCGAGTCGGGATGCGCTTCCTTCACCACCTTGACGATGCCGACCACGGCCTTGTCTTCGCCGGAGTGATAGAAGAAGCCGAGGTCACCCTTCTTCATCTTCCGCATGTTGTTGCGCGCCTGGAAGTTGCGCACGCCGTCCCACTCCGCGCCCTTGCGTCCTTCCGCCTTCTGCTGGTCCCAGGACCAGGCGTGGGGCTCGGATTTGAGCAGCCAATACGCCATGCATGCGCGTGAGCCTGAAACGGCTCACTCCTCCTCGTCGGGATTGTTGATGGTCCAGAGCCAGGGCCGGATATCGACGGATGCGAACACGCCCGCTTTGGCGAACGGGTCGCCGGCGCCGATCTTGCGCGCGGCTTCGAGCGAGGCGGCCTCGACTACGATCAGGCTGCCGTTCATGGTCTGGCCGTCCGGCTCGGTGAAGGGGCCGGCGAACACGAGCGTCTCGCCGAGGCTTGCAAGATAAGCGAGATGATCGGGGCGATTGGCCTTGCGCAAGGGGAGGCTGCCGGGCTTATCGGTGCAGATCAGCGCATAGAGCATGAGATTTGTCCCGCTCCCGCGACCCTATTGCAGGCCTTAAATCCTAGCAACGCTCAACGTATCTTCTGATTTCGGGGAACCGTGCCGGTCGGAGCGCGTTCTAATTCGGATTGGGAGGGTCCCATGACCCGTATTGTATTGAGTGCCCTTCTCAAGCCCTTCAAGGGTGGCGTGCAGGCCAAAGCCGCCGAATTCCCCGACTTGGAGGTCACTTCGTGGACCATCCACGGCGCGGTCGCCAAGCTGCGAGAGAAGCTCTCGCATAGGCTGCGCTGGACCAAGATCGACCGAAGCTGCTCGGGCGATCCGATTACTCCGGTCCCGCAGCCCTCTGAAGGGTTCATCGCCGTGCCGATCGAACTCGCGCTTCCCCAGCGGGCAGGCGATGTCAGCTCTCGGCCCTGAGCGGGCGGTTAAGCAGCGCCACGATGGCCTCATCGACGGTCGCCAGGCCTGAGATCACCGCGTGCACGGCTTGCGCAATCGGCATGTCGATGTCGCGCGCCGCGGCCATTTCCACGAGCGCGCTCGCGGTATAGACGCCCTCGGTGACGGTCAGCCGCTTCCCCAGCACCTCTTCCAGGCTCTTGCCTCTGCCGAGCTCGATGCCGAGCGACATATTGCGCGATTGCGGGCTGCCGCAAGTGAGCACGAGGTCGCCGAGACCCGAGAGCCCCATCAGCGTCTCGCGCCGCGCACCGAGCGCCCCGGCGAAGCGCACCATCTCGGCGAAGCTCCGCGTGACGAGCGCCGCATGCGCGCTCGCTCCGAATTTCTTTCCGGCGACGATGCCAGCGGCGATGGCATAGACATTCTTTACTGCGCCGCCGATCTCGGCGCCGATGACGTCGTCGCTCCAGTAGCAGCGGAAGGGCGGATGGCTCAGCGCATGCGCGAGCGCGCGGCCGAGATCCTCCTCGGCTGTCGCAAGCGTGACGGCCGCCGGAAGCCCGCGCGCGACTTCGGCCGCGAAACTCGGTCCTGACAGAGCCGCGATCTGCGGTTTCGTCACCATCTCCTCGACGACCTGCGAGATCAGCTTGCCGCTCGTCTGCTCGATGCCTTTCGAGCAGAGCACGAGCGGCTGGCCCTCCTTGAGGTAAGGCGCGAGCTCGCCGGCAATCTCGCGTACATGCTGCGCAGGCGTCGCCATCAGCAGGAGATCGCAATTGGCGACTTCGTTGAGCCGCCCGGTTGCCTCGATGGCACGGTCGAGCTTGACCCCGGGGAGGTAGGTCTCGTTGCGGTGGTTCTGGTTGATGCCGGCAAGCGTCTCGGGCTCGTAGGCCCAAATCAGCACGTCGCGCCCGGCGCGACGGGACGTGATGGCAAGCGCCGTTCCCCACGCGCCCGCGCCCACGATGCCGACCGATTGCAGTGCCATGCCAACGTCCTCGCGGCCCCTGATATGCCAGATTTCCGCGCGGGAACGAAATCAACCGCTCACGCCTTGACCCCCGCGCCGAGCACGGGCGGCGCGTCGGGGTCGAGCGGCCAGCGCGCGCGGACCGGTGCCGAAAGATCGTCAACGAGGCCGCGCGAGAGCCGCATGGCCCCCGCCCAGGCAATCATCGCCGCGTTGTCGGTGCAGAGCGCGGGCGGCGGCACGACAAGGCGGAAGATGTTCTTGCGCGCGGTGGCTTCGAGGGCCGCCTTCAGCCTTCGATTGGCGGCGACACCGCCCGCGACCACGAGCACGCGCTGCGCTCCTTTGCCCGCGTGCTGCTCGTAAAGCTCGAACGCACGTTTGGTCCTGTCGCCGACGATATCGGCGACCGCCTCCTGGAAGCTTGCGCAGAGATCGGCCACGTCCTGCTCGCGCAATGGCGCGCGGGCCAGCGCTTCATGCCTCAGTGCGGTCTTGAGACCCGCGAGCGAGAAATGCGGCTCCTCCCGTCCAAGCATCGGGCGCGGCAGCGGTACGGTCGGCTTGCCGCGCGCCGCCATGCGCTCGACCTCGGGCCCTCCGGGATAGCCCAAGCCAAGCAGCTTGGCCGCCTTGTCGAAAGCCTCGCCCAGCGCGTCGTCGAGCGTCGTGCCGAGCCGCATATAGCTTCCAACGTCCTCGACGATCAGGAGCTGAGTGTGCCCGCCGGAGACGAGCAGCAGCAGATAGGGAAACGCGAGCCGGTCGGTCAGGCCCGCGGTCAGGGCGTGCGCCTCGAGGTGATTGATGGCGATGAAAGGCACGCCAAGCCCGAGTGCGATGGCCTTGCCGGTGGTGACGCCGACGATCAGGCCGCCGATCAGACCGGGGCCAGCCGCGGCGGCGACCGCATCGATCGCGTCAAATCCGATCCCAGCCTCGCCGAACGCCTGTTTGATCGCAGCATCGAGTAGCTCGACATGCGCGCGCGCGGCGATCTCCGGCACCACGCCGCCGTAGGCTGCATGCAGGTCGAGCTGCGAGCGGACCACGCTCGACAGGATCTCGCCGCCCCCGTCTTCGTTCCGCTGCACCAGTGCCGCGGCCGTTTCGTCGCAGCTCGTCTCGATCCCGAGCACGACCAGGGATTGACTTTCGCCGTCTTTGGTCATGCGGCTTTCTATAGGCTGTTTGGGCGGCGATTGAAGGGGGAGGCGAAAAGGGCCATTAATGCGGCCCGAGCTGGCGCTTTTACACCAGGCAATTCAAGGAGTTCAGCTGTGGCCTCCCGTCCGCTTCTGATCGGTACCCGCGGCAGCCCGCTGGCGCTATGGCAGGCTCGGCATGCGCGCGCGCGCCTGATCGAGACGCGAGGGCTTGCCGAAGCCGACATCGATCTCAGCGTCATCACCACCTCCGGCGACCGACTCAAGGACAAGCCGCTGCGCGATTTCGGCGGTAAGGGCCTCTTCACCAAGGAGATCGACGAGGCCCTGTTGCGCGGCGACGTGGACATGGCCGTGCACTCGATGAAGGACCTGGAGACCGACCTCCCGGCGAGCCTCGCCATCGCCGCGATCCTGCCACGCGCCGATGTGCGCGATGCATTCATCAGCAGCAAGGCCCCTACCCTCGCCGAGCTACCGCCAGGCTCCGTCGTCGGCACGTCGTCCTTGCGGCGCGGCGCGCAGGTGAAGCGCCTGCGCCCTGATCTGCGCGTCGTCGATTTCCGCGGCAATGTCGAAACCCGACTGCGAAAGCTCGCCGAGGGTCAAGCCGATGCCACGCTGCTTGCGCTCGCGGGATTGGAACGGCTCGGGCTTGCCTCCCACGCGACCTCCATTCTCTCCACCGAGACGATGCTTCCTGCAGTGGCGCAAGGCGCCATCGGCGTCACCTGCCGCAGCGACGACGCTGAGACCTTGGCGCTGCTGGCGGCGTTGAACGATCGAGTGTCGGCGACGGCGATCGCTTGCGAGCGTGCCTTCCTCGAGCGTCTCGACGGCTCCTGCAAGACTCCCATCGCCGGTCTCGCCGAGATCGAACGGGGAACGTTGCGCTTTCGCGGCATGATCCTCACGCCGGACGGCCGCGAATCCTATGCAATCGGGCTAGAAGGCGCGGCGGAGAGTGCGGTGCGCATCGGCGCCGATGCGGGTGAAGAGCTGCTTACGCGCGCTGGGCCAGAGTTTCTGGCAAGCCTCGCCTGATGCGCATCCTAATCACGCGACCTGAGCCCGATGCGAGCCATGAGGCCGCCGCACTTGCCGCGCGCGGGCACGAGACGGTGGCGGCGCCGCTGCTTAGCATCGAGTTCAACGAAGACGCGCCGTTGCAGCTTGCCGGCGCGCAAGCCGTGCTGGTGACGAGCCGCAATGCGCTCCGAGCGCTCGCCGGACATCGCGCGCTTGGCGAGGCGCTGAAGCTGCCGCTCCTTGCGGTTGGCGAAGCGACAGCCCGCGACGCCCAGGCGCTTGGATTTGCCGATGTCACGGTCGGTCCCGGAACTGGCGCGGAGCTTGCCAAGTTGGTCCCGCAGGAGCTTGAGCCAGAGCAAGGCGCTCTCGTGCACCTTGCCGGCGAGACGCTTGCCTTCGACCTGAAAGGAGCGCTCGAGAAACAGGGCTTTTCCGTGCGCCAGGCTGTGCTCTACCGGGCCGTCGCGGCCACCGCGCTGCCGGACGAAGCCGTGGCCGCCCTCACGTCCGGAAAGCTCGACGGCGCTATCCTCATGTCGCCGCGGACCGCTCGGATCCTCGCCGATTTGCTGAGCCGCCACGATGCGCTAACGCAGGGCAAGCGTCTCATTTGCTATTGCCTCTCCGAAGCGGTAGCAGAGGTATTGACCCCGCTTGGATTTTCGGTGCGCGTGGCGGCACGGCCGCGCGAGGAAGATGTCCTTGCGCTCCTCAACTCCGAGGCGGCATCCTCGTGAGAGGCGAATCTGCTCGAAGGCGAAAAGGGTAAGGCGTGATGGCAGATCCTTTCGGCGATCAAAATCAGGGCCCGAGTGGGGCAAGCAAGCGGCCGGCACAGACGATCGAAGGAACCGCGACCGAGATCTCGGTCGAGGGGGCGGACAACGAGGAAACGCAGTCCGCTTCCGACGCCGAAGCCGGCGACGGCCATGCCGACGGTGCCCCCCGTGAAGCACCGCGGCCGCAAGCGAGCCTTCCCGAGCTGAAGAGCTTTGTCACCCATCTTGCCGCCGGCGTGCTCGGCGGCCTTGTCGGCGTCGTCGCCCTCGCTCTCGCCTGGGGCGGGCTCAAGAGCGGCGAAGATACCGCACCCCTGCCCGACATCGCCGCGCTCGAAGAGCGGATCGCCAAGCTCGAATCCGTGAAACCGGCCTCCGGCGATGCCGAAGCGATCGCGCAACTGAAGGCACAAATCCAAGCGCTGGAGAGTGACGCCACGGAAATATCGCCCAAGCTTGCCGAACTATCCGGCCAGGTCGCGCAACTGGAAACGACGCTCAAAGCCATCTCCGAATCGGCGAGTGAAGGCGGCTCGGTCGCCTCGGCCGCGGCCATCACACAGCAGATCTCCGAGGCCGAGCAGAGATTGGACACGAAGATCGCCGAGGCGCTCGCCAAGGCGGCGACCGACAATGGCTCTGCGATGCAGCAAATGCAAAGCGAGATCTCCGAGATCAAGGCCAAGATCGGCGCGCTCGCCGAGGCGCAGCTTGGATCGGGCGGCGGCGCCGAGGCCGGCCCCGAGCTCGCCGCGCTGACCGAGCGCCTTGCCAAGATCGAGGCGGCCCTTCCCGAGCTTGCCGCTGCCATCGGCAAGGACAATGCGGACGCGAAGTCCGCCGCGACGGCGATCGCTTTTGCCAATCTCCGCGCGGCGATCAGCGACGGACGGCCTTACGCGGCGGAGCTCGACACGATCGGCGCGGTGGCGCCGTCCGTGGGCGATCTCGGTATTTTGCCGGCCTATGCCGAAAAAGGTATTCCGACCGTGCCCGAGCTCGCGCGCGCCTTCGCGAGCATCAAAAGCAGCGCGCTTGTCACCGGCGCGCCGGGCTCCGGCAACTCGCTCGTCGACACCTTGATGGCGAGCGCGCAATCTCTCGTCACCATCAAGCGCATCGATGAGCCGCCGGCCGGAGAAGGTCAGGGCGGCGCATTGGCAAGAGCCAAAGCGGCTCTCGACAGAGGCGATCTCGCCGCCGCCGTGAAGGAAGTCGAGACGCTCGACGCGGCAGAGCGCGAAGCCTATTCCGCCTGGCTCGGTCAGGCGCATGCGCGGCTTGCCGCCGACGAAACCTTGCTCAGGCTCGAAGGTCTTCTGCTCGTGTCCATGGGCAGCGGTGCTTCGGCCCCGCGACAATAGTCTCGATGACCCGCGTCCTCCTTTTCACTTTCTGTGTGATCGCGGCGGCAGTCGGGTTGGCCTGGTTCGCCGACCGGCCCGGCAATATGACCGTGCAATGGCTTGGTTATCAGGTGGAGACCAGTGCGTTCGTCGGGGCGCTCGCCATTGCGGCGATCGTCGTGCTGCTCATTTTGCTTTGGTCGGTGCTGCGCTATCTGTTGACGCGTCCTGCTGCGGTTGCGGCCTATGTGCGCGCGAGGCGGCGACAACAAGGCTACGACGCACTCTCGCGCGGGCTGCTTGCTATCGGCGTCGGCGACCGCGCTCAGGCGCAGCGCTATGCCGGCATCGCCGGACGCAATCTGCCGCGCGAGCCTTTGACGGCTTTGCTCAGGGCGCAAACCGCGCAGCTCAGAGGCGATCGCGAAGCGGCGCGCCGCGCTTTCGAAACAATGCTCGACCGCCCCGAGACCCAGCTTCTCGGACTGCGCGGGCTTTTCCTCGAGGCCAAACGCAGCAACGACAATGAGGCCGCGCGTGCGCTCGCCGAGCAGGCGGTGAGGCGCGATCCGAAGCTCGCCTGGGGCGTCAATGCGCTATTCGACTTGCAGGCGCGCGTCGGCGATTACGACGGTGCGTTGGATACGCTCGCCATCGCCCGCCAGAACGGCCACGTCGACCAGAACGCCTCACTCCGCCGCCGCGCCGTACTGCTGACGGCCGAGGCGCGCGACTTGGAAGCGTCAAATCCGGACAAGGCGCTCGGTCTCGCAAACGAGGCGCTGCGGCTTGCGCCCTCGCTCATCCCGGCGGCGGAGATCGCCGGGCGCATCCTCGCTTCGAAAGGCGAGAGCCGCTTGGCGTCGCGCGTCGTCGCCCGAACCTGGAAGCTCGCGCCGCATCCCGACCTCGCGCTCGTCTATGCCTTCGCCAAGCCGGGCGAGCCGCCGCGCGAGCGGGTGAAGCGGGTCAAGCATCTCGCAAGCCTCGTCCCCGGCGACATCGAAGGTCCGATCGCCGTGGCCAATGCGGCCATCGAGGCGCATGAGTGGCAGGAGGCGCGCGCAGCGCTTGCGCCCCATCTCGAGGGACGCCCATCGGCGCGGATCTGTACGCTGATGGCGCGCATCGAGGCGGGCGAGCTCGGCGACAAGGGACGCGAGCGCGAATGGCTCGCCCGCGCCATCCGCGCGCCGCGCGACCGCGCCTGGATCGCCGACGGCTACGTCTCCGATCGTTGGCTGCCGGTCTCGCCGGTGACCGGTGCGGTCGATGCCTTCGAGTGGAAGGCACCGGTCGATGCGATCGGACGCGGCGACGACACCCTTGTGATCGAGGAACGGCCCGAGCCGGCCATGCCCGAAGTGCAAGCGCCGGCCCCGCTCGCCCCGCCTCGTGCAGAAGTGGCGGCGAGGGAAGCGTCCGCGGACATCGTCGAGGTGAATCCCAAACGAGATGACGCCCTGATCGAAGTGCCGCCGGCCAAGAGCATTCCACCGGAGACCCCGCGGCCGGCACTTGTGCCGCGGCCGAAGCCCACGGTTTTCGTGCCGGAACGTCCCCCTGACGATCCCGGCGTGGCGCAGACCGAGACCGACGAGGGCAGTCCAACCTCGCTCGAGCGCCTGCGAGCGGCGCAAATCCGCTAAGCCGCGGGTAAGAGGCGCCTTCCCAGGCCAATCTTGCATCGCCCTTGCATTGGCCTTAAGTCACGGGCGCAAGGTCTCCATAGGGCCGCCGCTGTAGCTCAGGGGTAGAGCAGGGCTTTCGTAAAGCCAAGGTCGGGAGTTCAAATCTCTCCAGCGGCACCATTTCTTACCGAGCTGACATTCCGGTCGCTCCTTGCTTGAACAGCTTTAGCGACTCTTCAGCCAGCACGCCGCCGGTGAGCGCGATGTCCGCGAATGGAATCCTGTCGGCGATCTCGGCGTCGGAGATCATGATCTGACCCATCTTGGCGGCAAGTTGCACGATGGAGGCGCCATAGACCACCCGTGCGATGCCGCACCACACAATCGCGCCCATGCAATGCACATCGGGCAAGACTCGCCGGAAGTATAGATCGTCGTTCCCTTGATCTTCTCCATGCCATGCTCGGCGAGGCACCTCCGGATGGCGACCATCTCGCCATGTGCGGTCGGGTCCTGTTGCTGGTTCCAGACGTTGCGGCCGCGCGCAAGCACCTTGCCGTCGTGCACGATCACCGCGCCGAAATAGTAGGGATCGTCGGCAAGCGCCGCCTCCTCCAGCGCCATGCGCATGAAACCGATGTCAGCTTCGGTGGCCGGCGTCTCGATGCCCCTGGCCGATGCCGGGCACGCCAGCGGTAGCGCGATCGCGCCAAGCGCGCCTGCGACCAGGTGCCGCCGGTCGATGCCGGCTGAACGACCCTTCAAAGTTTCATGCATGTGCTCGCCTCTTACTGTCCTCACCGCTCGGTCGCCGGAACGTGATGTGGCTCTCAGTCAGCCCGCTGCTAAAAGTCGCGCCCTTACCGGTCAATGAAGGGTGCTCTCATCATGTCGTTTGGAATGTATCAGGCCTCGATTCCGGCCTTCGTTAAGATGCTGAACAATATTGCTGCCATCCTCGAAAAGGCCGAAGCCTATGCCGCCGAGCGCAAGATCGATCCGAATGTGCTGCTCAATTGGCGGCTCGCGCCCGACATGTTTCCTTTGACCCGGCAGATTCAACTGATGTCGGATTTCGCCAAGGGCGCCGCCGCGCGGCTTGCCGGCGTGGACGTGCCCAAATACGCCGACGAGGAAAAGACCTTCGCCGAGCTAAAAGCGCGCATCGGCAAGACGCTGAAATTCGTTCAGGTCTTCTCGGCCAAGGACATTGACGGGTCGGAAGGTCGCGACATCTCGCTTACCGTCGGCGGCCAGGCTGTGTATTTCAAAGGCGAGCCCTATCTGGTGCATTTCGTGTTGCCGAATTTCTATTTCCACGCGACCACGGCCTACGACATTGTCAGAAGTTTCGGCGTCGAAATCGGCAAGCGCGATTTTCTTGGCATCTGATGGAGCGCTCAGGCCACGCTGTCCGAGCTGCCCGTATTGCGCAGAAGCAAAGTCATCAACAGGCCGGCGACGAAGCCCCCGATATGCGCCATGTAAGCGATGCCGCCGACGTCGGCGCTCTCGTCGGTATAGGCGATGGTGCCGACGCCGCTGATGAGCTGGAACACGATCCACATGCCGAGCACCACGAAGGCCGGCATGGCCACGATCTGCCGCCCGAGCAGCACGTTCACCCGCGCCTGCGGGAACATGAGGATATATGCGCCGAGCACGCCGGCAATCGCGCCTGACGCACCGACATTGGGGATGCCCGATTCGGGCGAGACGAAATATTGCGAGAGCGTCGCCGCGATGCCGGCCAGCAAATAGAAAATGAGGAATTTGACGTGGCCCAGGCGGTCCTCGACATTGTCGCCGAAGATCCAGAGGAACAGCATATTGCCAAAGAGATGCAGCCAGCCGCCATGCATGAACATGGCGGAGAACACCGTGGGGATATTGGCGGCAGGATGCTCGGAAAAGCGCTCCGGAATGAACGCCCATTCGGTGATGAATCGATCGCCGCCGGCAAGCTCCAGGAGGAAAACCAGGATGTTGAGACCGATCAGCGCGAAGGTGACGACCGGAGTGATGCGCCGCTGGGAATTGTCGTCGCCGACGGGAAACATACCGGGGCTCACCTCTCTCCGATGAGCGGCGATCATAGCCAAGGCGACGGCGAAGTCTATCCGCGCAACTGCCACGCAGGCGTGCACAGGGGAGGCATCTCGGCAACGCTCGGCAACAGAATGACGGTTGGCCCGAATTGAGAGTGGCCCGGGCTGCCCTCCCGGACTAATTTTGAGCGCTACGAGGGGATTTTCTTCATGGGCAGGAGAACTTCAATCGGGGGCTTCGGCGCGTCGCCCTGGAGCTTCCTGGCGGCCTTGTTGGCCGCTTGTCTTGGCTTGGCCGGACAAGCTTTGGCCGAGGTTCCTCCGGCGGAGCTCCTTGCCAGCACATCGCCCGATACCGTCGAGCCCGCTGCGCCTCCAAGCGGCGCCGATCCGGCCTCTCCCGCCGAGGACGTACTCTCCACCGCTCCCGCGCCGGCGTCGGCGCCGGAGGATGAGACCCTGCCCACCCCGGCAGGGTCGCCCGCCGCGAGCGAAGATGCTCTCAGTCCCGCAGAGGAAACCGAGACCGCGACGCCGTCGCCGAGCGAGACAGAGCCGACGTCGACCGAGAGCGGGACGGCACCGAAGGAGCAAGGGCCAAAGCCCGCAGAGACTGCCGTGCCGGCCCCAGCCGAGAGCACGCCCGCTCCCGCAGTCGCGCAAGAGTCGATTCAGTCGGACGCCATCGTCGCCGAGATTAGGCTCAAGCTTCAGGATGCAGCTTTGCGCAAGGGAGCCGCCGCCGGCGATCTCGCCGCGCTCGAAGCGTTCTATGCTGGACGGAGCGGAACTCCGCTCTGGATCACGCCCATGGGGTTCACCGCGCGGGCGCAAGCGCTGATCGCCGAACTTCAAAGTGCCGGCAATTGGGGCCTCCCGGTGGAGGCTTTCGATCTGCCCCCGGCTTCCGATCTGCCGTCTACCACCGCGGCTCAGGCCGTAGACGAGATCAAGCTCGCGCTCGCCGTGTTGAAATATGCGCGCTTCGCCAAAGGCGGACGCATAGCGCCTTCGCGCATCAGCAATCTGTTCGATCAGAAGCCGAATACGATCGACCCTAAGAGCGTTCTGACCGAGATCGCCGCTTCGGCCGCGCCCGCTGCCTATCTGACGTCGCTGCATCCGAAGCAGGATCAATTCGAACGTCTGCGCAAGATATTGGTGAAGGCCATGGCCAGCGCCAAGGCGCGTGGACGCAAGCCCGCGGGCGATCCCGCCATTCAGCGGCTCATCGTCAATATGGAACGGTGGCGCTGGATGCCCCCGGAGCTCGGCTCCTACTATGTGTGGAACAACATCCCGGCCTTCACCACGCGCGTCATCAAGGACGGCAAGTCGATCTATGTCGAGAAGGTGATCGTCGGGCAGACCAAATACGCCACCCCTATCTTCTCGGCGAGCATGCGCTCGATCGAGTTCAATCCGGATTGGACCGTGCCGGACACGATCAAGTTCGAGGATATCGCGCCTCGCTTGCGCCAGGGCAGCGTCGACGGCACGCGCGACATTTCCATCCTGACCAACAACAAGCTGTCGGTCAGCTACCAAGGCAAGCAGGTCAACGCCATGACGGTGGATTGGAGTCGCGCCAATATTCGGCAATACACCTTCACCCAGGAGCCCGGACCCGACAACGTGCTCGGCGTGCTCAAATTCAATTTCCCCAACCGGCATGCCATCTACATGCACGACACCATTCAGCCGGAGCTGTTCAACGAGGCCGAGCGCACGCTGAGCCATGGCTGCATCAGGGTGCGCCAGCCCGACCGCCTCGCCACGCTCCTGCTCGCCGAGGACAAAGGCTGGTCGGCACAGCAAGTGAAGGAGCGCCTTGCCAAGAGCAAGAATAGCGGCGTCGTGTTGAGCAAGCCGGTGCCCGTGCACCTCACCTACTTCACTGCTGTGATCGACGCGCAGGGCAAGTTGCAGACCTATGCCGACGTTTACGGGCTCGACAAGAAAATGGCGACGGCCCTGTTCGGCAAGTCGGAGGCGCTGTCGGCAGGTGCCGGGTCGAAGCAGAAGCGCAGCGCCTTCAACAGCGGCGGCGGTAACTTCCCCATGTCTGCGCTCTTCGGCAACTAGGTCAAAGCCTAATCATGTCGCCGGTGCCGTTTCCTTTTCGACGGCCGTCAGGATCGCGCGCGCGAGGGTGCTGAGCGAGGGATCGCGCGCGCCCATGATGAGAACGAGATCGCCGGGCCTTGCGTGTTGCGCTATGCGCGCCGCCAGCCACTCACGCGATGGAGCAAACTCGGCATGCACGCCGCGTGCGCCGATCTCGGCCACGATATCCGCCGAAGAGAAATCCCGCGTCGCTGTGCCGCCGGCGTAGAAGACCTCCAGCATGTAGAGCCGGTCAACAGCCGCGAGCTCGCGGGAGAAGGTCGCGACGAAATCCCTGCGCAGGAAACGCGTCGGCCCATAGCCGTGCGGCTGATAGACGGCGAGCACGCGCTTTGCGCGGAGCTTCGCGGTTCTGATCGCCGCGGCGATCTTCTCTGCGTTGTGGGCGAAATCGTCGATCACTTCGACGCCGCGCGCCTTGCCCACCGTCTGGAAGCGCCGGCCGATACCCCTGAAATTCGCGAGCGGGTGCACCATCTCGGCAAGTTCCACGCCCACGGCGCGGCACGCGGCGATGGCGGCAAGCGCGTTGGCGACGTTATGCGCGCCCGGCACCGGCAAGGTGAAAATCGTGTCCCGCACCCGGAAAGTGCTCGACGAAGGTCCGAGTTCGACGTCCTCGCCGCGAATATCGGCGCGCGGGCTGAAGCCAAATCGTGATGCCCCGCCGGCAAACGGGTCGAGATTCTCGGCGTCTCCCACCACCAAGGCATCGCGCGCGCGGGCGCGCAGGGTGGCGAACATCGCCGCGACCTCCGCCATCTCCTTGTGATCGCGCTGAAGATTGAGGATCACGCCGATAGCGGGCGCATAGCGCACGAGCGTGCCGTCGCTCTCGTCAGCCTCGACCACGAGCAGGTCCGAACGTCCGGCCAACGCATTGCCGGGCAGGCCTCGCTCCTGTAGCTCGGGCAGATCGGCGCCGGTGATAATGGACGGATCGCGGCCCGCACCGCTCAGGATGGCGAAGATCATTGCACTCGCTGTCGACTTGCCGCTCGTGCCGGTCACGGCGATGGAACGGTGCTCTGCCACGAAATGGGCGAGCAGCTCCGAGCGATGGACGATGGGAATATCTTGCGCGCGTGCGGCGGCCACATCCGGGACTTGATCCTCGACGGCGGTCGAAACGATGAGCGCCGCGCAGTCGGCGCCGGCGCCGCTCCCATCCTGCGGCACGACGGTAATGCCGAGCCGCTCCAGCTGTTCGCGCATCTCGGTGCGCTCGCCGCGGTCGAATGCGCGGTCGCTGCCGCTCGCCGCGCCGCCGGTCATCACTTGGAACTGGGCAAGCGCACTCATGCCGGCGCCGCCGAGTCCCGCATAGTGAAAGCGGCCTTTGCCCTTCGGATCGGGGAGGGTGCGCGCTGCTGGCGCGGCGACGAAGACGAGATCGCCTTCGCGCACCTGATCGAAGAGCTGGCACACATGCTCGTTCGCAAGACGCACGCAGCCATGCGAGACGGCACGGCCGAGCAGGCCCTCGTGGTTGGTGCCGTGCAGATAGATGTAGCGCTCGAGCGAATCGCGCCCGGGCCCGCGGTTCACGCCGTCCTCGATCCCTTCGAGGGTAAGGATTCGAGTGAGGATCAGATCTTCGTCGCGCGGCTCCCCGCCCCACGTCTCGCCGGTCGGCTCGCGCGACACGAACACCGTGCCGTTCGCCGCATCCGCGCCGACGCGCCGATGGATACGATGCCAGCCGGGCGGCGTGCGGTATGAGCCTTCCTCGCCGCCGATGCCGGCCTTGGCGGTCGACACCGGCCAAGCGGCGATGGCGTTGCCCGCTGCGAACCAAGTGGCGATCTGGCGCTCCGCGTCGACCACAAGCAGCCGCTCCGGCAGGGCGTCAGGCGCGCCCGGGCAGCTGAGGCCTTCGCGCGCAAGCTCGATGGCGCGGGCTGAATTTGAATCGATGGGCGCAGTCACGGGGCGCACTTTGCCATATCGGGCAGCTGCGCGGTTAGTTTCTTACAAGCGTCCTAGGAGAGAATTGAGGAGCGGCGGGAAAGCCGCCGATCCTCGGTTTCGCTCTCGGCTCTACCACCAGTAGCGACGGTAGTAGGGCCGGTAATAGTAAGGCCCGATAGCGGTATGCGTAGTAGCCGCGCCTGTAAGGGTAGCGGTAGCGGTAATAGCCGACCGGCTCGACCGAGTCGGTTTGGACCGCAAGGCCATCCACTTTGGGGAGTGGCGCTGCCGTAGCAGGGCCCAATCCGAATCCGAAGCCGAGGCCGAAGAAGAAAGCCACGGCCGCAAGTCTAATGAGGAGGTGACGCATATCTTGTCTCCTTGACGCGAACCTCCCCCGGCACCTTGACGGTATCGAGCGGCAGGAGTCGCCGCAATATTGAGGCGATCACAACACGGTGAGCCTCTCACGGCGACTCTGCGTCCGGAGTGGAGCGAAACTGTGAAAGCGCCCGCTAGAAGAGCGGACCGCCGTAGGGATAGTAGAACTGCCAGTAGCGATACTGATAAGGCCGCCAATACGGGTAATAGGTCCAGTTATAGCGGCGCGGCCCGTAGGCATAGCGGCCATAACGGCCCGCATTGACGGACCGGCGCGCCACCGTCTCCACAGCGCTGCTGAGATCTTTGCTGATGGTGGCATGATCGCTAAGCGCGAGGGGCAGCGCCAAAGCTGACTTCGGCGCCAGCACGAAAGCGCCAGCGATCAGGGTAAGGGCAACGAAAAATCGCAACATAAGCCTCTCCTTTGGCCCATTCGCCCGCTCGGTCGCGAGCCCGACTTTATAGCACTTCCGTCCTTTCCGGGCGGTTAGCGGCCTTGACTATCCCCAACCATAGCCTCGCGGCATCGAAACCAAAGCGAAGCGGCATTTCAGCTGCCCCGCCCGTTTCGCCATGCTGCTCCCCACCAAGATCGGCCTTCCGACCCGCCGCCAAGAGGAGAGAGTCCATGGTTCTAAGGTTTATTTGCTCCGTTCTCGTCCTCGCAGGGGCTCTTGCCTTGTCGCCTTTCGCGGCGGCGCAAGCCACCGAGGATGACGGCATCGTCAAGTTCAAGAGCGCCTACTCCATGCCCGAGACGATCAAGCGCCTAAAGAAGGACGTGGCCGACAAGGGCATCATGTTCTTCGCCGAGATCGATCAATCGAAGCTCGCCGCCGACGCGGGCGTCACGCTTTCGCCTTCGACGCTGCTCGTGTTCGGCAACCCGCCGCTCGGGACTTTGTTCCTGACTTCAGACCCCGATTCCGGCCTCGACTGGCCCGTGCGGCTTCTCGTCTACCAGGACGACAAGGGCGATGTGTGGGTCGCCTACACGGATTTCGCCTGGATCGCGAAACGGCACGGCATCGCCAATCGCGACAAGGAATTCAAGATGGCGTCGGAGGTGATCGCCTCCATCACCTCGACCGTGCGGAAATAGATTAGAGCCAAGCCGCGGCGACAAGCAGGATCAGCATCTCGCTCACCTGCTCGAGTGTGCCGAGCACATCGCCGGTCTGTCCACCGATCTGCGTGACGCAGAGCCATGCCATCAGGCCGATCGCGCATGCGAGCAGCAGCGCGGCGATGAATGTAGCGCCCAAGCCGAGGCACAGGAGCAGCGCGAGTAACCCCAGCAGCAACGCCATCAGCGCGCTTCGCTGCGGCGGCTCTCCTGCAATCGCCGAGAGGCCGTCTTGCCGCGCGTTCGGCACGATCCGCATGAAGACCGGCAGCGTGGCGCGCGCGCCGGCATGCGCGGCGATTAGAGCCGCGGCGGCAAGCCCCGGATCGGCGAGACTCACGACGGCGCCGACGCGCAGCATGAAGGAGAGGATCAGCGCGGAAGCGCCATAGGTGCCGATCTCGCTGTCGCGCATGATGTCGAGCTTGCGCTCGCGGCTCGCGCTTGCACCGAAGCCGTCGGCCGTGTCGGCGAGACCGTCTTCATGTAGAGCGCCGGTGACGACAAGGGTGGCGGCCACGGCGAGGATGGCGCTGAGGATAGGATCGAGGTTGAGGCCGTCGGCAAGCCAGTAGACGAGCGCGCCGATGCCGCCGACCACCGCGCCGGCGACGGGAAAGCTCCAGCTCGCTTGCGCAACATCGGCCCCCGTGGCGGATACGGGATGGACCAAGGGGAGGCGCGTCAAGAAGGCTAGGCCGGTCCTAAGCTCCGTGCTAAGGCCGCTCAACGAAGTGCCGTTCGTCATCTCCATCCCCCTGGCGCACCCATTCTATGCCAAAAAATGCCGCGCTTCGCCTCACTTGCTGACCTCAAAACCGCCTGTCTCGACCTTCCCGCCGGCCACCCGGAAGCCGCCGCTGCGGTGTCCGCCCACGAAGCCAAGCTGACCAAGCCGCCGCGGAGCCTCGGTCGGCTGGAAGAGGCCGTGGCGTGGCTCGCCCTTTGGCAGGGCAAGAACCCGCCGCAGCTTGGCAATGTCGAGATCCTCGTCTTTGCCGGCAATCACGGCGTGACGGCGCAAGGCGTCTCGGCCTATCCGGCCGAAGTAACCGCGCAGATGGTTGCCAATTTCGCGTCCGGCGGCGCCGCCATCAATCAACTGGCGCAGATCGCGCGGGCGGAGCTGCGCGTGGTCGCGCTCGACCTCGACCACCCGACGGCTGACTTCACCGCCGCGCCCGCCATGGACGAGGGCGAGTTCCTCGAGGCGGTCAGTGCGGGCTACGAGGCGCTTTCGCCCGAGGCCGATCTCGTCGTGCTCGGCGAGATGGGCATCGGCAATACGACGGCAGCCTCTGCCGTCGCGGCGGCCTTGTTCGGCGGCGGCGGGGCGCGCTTTGCCGGTCACGGCACCGGCGTCGACGAGGCCGGGCTCAAGCGTAAGCGCGACGTGATCGACCGCGCTCTTGCGCGGCACAAGGCGATCCTCGGCGATCCTTTGCGTGTCGCAGCTGCGTTGGGCGGGCGCGAGACCGCCGCGATTCTTGGCGCAGCGCTTGCCGCGCGGCATTTGCGCATCCCGGTTCTGCTCGACGGCTTCGTTTGCACCGCAGCTGTCGCGCCATTGATGCAGCTCCGCGCCGATGCCCTCGATCATGCTCTTGCAGGACATATGTCGGCCGAGTCGGCACACCGCATCCTGCTTCAAGAGCTAGGTTTGCGCCCGTTGCTCGATCTCGGCATGCGGCTCGGCGAAGGCTCTGGCGCCGCGGTCGCTGTGCTCGTGCTGCGCGCTGCGCTCGCCTGTCACACCGGCATGGCGACATTTGCAGAGGCGAATGTGTCGGACAAGGACGCTTAAGCTCGCGCGATGGCGTGGAAGAAGGCGCCGGTGACATTGCCGCGGCGGCCACCTGATGCGCCGAGCTTTTCGCCCTGGCTGTCGGCAAGCTCCACCAAAGGGTCGTCGCCTCCTGGAGCAACCAAAGCGGCGTAGTGGAATTCGTGGCCGCGTAGCGTTGTGCCCGCTTTGCCAAGCGGACCATCCGCCACGAGCCGCGCCTGGCGATAGCCGAGATGAAGTCTGCGTTGGGCGAAGCTGGTGCGATGGCCGAGCAAGCCAGCCATGCGGTGGTTTGTGCCGTCAGCATCTTCGAGGCTCTCGCCGAGCACCATGTAGCCGCCGCACTCGCCATGCACCGGACGCGTCGCGGCGAAATGCGCAAGCCCTGCACGAAATCGCTCGGCAGCAGCGAGGCGAGCCGCGTGCAGCTCAGGGTAGCCGCCGGGAAGCCAGCAGGCGTCGCAATCTTCCGCGGGCGCCTCGTCGGCGAGGGGCGAGAAGGTCCTGATCTCGGCGCCAGTCCGGCGCCAGCCGTCGAGCACGTGCGGGTAGACGAAGCTGAAGGCGTCGTCTTGAGCGAGCGCGATGCGCTGGCCGGGCGGGGGCACCGGCGCTTGGAGTTGCGTCGCCGAAAGGCGCGGCGTCACGGCCATGGCCTGGATGGCGTCGAGATCGAAATTTCCCTCCGCCGCGTCCGCGAGGTGGTCGAGGATTACAGCGAGGTTATCGTGCTCCAAGGCCTGAACCAGGCCGAGATGGCGCTCGGGCAACGCGAGCGACCCGTCGCGCGGGAGCGCGCCGAGTATGGAAATGCCAAGCGGCGCAATCGCATTCGCCACAAGTCGGAGGTGCCGCTCGCTCCCGACGCGATTCAAGATCACTCCGAGAATCCGCACGTCAAGATCGTGGATGGCGAAGCCGCGCAACAGCGCCGCCGCCGATTGCGATTGTCCGGAGACATCGAGCACGAGCAGAACCGGCAGGCCGAGCCGCGCGGCGATGTCAGCCGACGCGCCCGTACGAAGCGGCGCCGCGGGCGCGCCGTCGAACAGGCCCATGGCGCCTTCGACGACGAGGAGGTCGGCGTAAGCCGCATTCTCGGCGACCAGCGCATCGATCAAGGACGGCGGCATGGCCCAGCTGTCGAGATTGAAGCTTGGCCGACCCGTCGCGGCCTGGTGGAAGGTAGGATCGATATAATCCGGACCGACCTTGGCTGCTTGCACCACGATCCCGCGCCGGCTGAGCGCGGCGAGCAGAGCCAGCGCCACCGTAGTTTTCCCTGCGCCCGAGCGCGGGGCGGCGATGACGAGGCCTGGCGCCGTCATGGGGCGAGCCTCTCGAAGTGACGAGGGCCCCGGTCCGCACTATAGCGTTGGGCATGGCAGTTGAAGATCGCCCGCTCCGCT
This sequence comes from Methyloceanibacter sp., assembly GCA_036257375.1. Taxonomy (GTDB): domain Bacteria; phylum Pseudomonadota; class Alphaproteobacteria; order Rhizobiales; family Methyloligellaceae; genus Methyloceanibacter. Next base: position 37,234 of record DATAFR010000161.1, read on the forward strand.
ACGGCTGGACCACTGGAGCCTGCGCCACCGCAGCCGCCAAGGCCGCCTACACCGCGCTTCTGACCGGCGAATTTCCCGATCCGGTCGAGGTGACGCTGCCGCGCGGGCACCGCCCGGCCTTCGCGCTCGCCACCACCTCGATGGACAAGCATTCGACCATGGCCGGCGTAGTGAAAGACGCCGGAGACGACCCCGACGTGACGCACGGGGCGCTGATCGTTGCCACGATCAAGCGCGGCGCGCCGGGAAGCGGCGTCAGGTTCCGCGCCGGCGAAGGCGTCGGCACTGTCACGCGGCCGGGACTCCCCATCCCGCCTGGCGAGCCCGCCATCAATCCCGTGCCGCGCAAGATGCTGCGCGAAGCGATCGCCGAGGTCGCCGCGGCGCATGGCGAGAGCGGCGATGTCGAGATCGAGATCGCGATTCCCGGTGGCGAGGTGCTTGCCGCCAAGACGATGAACGGCCGGCTCGGCATCGTCGGCGGATTGTCTATCTTGGGCACCACCGGCATCGTCGTGCCCTATTCCTGCTCGTCCTGGATCCAGGCGATTCGCAGCGGCATCGATGTCGCCCGCGCCGCGGGGCTCACCAATATCGCCGGCGCGACCGGCGCCGCTTCGGAGGAAGCCGTGAAGAAGCTGCACGGCCTTTCCGAGATCGCCCTGATCGACATGGGCGATTTCGTCGGCGGCATGCTGAAATATCTGCGCACGCACCCGGTGCCGCGCATCACCATCGCAGGCGGAGTCGGCAAGATGACGAAGCTCGCGCAAGGGCTGCTCGATCTCCATTCGCGGCGCGGCTCCGTCGATCTCGCTGTGCTCGCCAAGCTCGCCGATAAGGCCGGCGGATCGCGTGAGCTGTCCGCGCGCATCCTCGCCTCCAATACGGCGGCCGAAGCCTTTGCTCATGCCGAAGCTGACGGCGTGGAGCTCGGGAGTGAGGTGGCGCATGCGGGCTGGGAAACAGCGGCCGCCGTTGTTGCCGGCAAGCCGATCGAGATCGAGATCGCAGTGTTCGATCGCGAAGGCAGGCTTGTGGGCCATGCGCCGTTCGCGCCGGCTCATGCCGCGCCTCCCCTGAAGCGGCGGCGATAGTCCGTATCGTAAAGCGCGCTGTCGCGGAAATCCTCCGCTGCCAAAGCGCAGCCGACCAGAATCAGCGCCGTGCGTTCGATCGGCTCGGCGGCGAGCTTCGCCGCAATATTGGCGAGTGTTCCGCGCACGATCCGCTCGCTTGGCCGTGTGGCGTCGGCGACGACGGCGACTGGACAGTCCGCACCATAGAACGGCTTCAGCTCGCCCACCACTCTCTCGAGTGCGTGAATGGCGAGATGGATGGCGAGCGTGGCACCCGTCGCGGCGAAGGCGGCAAGGGTCTCGCCGCCGGGCATGCGCGAGGCGCGGCCGGAGACGCGCGTCAGCACCACGCTTTGCGCCACCTCGGGCACGGTCAGCTCGCAGCCGAGCGCCGCGGCGGCTGCGGCAAAGGCGGGCACGCCCGGCGTCAGCGTATAGGGAATGCCAAGCTTCTCGAGCCGCCTGAGCTGCTCGGCGAGCGCGCTATAGACCGAAAGATCGCCAGAGTGCAGCCGCGCCACGTCATTACTCGCCGCGTGCGCCGCTACGAACTCGGCCTCGATCTCCTCCAGCGACATCGGCGCTGTGTCGACGATGCGCGCGCCCTTCGGACAATGAGCGAGCATCTCCTTTGGCACGATCGAGCCGGCATAGAGGCAGACCGGGCAGCGCGCGATGAGGTCGCGGCCGCGAAGCGTGATCAGGTCGGGGGCCCCTGGGCCGGCACCGATGAAATGCACCGTCATGGCGTCTCCTCGGCGCCGGCGAGCGCGCAAGTGACTGGCCCCACCACGATGCGCGGAAGAATGAGCGTCGCCTTGGGTCCGCATGCCGCAAGCGCCGCCGCTTCCGCGACCGAAGGAATGCCAGCAAGCGACAGCACTCGGGCGGACCAGGTCGCGCCGCGCGCGCTGGCAATTTCCATATCGCCCCGCTCCACGAACACCAACCTTAGTCCCCGAGCCTTGGCCGCTGCGGAGATACCGTCTTCGCCGCGCTTGCGCTCCGCGGTCGCCAACGCGTCGATCTTAGCCAGAGGCCGCCCCGCGCGCTCGAGCGCCGTTTCAATGGCGGCGTCGATCTGCTCGGCTGAGGCGCCCTTGCGGCAGCCGATCCCCGCCACGATCATGGCTTCACCCACACCCATTGCGTCACCGGCATCGCCGCCCGCCAACCGGTCTTGCCGCCGACGCTGTCTGAGCGCGCGAGCGCGATGCGGGTGAGCGTGCCGCCGAGCGCGGCCTGGCGCGCGATCAGCTCAGCTTCCGTCTCGAGCGTCACGGCGTTGGCGACGAGCCGCCCTCCAGGCTTGAGCGCCGCGGTGGCCGCGTCGAGGACGCCTGCGCCGCTCGCGCCGCCGCCGATGAAGATCGCCTCTGGCGCGGCGAGGCCGCCAAAGGCCTCCGGCGCGCGACCCTCGATCACCTCAAGCTCCGGCACGCCGAGCGAAGCGGCATTGCGCCTGATGCGGGCGGCACGGTCGGGGCGGGCCTCTATGGCGATCGCGCGGAGCGAAGGATGCGCAAGCATCCACTCGATGGCGACCGAGCCCGAGCCGGCGCCGATATCCCACAGCAACTGGCCCTTGAGCGGCGCGAGCGAGGACAGCGTCACCGCGCGGATTTCGCGCTTGGTGATCTGCCCGTCATGCTCGAACAAATCGTCCGGCAGCCCGGGCGCGTAGGCGATCACGCGCGCGCCAGGCGCGGACCCGGCCTCGATGGCGACGACGTTCAACTCGGCGATGCCGGCGAGAGCGAAGTCTTCCGCCGTCGTCGCGCGAATGCGCTCCTTGGGGCCGCCCAGCGCTTCCAGCACCGTGAGCCGCGAGCAGCCGAAGCCCGTCTCGGTCAGGAGACGCGCCAGCGCCGCCGGCCCTTCGCCGTCTGAGGTAAGCGCGAGCACGCGCGCGCCGGGGTGGAGATGCGGGCGGATGCGGTCGAGCGCGCGGCCATGCACCGAGATGAGCGCGATGTCGGCAAGCGGCCAACCGAGCCGCGCTGCCGCCAAGCTGAACGAAGACGGTGCGGGGACGACCAGTGTCTCGTCGGGCGCGACATGGTTCGCCAGCACCGAGCCCACGCCGTAGCAGAACGGGTCGCCCGAGGCGAGCACGCAAACTTGCCGTCCGCGTGCCGCAAGCACCTCCTCGATGCCGCGCGAGAAAGGGCTCGGCCAGGGCCGTGCTTCGCCGCGGATGAGCGGCGCCGCCAGCGTCAGGTGGCGGGCCCCGCCGAAGACGATATCGGCGCCTGAAACAAGGCCGCGGGCGACCGCGCTCAAGCCGTCGATGCCGTCCTCGCCGATGCCGACAATGGACAGCCAGCGCCGCAATGAGGCAGGTTCGGGCATGACCGGCTCAGCGCGCATCAAGCGTATCCTCGTTCTCGGCGGCACCGCCGAGGCGCGGGCACTCGCCGAGAAATTGGCTGCGCGAAGCGACCTTGCCGTGACCATGTCGCTGGCAGGCCGCACGTCGCAACCGGCGGCGCAAGTTGTCCCGGTCAGGCACGGCGGCTTCGGCGGCGCCGAAGGGCTCGCGCGCCATCTGCGCGAAGAGCGCATCGATGCCCTGATCGACGCGACGCATCCTTATGCCGCCGCGATTTCCTCCAACGCCGCGAACGCGGCCGAGCTTGCGCAAGTGCCGCTGCTCGCGCTCAGACGGCCGCCCTGGGCGAAGCAAGCCGGCGACACTTGGATCGAGGTCGATACCGTCGCGGACGCCGTGGGCGCGCTTGGCGCCCGGCCCCGGCGCGTGTTCGTCACGCTCGGCCGCAACGAGCTTGCTCCCTTCGTCGCCGCGCCGCACCACTTTTATCTCGTGCGCAGCGTCGATCCCGTCGATCCGCCGCTCGCGGTGCCGCATGCGGCCTACATCACCGCGCGCGGGCCTTTCAGCGAGGCAGAGGATCGCGCGCTGCTTGAGAACAGTCGCGTCGAGATCGTCGTCGCCAAGAACAGCGGCGGCGATGCGACCTACGGCAAGATCGCCGCCGCGCGTGCGCTCGGCCTGCCGATTATCATGTTGAAGCGCCCGGCTTTGCCGGACGTCGCGTCGGTCGCGACGGTCGATGAGGTTTTGGCGTGGCTCGATCATGCGATGACGCCTTCCACCGCGCGCGGCGTATAGACGAGCGGAGCTTGCCCTTCCCGCATGATGAGCCGCGTCTCACGCGATCCGACGATGATCAGCGTTGCCATGTCGGCGCTTGTTTCCGGAGCTGCCATAAGAGTTGTGATCGTCATGCTCTCATCAGCCCGGCCCACCGCGCGGCCGAAGATTACCGGCGTTGCTCCAGGCAGATGCCTCGACAGCAGCGCGAAAGTCTTGCCGAGCTGCCAGGGCCGCGCGCGAGAGACCGGGTTATAGAGCGCGATGACGAATCCCGCCGACGCGGCGGCATCGAGCCGCTGCTCGATCAGGCCCCAGGGCTTCAGATTGTCCGACAGCGAGATCGCGCAGAAATCGTGACCGAGCGGTGCGCCGGCGCGCGCGGCGACGGCGAGCACGGCGGTAATGCCGGGGATGATGGCGATGTCGAGCGCGCGCCACGCCGGAGGTCCAGCCTCGACTGCCTCCAGCACAGAGGCCGCCATCGCGAACACGCCGGGATCGCCGCCCGACACGATGGCGACGCTCGCGCCTTGGGTGGCATGACGCAGCGCGGCTTGCGCGCGCGCGTCCTCTTCACGGTTGTCGGAAACATGCCGCGTCTGGTCCGCACGCACCGGAATGCGGTCGAGATAAGGCCCATAGCCGTAAAGTGCCTCCGCCGCTTCAAGCGCCTCATGCGCTTCTTGCGTGAGATAGCGCTCGTCCCCGGGCCCGAGCCCAATGACTGCAAGGCGTCCGCTCACGGCCTACTCTCCCAGCCCGGCACCAGCACCATGGCGAAATAGGGCGCGAAGGTGTCGAGCTTGTCGGTGAGCTTCATGACAGAGGCGTTCGCCATCGTGCCCCGCTCGACATAGATGGCGCGGTCGAGCCGGCCGGCGCGTTCGAGCGCGCGGCGGACCTTGGCGAGGTGACGGCCGATCTTCATCACCACGGCGGCATCGGTGTCGGCGAGGCGGCGCTCGAGCTCATATTCGGGGAGCGTTCCGGGCAGCACGGTGAACACGTCGTCGCCTTGCGCGATCGGCGTGCCAACCGCAGACCAACAGCCCGACATGCCGGTGACACCGGCGACGATCTCGGTCGGATAGCTGGGACTAAGACGTACATGCAGGTGCATGTAGGAGCCGTAGAACAGAGGGTCGCCCTCCGCGATCACCGCCACGACCTTGCCCTGGTCGAGATGCGCGGCCACCTTCTCCGCCGCGCCGTCATAGAAGCTGCGCAGCGCGTCGCGATAGGCGGCGTCTTGCTTCGGGATCTCCGTCGTGACCGGATAGAGCAATGGCAGCTCTTCGATGCCGTCCTTGAAATGCCGCGCGGCGATGGTGCGTGCGTTGCTGGCATTACCGGGCTTGGCGAAATGGGCGACGACATCTGCGGCCTGCAGCGCGGCGATGGCGTTGAGCGTGAGCAGGCCCGGATCGCCGGGACCGACACCGATGCCGAGGAGACGCGCGCTCATAGACCCTCCTTAGCCAATGCGTTGACCGCAGCGGCCGTCATGGCGCTTCCGCCCATCCGCCCGCGTACGATCAGATAAGTCACGCCCAAGGAATTCGCGGCGAGCGCCTCCTTGGATTCGGCGGCGCCGACGAAGCCGACCGGAATGCCGAGAATGGCGGCGGGGCGCGGCGCGCCCGCGTCCAGCATCTCCAGCAGGCGGAACAAGGCGGTCGGCGCGTTGCCGATGGCGACGAGCGCGCCTTCGAGCCGGTCGCGCCAAAGCTCAAGCGCGGCGGCGGAGCGGGTCGTGCCAAGCTTGGCGGCAAGCTCAAGCACGGCCGGATCGCGCAGCGTGCAGATCACGGCGTTGTTGGCGGGAAGCCGCGCGCGGGTGACGCCATGCGCAACCATCTGCGCATCGCAGAGAATCGGCGCGCCGCGCCGAAGCGCCCCGCGCGCCGCCGCAACGAGGTCGCGGCCGAATTCGATTAGCCCTGCAACGTCGACCTGTCCGCAGGCATGGATCATGCGCACGGCGATTTCGACCTCTTCGGGCGTGAAGCGGGAGAGATCGGCTTCGGCGCGGATGATGGCGAAGGAGCGCTCATAGATGGCGTCGCCGTCGCGGAGGTAGTCCTGCTTAAGCATCGACAGCCTCGCGTCTCTTGCTGCGCTCGCTTCGTAGCGCGGCAATCAGTTCGCTGGGATCGACGTAGCGGTTTGGCGCTACACGCGCCGTTCCCTCGGCTATGAGACCGCAGCCACGCTCGGCGCCGATGACGGTGAGCGCAGCGGACGCAGGATGCGCGCAGCCTTTGGCGCAGCCCGAGACATGCATGGCGACGCCTTCTCCGCTGAGCGGCACGTCGCGCGCGATCTCTGCGGCAAGCGCGCGTGCGGCGATCAATCCCGAGGCACAAGCCGGCGCACCCGGACAGGCGACTATGCGGCGGCGCGGATCGGTTGCTGCAACGATGAAGTCGAACCTCTGCGCTTCGCGCTTCGCCGCGGCCGCATGCGTCTCGCTGAAAGCACCGAGCAGGAGTGCCCGCCCGGGCGCCGGCCTCGCCCATTGCGCGCCATGCGTTGCGGCGATCTCGAGAAGCTTGATGAACGCTTCGGCCTGCGCGTGGCCGAAGGCAAGCCCTACCCCGAGGGCGCCCGCGCCGTCCTTGAGCGGGTGCAGCCCGATTGCTTCGGCACGTGGGCGAGGTGCGATTGGGCGGACTGCTTCGCGCGCCGGCAGCAGATCGGCGGCGCGCGCCTCTCGTCCTTTGGCGGCGATGGCAGAGAGCAAAGTCATAACCGCATCGACGGCTTTGTCCGGAGGGACCGTGCCGACGATGGCGGCGGTCCGCGCGTCTCCCGCGAGCGCCAGCTGAAGCCCTGGACCCTCGCTCGCTGCTATAGCGCGCAAGCGAATGTCCGAGCGGAGCGCGTCGAGACTGATGCGGCCACCGCCATCGATGAGCACGGAGACTTTCGGCGCGAGTTCAAGCCGGCCCTCGGCCATGGCCCGGCGCAGCGCCGCAGCGAGCGGCCGAGTGTCGATCAAAGCGGAGGGATCGCCGGGCAGCGGGTCGATCAGGACCGGCACGCTTGCGCAAAGCTCTATGCCGAGCGCGGCAATTATTTCTGCGAAGAGCGGCGCCGAGATGGGCTCGAGCCCGCGCACCTGAAGGCTGCCGCGCGCGCTGATCTCAATGACGCCGTTGCCATGCACGCGCGCCGCTTCGCACAGCTTAACGAAGGCATCGAGCGGGATCGGGCCAGCCGGGACAAGCCGCGCGAGCAGCCCGTCGCCCGTCGCCATGGGAGCCGACAATCCAGGGCAAGCACCGCGAACGAAGGTCTTGCTCATAGCGCCGCCTCCGCTTGAAGCTCGGATGAGCCCTCGCCGAGGTCGTTACGGCGCGGATGCCACAGACCCTTGCGCCGCGCGGCCTCCAGCCGTTCGACGATCAAGCGCGCGGCATCAGGATTCTCACGCAGGAGGAAATCGCGCACGCGCGGGTCGGCGAGATAGGTCTCGTGCATGAGATCGAACAGCGCGCTTTCGACTGCGCCGGTCGTCTCGGCAAAATCGACGAGGCGATCGACGGTCTCGGCAAGCTCGGCGGCGCCGCGCGCGCCATGTTGCATCATGCCCTCGATGAAGCGGGGGTTGGTCGCGCGTCCGCGTACGACCCGCGCCAGCGCCTTGTCGAGCGGTCTCGCGCGCGGGCGGTTGGGGTCGGTCGTGTCGAGCACGACGAGATCGGCTTCGCGTCCAAGTGAGGCGGCAGCGGCGGCAAAGCCGCCGATATGCGCCGCGTCTTCCGCGCCTTCGAGCAGATCGCGTGAAGGGTCGTCGCTGCCATGCAGGAGCAAGTCGGCCGCCGCGACTCGGGCGGCGAAACCGCCTGGAACCGGCGCGCCCTCTCCCTCAGCCCCGCCGTAGCCATGCGAGGTGGCGGCAAGATAGGCGGCGCCGATCGCCGCTCGGTCGCCGTCCTGGCCAAGAAGCTCCTCGACGCCCGCGCCATAGGCACCCGGCGCCGTGCCGAAGATGCGTGCGAGGCTCGCCTCGCCGCGGCGACGCGCGGAGGCGAGCGGGTTCTCGTCATCGTCCTCGTCGCGCTCGGCAACAAGCCGCACAGCGGCGTCGATGAGCGCGATCTGCGCGGGGAACAGGTCGCGGAACAAGCCCGAGATGCGCCAGGTCACATCGACGCGCGGCCGCCCCATGATCGCGGTGGGCTGCACCTCGATGCCGGTGACGTGGCCCGTGGCCTTATGCCAGACCGGACGGCAGCCCAAGAGCGCGAGGCCTTGGGCGATCTCTTCGCCGCCCGTCCTGAGCGTGGCGCTGCCCCAGAGATCGATCACGAGCGAGCGCGGCATCTCGCCATGCGTCTGCAGATAAAGCCGGATCACATCGTCTGCCGCGAGCCGGCCAAGCTCCATCGCTGTCGGCGTCGGCAAGAGGCGCGGGTCTGCGGTGAAGAGATTGCGGCCGGTGGGCAGAACGTCGCGCCGCCCACGCTGCGGTGCACCGGCCGGTCCTGGCGGCACGCGCTTTCCGTCAAGAGCCGTGAGCAGCGCGTCGCGCTCGGCCTCAGCGCATGTCTGCCAGAGAGGATCGCCGCTTGCCGGGAGGCGCCCATAGACATGCAAGCCGTCCTTGATGGCGAGGTCCTTCAGATCGCACAGCCAGGCATCGATCTTGCGCAGCGCCTCGTCGGCATTGAGGTCACTTGCGACCCCCGCTTCACGCGCCAAGCCCGAACGCTGTGCCGTCTCGATGATGAGCCGCGCCAGGCGCTCGCGGCGCCTGCGGTCGAGACCGTCGGCAATGGCGTACTCGTCAACCAGCCGCTCGAGCTCGTGCGCGTGCCCGCTCAGCTCAATATTCACCAGGGGCGGCGGCAAATGACCGATGGTCAGGGCAGCGATACGGCGCTTGGCCTGTGCAGCCTCTCCGGGATTGGAGACGATGAACGGATAGATCACGGGCAGCGGCCCGACCACCGCCTCCGGGAAGCAGGTCGCAGTCAACGCCACCGCCTTGCCCGGCAGCCATTCGAGCGTGCCATGCGCGCCCATGTGCACGATGGCGTCGGCCTCTGCGACGTGCCGCAGCCAAAGGCCGAAGGCGAGGATGGCGTGCCGCGGTGGCAGCGTCGGATCGTGATAGGTGGCGCGGCGGTCGGAAGCGCGTCCGCGGTCCGGGGGAAGTGCAACCAGCACATTGCCGAATTCGGCAGATCGAAAACAGAAGCTTCCACCTTCGACATCGGCATCGTCTTCCGGCGCGCCCCATGCCGCCTCGATGCGATTTGCGATCTCGGCAGGAAGCTCAGCGAGCAGCCGCCGATACTGCTGCAACGAAATTGCCGGCGCTCTCTTGCCCGCGTCCAGCGCCGCCAGCAGCTCGGCCGGATTTTGCGGCGCATTGTCGACCACATAGTCCGCCTCAGCCAGATCGGCGAGAAGCGCCACGATGCTTGCGGGCACATCGAGCCCGACGGCGTAACCTGCGCGGCCGCCCGCCGCCGGATAGTCCGGCATCAGAACCGCGATGCGCCGGTCCGGTCGCGGCGTCTGCCGGAGATGGACAAGCGCGACAACGCGATCTGCCACAAGGGCGACGCGGTCGGGCTCTGGCCGGCTGGCGAAAGCGGCGAAGCCGAGCGCATCGTCTTTCGGCAGGGCGTCCTTGAAGGCAATCGCACCGGCCAGCACACGCCCATCCAGCTCCGGCAGCACCACATGCATGGCGAGGTCGGCCGGACCGAGCCCGCGCGCGCTTTCCTGCCAGGCCGTGCGCCGCGTCGTTGCGATCACCACTTGCAGCACCGGCGCGTCGACGCCGTCGAGCGCCGAATGCTCCCCCTCCGCTCGGATAGCGAAAGCCGTGGTGGTGATGATCAAGGCTGGCTTGAGACGTTGCAACGCGCCGCGCACGAACGCGGATGCGTCCTCATCCTTGAGGCTCGGCACCACCAGGGGCGCCGGCGCGAATCCGCGCTGTGCAAGTGCATCGCAAAGCGCGTCTATTGGGGCGGTGTCGGCCGCGAGCAGCGCCGAGCGATAGAACAGAATCGGCACGACAGCTTGCCCCATTGAAAGCGACTCGATGAGCGCATCGAGCGTAACCGCGCCTTTGCCGGGCAGATAGCCTGCACAGCGTGGCAGAGTCTGCGGCTCGGTCTGCTCGACGGCGCGGCCCGCATGGCCGGCGAGGTGCCGCAGCAGAGCGCGCAAATTCTCGCGCCCGCCCTCGCGGAAATACGCGAGCAGCGTGGCAAGCTGCTCGGGCGGCAACGTCGATGCGCCGGCGAGACGTGCATCGTCGCGGTCCTCGCCGGGCAGGACCGCGAGGGCGATGTTCCGTTCGCGGGCAATTCCAGAGAGCGCGTCGATTCCGTAGCGCCACCAGTCGAGGCCGCCCAGCAGCCTGACCACGATCACCTTGGCGTGGCGCGCGACCTTGTCGATCCACAAATCGATCGACATCGGATGGCGGAGGTCGCGGAGATGCGCGAGCCGCAACGTCGGCAGCGCGTCGCGCTCCACCGCATAAGCCGCGGCGAGACCGGCAAGGTCGCTGTCGGCGAAGGACAAGACCACGATCTCGCCCGGCGTCTGGCCGAGATCGAGCGGTTCGACCAGGTCGTCGAGGCTCGAAGATGTGGTCTGGAGCAGATGCATGGTTTAGCCGATCAGCGCCTTGGTCACGGCCTCGCGGTCGAGGCCTTTCAGTCCGATCACGACGAGATGACCGGCCCGCGCTTCCGCTGCACCCCAAGGTCGGTCGTAATACTGGCTGACGCGCGGGCCAACCGCCTGCACCAGGAGGCGCATCGGCTTGCTGGAGACCGCCAGAAAACCCTTTAGACGCAGTATGTTATGCCTATCGGCGACGCCGGCGATGCGCTCGGCCATAGCGGCCGGATCGCCGATCTCCGGCAACTTTACGACGAAGCTATCGAAATCGTCGTGATCATGGTCGAGTTCGTCGTCGTGGCGCGTCTTGCGGTTCTCGATATCGGCCTCGGTCCCGACGCCGAGCCCGAGCAGAGCCGCGGGATCGATCTTGCCTTCCGCTGTCGTGACGATGCGCACCGCGCGCGGCAACGCGCCTTCGACCGCGGCACGCGCCTTGTCGATGCCAGACGCGTCGAGCAGATCGCGCTTGTTGAGCACGACGAGATCGGCGCAAGCGATCTGGTCCTCGAACACCTCTTCGATCGGATCGTCATGGTCGAGCGCGCTGTCTGCTGCGCGTTGCGCGGAGAGCGCCGCGAGGTTCGCCGCGACCTGGCCCTCCGCAAGCGCGACGCCATCCACTACGGCAATGACTCCGTCAACCGTGACGCGGCTCTTGATCGCCGGCCAGTGGAAGGCCTGCACCAGGGGCTTCGGCAGAGCGAGGCCCGATGTCTCTATGACGATATGCTCCACGGCGGGTTCGCGCGCGAGAATCTGATCGAGCGCGGGAACGAACTCATCGGCGACGGTGCAGCAGAGGCAGCCATTGGCGAGCTCGACGATGTTCTCCTCGGGGCAGGCGGCGTCGCCGCAGCCCTTCAGAATCTCGCCGTCGATGCCAACATCGCCGAACTCGTTGACGATAACGGCGAGCCGCCGCCCATTGGCGTTGGCGAGCACGTGCCGGATCAGCGTCGTCTTGCCCGAGCCGAGAAAGCCCGTGACGATGGTGCAGGGAACCCGGGCAAGGGGCGAGTTCATTCGGTATCCTCCTCGACGAAATCGATGGGCGGCACGCGCGCGATCAGCCCGCGCTTCAGGATATCGGGACGTCCGCGCCAGGGCATCAGCCCGTCGGCTGCGTGCGCAAACAGTTTGGCGCCTTCGATCAAGGCGCTTGCGTCTTTGTCCGGCTCGAGGCCGCCGAACACGTAAGTCCAGGCACCGTCGCGCCTGATGGCCGCGCTGCAAGCCCGGCTGCAATTGGCGAGGCAGCGTATCTGCCGGACCGTCACGCCGGACCCGTCAGCCGCCCGAGCCGTCTCGCGCGCAAGCAGAAGCCCGGGCCGTGCGCCCTCCTCGGGGTCGCCGGCGCGGCGGCAGGTGATGCAGACATAGACCGTCATCGCGCCCATGGCCGCGACGTCGCGATCTTCGTCCTCTGCGGTGTCGGTGAATGTCACCCTGACCGTCGCTCCTGACCGTCACATTGCGACTTCAAGGGTGCATGACGGCGGATGCCCTGAACCTGGACGTTCCGCCAGCGAACCAACCGCTCCGAGGCACCCCGCCCGGCGAGCGACCGGCATCGACGGTAGGTCTCCTGGCTCGCGGGTCTCAGCCTTTGCCGCCTTCCCGGGTCCTTCCCAGTGGCCGTTTGGCTCGGGCTCGCCGCTTACAGTTGCGGGGGCAGCCGCGGATCCAGGCCTTCACCTGTACCGCGTTCCCTGTTCCTCTCAGTCGAGAGACCGTCGATATCCAGGCACTTAAGGCGTTCGGCGCCACCTTTGTCAATTCGGCGGCATCCGCCCCGCTTCGCTCGTACCAGTATAGGTTGTAGTATCAAATGAGTCATCCTAAAGTTCTATATCGAGCCTAGGGAGAGAAGCAGTGACGACGTATCGCAGACGCAAGGGAAGCGACACTTGGCATTGGTGCCGAAACTGCTCGCAATGGCCGACCCACGACTACGAAGAGGTCACGACCTCCGGCCGGCCAACCACGGGAGAGCTCCACAACGAATGTCGCTCGAAGGAGAAAGAAGGCACCTGCCGGAAGTCCTAGCTTCGGATTCGGCGCGCGCAGAACACGAGGACATCGGCCCGGGAGCCTCCGCTTGCTTAGCGCGGGCAGGCGGCTATAGTCCTCGCGTCGTCGGTTCCCGCATGAGGCGGGACGCAAAAGGGAACGCGGTGAGGGTCCGACACCTAATTCCGCGGCTGCCCCCGCAACTGTAAGCGGCGAGCGCCCTTCCACCTGCCACTGGAGCCAGTCGCTCCGGGAAGGCCGAAGGGAGGCAACGACCCGCGAGCCAGGAGACCTGCCGCCGGCACAACTCTAGCCGTGCCCTCGGGTGGAGGGCGCATGGGGAATCAGATGCAGACTGAATCGACCAAAAACGCCGGTGGCAGCGCCGCTGCGGCGCTTACGCTATCCCGCGCCGTTCCGATCTTCGCCGCCGCATTGCTCGGCATTTTCATCATCGGTGGCGTGGGGTTCTCCCACATCGAGGCGGTGCACAACGCCGCCCACGATTATCGCCATTCGATGGCCTTCCCCTGCCACTAGGGAGGCCGTGACATGGATTATTTCCGCAATATCGTGGTGGTTGCAGCGCTGGCCGGCGCCATTGCCGGTCTCGGCATGACGGTGGCGCAGCAGCTTTCGACCGTGCCGCTGATCCTCAAGGCCGAAGTCTACGAGCAGGCGGCCGATGCTCCCGCGGCCGCCCACGAGCACGGCGATGCGGCCGCGCCGGCGGCCGCGCATGAGCATGATGAAGAAGGCTGGGCGCCTGCCGACGGCTTCGAGCGGACAGCCTTCTCGGCAGCCGCCAATATCGTGACTGGAATCGGTTTCGCGCTGCTCTTGGTTGCCGTCAGCGAGCTCTTCGGCGGCATCAGGGACTGGCGACAGGGCGTGTTCTGGGGCCTGGCCGGTTTTGCCATCTTCACCCTGGCTCCCGGGCTCGGCCTTCCGCCAGAGTTGCCGGCCATGCCGGCGGCTGAGCTTGGCCCACGCCAGCTCTGGTGGGTGGCGACCGTGCTCTGCGCCGCAATTGCGCTCGGGCTCCTGTTCTATCAGCGGTCCTTGCTTGCCGTCATTGTCGCGATTGCGCTGCTGGTAGCCCCGCATCTGATCGGCGCGCCGCAGCCGGCAAGCTACGAGTCGCCGATCCCGGAAGGGTTGCATCACAGCTTCGTCGTCGCCGTGGTGCTGACCACGCTGCTGTTCTGGGTGCTGCTCGGCGGCTTGGCCGGGCTGTTCCGGGGACGCTTCGTCCACGCCAGCTGATTCATGGCTGACTCATCAGCCGCCGCCGGGCAGGGGCTTGTGACCCTCGTGCTCGGCGGCGCCCGCTCGGGCAAGAGCCGCTATGCCGAATGGCTGATCGGAACCTATCCGAAGCCTTGGATTTACGTGGCGACGGCCGAGGCGAGGGATGACGAGATGGCCGAGCGAATTGCGGCACACAAGGCAAGACGGGCCGCCGGGTGGCGGACCATCGAGGCGCCGCACGATCTGGCCGATGCGCTGGGTGCTGCCCCCGCGCGTGCCGCAGTACTGGTCGATTGCCTGACGCTTTGGCTCTCAAATCTGATGGAAGGGGCGTTCGAGATCGATGCGCAAACGGCAAGACTGCAAAAGGCGCTCGCTGACAGGACCGGTCCGACCGTGCTCGTGTCCAACGAGGTCGGCCTGGGCATCGTGCCGGAGAACGCGCTCGCGCGGCGCTTCCGCGATGCCCAAGGCGTCCTCAATCAGAGACTTGCAGCAGAGGCGGCACGCGTCATCATGATGGTGGCGGGTCTTCCAGTTCCCGTGAAAAGCCCATGACCAAAGCAATCGACGAGAAGCAGGCCGAGCGCCATCGCGCCAAGATGGCGAATCGCAAGGCACGCCAGGACGAGGAGGTGGCCGGCAAAAAGATCGAGAAGGGGTTGCTCATCGTGCATACCGGCACCGGCAAGGGCAAATCGACCGCGGCCTTCGGGCTTGCGCTCCGCGTGCTGGGTCGGGGCAAGCGGGTCGGCGTGGTGCAATTCATCAAGGGCGCCTGGCACACGGCAGAGCGCGACGCGCTCGCCAAGTTCGGCGACCAGGTCTCCTGGCACACCATGGGCGAGGGTTTCACCTGGGAGACGCAGGATCTGTCGCGCGACATCGCCGCGGCCGAGCGCGCCTGGGCCAAGGCGAAGGAGCTGATGGCAGACCCGAGCTTCGGCCTCATCATCCTCGATGAGCTCAACATCGCGCTCCGCTACGATTATCTCGACCTCGCGCAGGTGCTCGCCGCGCTCAAGGCGCGCCGGCCTGGTTTGCACGTCGTCGTCACCGGCCGTAACGCCAAGCCTGAGCTGATCGAGGCCGCGGATCTCGTCACCGATATGACGCTGGTAAAGCATCACTTCGCCGCCGGCGTGAAGGCGCAGGAAGGCATCGAGTTCTGATCGTGCCCGCCCGCGCGATCATGTTTCAGGGTACAGGCTCCGAAGTTGGCAAGTCGCTGATCGTCGCCGGTCTTGCGCGTGCGCTGGTCGCGCGCGGATTGAAGGTGCTGCCGTTCAAGCCGCAGAACATGTCGAACAACGCAGCGGTGACGGACGACGGCGGCGAGATCGGCCGTGCGCAGGCCCTGCAAGCGCGCGCGGCACGCGTCGCGCCAAGCGTGCATATGAATCCCGTGCTGCTCAAGCCGCAGAGCGAGGTCGGCGCGCAGCTCGTCGTGCAGGGCAAAGTCTATGGCCGCGCGAGTGCGGCCGACTATCAGCAGGTGAAGCCCGAGCTGATGCCGTTCGTGCTGGACAGCTTCGCCAAGCTGAGGGCCGAGGCCGACATCGTCTTGGTCGAGGGGGCGGGCAGCGCGTCGGAGATCAATCTCCGCGCGGGCGACATCGCCAATATGGGCTTTGCCCGTGCCGCCCAGGTGCCTGTGGTGCTGATCGGCGATATCGACCGGGGCGGTGTGATCGCCAGCCTTGTCGGTACCAAGGCCGTAATCGATAGAGGCGATGCCGCGTTGATCAAGGGCTTCCTCGTCAACAAGTTCCGTGGCGACCCGCAGCTCTTCGCCAATGGCATGGCACTGATCGCCGCGGCGACGGCGTGGGAGCCTCTCGGCCTCATTCCCTACTTCCTCGAGGCGAGGGCGCTGCCCGCCGAAGATGCGCTTGCCCTCGATGCAGATCGCCCGGCCAAAGCGGGCGCGCGCATCAAGATCGCCGTCCCGCTCCTGCCGCATATCGCCAATTTCGACGATCTCGATCCGCTCGAGGCCGAGCCGTCCGTGGATCTGATGCGCGTGCGCCCCGGCAAGGCACTTCCAGGCGACGCCGATCTCGTCGTCTTGCCGGGCTCGAAGGCGACCCTCGCCGATCTCGCCGCGCTCAAGGAAGCCGGTTTCCATGTCGACATCGCCGCGCATCTTCGCCGTGGCGGAACGGTGCTCGGGCTGTGCGGCGGCTACCAGATGCTCGGCCGCGCGGTGCACGACCCGGCCGGCATCGAGGGCCCGCCCGGAACCGCACCCGGACTCGGCCTGCTCGATGTCGAGACCACGCTCGCGCCCGAGAAGCGGCTGGAGAAGGTCGAGGGCACGACCGCAGACGGCGCGCCGTTTACCGGCTACGAGATGCATATGGGGCTGACCGAGGGTCACGATTGCGCGCGGCCCTTCGCCAATCTTGCCGACGGCACGCGGGAAGGCGCGATGTCTGCTTCGGGCCGCGTGATCGGCACCTATATCCACGGACTGTTCGCTGATGACCGCCAGCGCTCGGCTTGGCTGAAGCGCTTCGCGCCTAACGGCGCGGCGGTCGCCTATGACGCGCTGGTCGATGGCACACTCGACAGGCTCGCCGCCCATCTCGAAGCGCATGTGGCGATCGACCGCCTTCTCAGCCTAGCGCGATAAGCGCGGCCAGAACCCCGACAACAGCGATGAGGAGACCGTCGGCGCGGCTATAGACTTCCAGCGCCGCACGGATGTCGGCGACCTTCGCCTCGCGCCGACCGTCGCCGAGCCATGCGCCGTCGACCTCGTCCCCGTCGTAGAAACGCGGGCCGCCGAGCGAAAGGCCGAGTGCGCCGGCCATGGCCGCTTCCGGATAACCGGCATTCGGCGACATATGCTTGGAGCCGTCGCGCCAAGTCGCCTGCCACGCGTCGGAGGCCGATGCGCCTTTGGTCATGGCGGCCGCAGCGGCAATCAGGAGCGCCGAAAGCCGCGACGCCGGGAGGTTGACGAGATCATCGAGCTGGGCTGCCGTCTTGCCGAAATCCCGGTGGCGCTCGGTACGATGGCCGATCATGCTGTCGGCCGTATTGATTGCCTTGTAGAGTGCGACCCCGGGGAGACCCGCAATGACCATGAAGATCGTCGGCGCCACTACGCCGTCGGAAAAATTCTCCGCAAGGCTTTCGATGGCGGCGCGCGCCACACCCGCCGCGTCGAGCTCGGACGTATCGCGTCCGACGATCTGCGCCACCGCCATGCGGCCAGCATCGACGCCGCCCCCTTCCAGCGCATCGGCGACATTGGCCACATGCATGAAGAGGCTGCGCTGGGCGAGCATCGTGCTGGCGAGAAGGGCGACGGCGATGAAGCCAAAGGGGAGGAGCAACAAGGCCTGTTCGACGACGAAGGCGATCACGCCGACGACTGCGAACAGTGCCAGCAACGCCACGGCCCCTGCCCTGCGCCGCGTCTCGGCATCGGCGCCGTCACGGTTCAGATGGGTGTCGAGCCATGAGATCAGCTTTCCCATCCAGGTGACGGGATGGCCGATCGATTGCGTCAGCCGGTTCGGATAGCCGACCATGAGCTCGATCAACAAAGCGAGCAGCGCCAGCGGTGCGGCCACGATGCCTCCCCACGATCTTGCGCCGCTCAGCCATGGCGGCGACCTTGGCGCCGCACGCAAGATGTTTCCCGGCGCGCCAGAACCTTTCGTCGATCTCTCGACCGGGATCAATCCAAATCCCTACCCGCTTCCGCAGCTTCCGCCCGAGCTATTTACGCGGTTGCCGGACCCCGGAGCGCTCGCCGACCTTGTGGCGATCGCGGCGCACGCCTATGGCGCGCCGTCGCCCGCGCACGTGGTGGCAGCGCCGGGCTCGCAGATCCTGGTGGCGCAAACGGCATTCCTCCTTTCGCGCGGCCGCGCATCGGTGCTGGCGCCGACTTATGCCGAGCACGGGCGCGTGGCTGAGCTGGCAGGCCACAATGTGGTCGAGGTCGCCGAGATCGCTCAACTCGCCGACGCCCGCATCGCCATCATTGTCAATCCGAACAATCCGGACGGCCGGATCGTCGCCAAGGATACCTTGCTCGCGCTCGCCGATCGCTTGCGGCGGCGCGGCGGATTGCTGCTGGTCGATGAGGCCTTCATGGAGGTGGGTCCGGAAGGCGCAAGCCTCTGCGGCTCGGTGGATCAGGGCACCATCGTCGTGCTGCGGTCTTTCGGAAAGTTCTATGGGCTCGCGGGAGTGCGGCTGAGCTTTATCGTCGCTGCGCCCCTCATCGCGGCCCGGATCGCGGCGGCACTCGGTCCTTGGCCAATCTCCGGTGCGGGCCTCGTCATCGGCGCCGCGGCCTTGGCCGATTCGGAGTGGAGAGACAGGACCCGGGCCGCACTCGCCGAGACGGCGCTGAAGCTCGATGCCTTACTGGTCAGGGCGGGACTCGAGGTGATCGGGGGAACGTCGCTGTTCCGCCTGGTCCGGACGAGGGACGCCGCGGGGCTATTTCAATCCCTCGGGTCGGCCGGAATCCTCGTGCGGCGCTTCGCCGAGCATCCCGCTTGGTTGCGCATCGGACTTCCCGGCGGCGAAAGCGAATGGCAACGGCTGGAACGGGCTCTCGCGTCATGGGCGAGAGGGTGAGAATCGGCTCGCTTTGCTTACGCTAATGCGCCCAGCGCCGTGCGTGCTGCTGCGCCGCCTCGAGATTGCCTTGGGCTTCTTCCGGCAAAAGCCTGGCGATCACCCCCATAGCAAGCTCGACGGAGATCTCGCTGGCGCCGCACTCCTTGAGCTGTTGACGGAGCCAGCCATAGACATCCTCGTCTCCGGCTTTCAGGCCGACGGCGATCTCTTCAAGCATTTGCACCAATGATTCGGCTGCCATCGCGCCCCCCATGGCTGCGGTCGTGCCTTGTTGTTGCTCTCCTGGTGCGGTCTCCCCCGACTCAGTCAATCATACTTGGTCTTGCCCGGCATGCACGTGACGATCCTGCCACAGTGTGCAGCTTTTTGGTCAGTCACCAACAGGACCGGTGAAGGGGATCGGCTTGATTGAGGCCGTGGTCTTTGGATCGGCGGACGCTTGGGCCACGGGCACGCGCCCGGGCGTCGGCTGGCAGTAGTGACGCCCGTTCCTGGCGTTGGAGGCCAACAGATCGACATGGATGTGGTTGTAGTGGTAGCGGTCGCTGCCCGGTCCGAGCACGGTATAGAACTCCGCACAGGCGCCCGCGAAGATGTCTTGCAGGAAGGCTCGCTCGCGCGGCGCGCCTCGCCACCAGGACCGCACCACTAAGATCTCTTGCCCGTTTGCCAGGCGGAAACCGGCCATATCCAGCGCATTGCCGAAGGCATGTTCGGAGATGTCGCCATAGCTGTTGCCGTTCCGCCCGCGGCAGCCATAGGAGGCGATTTGCCTGATCTCGACCACCCGGCTGCCAAAATAGCGGCGTGCCGCCGGTTGCACAGAGGTCTGCACCCAGCGATCGAGCGCGGCGGTCAAGGGGCAGCCGATGGTGGCCGGCGGCGAGACCCCGACGCGACCTCCGAGCAGGCCTGAGACGCGCAGCGGCCGCCCGAGCCCACACACACCAGGCCCGTCGATTTCCTGCATGGCGCGAACATAGGCCGAAGCCTGTACCGCGCCGCTCGCGAGGCAGGCATTTTCGACTTCACCGCGCCAAGGCGCGCGCCGTCCTTCGTTGAAGGTGCCGCCGCCTCCACACCCGACCAACGCGCCAAGGCACGCGACAACCGCGATGCCCGCTACAAGATACGCAACCCTCACCCCCATGACCCCCGAAATTGGGCCAAGGGTCTGAATAATCTTTCAATGCGGGTTAACGATTGGACCCGAGGTACGCGCGCGCCCGCTATTTCGGCGCGTTGAAGCTCCGCACCGGCGACTTTGTGCCGTCCACGTAGGTGAGCTGCACGCTCATCGAGGCGGTCTTCGGCGGTACGTTCATGAACACCTTGGCCTCGTAAGGCACGCTATGCGGGTCGGCGGGGTCGCAAGGCGGCAACGTGAAGACCTTGTCGGGCGCCGTTATAGCCGTAGCGGACTTCGTTAATCGCGCAGCGATAGGTGATGAGGTGGGTGAAATAGACCTTCATCCCCTGGAACTCGCGGAACGCGATCCAGCTCGTCCAGAATTGCTCGAGTGTCGCTTTCTGCTCGCCCGAGAGCGCGGCATTCGGATCGAACGCGATGGGGAAGATTTCGGCCTGCTCGCCGCGCCGGTCGCGCCAAGTGACATAGATCGTGGTCTTGCCCTGGTCGGGCGGCATCTCGAAATAGGTCTTCGGCAGGCGCTGACCCGTGCGCTGATCGAGCGAATCGATGAAGCCGGGATCGGTGAACTCGCCCTCAGCTCCGATGCGATAGCCGAACTGCGTTGCCGCCTCCGGCAGCGACACGTTCACCATCCAGCCGCTGTTAGAGCGGGTGAAACTTGCGAGCGGCGCCGTCGTTGCCGGCGTTAGTGCCGCGACTTTCTGCTCTTGCTTCGGAAGCACGCTCTCGCCTGCGCCTTCCTGTAGCGCGCTGACTTTTCCTTCGCCGCCCGCGGCACCTTCGGGAGAGAGATAGAGATCGCCGACGATCTGATCGTAATAGGCCGGCACCTGCACATGATCGACCTTGGCGGCGAGCGCGCGCACCTTGGCTTGCGTTTTCTTGGCGATCTGCACCATCGATTGGCCGGGCACTTCCATCTCGGTGAGCAGCGTGCGCGTGAAGACCGAGTTCGGATTTTCGTCGGTGTCGCTCAAGCGGTCGAGCGCGGATTGACCTTGCCCGGCCGAGAACAGTACGAACATACCTTCGGTTGGGTCCATGCGCGTGAGCACGCGCGTCTGGCCGATGGCGCGCTTGCCTTTCAGAGCGAAGGGATTGTCGCGGCAAGCATCGAGAATGAGGATCACCGTGCCCGCGCCCTTCTCCTGCAAACGATCTGAAAGGCCGTTCGCCGCGAAGGACGCATCCTTGACGATGCCCTTCTCGCCGGGAGCCGCAGCCGGCACATCGACTGGCAGAAGATAATTGGTGCCGTCGACGGCGAAGCCGTGACCCGCGAAATAGACGAGCGCGGTGTCCCCCGCTTCGACCTTGCGTTCGAGATCGACCAGCGCGCGGCTCATGGCGCGGCGCCCGACATCTTGTGCGCGCACCACCGCGAAGCCGAGCTTGGCAAGCTCCCTGGAGATGGCGTCGGCGTCGTTCACCGCCTTCTGCAATTGCGGCACGTTCTCATAGGCGTTGTTGCCGATCACGAGCGCGATGCGCTTCTCGGCATTGGCCGGTGAAGCGGCCAGCAGTGCTGCGGCAAAGGCGCCCAATAAGCCACGTCGGCCGCCCGGCAGAACAACGCTCACGCTGGAAATCTCCCTCGTTTTCGAGCGAACCCTACGCAATCGCACGGGTCTCGGCAATAAGCGACAAGTCAGCTCAACAGAAGCCATAGCCCCATGCCGATCAGCGCCGCGGTCCAGATCAAATCGAGATTGATCCAGCCGCGCCGCAAGAAATCGACGCCCGCCCATTCATAAACGGTCAGCGCGACGACGCCGGTCGTGATCAGCATGGCAAGACTGTGCACCAGCACGGCGAGCGAGGCTAATCCGAGCGAGTCCGTCGCCGGCATGTGTTGGGCGTGCTCGCCCGCTTGCGCAAGCGGCATCAGCACCGGGATCAGCATCATGCCGGCGCCATGCGCCGTCGCCATGACGAACGACCAGGCGAACAATCCCAGCAGCCCGGTGCGAAGCCCGATGCGCAAACGGTGTCGATGGCCGTAGAGCCAATGATAGATGCCCCAGGCGACCAGCAACACGCCCGAGATGATGCGAAACGTCCGCGCATCGATCGCCATGCCGACCACGATCACCGCATAGACCACGACGGCGATCGCTACCGCATGCCCAAGCGCGATCGGAATGAGCGAGACGAACACGACCTTGCGGCTCCCTCGGTAGAGCCCGAGCGCCACAGCGAACAGCCAGCCCATCGCGGGGTTCAGCCCATGAAACGCGCCGAGCGCGATCAAGACCAACCACGGCGAGAGTCCGCCTGCGCTCATCCGCGCTTACGGATAGCAATAAGAGTCGGATGAGCAGTCGCCGCCTTGCAAGCGCACTTGGTGGGGACGGTGGCTTTCCGGCCAGCGCACGAAGAAGCGCGGGTCGAACTCGATCCCGCCACCTTCGCCCGCGTCGAGCTTCACCATCCAGCCGTCGATGCCGGCGGGATAGAATTGCGGGTCGACCGCGCCATAGAGCGAGTTGGTGAAATAGACCCGCCGACCGTCGCGGCTGATTTCGACCATTTGCGGGCCGCCGCTCAAGGGTCCCTTGGCGGCGGGGTGGCCCGCGCGCGAGACGATGCCGCCGATCCGCACTTTGCCGGTGAGCTTCGGATTGAACGGGTCGCTCACGTCGTATTGGCGGAGGTCGCCCGTGCCCCAGCAGGCGACATAGAGGAAGCGGTCGTCCATCGACAGGTCGATATCGGTGACGAGAGGCGGCACGGCCTTAAAGCCTTTCAGCACCGGCGGCAGCAGGTCGGGATCGGCCGGCTCGGGCGGAATCTCGATCACCTTTTTCACCGCCCAGGCGTCGCCGTCGCGATACCAGGTCCAGATCGAGGCCGAGAGGTCCTTCAGGCTGATCACGCAATTGACGAAGCCGTAGGCCTTGGTCGGATCGTGCGCGGGCCTGAGCTCGAACACGAGCTGATAGTCGGGACCGAAGTCGATCTCCTGGAGGTGCTTGCGCTTTTGCAGGTCCCAAAAATGCAGTCGCCGCCCGTATTGGGCGCCGAGCAGAATTTCCGGCACCAGCCCGTTCTCAATCGTGTTGGGCGCACCCCACTCGCTCGTCACCATGGTGTCGTAGCCGAGATGCCACCAGGCGTCGTAGGCTAGACGTTGCGGACCGCGATCGACCTCCCAGCGGCCCAGCACGTCGAAGGTCTCCGGGTCCATGAGGAACACCCCGCCCGGCGCATCGCCCCTCGTGTCGCCGAGCGCAGACACGTAGATGCCGTCGGGCCCGCAATGCACGGTGTGCGGCCGGCTGTAGCCGGTCGCCTCCATCACCTCTTCCGGCTCGATCACCCGCACGATCATCGGATTCTTCGGGTCGGGCTTGGTGTCGATGATGTAGATACGGGACGAGCGCAGACCCGGCACCACGAGATAGCGCCGCTCGGTATGCGGATGCGGCGCGTTGGGGCAGAGACACGAAGAGCAGGCATTCCAGCCGTAGTGATGCAGCTCATCGCCCGTTTTCGGCATGTCGATCCCGCCGACGATCTTCGAGTAGGTCGGCGAGGCAGGGTCGACATCGACCACGGCGATCGAGTCGGGAACGTCGCGCTTTGGCGCGAACGCGGCGACGTAAGCGAGTGTCTCGGCAGGCGCCTTGGCCGCGAGCCGGGGCGAAGGATAAAAGGTCGGATCTGGCGTCCATCTTGTCATGGGGTGCTCCTCACAGGACCGCCAGTTTCCCCCGCCGCCGCGTCAGGGACAAGACGGTCCGACGCTAAGGAAAACTCACGACCTGATCGTAGAGGGGCATCTGATTCTCGTGCGGCCCTGCCAACGCGCCCTTGTCGATCGTTACCGCGCCGCCGGTGAACAAGGGTTGCTCATCCGTCAGCCGGCCCTCCCCCGTGAACGACGTGAACACGTAAGGCAGGCCATTGGCCAGGAGCGGCGACGGGCCGTCCATGACATGGAAGTGGAGATGCGGCGTGTCGGTGTTGCCGCTATTGCCGAGAAGGCCGAGCACCTGACCCGTGGTGACCTTTTCGCCCACTTTCACGCGCACGCTGCCCGGCTGCATATGCGCATAGAAGGCATAGCGGCCGTTACCGATGTCCACCACCGCGTAATTGCCCCGGCCATCTGGATGGTGGCGCCCTCCGGCAATTTGCCGGGCACTTGCTCGGGGAGATCGTTCTCGATTGCCACCACAGTGCCGTCGGCGGCGGAATAGATCTCGTCGCCGAAATAGGCGTAGTCCGACACCTGTTTCATGTCGCCGTCGAACAGCATGTTCTTGTCGTTCAACTGCACGAAGTCGATGGCAAAACGCTCGGCGACGTGGATCGCGCCGTTGATCGGCAGCGTCGCGCCGCGGTGATAGCTGTAAGGCGTGCAGCATCCGCCGCCGACCACCCAGTGCTTGCCCTTGAGTGGCGGGGCGACGACGACGGCAGGCGCCTCCACCGGCAATGCGTCGCTCACAAAGACGAGGTCTTGCGGCGGCTCGGGCGAGGGATCGTGGTCGCTCGAGGAGGTTTGCGCAGGCGGCTTTGTCACGTTGAGATCGAAGCGATGCTTCAGCGCCATCGGGATCGCTGCGTCCTTGGGAAGCGTCACATCCATGAACAGGAAGCCGCCGCCTCCGCCCGGCAGCTCGGTTCCGTTACCGCCCACGTTCAGCCGCAGCATCTGCTTCAGCGAATCGCCTTCGAGCGTGCCCAGCACCGCTCCGCTATCGGCGTCGAGCGTCTCGACTTTCTCGATGCTGACCGTGCTCGGCGCGATATTCGTGAGCACGATCTCATAGGCGAGATGCGTCTTGTCATCGGCACCGAGCACGGGATTGGGCGCGGCAAGCGGCGTTGCCACGAGCGGCGTCACCACGTCGGTAGCAGCCACCGTCTCCTGAGCTTGGACCGGCAGGTCCAAGACGATGAAAAGCGCAAAGAGCGAAAGCGACCACTTTGCTTCGACACAACGAACCTGCATCTTGCTGCAACCTCCCTCCGATGATTTGACGTGTCTGAGACCAATCTAGCCGAGCCCGAGCGCTTTGCGCGCCTTTGCCGTGATCGACTGGCGAGTGGAGAAGAATCCCTCCCAAGGGTCTTTCCTCAGCGCCTTGAGCCGCGCCGGCAGCGTCTTCACCGTGTAGGGCGATGCCGCCTTGAGCCCTTTCAGCTCGTCCCAGCGCAGGGGACAGGCGACCGGCGCGCCTTCCTTGGCGCGGGTCGAATAATTGACGATCGCCGAGCCTCCGCGCTGATTGCGAAGATAATCGACGAAGATCTTGTCCTCGCGCGTGCGCTTGAGGGGGTTTGCCGTGTAACGGTCAGGCCGCGCGCTGACGAGTGCGTCGGCGACGGCCTTGGCGAAGGCCTTGATCTCGACCCAGCCGAGCTTGGGCGTGATCGGCGCGACGAGATGGAAACCTTTGCCGCCCGTCGATTTGAGGAAGCTCTTGAGGCCGAGCGCGGCGAGAAACTCCCGCACCTCGACCGCCGCCGCCTTCAGCGTGGCAATGTCGAGGCCTTCGTCTGGATCGAGATCGAACACGAGCCGGTCAGGCTCGTTGATATGATCGAGCGAGACGCCCCAATCGTGGATCTCGAGCGTGCCGATCTGCACCAGCCCGAACAGGCCCGTCTCGTCGTCAATATAGAGATAGGGCTTCTTGCTCTCGCCGCCCGGAATAGGGACCTGCTTGATCGCCTGGCTCATGCCCTTCATGGCATGCCGCTGGAAGAAGCGCTCGCCATCGATTCCCTCGGGACAGCGCACCAGGCTGATCGGCCGGTCGGCCACGTAGCGCAGCAGATAGGACGCGACCGCCTCGTAGTAGCGGGCGATGTCGAGCTTGGTGAGGCCGGCCTTCGGGTAATAGATCTTGTCGGGATTGCTGAGCGTGATCCCGGCGAAGGTGGGATTGCCGGCCTTCTTCGCGGCCGCACTTCTGGTCATGGCCATGCCGGCCTCCTCGTCGGTGTCTTGTTCGAGATGCACTTCGCGCGCGGGCTTGTCTTCGCGCAGGCTCTTGAAGCTCGGATGCCTGAGCCTGCCGTCGCGCGTGCGTTCGGTGAAATCGATCTGCGCGACGAGCTTCGGCTCGAGCCACACCGCGCCTTTGCGCTCCTCGCGCGGCACCTCCTCGAAGGGCGAGCTTTTGCGCATCAGCGGCGTGAACCTGCGCGCGAGCTTATCGAAGTCGCCCGCGTCGAAACCGGTGCCGACCTTGCCCGAATAGACGAGCTTGCCGTCCCCGAATGTGCCGAGCAGGAGCGATGAGAAGGGCTTTCCCTTCACGTCGGAGCGGCTGTAGCCGCCGATGACGAATTCCTCGCCCTTCTTGCATTTGATCTTCAGCCAATCCCTACCGCGGCCCGAGAGGTAGGGTCGGTCGGCGCGCTTCGAGATGATGCCTTCGAGCCCGGCCGCGCAAGCCTGCGCGAAAAACTCCGGCCCAGAGCCCTCGACGTAATCAGCGTAGATGAGAAAATCCGAGACGCCCCTCGCCGCCATCACTTTGGCGAGCCGTGCGCGCCGCTCCTTCAGCGGCTTCTTGCGCCAATCCTTGCCGTCGAGATTGACCAGATCGAAGACGAAATAGCGGATGGCCGGGTTCGGCGTGTCGATATGCTCTTGCAGCGACTTGAAGTCGGTGACGCCGGAGGGCAGCACATAGGCAGCCTCCCCGTCGAGTAGCGCGATGTCGGCGGGAAATGTCAGCAGCGCCTGGGCGATGGCCGGGAAGCGTACCGTCCAGTCGAGGCCGCTCCGGCTGAACAGCGTGACCTCGCTTCCCGCCTTCCGGCCGATGATGCGGTAGCCGTCATACTTGACTTCATGCAGCCAGCCGCGTCCCGCCGGCACCTCCGTGTCGAGCGTAGCAAGCTCAGGCGAAACGAATTGCGGGATTAGCGCGCGGGCGATTTTCTTCGCTTGGGCTTTGCCGTTGCCGCGACGCGCTTGGGCCGCGCCGCCGAAGTTTTTTTTTGAGCCTTGTTGGAGGTCCAGACGGCCGACTCGCCGTTGAGGATTTGGTCCATGGTCCGGCCGCTCTTCACGCTGGTGTCGAATTCCTGCATTGGCTCATCCCCGTCATGGGCATAGTCGTCGCGCTTCTTGATCAGCAGCCAATTCTGCCGGCCGCGATCCTCTTTGCGCGGCTTCATGCGCACCAGCACGTATTCGCCGTTCAGCCGGTGGCCGTGCAGGCGGAATTTGAGGTCGCCCTTGGCCAGCCCTTCGTCGGGATCGCCGATCGGCTCCCAGGTGCCCTCGTCCCAAATCATCACCGGGCCGCCGCCATACTCGCCCTTGGGGATTACGCCTTCGAAGCCGCCATATTCGAGCGGGTGGTCCTCGGTCATCACGGCGAGGCGCTTTTGCGATGGATCGAGGCTCGGGCCTTTGGTGACCGCCCAGCTCTTCAGCACGCCGTCATGCTCGAGCCGGAAGTCGAAATGGGTTCGGCGCGCGGCATGCTTCTGGATGACGAAGCTGTTGCCCTTGCTTCTTGCGCGCGTGGGGCCGGGCTCCGGCGTCTTACCGAAGTCGCGCTTCGCTTTGTACTCGGCGAGCAGGTCTCGGCTTGCAGGCCGTGCCATGACTTAGGCTGACTTCCGTCTGGCCGCGCCCTTTGCCGTCTTCTTGCCGGCGCTTGACTTGGCTGAGGCGGCGCTGCGCTTGGCGGCACTCTTAGCGGGTGCGCCCTTCCCTTGCTGCACGCTCTTCTTCAGCGCGTCCATGATATTGATGACTTTGGCGCCGCCGGGCGCCGCCTCGACGATCTCGGGTGCGCGATGCTCGATCTTGGCGTTGATCAGCTCCCACACCGCCTCGCTATATTCGTCCTTGAACTGCTCCGGCTCGAACTTGCCGCTTTTGCGCTTGATGAGCTCCTTGGCGAGATCGAGCGCTTCCTTGTCGGTCTTGACCTCGGCGATCTCCTTGAACAGCGGCTCGGCGGCACGGATCTCGTTGGCGTGGCGCAGCACTTCTAGCAAGAGACCCTTGCCGAACGGCCTGATGGCGACGATGTTGCCGTGGCCGCGCAAGATGAACTGGCCGACGCCGATCTTGCCGCTATCCTTCAGCGCTTTCTGCAGGATGGTGTAGCCCTCGTCGGCCATGTCGCCGTCGGGCAAGAGATAATATGGCGTCTCGTAGTAGCGCGGGTCGATCGCGTCCTCGTCGACGAAACGGGCGAGCTCGATCGTCTGCTTCGATTCGAGCTTGAGCTCGTCGATCTCCTTGGGATCGATCAGGACATATTTGCCCTTCTCGTATTCGTAGCCCTTGGTGATCTCCTCGTTCTCGACCGGACCCACGCCTGGCACCACCTTCTGATAGCGGATGCGCTTGCCGGATGGCTCGTGGATCTGATGCAGCTCGATCCGCCGTTCCGAGCTGGTCGCCGGATAGAGCTTGACCGGGATGTTGACCAGCGAAAGCCTTAAATGGCCGGTCCAGAAAGCGCGGGGTGCCATACGCTTAACTCCTCGACAAAAACACAGCTGGCCAAGGCTCATCGCTTGAGCCCGGGTCAGTTCAACGGGGCCCGATCCGTCCGGGTTCCGCCAAGGGTCCGGGCCGTATCGGCCTCACTTCTCTACATTATAGCCATTTTCCTTAAGCATGCGTTCGAGCGCATCAGGAAAGGTGAGCTTGATCTCCTGGCCGGGGCACTCGCCCACTTCATTGAGCGGCTGGTCGCAGGTCTCGAGCCCCCAGTCGGAAGCCTTGTCGTAGTAGCGAACCATCAGCTCCCAAGCCTGTTTCCCCTCGCCGAGCAAGATCTTCTCCCCGACATAGCCGGCCAAGAAGCCGTTAACGTCCTCGTCCGGCACGCCCTCGATCATGCCTTTGAGATAGGCGGCATGCGCCGGCTTGAAGCTCGGCTCGGTGGTGACGTTCTTGACGGCGCCATTTTCGACCGTCAGCAGCTCTAGCGGCGCCTCGGAGCAGGCGTAGCAGGCAAAGGCGTAAAGAAAGGCGTTGTCGCGGATCCTGAACTCATAGCGTCCGTCGCCGTTGAGGTCGGTCGCGAGCAACGGCCCGCCGTCGAACTCGCCAACCTCCACGGTCTGCCACGCCGACCCATCCTTGTTGCTGGTGATGACGCGTGTGTCAGAGCAGCAATGCGCCCCACCCGTGAAGAAGGAGACAATGACTTCGGGATGGGGATTGCCGGGATCGAGCTCGGCGATCTGCACGCCGACCAGGGGGCTGCCGAAGCCCGCGTCTCCTTCGAGCTTGGCGATCTCCTTGTTGTCGGCGAATACGACCACGACGGGGGCGCGCATGGCGTCGCCGTCCTCGCTCGTCTCCTCCTCGTAGCTCAGAATCGCCTTCACCCCGCCTTGAGAAATCTCCTGCGGAACTGGTTCCCCTTCGTCCTCGTCATCGTCCTCGCCGCTGCCCGCATCGATCGTGGGCGCATCGTTGCTGCCCTCCGCGTCAGGAGCGTCGAGATATTTGGCGTCGGTCTGCTTGATGGCCTCGGCGAGGCTCGGTGCCGCATTTGCGGCAAGTTGTTGCATTAGGAGCAGCGCAGGCAGCAGCAGAACCAGGCGCAAGGCAAAGATAGGGGCCATTGGGAAGGCTTTCTGGAAGGATGATGGCACTCGCGCGCGATGAGCGCGTTGGTTATTCTAGCTGTGGGTACCAGGTCTTCCCAATCCTTGCCACGAGCCGGGCGGTTTCCGGTCATTGCCAAGGACTTGCATGCGTCTTGCAAGCTTGTGTGCTAGGGGTTGCTGACGAGGCCTAAGGGGATTTCCGCAGCCGGAGCTGCGCAAACATAACTGTCTGGGTCGACGATGAACGATATCGGCAAGCGGATGGAGCCGTTCACGGCTGCCGTCGTCATAACCGGAGCGACGCAAGGCATCGGTAGGGCGCTCGCGGATGAGTTTGCCCGCGCGGGCCATACACTCGTCCTTGTCGCCCGCGATGAGGCGAAGCTCAAAGCGACGGCTCGATCGCTCACTCAGGCGCATGGCATCGAGGTGAAATACGTCGCCATCGACCTCAGCACCGCGGAAGGCTGTGCCGGTCTGGAAGTTGCTTTGCGGCGCTTCCATCTCTATGCCGACATCCTCGTCAACAACGCGGCGATCATGACCGCTGGCTTCTTCCAGGACCAGGACCCGGCAAAGCTCAGGCAAATCGTCGATCTCGACGTGCAGGCGGTGGTCGATCTCACGCGCCGCTTTCTGCCCGGCATGATCGCGCGCCGGCAGGGCGGCGTGCTCAACGTCGCCTCGGTCGAGGGCTTCATGCCGGTGCCCTACCAGGCGACCTACGCCGCCGCCAAGGCATTCGTGCTCTCCTTCACGCGCGCGATCGCTTACGAGACCATGGGCACCGGCGTGCGCGTCTCCGCGCTCGCCCCCGGCGCGACCACAACGGCAATGCATGCCAAAGCCGGCGCGGAGTATTCGCGCTATGTGCAGCTGTTCCCCGTGATGGCGCCCGAGGATGTCGCGCGCATCGGCTACCGTAAGTTCATGCGCGGCAGGAAGACGATCGTCACCGGCTGGTTCAACCGCTTGAGCATCCTCGCCTGGCGTTTCGCGCCAGATTTCGCTCTGGTCCCGCTGATGGGATGGTTCTTCAGGGTGCGGGACGTCGCCGGCAATTTGCAGATGCCGCGGATGATCAGCTCGCGAAAGCCCGCCAACGGGCGCCTGCCGGTCGATACGGCTTCGGACGACGGCCCAAGCCTCGCCGCTTGATCGACGCTCTCTCTGATTGCCCGGCCGCGGTTTGTTGCGCATGAGAAGCGCCCTCACAACCCTTTGTTAACCATACTCGCCCACCCTCTTGCGATGGCATCGCGAAGGGTAAAGGTCATGAGCGACACTCCAATGGCAAAGGAAGCCGCGGCGGGAGCCGCAGCGGCAGGGACGGCAACCGGCTATCGCGTTTCGCTGGTGCCCGGCGCGCTCGAGGTCTCGGCTCGCTTGGCGAGCAACGAAGAGCTGGAGATCCTCGTCAAGGTTCTGGAAGCGAACAAGGGCAGCCTTGGCCGGTCGCCCGACTAGCTCCTTCCGGCGCGAACATTGCACCGCGGCGTTACTTCGCCGCGCGATCGGACCTGCCACTTCGCTGATTGAGTTGAATTTGGTGGAGCCGACCGGGATCGAACCGGTGACCTCAGCAGTGCGATTGCTGCGCTCTCCCAACTGAGCTACGGCCCCACAAGCCAGGGCATTTAGGGATCGGCCTTCGGGCCTGTCAAGCGAGCGCCCGAATCTGCGCCTTTATGCGCCCCTCCCGCTTCCCGCGCGCGGGAGGGAAAGCTTGCTCTCCGCGCCGCCTCTCCGTTACATGTGCCCGCCAGCCCAGGAGGTCTTGATGGTTCCCTTGATCGGATTTCTCGTTCTCGTCATCGACCTCTATATCTGGGTGGTCATCGCCAGCGCGATCCTAAGCTGGCTGGTCGCCTTCAACGTTGTCAACACGTCGAACCGCTTCGTCTATTCGGTGGCGGAGATGCTCTACCGGCTGACCGAGCCCGCGCTTCGCCCGATCAGAAGCATCATTCCCAATCTCGGCGGCATCGATATTTCGCCGGTCATTCTGATCCTGTTCTTGCTCTTCATCCGCGACGTGGTGCTGCTCGGCTGGATCCTGCCGGCGGTGCAACCAACCCCCACGCTTTGAGCGCAGCGAGCCTCAAGCTCGAAATTCGCCGGGTGGCTGCCGGCGTGACGCTAAAGGTGCGGCTCACGCCGAAATCCGCTCGCGACGAGATTGGGGGCGTCGAGGCGTTCGGCGGCGAGACGGTGCTGAAAGCGCGTGTGCGGGCGCTGCCCGAAGATGGCCGCGCCAACGACGCGCTGGAACGGCTCGTTGCGCACTGGCTGAAAGCGCCGCCGTCCTCGGTGTCGGTGGTGCAAGGCGGCAAGTCGCGGGTGAAGCAAATCCTCATCGAGGGCGAGGCGGAAACGCTGGCGCGGCTGATCGAAGCCCGGCTCGGGGAGCTAGACTGACAGAGCCTCGTCGATCTCGGCGACGATGGCGTCCGCGGCGGCGCGCGGATCGCGTGCGCGGGTGATCGGCCGGCCCACCACGAGATAGTTGGCGCCCGCTTCGATCGCGGCCTTCGGCGTCATCGCGCGCGCCTGATCTTGTGTGTCGGCGCCTCGCGGTCTCACGCCCGGCGTGACGATGAGGAAATCGGGGCCCGCGGCCCTGCGGATCGCGGCCGCCTCATGGCCCGAGGCGACGACGCCGTCCAAGCCTCTCTCCCTGGCGAGATCGGCACGGTGTAGAACGAGGTCCGGTAGAGGATGGTCGATGCATTGCTCGATGAGATCGGCAGCGGACAGATTGGTCAAGACCGTGACGCCGAGCAGCTTGAGCCCGCTGTCGCCCCGCCCCCGCACGGCGGCGTTCAGCGTCTTGCAGTCGAGCGCATGCACCGTGAGGAACTCAACCCCGATGCGGGCGATTGCCGCCGTCGCGCGCTCGACGGTGGCCTCGATGTCGAGCAGCTTGGCATCGAGGAACACCGGCCTGCCGTGCCGCGCCAGCTCCTGCGCGAGCGCGAACCCGCCGGAGAAAAGAAGCTCCAGCCCGATCTTATAGACTCCGACAGAAGTGCCCAGCGCCTCGATCAAGGCTCTGGCCTTATCGACGTCGGGTACGTCGAGCGCAACGATCAGCCTGTCGCGGGGATGCGTCATGGAACGACAAATCTCTTGGCGGCGACGGCGAGGGCTTCGACGACGCTTGCGCACAGCTTCTGTTGCGCTGGATCTTTGAGGCTGCCATTCGCCTCGAACGCGTCCATGGCGCGCGGCACGGCAATTTGCTGCGGGATAACGGTCGCGCCCATGCCGGCTTCTAGGATTTGGCGGAGGTGCAACAAACTCCGCATCGTTCCGTAATAGCCTGGCGAAGCACCCGAGATGGCGAAGACGCGCGATTTGAATACTTCGAGCCCGCTCTCGCCCTTTGCTCTCACACGCGTCACCCAATCGAGCGTGTTCTTGAGCAATGGTGTCACCGACGAATTGTACTCGGGGCTTGCGATGAACACGCCCTGGTATTCGCCGAGCAGGGCCTTGAAGGCGCGCGCCCGCTCGGGTGGCCCGTCTTTCGCTTCGATATCGCCGTTATAGATCGGCATCGGATAGTCCTTGAGGTCGACGAGAACGGCCTCGATGCCATTGGCTTCGGCAATGTGATGCGCGAGCGAGGCGAGCTTCTTGTTGTAAGACCCCTCCCGCGTGCTGCCGGCGAAGAACAACAGCCGAGTCATGTTCGTATGTCCGCTCCGAGATAGCGCCGCACCGGAACCGATACGGCAGCCACGAGTGGCGTTGCCAGCGCAAGGCCGAGCACGCCGAACATCGCGCCGAACACGAGCTGGCTCAAGATGACGACGACGGGCGGCAGCGAGACGGCGCGCGACTGTATGATGGGCGTGATGACATAGCTCTCCAGAAGCTGCACGACGAGATAGAGCGCGAATGCCCATACCAGCATGTCGAAACCGTGCCCGGCCGAGACGAGAAGCATGGGAGCGGCTCCCAAGATCGGCCCGATATAGGGAATGAACTCGAACATTCCGAGCAAGAGCGCCAGCACGAAGGCGAGCGGTATGTCGAGAATGAGAAGTCCGAAATAGGTGACGACGCCGACGATGGTCATGGCAAGCAACTGGCCCCGCAGCCAGTTGTGCAGCACCGTGCCGATCTCATCGAGCACGCCACGAATTTCGGCGCGCCGCTCCGCCGGCACGAATCTTAGCACGAGCGTCACATAGAGGCTCGGGGTGAGCGCCAAATAGACGCCGAAGAAGATCACGATCAGAATTGAGGTGATGGCGCCCAGCACCGTGCCTGCCACGGCGGTCGCGCCGGTTGCGATTCCGAGCGGGCTCGGCAGCAGCTCGATCAACGCCGACCAATCGAAATTGCGCAGCATGCCGCTCTGACCGGCCTGGGTCGCAGCCTCCTGACCCAAGCTCGTGATGGTTTGCGCGAGGTTCCGGCCGAGCTCTTCGAGCTGCTCGAGCAGCACGGGGCCCGCGCTCACGGCGACGAGCACGAAGAAGAGCCCGATGCCCAGCACAACGAGGGAAAGCGCCGCCCCTTTCGGCATGCCGGTCCAGCGCATCAAGGGTCGGGACATGCCGTCGAGCAGCACGGCCAGCAATATGCCGGCAAAGAGCAGCAGGAGCGCGGTGCGGGCGAACCAGAGCAGCGCAACGAAAGCGACGACCATCGCCACGATCGCGGCGGTTCGCGCCACGTCGACCGCCGCCACGCGCCATTGCGGGGCCTGAGCGATAGGCTCGGCTCGCTGCGTGGCTACCCGTTTGGCCATGAAGGATCACCCGTTGCGCCATGAGATTACAGGCGCTTTGCGCGCCTGCAAGTCAACAACGGTGAATGCCGGCGAGAAGTTGCTATTCTCCGATGCCCTCGAAGAACTCCTTCACCCTGGCGAAGAAGCCGGTCGAGGCCGGGCTCGTGCTCGGGTTGGAGGCGTCCTCGAAGGACTTGAGCAGCTCGCGCTGCTTACGTGAGAGGTTTTTCGGCGTCTCGACCTCGACCTGGATGTAAAGGTCGCCCTGCTGCTTGGAGCGCAGCACCGGCATGCCCTTGGCCTTGAGGCGGAACTGCTTGCCGCTCTCGGTGCCCTCGGGGATTTTCACCCGGGTCCTGCCGCCGTCGATGGTCGGCACCTCGATCTGCCCGCCAAGCGCGGCCGTGGTCATGGCGATCGGCACGCGGCAGAAGAGGTCGGCGCCGTCGCGCTGGAAGAATTCGTGCGGCTTGATCGAGAGGAAGATGTAGAGATCGCCGGGCGGCCCGCCGCGCAAGCCCGCTTCGCCTTCGCCGGCGAGCCTGATGCGCGTGCCGTCTTCGACGCCCGCGGGAATCGTCACTGACAGCGTGCGCTCGCGCGTCACGCGCCCGGCGCCGTTGCAGGACGGGCAGGGCGTCTCGATCGTCTCGCCGCGGCCCTGACAGGTCGGGCAGGTGCGCTCGATGGTGAAGAAGCCCTGGCTCGCGCGCACCTTGCCGACGCCGCCGCAGGTGCGGCAAGAGGTCGGGTGCGTCCCGGCCTTGGCGCCCGAGCCCGAGCAGCTGTCGCAGATCACCGATGTCGGCACGCGAATCTGCGCGGTCTTGCCTTGATAGGCCTCGGCGAGGGTGATCTCCATGTTGTAGCGGAGATCGGACCCGCGCTCGCGCCCCGAGCGCTGACGCGGGCGGCGCTGGCCCATGAACTCGCCGAACAGATCGTCGAACATCTCCGACATCGAGGCGGAGAAATCCGCGCCGAAGCCGTGCCCGCCCCCGCCGCCGAGCCCTGGATCGAAAGCGGCGTGGCCGAAGCGGTCGTAGGCCGCGCGGCGCTGCGGGTCCTTCAGCGCCTCATAGGCCTCATTGAGCTCCTTGAAACGCTTCTCGGCGTTGGGATCGCCGTTGCACCGGTCGGGATGGCATTCCTTGGCGAGACGCCGAAAGGCGGCCTTTATCTCGCTGTCGCGAGAGCCGCGCGATACACCTAGAACGTCGTAATAGTCTCGCTTTGCCATCGCCCCTCCGGCCCTTTACACCGCCGTTGCTTAGGCGGCGCACAAGCCTCTTGTATTGGGCCGGCGCCGGGCTCCTCGCCCGGCGCCAATACCATGCTCTGTTACGCTGACTTCTTGCTGTCGTCGTCCTTGACTTCTTCGAAGTCGACATCGACGACTTTGTCGTCTGGACCGCCGGCGGCAGCTGACGGACCGCCGCCTGAAGCGGCCTGACCTTGGCTCGCCTGATACATGGCCTCGCCGAGTTTCATCGAGGCCTGCGCCAGCGCATCTGTCTTCTGCTTGATCGCGTCCTTATCCTCGCCCTGGATTGCGGTCTTCAGATCGCTGACGGCCGTCTCCACCAGCGCTTTGTCGCCGGCGGGGACCTTGTCACCGTAATCCTTCAGCATGCGTTCCGTCGAGTGCACCAACGCCTCGGCCTGGTTCTTCACCTCGACCAGCTCGCGCCGCTTTTTGTCTTCCTCGGCGTGGCTCTCGGCCTCCTTGACCATGCGGTTGATGTCGGCCTCGGTCAGGCCGCCGGACGCCTGGATGCGGATCGACTGCTCCTTGCCGGTGGCCTTGTCGGTCGCCGACACGTTGACGATGCCGTTGGCGTCGATGTCGAAGGTCACCTCGATCTGCGGCACGCCGCGGGGGGCCGGCGGGATGCCGACGAGATCGAACTGACCGAGCAGCTTGTTGTCCGCCGCCATCTCGCGCTCGCCCTGGAACACGCGGATGGTGACGGCATTCTGATTGTCCTCGGCCGTGGAAAATACTTGGCTCTTCTTGGTCGGGATCGTCGTGTTGCGATCGATCAGCCGGGTGAACACGCCGCCCAAGGTTTCGATGCCGAGCGAGAGCGGGGTAACGTCGAGCAAGAGCACGTCCTTGACGTCGCCTTGCAGCACGCCCGCCTGAATGGCGGCGCCGATGGCCACCACCTCGTCGGGGTTGACGCCCTTATGCGGTTCGCGCCCGAAGAAATTCTTCACCGTCTCGACGACCTTCGGCATGCGCGTCATGCCGCCGACCAGCACCACCTCCTCGACCTCTGCCGCCTTCAGCCCTGCGTCTTTCAGCGCGTTCTGGCACGGGCCGATGGTCTTCTGGATGAGGTCATCCACCAGGCTCTCGAGCTTCGCGCGCGTGAGCTTCATGGTGAGATGCTTCGGCCCCGACTTGTCGGCGGTGATAAAGGGCAGATTGATCTCGGTCTGTGTCGTCGAGGACAGCTCGATCTTGGCCTTCTCGGCCGCCTCCTTCAGGCGCTGTAGCGCGAGCTTATCGCCGCGGAGATCGATGCCGCTCTCTTTCTTGAATTCGTTGGCGAGGTAATCGACGATGCGCATGTCGAAGTCTTCGCCGCCGAGGAAGGTGTCGCCATTGGTCGACTTCACCTCGAACACGCCGTCGCCGATCTCCAGAATGGAAATGTCGAACGTGCCGCCGCCCAAGTCATAGACGGCGATGGTCTTGCCCTCTTTCTTCTCCAGCCCATAGGCAAGCGCGGCCGCGGTCGGCTCGTTGATGATGCGCAAAACTTCGAGGCCGGCAATCTTGCCGGCGTCCTTGGTAGCTTGGCGCTGCGCGTCGTTGAAATAAGCGGGGACGGTGATGACCGCCTGCTCGACCTTCTGGCCGAGATAGGCTTCGGCGGTCTCCTTCATCTTTTGCAGGATGAAGGCGGAAATCTGCGAGGGCGAATATTGCTTGCCGTGGGATTCGACCCAGGCATCGCCGTTCGAGGCTTTGACGATCTTGTAGGGGACGAGCTTCTTGTCCTTCTCGACCATCGGGTCGTCGTAGCGGCGGCCGATTAGGCGCTTGATGGCGAAGAAGGTGTTCTCCGGATTCGTGACGGCTTGTCGCTTGGCGGGAAGGCCTACGATGATTTCTCCGTCGTCGGTGAAGGCCACCATCGAGGGCGTGGTGCGCATGCCTTCGGCATTCTCGATGACTTTCGGATTCTTTCCCTCCATTACGGCGACGCAGGAATTGGTCGTGCCGAGATCGATTCCGATCACTTTCGCCATTACAAACCTCTCTTTCTGGCAGACCGCCCGGGCCCAGTTGCGGCACCCGGCTTGGCAGCTTTTAGCGTGACGTCGGTCCCCAATAGTCGGCGCACCCACCGACTCATCCGGCGGGGTTCCGCGTTTATATAAGAGGCAACCCTATGGCCCGCAAGGAGAAGCGGGCATGACAGGGGGTGCGGATGACAATGTTGTCACGCAACGCGCTTCCAGGCGGCGATGAGGATGGGGGTGAGGCAATAGTAGCGCCCATCCGACGCCGCCTCCACCAGGTCGATCTTGAACTGATCGGCGCGGACCGGGTCGGCAATGCCAAGCTCGGCGGCCGAGGTGAACAGCCCTTGGTAAACCCGATCAACATTTGCGCCATGTCCTTGAGCGGCAGGTACTTAGCCTCCGCCAGAGTACCGTCTGGGAGCCCGAGACCCGCCGCCTCGAACTGTGCCGGGAGCTGGCGTCCCGCGCGCAGGTTGCGTCCATACCCCCTAAAGACTCCCTCGAACAGCCGATTGAATTCGGTCATAGCGGGACAACGCGGTTCGACCGCGATGGCGCCGAAATCGAACTCCTGCGCCACCACCGTCCCGCCAGGCTTGGTCCAGAACAGCATCCTCTCCAGTGCCGCCACCGGGTTTTGCATATGCATGAGGAAAAGGCGGCAGAAGGTGAGATCGAAGGGCGCACCCGGAACGCTCTCCAGCTTGAGCGCATTGGCGACGACGACTTGGAAGTTGGCCCCGCCTTGCGCGCGGAGATCGGCGAGCGCCTGGTTCGCGAGGTTGCCGTCGATCTCGATGCCGGTGACTTGGCCTTGCGGCCCGACGCGGTTCGCCATCAGCCGCATCACCGAGCCGGGACCTGAGCCGACGTCAAGACAGCTCATGCCGGCTTTCAGTCCGATGCGGTCGAGCACCTCCTCGGTCGCCCGCTGCCACATCAGCGCCTGATCGCGCAGGCGCTGATACTCGTTCGGGTCGCGGGCATGCACGTAACCGTCGGGATTGGCCTTTTGCACTTTTGCAGGCACCTCGCTCATCTCCTCATTCGCCGCCGACGCGCTATATGGCAGAGGGTAAGGCAGGCTTGCGGTGGAACAAAGGTCGGCATGGATTATTTTCCGCAAAAGCTCGATCTAGCGGCGCAGAGGGTCCTTTTGGCAGAGTTGCGGCGCGTCATTGCCCAAGCGCCGCTCTTCACGCCGACCATGCCGCGCTCAGGGACCCCCATGTCGGTGCGCATGACGAATTGCGGGCCGCTCGGCTGGGTGACGGACAAGGAGTGCGGCTATCGCTATCAGCCGACCCACCCGGAGACGGGAAAGCCCTGGCCGCCGATCCCGCCGGTGCTGCTCGATCTATGGAAGGAGGTGACGCAATACGCGGCGCCGCCCGAGGCCTGCCTCGTCAATTATTACGCGGGCAGCGCCAAGATGGGCCTGCATCAGGACAAGGACGAGGAGGATTTCGCAGCCCCCGTGCTTTCCGTGTCGCTTGGCGATACGGGACTCTTCCGCGTCGGCGGGAGGTCGCGTAAGGACCCGACACAGACATTCGCGCTGAAGTCAGGCGACGTGGTGGTGCTGGGCGGCGAAGACCGGCTCGCTTATCACGGCATCGACCGCATTCTCGGCGGCACCTCTGACCTAATTACCGAAGGCGGGAGGTTCAATCTCACGCTGCGCCGCGTGACCAAGGCCAGGTAAAGCGGACCTAGTCGTTCGGCCTGCCGCCTTCGGGGAAATCGTCATTGGCGGGCTTGCGCGACGGAAAGCCATTGTCGTCGCCCTTCGGCTTCGGCTTCGCTCCCCCTTTGGCGACGGCGACGAGAGCCGGTCTCAAGCAGCGGTCGCCGATCACGTAGCCGGCCTGCATCACATCGACCACGGTGCCTTCCGGAACGCTCGGGTCGGGCACCTCGTACATGGCCTGATGGCAGTTCGGGTCGAAGCGCTGCCCGAGCGGCTCGATGCGGCTGACTCCATGCCGCTCGAGCACGTTCAAGAGCTCGCGCTCGGTCAGCTCGACGCCTTCGAGAAAACTCTTGAGCGCGGGGTCCTGCGCGGCGGCTTCAGCCGGCACGTGATCGATGGTGCGCTTCAGATTGTCGCCGACGGTGAGCACGTCGCGGGCGAAGTTGGTGATGGCGTAGCGCGCCGTGTCGGTTTTCTCCCGCTCGGTGCGGCGGCGCAAATTCTCCATGTCGGCGAGCGTCCGCAGCAGCCGGTCGCGCATCTCTGCGTTCTCGGCGAGCAGCGCGTCGAGATCGGCGCCCAGCCTGGCCGCGGGGTCGCCGCCTACAGTCCGCGTCTCGGCCTTCGTGGATTCGGCAAGCTTTGCCTCATCCTCGTTCGGCTCAGCCGGATCGGTCTTGTCGTCGGGCATGCGAGGCCTCGGCGAAACGTTCAACTTAAGGAGTCGTCGGGGATATCGACCGTAAACCGCAAAAAATCAAGGGACCAGCCGTCCGACCAGCCGTGCCGTGTAGTCGACCATCGGAATGATACGCGCGTAGTTGAGCCGCGTCGGGCCGATCACCCCAAGCACGCCAACGATTTTCTGCTCGCTGTCCTCGAACGGCGAGACGATCAGCGCCGAGCCCGACAGCGAGAATAGCTTGTTCTCGGAGCCGATGAAGATGCGGACGCCCTCGGCTCGCTCGGCGAGCCCAAGCAGTTGGATCAGATCGGTCTTGGTGTCGAGATCCTCGAATAGGAGTCTGACCCGCTCCAGGTCCTCCATGGCCCGTACGTCTTCGAGGAGGTGGGCGCGTCCGCAGACGATAAGGCTCTTGCGTTCGTCGCCGTCTCCCGACCAGGTGGCAAGACCTTCGGTGACGATGCGCGCGGCGAGCGAATCGAGTTGGGCGCGGTGCGCGTCGATCTCCTTTTCGATGCGGGCGCGCGCCTCCGCCAGAGTGAGTCCCCCAATACGCGCATTGACGTAGTTCGACGCTTCTTGCAACGAGGCGAGCGGCAGCCCTTCGGGCAGCGTGATGATGCGGTTCTCCACGTCGCCGTCCTCGCCGACCAGCACGGCAAGCGCGCGGCCGGGCCCGAGATTGACGAACTCGACCTGCCTCAATCGCTTGCTTTGCTTCTCGACCAGCACGACGCCGGCGCAGCGCGACAGTCCCGACAACAGCTCTCCGGCTTCGCCGAGCAGCTCCTCGATGGCCCGGCGGCGTCCGCCTCCGGCGATACGGCTCTCGATCTGGCTGCGCTCTTCGCCGCTGATATCGCCGATCTCGAGCAGGCCGTCGATGAACAGGCGCAAGCCCGTTTGCGTGGGCAGCCGGCCGGCGCTCGTATGCGGCGCATAGATCAGGCCGAGGCTTTCGAGATCCGACATCACGTTGCGCACGGAAGCCGGCGACAGCGTCATCGGGAGAGCACGGCTCAAATTGCGCGAGCCCACCGGCTCGCCGGTGGCGAGATAGGTCTCGACGATGCGCTTGAAGATCTCGCGCGAGCGCTCGTTGAGCTGACGCAAGCCGACGGCGGCTTCGGCTGCGGCACGCGCTTCATTGGGGTCGGCATGGCGCATGAGGCGAATTTAGGGTCACCCCCCTAGCGCGTCAAACGCGCCGAAACGCACCGTTAATTCAGGGCGAAGGCCGGCTCTATCGGCGCGGACAGCTCGTCCGGCGCGCCGAAATGGGCGAAGTAGCGCGACCTGATCGCTTCGACCGGGAGAATGATCATCACGTCGATGGTGCCGAATTGGCGATCGATCACAGCCCCGTCGCCGACATAAGCGCCGAGCCTAAGATAGCCCTTGATCAGCGGCGGCAGCGCCTTCAACGCGGCGCGGGGCGAGATCGCTTCGTGCGGCATCAT
Organism: Methyloceanibacter sp.; assembly: GCA_036257375.1. Taxonomy (GTDB): domain Bacteria; phylum Pseudomonadota; class Alphaproteobacteria; order Rhizobiales; family Methyloligellaceae; genus Methyloceanibacter. Next base: position 78,502 of record DATAFR010000161.1, read on the forward strand.
GTTCATATCGACCCTGAGATGCTCATGCGCCCTGACGCGCCAATCCTCCGGCGCGAGCGCCGTATGATGCAGGAAGCTCAGCGCCTCGGCATGGGCGGCGGGATTGGTGCCCGCGAAGCTCGCGCAGCCGATCATCACGTTGGCACCATGCTCGCGGACATAAGTCCAGACGCCCTGCCAGAGCAGCTCCAGCGTGCGCTTGTTGCGATAGGGCTGGAGCACACAGGAGCGGCCCATCTCGATGAACTTGTAATCGGGCTTCGCCCGGAGCAGAGGCGCGATGTCGTATTCGCCTTGCGTGTAGAAGCCATCATATAGGTCGGCAACTTCCTGGCGGAGCACGCGATAGGTGCCCACCACTTTCGAGCGCCGCCAGCGGCGTCCGTCATTGACGTCGCCCCGGTCGATCACCAAGAGATGGTCGAAGATCGAATCGAATTGATCCTCGTCGCGCCGCGAGAGAATTGCGAGCGCGTTGGGCGTGGCCGACATCTCCTCGTAGAAAACTTTGTAGCGAAGACGCTGGGCGCGTCTGATCTCGCTCCTCTTGCGGGCGAGGCGTACTTCGAGCGAACCGAGCTGGCCGTAGATCTTTGCTGGCCGGAAGCGCTTGCCAAAGTCGGCAACGGCGAAGCGGCGCCGGCCGATGAACGGCAGCCCGCCGCCTTGACCCGGCCTGAACATCAATCCTGGAAACATGGCGCCACCGCGAAATCTGGCCGCAAAGCGTCCGGCAATTGGCTTCATCGGCATGGTCGGCCCGACTGATGGGCGGGGATGGCCTCGGGGAAACCGCGGGCTACTGATGCAACCCCTCGACCCGCGGGGCACCCCGATTCGGCCACAACACTGGCCGGTTAGCAAACCAATTCGAAGCCTATGTGACAGTCCGGGAAAGGCCCACAACTTCCAGGCGATTGTGGAGGAGGCGCTACGCCACGCCGCGGCCGGATGGCTTTTCGGCCACAGTCTTGCATGCCCAACGCGCAAGAAGCGCCGCGAGATCGGCTTTCTCGAAGGGCTTGGCAAGATAGTCGTCGAGGCCGGCTTCCAAATAGGCCTCGCGGTCCTCGGCGAAGGCGTTCGCCGTCAGCGCCACGATCGGGGGGCGACCTTCGGCGGGACCGGCATCATCAGGATAGAGCGCCCTGATACGGCGCGCCGCCTCGATCCCGTCCATGTCCGGCATTTGGATGTCCATCAACACGAGGTCGAAGCCGTTCGCCTGCTCAAGCTCGGCGCGGATCTTGGCAATGGCCTCGGCCCCGTTTCGCGCGCGCACGACGCGCGCGCCCGACTTCTCCAGCACAGTGCGGGCAAGAAGCGCGTTGATGTCGTTGTCCTCGGCGAGCAGGACTGAGAGCCCCTGTCCTTCGCCATGCTGCGCAGGCGCCATGCGCGGCAGCATCGCGGTGTCGCGTGCTTTGCGCTCAGCCGCATCGAGGTCGCCGAACAGTTGTAGCAAGAGCGACAAGGGCCGCACCGGCCGCACCAGATAGAAGTTGAAGCCTTCGGCGCGGAAGGCGGGAATGTTTCCGCGTTCGGAAGGATCGATGATCACGGCGCTCCGCTGTTGTTTGCCGCTGCCGCGGAGAAGGCCGATGATGCGCGCAGCGCCCGCCCGAACGGCGGCCCGGTCCGCAAGCAGCGCGGTGAAGGGAAGACCGTTGGCTGCGGCCTCTCTGGCGATCCGCTCGGCATCCTTCAGTCGCACGCGCGCGACCGAAGCCCCCACGGCAACGAGCTGATCGCAGATGATGCCGGATTCGATCGCGCCTTCGAGCACGAGCAGCACCTTTTCGTGCGCACCAGGCTTGGGCCAAGGGGCGCCAAGCTCGGCGGGTCGCGAGGGCAGCGCGAAGGGAAGATCGACGGTGAAGGTGGCACCTGCCCCTGGCACGCTCGCCACGCCGATGCGGCCCCCCATCTCGTCGACGAGGCGCTTGGAGATGGCAAGTCCAAGGCCAGTCCCGTTGTGCCGCCGCGCCGGCCCGCTGTCCGCTTGCTCGAACTCGGCGAAGATGCGCTCGATCGCTTCTGGGGGGACGCCGGGTCCGGTATCGCGAACGGCAAAGCGAAGCATCGCTTCGGGCTTTCCCTCGCGCGCCGGCCCAAGGGCGAGTTTGAGCGTGAGGGCGACCCCGCCGGTTTCCGTAAATTTGATGGCGTTGCCTATCAGATTCATCAGAATTTGGCGTACACGCATCTCATCCCCGATCACCGTCTTCGGCAGGTCCGGAGCGGCGAGCCAGCCTATCTCCAGCCCCTTGTCGCGGGCGCGCGGCGCCAGCAGCTCGATCACCCCTTGCGCGGCATCGGCGATGTCGAACGGCGCCGGGCGAAGCTCGATCTTGCCGGCTTCGATCTTGGAAAAGTCGAGCACCTCGTCGATCAGCCCAAGCAGCGTGTTCGCCGAGGTCTGAATAGCGCGGGCATAGGTGCGCTGCTCGGGCGTGAGCTCCGTATCGAGCAAAAGACCGGTCATTCCGAGAATGCCGTTCATCGGCGTTCTGATCTCGTGGCTCATCGAAGCAAGGAAGCGCGACTTGGCCTTGCTCGCATCCATCGCCTGGTCGCGCGCCTCTTGCAGCTCGAGTTCCGCCGCGCGCTGCTCGCTGATGTCACGGCCGATGCTCTGGATCTCGCTCACGCGCCCGTTAGCGTCGACGATGGCGAAATCCTCCCAGGCGAACCAGCGCGGGCCCGCTTCGGTCGCAAGCTCGACGATGCGGCTATGCCGCTCCTCACCGTCGGCGAGCGCCGCTTCCTCCGGCTCGCCGCACGCCAAGGGGAGCTTGAAGATCTGCCCGAGCGCCGCCTCGCGCGTCAAACCGAAGGTCCGGCAGAAGGCGTCGTTGACGAAGGTGAGCTTGTGATCGAGCGCGCGGCGCAGGATCACGTTGTCCTGATGGTCGAGCAGATCGCGATAGCGCGCTTCGCGCTCGCGCACCTCCCATTGCAGATCCTTCAGCGACTCGAGGCTTTGATCGAGGCGGTCGGACAAAAGCCGTTCGCCGCCGCTTCTCCGCGTGGCGAAAAGCGTCACCATGATGGCGACGCCCAGCATGAGCGGCAGCAGAGCGAACGCGAGAAAGCCGCCAAGCGCGAGAAAGGACAGGACAATGAGCGCGCCGGCGAACAGTCCGAGCGCGGGGCGCAGTCCGATACCCGTCAACGTGTCGTCGCGGAGATCGCCGAAGGCGCGCGCGAGCCCGCCGCGGACGCTTCCCTTCCGCTCCAACGCAGGCGCAGACCGCCGCTCAGCATTGTCCTCTGGCTGCTCCAACTCCACTTGACGGCGCTCGCTCATCGCCGGTCGTTGCCGGCCGCTTCGGTTGGAGCAAAGTTGAAGCAGAGAAAGCTTGAAAAAGCTTTGCGAGCGGTCGGGATCGGCGACCGATCAAGGACCAAAACTGATCATAATCAGCATCTTAGCGGGTTCAGGCGGCGACTTGCGAGCGGCGCAAGGTCTCGCCCCGATAGCTCAGCGCCTCGGCGATATGGATGCGCGCGACCTTCTCCTCGCCGTCGAGGTCGGCAAGCGTGCGCGCGACTCGCAGCGTGCGGTGATAGCCGCGCGCGCTCAAGCTGAGCGCGTCCGCAGCCTCGCGCAGCAGCGTCAGTCCGGCGCGATCGGGTGCGGCAATCTCCTCCAGCATGGCGCCGTCGCAGTCGGCATTGGTGCGCACGCGTGGAAGTTCAAGCGCGGCGTAACGCTGGGTCTGAATGCGGCGCGCCTGCGTGACGCGGCCGCGGACCTCCATACTTCCCTCCGAGGCTTGCGGCAGCACGAGGTCCGCGGCCGAGACGGCCGGCACCTCGATTTGCAGGTCGATGCGATCGAGCAGGGGACCGGAGATGCGCGCCTGATAACGCTCGGCGCAAGCGCGCCCCTGGCGGCAGACATAGCCGGGTTCGCCCGCACGCCCGCAGCGGCAGGGATTCATCGCGGCGATGAGCTGAATGCGCGACGGATAAGTAATGCGATGGTTCGCCCGCGCGATCACCGTCTCGCCCGTCTCCAGCGGCTGGCGCAGCGCATCGAGCACTTGCGGGTGAAACTCCGGCAGCTCGTCGAGGAAGAGCACGCCGAGATGAGCTAGCGCCGCTTCACCGGGCCGCGGCCGCGTGCCGCCGCCGACCAGAGCCGCCATGCTCGCCGAATGATGCGGCGCGCGGAACGGGCGCGCCCTGCCGATGCGCCCGCCGGCAAGATCGCCGGCGAGGCTTCGGATCATGCTCACTTCCAACATCTCGGCCGGCTCGAGCGGCGGCAGGATCGAGGGCAGCCGCCGCGCCAGCATCGACTTGCCGGCGCCGGGCGGCCCGATCATCAGAAGATTGTGCCCGCCCGCGGCAGCCACCTCGAGCGTGCGCTTGGCCGTCTCCTGCCCCTTGAGTTCTTTCAGGTCCGGCATTGCCGCATCGCCGGGGGCCGGCGTCGGCTCAGGCCGCCGCAGGGTCTGCAGGCCTTTGAAGTGATTGATGAGCTGGAGCAGGTCCTGCGGCGCGAGGATCGTCATGTCGGCGGCGGCCCATGCGGCCTCGGCGCCGCACGACGCCGGGCAGATCAGCCCCTTGCCGAGCGCATTGGCGCCGATGGCAGCAGGAAGCGCGCCCGCGACCGTCGCGATCGAGCCGTCGAGCGACAATTCGCCGAGCACGCAGAAGCCTTCGATAGCATCCCGCGCAATGGCTCCCACGGCGGCCATCAGCCCGAGCGCGATGGGGAGGTCATAATGGCTTCCTTCCTTGGGAAGATCGGCTGGAGCGAGATTGACGGCGATGCGCTTCGGCGGCAGCGCAAGCCCGATGGCATTGAGTGAGCCGCGCACCCGCTCGCGGCTCTCGGCCACGGCCTTGTCGGGAAGGCCGACAATGGCGAAGTGCGGCAGCCCCGGCCCGATCTGAACCTGCACATCGACGGCACGCGCCTCGATCCCCTCGAAAGCGACCGTCGTGACCCGCGCGAACATCTCCAAAACCCCCGTCCAAGCGCCTCTACTCTAGCGAAAGGCGAAACGCCCGGCAAGAACAATTAGCGAACATTCACCACCACAAATAAGCGGCAAGGCAGCCGAGCACCAGGCCGAGCACAAGAAGATCGGCGACGCCAAAGCGCATCAGCCAGCGCGGGGGTTCGCGATAGCGCGGCACGACGCGCATCAAGGTGAGCGCGCCATAGAAGATCCACCCGACCAGAACCCCGGCAAGGAATAGCGCCTTGCTCTCTCCCGGCTGGCGAGGCGCGAGCACGAGCATCAGGAGGATGCCGAGCGCGACGTAGAGGGCGTAGATGCAGACGAGCCAGAGAGTCTTGATCAAGCCGGCCCGGTCGTTGCGCCATTGGTCGACCAGGGCCGGGACATTGGCGACGGCGATGCCGAGGACGAGAATGAGCAAACTCCATTCTTGCATGGCGCATATCCCCGCTCTGTCGGAACCCAAACTCCGCCGGTCTTGTTCTCGATCAAGGCACGTAGCTGTCGCAAGACTAGCCTAGGCTGGCGCTCCTGAGCAGACGAGGCGGGACCATGTTCAAGGACATCTTTAAAGATCTGACGATGCGTATCTTCCTCGCCCATCTTCTGGCGTTCATCGCCGGCGTCCTGATCTGCGCTGCGGTCAATCTCTGGCTCACGCCGGGCACGCTCTGGTTCCCCTGGGTGCTCATCGCTTGGGGCGCGGCCGTCGCCACGCATGCCTTCGCTCTGCTGTTGCGCAAGACGCGACGGAGAGAACGCATTTTCATTGACAGGAAGGCGAGGAGCTTCGCGGTCCATCTCTTCGCTTATCTCGCCACGGTGCTGATCCTGTTCTTCGTGAATGTCACCGTCACGCCAAAGGTCTGGTGGTTCTATTGGGTGGCGCTCGGCTGGGGCTTTGGGCTGATCGCTCATGGCTGGTGCGCTTTCGGCAAGCGCAGGCGCATGCCCCACCGCGACGGGCGAACCGGCAGAACCTGTCGCGCGCCAGGGAGCGCACGGCGCCACCGCCAAGGCGAAGGCCAAGCCGTCGCCGAATCCGCGCAAGCCGCGCAGCAAGAGTCCTAAGAGCTAGGTCTTGGGGATCAGCGTATTGGAGGGCAGGCTCGGATTGAGCAAGCGCGCCGCCTGCTCCGCCCCGGTCACCGGCAGCTTCGACTTGTCCAGCAAGCCGATCTGCACGAGCAGCGACGCCTGGTCCCAATAGATGTGCTCATACTCGATCTTGCCGTCCTTGAAGCCGACCACTGCCACGTGGGGTAGCACGACCTTCCGGCCGGTCGGGGCCACGCCGGGCAGGATGGCCGGTATTTCGCAATCATGGGTGAAGCTGACGACGATCTCGTCGACGACGCGGGCATCGTCGACAGTGCGGGAAATTCGCTGGATCGACGTGTCCTTCGGCCAATGGCCGATGAACCAGGTTTCGTAGAAGCGCCGCACGTCGTCGCGGCCGTTGCCGCCGGTCATGGTCGGCACATGGGTCAAATGCGGGGAGGGGCTCATCGTCGCCATCGTCGCCTCGATGTCGCGCGTCTTGAACTCTGCGTCGGTATGGGCGTCGAATGTCGCGCCCAGCCCTCTGGGATCGGCGATCACCGCACCTTCTCCTTGCGCCGTTCGGCCTTCACCTTCTTCTCCACCACGTCCCAGATCATAGCAGCAATGTCCGGTCCGCCGAATTCACCGATCTGCCGGATGCCGGTGGGGGAGGTGACGTTGATCTCGGTGAGGTAGTCGCCGATCACGTCGATGCCGGTGAAGATCAGGCCGCGCTTTTTCAGCTCAGGCCCCAGCCGCGCGCAGATCTCCTTGTCGCGCTTGGTGAGCGTGGTGGGTTTCGCCGTGCCGCCGACATGCAGATTTGAGCGCGTCTCGTCTGACGCCGGCACGCGATTGATGGCGCCGGCGACCTCACCGTCCACCAGAATGATGCGCTTATCGCCTTTGCGCACCTCGGGCAGATAACGCTGCACCATGATCGGCTCGCGGAAGGTGAGACCCATCAACTCGATCAGCGAGTTGAGATTAGTGTCTCCGGGCGGAATGCGAAAGATCGCGGCACCGCCATTGCCGTAGAGCGGCTTCACCACGATGTCCTTATGCCTCTCGCGGAAGGCGCGTATCTCCTCGGCTGACCGGGTAAGCAGCGTCGGCGGCATCAGGTCGAGGAAATCGAGCACGAAGATCTTCTCGGGCGAATTGCGCACGGATGCCGGGTCGTTGACCACGAGCGTGTTGGGCTGAAGCCGCTCCAAGAGATGCGTCGTGGTGATATAGGCCATGTCGAAAGGCGGGTCTTGGCGGAGATGCACCACGTCATACTCGGCGAGATCGACGGCGCGCGGATGCGCGAGCCGGTAATGATCTCCCGGCTTGTCCTCGACGGTGAGGCTGTGGCCTTCCGCGATCAGCCTGCCGTCCTTCAGCGACAGATTGTTCGGCGTGTAATAGAACACGTCGTGACCGCGCCATTGCGCTTCGAGTAGGAGCGCGAAGGTGGAATCGCCCCTGATATCGATGCGCTCGATCGGGTCCATCTGGAAGGCGACTTTGAGGGCCATGGCGCGCCCTTATGCCACGGAAAACGCGTTCTCGATATAGCGCGGGATGGTCCAAGGCGCCGCGAGCACCACGTCGAAGGCGATGTCGTGTCCGGCATAGTCGGGGTGTCCGGCGAGCCAATATTGCGCGGCCCTGATGATGCGCCGCCTTTGCTTGGCGGGCAGCGTCCAGGCGGCATCTTCCTGGGTTTTGCGCCGCTAGCAGAAGCGCCGCGATGGTCTCCGCGAACAACCCGCTGCGATAGGCCTTGACCCGTCTCTCGCGCATGTCAGTCGCGTTTGAGCTTCAGGCCCAGCTCATAGACGCGGGCGCGGCCGACATTGAGCACCTCCGCGACAGAACGCACGGCGTCGCGGAAGCTTTCGAGCTTGAGCGCCTTGGAGAGTTGCTCGACGATCATCTCATCGCTCGGCTCCGCGGCGTCGCCGGCCGGCGGCGCGACCACCACCACGAACTCGCCTTTCAGGGCTTCGCCGTCTGCAAACGCGGCAGCGAGAGTGTCGAGGCGCCCGCGCGTCACACTCTCGTGCAGCTTGGTCAGCTCCTTGGCGATCGCCGCTTCGCGCGACCCGAGCAGGTCGGCCATGTCGGCGAGACTCTTGGCGAGGCGAGGGGCCGTCTCGAAAAAGATCAGCGTCGCGGGCGCGACCTTGAGCTGTTCGAGCCGCGAACGGCGCGGCCCCGTCTTCTGCGGCAGGAAGCCCGCAAAGAGGAAAGTGTCGGTTGGGAGTCCCGCGCTGGTCAAAGCAGCGAGCGCGGCCGAGGGGCCGGGAATGCTCGTCACCGTCAGACCCTGGTCGAGCGCCTCGCGCACGAGCTTGTAACCCGGGTCGGACACGAGCGGCGTGCCGGCGTCGGAGATCAGCGCCACCGACTGTCCGGCGCGCAAACTCGCCAAGAGGCGAGGGCGCTCCTTCTCCGCGTTGTGCTCGTGATAGGGCGTGAGCTCGCCGCGCAAGCCGAAATGCGAGAGGAGCTTCTTCGAGTGGCGCGTGTCTTCCGCGGCAATCAGGTCCGCCCGGGCGAGCACTGCGAGCGCGCGCAAGGAAATGTCGGCGAGATTGCCGATCGGCGTCGCCACGAGATAAAGACCCGGCGCCAAAGGCCGCGTGATAAGGGCGGCAAGCACCTCGCCCGCGCACGTCACGGTCGGCCCGAGTGCTTCGTGGATTTGCTCCTTGTCATGCTGGTGTTGCACAGGCGTCCGCAACGTAAAGGCCGGCCGGGAGTGAAAACGTTACGGGATATGATCGGCTCCCGTCCATCACGTTTGGGCCATGATTGCGGACAAGCTTTGCCTGCGGGGCAAAGCGGCTTAAGACTGGATTGATGGGTTGGCCACTACGATTGCCGCCAAGGACCAGGGCGCGCGCCGGTAGCATGCAAGCGCCTTGGAGCAGAGGGCCTATGCGGCTTCCATTCAGTATCGAGCGCCACTTGGGAGCGATAAGGCTCGTTGTCACGAGCCTTATCGTGGCGGTGTTGGTTGCCGCCTGCGGCGCACCTGGCCGCGGCGGGTTCGGACCCGGCGCCCCCGGCGTGACCGGCTCGACCGGCGCCGTGAAGGTCGCGCTTCTTCTCCCCATCACCTCTTCCGGCTCGACGCCGGCCGTGGCGAAGGCGCTGAAGCAGGCGGCCGAGCTTGCGCTCTTCGACTTCGACAATCCCAACGTCACGTTGATCCCCAAGGACACCAAGGGCTCGCCGGATGGCGCGCGGCTCGCCGCCGAGAGCGCGCTGCAAGAAGGCGCCGAGCTGATCATCGGCCCGCTCTTCGCGGCCGAGGTCTCGGGCGCGGCTCCGGTTGCGCGCCAGCGCGGCGTGCCGATGATCGCCTTCTCGAGCGACGAGAAGGTCGCCGGCAACGGCATCTATCTCCTGAGCTTCCTCGCCGGGCGCGACGTGCCGCGCATCGTCTCTTTCGCCACGTCGCGGGGTAAGCGGAATTTTGCCGAGCTTGTTCCGCAATCGGCCTATGGCCGCCTCGCGGAAGCCGCGTTCGCGCGCGCCGTTTCCTCCGGCGGCGGACAGGCTTCCGTGCGCGCGACCTTCCCGTCCAATGAGTCCACGGCGATGCTTGGTCCGGTGCGGCAAGTCGCCAATGCGGTGAAGTCCGGCCAGCAGGTCGATGCGCTGTTCCTGCCGGCAGGCCGTGACGAGCTTCCCGAGCTCGCGCCGCTCCTCGCCTCCGAGGGGCTCTCGAGCGGGCGCGTGCAGTTCATCGGCACGGGGCAGTGGGACTATCCGAATATCGGCGGCGACCGCGCTCTGCTCGGCGGCTGGTACCCTGCTCCAGACCCGAAGGGCTGGAACAATTTCGTGCAGCGCTATTCCAAGACCTATGGGTCTGCGCCGCCGCGCATCGCGAGTCTCGCTTACGATGGGATCAGCCTCGCCGTGTCGCTGTCGCAGAATCCGCCAACCCAGCGCTATACGATTTCGCAGCTCACCCGGCCCGATGGTTTTTCCGGTGTCGATGGCCTGTTCCGGCTTCTATCCGACGGCACCTGCGAGCGAGGGCTCGCCATACTCGAAGTGCGCGAAGGCGGTCCGCAAGTGATCGATCCCGCGCCGAGCTCCTTCGCCACCGCCTCGTCTTATTAGGCGGCAAGTTCGAGGATCAGACGATTCAGCACCAGACGGCCCTTTGGCGTGGCCGCCAGTCGCGTGTCTTTCCGTGCGAGCAGGCCGTCGCTCTCGAGCGCGTTCAATCGCGTCTCGTCCAAACCATGGCCGGCGATCGCGGAGAGCCGCGCCGGATCGATCCCTTCCGAGAGGCGCAAGCCCATCAACAGATATTCCTCCGCCGCCGCCTCCGCCGTGAGACCCTCGTTGGTTTCGAGGCCATGCCCACGCGCTTCGACCTCGGCCAGCCACGCTTCCGGAGACTTGATCGCCGACATCGCGCGTTTCGTGCCGTTCGTCGTGACGCGGCTATGCGCGCCGGGACCGATGCCGGCGTAGTCGTGCCCGCGCCAATAAAGCAGATTGTGCCGCGACTCCGATCCCGGCCGCGCGTGGTTCGAGACCTCATAGGCCGGTAGCCCCGCCGCCTCGCACAGCTCCTGGGTGAGGCGATAGAGCTCTTCGGCCTGCTCCCCGCTGGGGATGCGCAACGAGCCCATGGCATAGCGCGCCGCGAACGGCGTGCCGTCTTCCATGGTGAGCTGATAGAGCGAGAGATGATCTGCCGCATGCCCCAAAGCGCGTGAAAGCTCCTCGCGCCAAGCGCGCGCGGTTTGTCCTTCCCGCGCATAGATCAAATCGAAGGAGACGCGATCGAAATGGCGTTTGGCGAGCGCGAGAGCCTGCAGCGCTTCGTCGGCAGTATGCTGGCGGCCGAGCGCTTTCAGGCTTTGGTCGTCGAGCGCCTGCACGCCGAGCGACAGTCGATTGACACCTGCGGCACGGTAGCCCGCGAAGTTCTTGGCTTCGACGCTGGTGGGATTGGCTTCGAGAGTGATCTCGGCATCGCTTCCGACCGCCCAGTGCTCTGCGACGGCATCGAGAATCGCTGCGACCGTCTGGGGCCGCATCAGAGACGGCGTGCCGCCGCCGAAGAAAATGCTGGCGACATTGCGGCCCGGCGCGAGCGAAGCGAAATGCTGGAGCTCGCGGAGATAGGCTGAGAGGAAGCCTGTCTCGTCGATGCCGCCATGGCGAACATGCGAATTGAAATCGCAATAGGGGCATTTGGCGCGGCAGAACGGCCAATGCACATAAACGCCAAACGGCTCTTCACGCGTCGTTGGCATAGACAGCAGCGATCAGCTTCTCAAAGGCGCGCATGCGGTGGGAGAGATGGTTCTTGAGCGCGGGATCCATCTCGCCGAATGTCTCAGTATATCCTTCCGGCACGAAAATCGGATCGTAGCCGAAACCGCGTTTGCCCCGCGGCGGCCAGACGATCGCGCCGAAGACCTTTCCTTCGAATGCTTCCGATGCGCCGTCCGGCGCAGCGAGAGCGAGTGCACAAGTGAAATTGGCGTGCCGGCCATCTTTGCCGCTCGTCTCGAGCTCGTGCTGCACGCGCTCCATTGCCACGCCAAAATTCCGGCTGGGTCCGCCCCAGCGGGCCGCATGGATGCCGGGCGCGCCACCAAGCGCCGCAACTTCGAGACCTGAATCGTCGGCGACCGCAAGCATGCCCGACGCCTTGGCTGCAACAATGGCCTTGAGCTTGGCGTTCGCCTCGAAACTGTGGCCGGTCTCCTCGGGCTCGGCGAGACCGAGACTGCCCGCCGACACAAGCTCGATGCCGTAAGGCTTGAACAGCTCTTGAAGTTCCCGCACCTTGCCTTCGTTGTGGGTCGCGGCGACGAGTTTGACGCCGCGCTTGAGCGTGCCAGTCCTAAGCAACGGTGAGCTTCTGTAGCGCTACAAGCTCGGCGATGCCGCGCCGGGCGAGCGCCATCAACCGATCGAATTGCTCTTGGCTGAAGGGCTCGGTCTCCGCCGTTCCCTGCACCTCGACGATGCCGCCGGAGCCGGTCATCACGAAATTGGCGTCGGTGTCGGCCTCGGAATCCTCGGCATAGTCGAGATCGAGCACCGCCTCGCCGCCATAGAGCCCGCAGGAGACGGCGGCGACATGATCGCGCAAGACGTTTGCCTTGATCATGTTGCGCGCTTGCATCCAGGCGAGCGCGTCATGCAGCGCGACCCAGGCGCCGGTGATCGAGGCCGTGCGCGTGCCACCATCAGCCTGCAGCACGTCGCAATCGACGATGACCTGCTTCTCGCCGAGCGCGGTGAGGTCGGTGACGGCGCGGAGCGAGCGGCCGATGAGGCGCTGGATCTCCTGGGTGCGGCCGGATTGTTTCCCGGCCGAGGCCTCGCGCCTTGTCCGCTCCGAGGTCGCCCGCGGCAGCATGCCGTATTCCGCCGTCACCCAGCCGCGGCCCTGACCTTTCAGCCATGGCGGTACCGGCTCACCGGCGGTTGCCGTGCAGAGCACGTGCGTATCACCGAAGCGAACCAAGCATGAGCCTTCGGCATGGCGGGAGACGGCACGCTCGAAGCTGATGGGGCGAAGCGCGTCTGGTGCGCGTTTTGAGGGGCGGACGATGACGGGCACTCCTGAACAAAATCGCAGGCACCCTAGAGCATGATCCGGAAAAGTGTGAAGCGGTTTCCGATAGATCATGCCTCAAACAGCAGGAGGCGGTGCTTCCCGGAAAAGTCCTTTCCCCAGCCGTTTTTGGGCCTGCCCTTGTGCGGGAGGGGACGAGAAGCTACGCCTTGCCCATGGCCGAGACGGGAATGAGGGCCGGGGGTGGCTCCGTCGTGGGGGCAGCCAGCCCGAACGCCTCTCGTAAAGAGGAGGCGTCTCTCGCTACGCCCATGATTGCCCAATATCTGGAGATCAAGGCGGCCAATGCCGACTGTCTCCTGTTCTACCGGATGGGCGATTTCTACGAGTTGTTCTTCGAGGATGCCGAGATCGCCTCGCGCGCGCTCGGCATTGCGCTCACCAAACGCGGCAAGCATTTGGGCGAGGACATCCCGATGTGCGGCGTGCCGGTGCACGCCGCCGACGACTACCTGCAGCGGCTGATCGCGCAGGGGCACCGGGTGGCGGTCTGCGAGCAGATCGAGGACCCCGCCGAGGCGAAGAAGCGCCGGCCCAAGGCCGTCGTGCGGCGAGACGTGGTGCGCCTTGTCACGCCAGGCACGCTCACCGAGGAGACCTTGCTCGATGCGCGCGCCCACAATTTCCTCACCGCTTTGTTCCGCGCTCCCGCCAAAGAGGGTGGCGAACCGGGTCATGCGCTCGCTTCACTCGATATCTCGACCGGCGAGCTGATCGTCTCTTCGGTCGGTGCAAGCGACCTTGCTGGCGAGCTTGCCCGGCTAAAGCCCGGGGAGGTGCTTGTGGGCGACGATTTCGCCGGTGACGCCACGCTTCGCAGCCTAGTCGGTGAGGCGGGTGCGGCACTGACTCCATGCCCACGCGCGCATTTCGATTCGCAACGCGGCGAGCGCGCATTAAAGCAGAGGCTTGGCGTCGCCGCGCTCGATGCATTCGGCGAATTCACGCGGCCCGAGCTTGCCGCGCTCGCAGGGCTCCTCACCTATGTCGAGATCACCCAGGTCGGCAAGGCGCCGCTCTTGCGTCCACCTCGCAGGGAAAGCGCCGGCAGCCTGCTCGTCATCGATGCCGCCACTCGCGCCAATCTCGAACTTGCGCGCTCGAACCAAGGCTCCCGGGCGGGCAGTCTGCTTGCCGCCATCGACCGCACCGTCACCGCCGCCGGCGCGCGCGAGCTTGCGAGCCGTCTCGGTAGTCCGTTGACCGATCCGGGCGCGATCAACGCACGGCTCGATGCCGTGGCCTATCTCGCTGACGAGCCGCGCTTGCGGCAGGGCCTGCGCGAAGAGCTCAAGCAGGCGCCCGACCTCGCCCGTGCGCTCGCGCGGCTCGCGCTAGGGCGCGGCGGTCCGCGCGATCTCGGCGCGGTTGGCGCTGCCATCCGCTCTGCGCATGCGCTTGCCGCGAGCCTCTCGCGTGGAGCCCTCGGCTTGCCCCCAGAACTTGCCGAAATCAAGAACCGCCTCGACGCCGCTCCGGAGGAGATTGCCGACTCGCACGCAGCGACGCTCGCCGAGACGCTTCCCGTAAATGCGCGCGACGGCGGTTTCGTCAAGAACGGCGCCGATGCGAACCTCGATGAGCATCGCCGTTTGCGCGATGGCAGCCGCCAAGTCATCGCCGGCTTGCAGGCGACCTATTCGGAAGCGACCGGCATCAAATCGCTAAAAGTGCGTCACAACAACGTGCTCGGTTATTTCGTCGAGGTCACCGCTCTGCATGGGCCAATCTTGACCAAGCCCCCCCATGTCGAGCTGTTCATTCATCGTCAGACGCTGGCCAATGCGATGCGTTTCTCCACGCCCGAGCTTGCCGAACTCGAGGCGCGCATCACCCAAGCGGCAGACCGTGCGCTTGCGATCGAGATGGAAATTTTTGCGCGACTGACGGAAGCAGTGCTCGCCGAGGAGAGCGCGCTATCTGCGGCAAGCGCCGCGCTCGCCGAGCTCGACCATTATGCCGGCCTCGCCGAGCTTGCGGTCGAAGAGAACCATGTCCGGCCCAAGATCGACCGAAGCCTTGTCTTTGCCGTCGAAGAAGGCCGTCACCCGATGGTCGAGCAGACCTTGCGCCGCGGTGACGGCGCAAGCTTCGTCGGCAACGATTGCAACCTTGGCGACGGCACGCGCGTGCTCTTGGTCACCGGGCCCAATATGGCGGGAAAATCGACCTTCCTGCGCCAGAACGCGCTCATCGTCGTTCTTGCGCAGGCGGGCTCGTTCGTTCCGGCGAAGGCCGCGCATGTCGGTGTGGTTGATCGTCTGCTCAGCCGCGTCGGCGCGGCCGATGATCTCGCCCGCGGCCGCTCGACCTTCATGGTCGAGATGGTCGAGACCGCCTCGATTCTCAACCAGGCCACCGAGCGGTCTTTCGTCGTGCTCGACGAAATCGGCCGCGGCACGGCCACGTTCGACGGGCTGTCGATCGCCTGGGCCGCGCTCGAATATCTGCACGAGGTGAACCGCTCCCGCGTCCTCTTCGCCACCCACTACCATGAGCTGACCGCTCTGGCCGAAAAGCTCGACCATGCCGTCAATGCCACCGTCGAGGTGAAGGAGTGGCGGGACGAGATCGTGTTTCTCTATCGCGTCGTGATGGGCGCGGCCGATCGCTCCTACGGCATCCATGTGGCTAAGCTCGCCGGCCTACCGTCGCCCGTGCTGACCCGCGCAAATGAAGTGCTGAGCGCGCTGGAAAAGGCCGATGGACGCGCGAAACCCGCCGATCTCGCCTCGGACTTGCCGCTGTTCAGGGCCGCAGCAGGTGCGACGGAGGCCAAGCCCGACCGCGTTTCCGCCATCGAGCAGGCCCTTGCCACGCTCAGCCCCGACGCCATGACGCCGAAAGAGGCGCTCGAAGCCCTCTATCGCCTTAAAGCTTTGCTTGCTAGCCAGAGCTAAGACACCCATGTGCTAGACTTTGCCCGCTTCGCCATGGACCGGCCCGCACCGAAACAAGCGCCTTATTTCGACCTCGACCTCTTGCGGCACGAGGCGTCCGAGCTTGCCCGCGCCCATTCCGGGCAGGATTCGGTGCTGCGCATGGCCCTTGTGGGCCGCATGCGGCAACTGGTCGACGATGCCTACGCCGCCGCTAGGCGGCAATTGGAAGAGGACGGGGACGGGCGTGCCTGCGCGGCCGGTCTGTCCGCCTTCCAGGACGCGCTGATCAAGCTTGCCTACGACTTCACCACCTATCACGTCTATCGCGTGGAGAGCCCCACCGCGGCCGAGCGCATGGCGGTCGTGGCGCAAGGTGGCTATGGCCGCGGCCTGCTCGCGCCGGGTTCGGACATCGATCTCCTCTTTTTGCTTCCCTACAAACAGACCGCCTGGGGCGAGAGCGTCGCCGAGTACATGCTCTATCTTTTGTGGGATCTCGGCTTCAAGGTCGGCCACGCCACGCGCAATATCGACCAATGCGTGCGCCTCAGTCACTCCGACATGACCATTCGTACCGCGCTGCTCGACTCGCGGTTGATTCTGGGCGACGCGCCGCTCTACGCCGATTTCCAGCATCGCTTCCGCGAGGAGGTTCTGAAGGGCAATGCGCGGCCCTTCGTCGAGGCGAAGCTCGCCGAGCAGAATGTCCGCCACGCCCGCGCCGGCGCCTCGCGCTACTTGGTCGAGCCCAACGTCAAAGACGGCAAAGGCGGCTTGCGTGACCTGCACACGCTGCACTGGCTCGCCAAGCATCTTTATCCCGACAAGGCCGAGGCGGAGTTCGTCGAGGCGGGCGTCTTCAGCGCGCACGAATATCGGAGCTTCCGCCGCTGCGAGAGCTTCCTCTGGACGGTGCGCTGCGAATTGCACTTTCTCACCGGCCGTGCGGAAGAACGGCTCGGCTTCGACGTGCAGCAGCTCATGGCCGAGCGGCTCGGCTATCGTGGGCACGCGGGCCTGAGCGCGGTTGAGCGCTTCATGCGCCACTATTTCCTCGTCGCCAAGGAAGTCGGCAGCCTGACGGGCATCGTTTGCTCGGCGCTCGAGCTGAAGCAGCTGAAGGGATTGCCCGCGCTCGATACGCTGCTCGCGCCGTTCAGCTGGCGCCGCCGCGCCAAGCTCAGACGCACCTCGGACTTCCGCATCGAGAACGGCCGCATCTACGCCGTCAGCAAAGATGCCTTCAGCAAGGACCCGGTGAACTTCATCCGCCTGTTCTCGCTCGCCGACGAGCATCAAGCCTCGTTCTCGCCGGAGGTGTTGCGCCAAGTGCGGGCGAACTTCCGCCTGATCGACGACAATCTTCGCGCCAATCCCACCGCCAACCGCCTGTTCATGAAGCTCTTGACCGACTCGCGCGATCCCGAGGGCGTTCTGCGCAAGATGAACGAGGCGGGTGTGCTCGGCCGCTTCATTCCCGATTTCGGACGCGTCGTGTCGATGATGCAGTTCAATATGTATCACCACTTCACGGTGGACGAGCATTTGATCCGCACCATCGGCTTTCTTTCCGGCATCGATCGCGGCAAGTTTGCCATGGAGCACCCGGTGTCGAGCGAGATCGTGCGCACCATCGATAGCCGCCGCGCGCTTTACGTCGCCGCCTTCCTGCACGACATCGCCAAGGGCCGCGACGAGGATCATTCCATCGCCGGCGCGCGTATCGCCCGCGAGCTCGGGCCGCGGCTCGGTCTTACGCCGTCCGAGACCGAGACGGCCGCTTGGCTCGTCGAGCATCACCTCAACATGAGCCTCTTCGCGCAGAGCCGCGACCTCAACGATCCGAAGACGCTACGCGACTTCGCGGCCCTGGTGCAGAGCCGCGAGCGGCTCAAGCTCCTGCTCATCCTAACGGTCGCCGATATTCGCGCCGTCGGGCCTGGCGTGTGGACCGGGTGGAAGGGACAGCTTTTGCGCACGCTTTACTTCGAGACCGAGCCGCTGCTCGGCGGCGGTCACACCACCTTGAGCCGCAGCGAGCGCGTGGCCCGCGCGCAGGACGAGCTGCGCGAGCGGCTGGCGGGCTGGCCGGAGCACGATCTCGAACGGTTCATCGAGCGGCACTACCCGTCTTATTGGCTGAGGACCGATCTCGACATGATCGCCGAGCATGCCAAGCTGATCCGCGACGCCGAGGCGCAAGGCCGCCCGATCGTCACCTATATCGCCACCGATGCCTTCCGCGGCGTCACCGAGATCACGCTGCTTGCGCCGAACCACCCGCGGTTGCTTGCCATGGTCGCCGGCGCGTGCACAGGCGCCGGCGCCAATATCGTCGACGCCCAGATCTCCACCACTCGCGACGGCATGGCGCTCGACACCATCCATCTCGAGCGCGAATTCGATCATGCCGAGGACGAGGAACGGCGCGCACGCAAGATCGCCGTCACCATCGAGCGCCTGCTGCGGGGCGAGGTGCGGCTTGCGGAAGTGGTCATGAACAAGCGCAAGCCGAAGGCGAAGCTCTCGGCGTTTACCGTCGAGCCGCAAGTCGTGATCGACAACACGTTGTCCGATGCGCTCACGGTGATCGAGATCAATGGGCTCGATCGCCCCGGTCTGCTTTATGACGTGACGCGCGAGATCTCCGATCTCAATCTCGACATCGCCTCGGCGCATATCGCGACCTTCGGCGAGAAGGCCGTCGACGTCTTCTACGTGACCGATTTGACCGGCAAGAAGATCACCAGCAAGAGCCGCGAATCGTCGATCCGCGAGCGCCTGCTCAAGGCGCTTCAGGCTCGGCCCGAGCCGCAATTGCTGCCCGCCTGATGCAGCTTTATCGCGGCTTCGCCACCGTAGGCTCCATGACGATCCTGAGCCGCGTGCTCGGCTTCGCGCGCGACGTGCTGATCGCCGCCGTGTTGGGCACCTCCGCCGCGGCCGACGCCTTCTTCGTCGCCTTCCGCGTGCCCAACATGTTTCGCCGGCTGTTCGCCGAAGGTGCTTTCGATGCCGCCTTCATTCCGCTTTTCGCCAAGCGCCTGCATGCCGGCGGTGAAGAGGCGGCCCGCGCCTTCGCCGGTCAGGCGCTTGCCGGCCTCATGGTTCTGCTCGTCGCCTTCACGGTGTTGGCGGAGATCGCCATGCCGTGGCTCATGCTTCTTCTCGCCCCTGGCTTCAAGAGCGATCCCGACAAGTTCGACCTTGCCGTTCTGCTCGCGCGCATCGCGCTGCCTTATCTCCCGTTCATGTCGCTGGTTGCGCTCTATACCGGCGTGCTCAATGCCTATGGCCGCTTCGCCATCGCGGCCTTCACGCCATCGCTTTTGAACGTCGTGCTGATCGCCGTGCTGCTCGGCATCGTTGCTCTCGGCGGTTCCGATCAGAGCGCGGCGGCCATCGCGCTAGCTTGGGGTGTCGTCGTTTCGGGCGTATTACAAGTGGCGGTCGTGGCTGTCGCCGCCGCCAAGATCGGCATGCGTTTGCCCTGGCAGCGGCCGCAGCTCAATCCCGATATGCGCCGTTTGGCTGAGCTCGCCGCACCGGGGGTGATCGCCGGAGGCATAGCGCAGATCACCGCGATCATCGCCACGATCATCGCCACGCTCCAGGATCGCGTCGTGTCCTGGCTGTATTATGCCGAGCGCCTGTTCCAGCTGCCATTGGGCGTGATCGGGGTGGCCATCGGCGTCGTATTGCTTCCCGCGCTCAGTCACAAGCTGCGCACCGGGGACCATGACGCCGTGCTCGCCAGCGAGAATCGCGCGCTTGAATTCGCCTTGCTCCTGACCCTGCCGGCGGCGATCGCGCTCTATCTCGCCGCCGAGCCGATTGTGCGCGTGTTGTTCGAACGCGGCGCCTTTACCGCCATTGACACCAAGGCCACCGCTTCGATGCTCGCCGCCTTGTCGTTGGGCCTTCCCGCTTACGTGCTCATCAAGGTGCTGCACCCAAGCTTCTTCGCCCGCGAGGACACCAAAACGCCGATGATCTTTGCCGGCATCTCCATGGCGGCCAATGTCGTGCTGAGCTTGACGCTTTTCATATTCATCGGAGCGACTGGCATCGCCATCGCCGCCACGCTTTCGGGATGGCTCAGCGTTACGCTGCTCCTGACCACGCTGAGACAACGCGAAGGCTTCGCCCTCGACGCGATCTTCCGCCGTCGCTTCTTGGGCATTCTCGGCGCTAGCCTTGTCATGGGGGCGGTGCTGTTTGCGCTGATGCGATGGCTCGGCCCCTGGTTCGACCCTGCCAATGGCATATTCATCCAA
>DATAFR010000162.1:0-55878 GCA_036257375.1 Methyloceanibacter sp.
CGTCGACCATATCGACGGGCTGTCGCCGGCCATCTCCATCGAGCAGAAGACCACCTCGCGCAACCCGCGCTCGACCGTCGGCACGGTCACCGAGATCTACGACTATATGCGGCTGCTCTGGGCGCGGGTCGGCGTGCCCTACTCGCCCACGACCGGGCTCCCCATCGAGAGCCAGACGGTGAGCCAGATGGTGGACCGCGTGCTGGCGTTGCCCGAGGGCACGCGGCTCTATCTGCTTGCGCCGATCGCGCGCGGGCGGAAGGGCGAGTATCGCAAGGAATTCGCCGAGCTGCAGAAGAAAGGCTTTCAGCGCGTCAAGGTCGACGGCAAGTTCTACGAGATCGCCGAGGCGCCGTCTCTCGACAAGAAGTTCAAGCACGATATCGACGTGGTGGTCGACCGCATCGTGGTGCGGCCCGACATCGCCGTGCGGCTTGCCGACTCATTCGAGACGGCGCTTTCGCTCTCCGACGGCATTGCCATGGCCGAGTTTGCCGACGAGCCCGGCAAGCGCATCGTCTTCTCGGCGAAATTCGCCTGCCCGGAGTCGGGCTTCACCATCGAGGAGATCGAGCCGCGGCTGTTCTCCTTCAACAACCCCTATGGCGCCTGCCCGGAATGCGACGGGCTCGGCACCGAGCTGTTCTTCGAGCCCGAGCTGGTCGTGCCGGACGAGACCTTGTCTCTTGCACGGGGCGCCATCGCGCCGTGGACGCGCACGAGCGCGAGCTCGCCCTACTATCAGCAGACGCTGGAATCGCTGGCGCGCGCCTATCGCCAGCCGATGACCAAGCCGTGGAAGGACCTGCCGAAGTCCTTCCGCGACGTGATCCTCTACGGCTCGGGCGAGGACGAGATCACCTTCACCTATGACGACGGCCTGCGGCACTACTCGACCACCAAGGCGTTCGAAGGCGTGATCAACAATATCGAGCGCCGCTGGCGGGAGACGGAGTCGGCCTGGGTGACGGAGGAATTGTCGCGCTATCAGTCGGAGCAGTTCTGCGAGGCCTGCAAGGGCTATCGCCTCAAGCCGCAGGCCCTCGCGGTGAAGATCGCTGGCCTGCATATCGGCCAGGTCACCGAGATGTCGATCAAGCAGGCCGCCGCCTGGTTCGAGGCGCTGCCCGGACACCTCACGCCGAAGCAGAACGGGATCGCCGCGCGCATCCTGAAAGAGATCCGCGAGCGGCTGACCTTCCTCAACGATGTCGGCCTCGACTATCTCACGCTGGCGCGCGCGAGCGGAACGCTTTCAGGCGGCGAGAGCCAGCGCATCCGCCTCGCCTCGCAGATCGGCTCGGGGCTGACCGGCGTGCTCTATGTACTGGACGAGCCGTCCATTGGGCTGCATCAGCGCGACAATGCGCGGCTGCTCGACACGCTGAAGAACCTGCGCGACATGGGCAACTCCGTGCTCGTGGTCGAGCATGACGAGGAGGCGATCCTCACCGCGGACCATGTCATCGACATGGGCCCCGGCGCCGGCATTCATGGCGGCGAGGTGGTGGCGGAAGGCACGCCCGCGCAAGTGATGGCGAGCCCGGCGAGCCTCACCGGGCAATATCTCACCGGCTTCAAGCAAATCCCCTCGCCCAAGGAGCGGCGCAAGCCCACGCGCGGCCGGCGCCTCACCGTGATCGGCGCGCGCGCCAACAACCTCAAGGCCATCACCGTCGATATCCCGCTCGGCCTCTTCACCTGCGTCACCGGCGTCTCGGGCGGCGGCAAGTCGACCTTCCTGATCGAGACGCTCTACCGCGCGGTCGCCCGCAAGCTGAACGGCGCGCGCGAGCTCCCCGGCGAGCATGACGCGATCGAGGGGCTGGAGCTGCTCGACAAGGTCATCGACATCGACCAGTCGCCGATCGGGCGCACGCCGCGCTCGAACCCCGCGACCTATACCGGCGCCTTCACCCCCATCCGCGAATGGTTCGCCGAGCTGCCCGAGGCCAAGGCGCGCGGCTACAAGCCCGGGCGCTTCTCCTTCAACGTGCAAGGCGGGCGCTGCGAGGCCTGCCAGGGCGACGGCGTGATCAAGATCGAGATGCATTTCCTGCCCGACATCTACGTCACCTGCGATGTCTGCAAGGGCAAGCGCTATAACCGCGAGACGCTGGAGGTGAAGTTCAAGGGCAAGTCGATCGCCGATGTGCTCGACATGACGGTCGAGGAGGCCGCCGAATTGTTCAAGGCGGTGCCCTCCGTGCGCGACAAGCTGCTCACCCTCGCCCGCGTCGGGCTCGGCTATATCCATGTCGGCCAGCAGGCGACCACGCTGTCGGGCGGCGAGGCGCAGCGCATCAAGCTCTCCAAGGAGCTGTCGAAGCGCGCGACCGGCCGCACGCTCTATATTCTCGACGAGCCGACCACGGGCCTGCATTTCCACGACGTGGCGAAGCTGCTCGACGTGCTGCACGAGCTGGTCGACCAGGGCAACACCGTGGTGGTGATCGAGCACAATCTGGAAGTGATCAAGACCGCGGACTGGATCGTCGATCTCGGTCCCGAAGGCGGCGACGCCGGCGGCGAAGTGGTCGCCATCGGCACGCCGGAGGAGATCGCCGCCAATCCGGCGAGCTACACCGGCCACTATCTCAAGCAGGTGTTGAAGCGAAGGCCGAGCGGCAAGGCAAAGCGCGCGGCCGAGACGCAGGCCGCGGAGTGAAAAGGCCGGCTTATCTGCGCTGACGGGGCACGATGAGCGAAATCTTACGGCGCGTGCAAACCTTGGTGCTTGACGGCGATTTTCGCGTCTCCGAGCACGGGTTTGATGAACTCGAGGAGGATGCTATTCTCGCCAGTGATGTCATCGCAGGAATTGCGGCTGCAATCGAGATCGAAGATTATCCGGACCGCAACCGCGGCATGAGTGTCCTTGTGTTGCAGCACGATGCTGGCGCGGCTATCCACGTCGTGTGGGCCATCCCGGCAGGCGAGCGACGCCCGGCGGTTCTCGTGACGGCTTATCGGCCAGACCCGCGAAGATGGAGCGGCGACTTCAGGCGGCGGAAACGACAATGACCAGAAAGAAGCTCAAACTCATTCACGAAGGCAAATATGCTGCCGAAGTCTCGGTCGACCTGATCGAGGACGACACCGCGTGGTCACCTTATCTCTCACCGGAAGACGTGCGGAGATTGGATGCTGTCCGCCTGGCGCTTCGTCGCGGCGATGTCGAGGCCGCGGCCAAGTTCGGCCGCGTGTTCGAGCTCACACCAATCGCCGGCTAATGAAGGCGATGCCGGCGGCGAGGTCGTCGCCATCGGCAAGCCGGAGGAGAAGAGACCTGCCCTCGGGCTTGACCCGAGGGTCGCCGCCAACCCGGCGAGCTATACCGGCCAATATCTCAAGCAGGTGCTGAAGCGACGCCCGAGCAGCAAAGCGAAGCGCGCTGCCGAGACGCAGGGGGCGGAGTGAAGGCCTCGCCCTAATGAACCGTGGAACAGGCGCGCGAGACGTTTGACACGAGTAGAGGGACTGCACACAATTTGAGAAAGTGATTCGCTGCTCAACCGCGATCCGGTCAGGCGAATCTCTCAAACATACCCAGACATTCGGAGAATGATGATGAACCTCTACAGGGTGGGGTGCTGGCGTCCGACAGACGACGCGGACGACGAGCCGCGAGTAGCGGTGGTAGCAGCCGCCTCAAAGGACGACGCCATCGAGATTTGCGGCGCGAGGCCGGGCTCGGAGGTCTTTGGCAGGTTCGAAGTCCTGGACGGCATCGAAGCCCCAGAAGGCGCGCAAGCAGTTCCCTCCGGGCCGGCGAGGGTCATTGGCTTTGAGGGAGACCGTCCCGGCACCTGGAAGTGAGCGAGCACGACAAGAGCCTGCCAGTCGAGAAGGCGTACGAGCTTCGGGCCAAGCATCTGGAGATGATCCAGTCGGTCATTACCCGGCTCGCCAGCAACGGCGCCACGCTCAAGAGCTTCTGCATCACGCTCGTCACCGCGGTCTGCGGCCTGGCCGCTACGTTGCAAAGGCCGAACGTCGCCCTACTCTCACTGCTGCCCATCTTCGCGTTCGCGATCGTGGACGCACAGTACCTGAGAACCGAGCGGCGCATGCGCGGGCTTTACGACAAGGAAAGACGCGAAGACTGGAGGACCCCTCCCACATTCGAGATCGCTGTCAGCAGGGCGCCTGCCGAGAGCTTCATCGCGGCGCTCCTCAGCTGGTCGATCTTGATATTTTACATCCCGTTGGCTCTGGGTGTCGGAGCAACATTCTTACTCTTGAGGAACTGATATGCCGTACCGCAATTCGCTTCTCGGCGCATTCGCGCCGCCTGTAAAGCGCAAGGCCTTCTTCTCCTTTCACTTCGACGATGTCATGCGCGTGAACAACGTGCGGAACGCGTGGAAGATCACCCACCCGGACAGCGCCAGCATGCGAAGTTTTTACGATAGCTCCCTATGGGAAAGCAAAAAGCTACAAGGCGACGACGCGGTGAAGCGGTTGATCCGGGAGGGAGTGTGCAACACCTCGGCTGTCTGCGTCCTGGCGGGCACCAACACCTGGTGGCGCCGCTGGGTACGCTATGAAATCGCCTGCGCGATTGTTGACAAGCGCGGTCTACTGACTGTTCACATAAACGGCATCAAGCACCACCCCAAGTACTATCTGTTTGAGAAACGGGCGGTGATGACTCTCGCTGGTGCTCAATGGAGCTGGGAACGCTACCAGGACTACACCGATCCTGTGGACCTGCCCCGATGGCTACACGACTGCCAGCCGGGAGAGGTCAGCATTCTCTCGGGTCGGGCGAGCGAATACGACTATGTGGCCGGAGACGGACACCAGAACATCGGCAATTGGATCGACGCCTCGGCTAAGGCCGTGGGCCGCTAGCCCAAACCTTCCCGGCCTTGGTCGCCGCCGGGGCACCCCGACCATGACGGGTCGAGATTTAGCTTCAACCTTCCTCCCCCTGAAAGGGGGAGGCCGGATCGCTCGCCGCTCTTGCGGCATAGCGAGCCGGGAGGGGGTCAGCACCGAACATCGAAGACCCCACCGGCGCGCTAGGCGTCCTCCGTGCAAACGGCAACGCATCGAACGAGCGCGCCTGCCTCCCCCTTTCAGGGGGAGAAAATAATCCGTCGCTACTTATCCCCGGCCCTCGGCGCGCGCTTACACTCCGCCTCATCTTGTCCACTCAAGGGGCGCGCTCATGAGGCGTCGTGACGTGGGACGAGGCGCGGCGCCCGCGGGTCTCGTTCGCAGCGAGGCACTCGGGCGGCGCCGGGGCTCCGCCCGGGACCATTACGAGTCCCTGCCAGGAGCTGGCTGACTCGCCCGGCCTTAGCCGGTAGCGGAAAGCGCGGCCTGGCGCCGGAATGAACGCCGCAAATAGGCATGCGCGTTTTTGTTTTGCGCTATCGGCCTCTGGCCTGCTTGAGCGCAGGACCTAAGCGCATGTAGGCGCGTCGGAAGGCGCCCGCCGCGATCCCGAAAGGAACGCGGACACCATAGGTTTGCGCTTTGCGGCGCGCCGCCCCCCTTCCCTCATGACCCGGATGCGTCGCGCATCGCGGAAAGGAACCCGCATGTCTTGTCGAAATACGGAGCCGCATGTCTTGTCGAAACGCAGCACGCTTCCCGCTCTCCCCTCGGGAGAGGCGCCCCGCGAAGTCGGTGAGGGGGAAACGCCGCAGGCGCGTCGAGCGCGTATTGCCCCTCACGCTTCCCGCCGTCGTCGCGCTGCGCGCGCCGTGCGGAAAGCCCTTTCCCCACAGGGGAGAGGAGAGATGGGAGCGGGTAGCCCTCGGCCCCTTTGCCTTGTACATACATCCGCCCGAAACGAACCTGCCGGACCCGGCCCGTAAGCGATGACAGCCAGCCTGCCTCAGCCCATCGAAATCACCAGGCCCCCGCCCCCGGCCGAGGATCCCAAGGAACTCTTGGACGTGGCCAACGGGGCGAGCGATGCGGCGTGGAGCAGCTGGCTCGCCTTTCTTCTCCTTCTGACCTATGTGGTGGTGACGCTCGCCGGCGTGACCCACCAGGCGCTCCTCCTCAACAGCCCGGTCAAGCTCCCTATCATCAACGCCGACATCCCGATCGTCGGCTTCTTCCAATACGCGCCCGCGCTGTTGCTGCTCGTCTATTTGTCGCTCCTCATCCAGCACGTCATTCTGGCGCGGAAATACCGCAAGTTCACCGACGCCGTCGTCCCTTATGAGATGGAGACGGGAAGCGAGCACCCGGCTCGCGAACGGGTGCATTCCTACGTGTTCTCGCAGATCGCGGCCGGGCCGAGACCCAACCTCATCACCAAGGCGATGATGCAGCTGATCGTGTACGTGACGTTCAGCATCCTCCCGATCATCACGCTGCTCTATTTCCAGATTAAGTTCCTGCCCTATCACGACGTCTCGACCACCTATTGGCACCGGCTCGCGGTGATCCTCGGCTTCGTGATGCTGATCCTGCTCACGCCGCTGATGCAGAACAAGCGCGCGGCGCGACGGTGGAACATCAAGGTCGGGCCGCAAGCGGAAGCCTGGGAGGCCTCCGGCACGCAGGTGATCCTGGTCCTGATCCTGCTCCCGCTCGTCCTCGGCTTCAGCTGGCTGATCGCCACCGTGCCGAACGAATGGATCGATCGGCGTCTGGGATTCGTGCCTCCGGCGGGCGTCGCGGCCGGAGCGCAGGAGGAGGCGAAGCTGTTGAACCCGCTGCTGCGGCGTCTCGTCTACGACAACCTGGCCGACGACGGCGGCAAGGCCTGGTGGCGGCGCTGGCTCCTCTCCTATCGCGTGCTCATCGTCGAGGACGCCGATCTCGCCGCCGGTCAGGACGCGGTGCTGCGCGAGCGCAATTTTCGCTTCGCCCTGCTCAACCGGTCGGATCTTCACCGGGCCGATCTCACCTGGGCCGACCTCCGCGGCGCACAGATGTGGAAGACGCTGGCCAAGGGCAAGCTCAAGGATGCCCAGCTTCAGGGCGCTTATCTGCGCGAGGCCCAGCTTCAGGGCGCTCAGTTGAATGCGGCCAAGCTGCAAGGCGCCGATCTGAGCCGCGCTCAGCTTCAGGGCGCCGAGCTGAATTACGCCGATCTTCGCGGCGCCGATCTCCGCGCGGCGAAGCTGCAAGGCGCCGACCTCAGCAACGCCAATCTTCAGGGCGCCGATCTGCGCCAGGCGCAGCTCCAGGGCGCCAATCTTGCCGGCGCCGCGCTTCAGGGCACGACCTTGGCGTCGGCTGAGATCTGGCTCGCCGGCTTCCCGCCCGAGCTTGCCGATCAATCGCCCGCGCCCTCGGGCGCGGCCGATCTCGTCATGTCGCCGCTCGCGGCCGAAACCAAGGCGAAATTGAAGCAGGACCTCAGCGCCGGCATCAGCGATCCTGCGGTGCTGTCGCTGGTGATGACCCGCCTCGAGCCGATCCTGCGCGACGAGCCGCCGAGCTGGGACGACGGCGGCAAATGGACCGGCTTCGCCGGCACGGCCAAACCGCCGTCAGCCGCCGAGCTCGCGCGCTTTCATGCCGGCCTCGCCTGTAGCGATATCTCGGGCACGATCGCCAGCCGCATGGCCGGCCGCGCGCTGGAAGCCGGGACCGCGTCTTCAGGCGAAGGCTATGCCAAGCTTTTCGCCGGCGCGCTTCTCGATCCGGACTGCCTGGGCGGCAAGGCCCTGAGCAAACAGACGCGCGCAGCGCTCGAGGCGCTCGCCGCAGCGCCGGAGTGAGGGCATTGCCTGCCCGGCGCAGTCTGTCCGTGGCGCAGCCTCAGGCGCGGATGGCGGTCCAGACGCCCGAGCAGACGCCAGAGGGCCCGGTCCCGTTCCATTTGCCGCTGCCCTTGACGCTCGTGAAATGTCCGGTGCCGATGGCCTGGCGCGGGCCGGCCACGCCATTGATCTTGGTCTGCCCCGACCCGGCGATGCGCCCCGCCAAGACAATCTTGTGCATCACGAATTTGCCGCTCGTCGCGGAAATGTGACCGCCATTGACGGCCATGCCAATGTTGATCGTGCCGCAATGGCCGCTGGTGGTCACGAGGACCATGTTCCAGTTCCGTCATATTTCGCGGCCGTTGCCGGGACGGCGAACAGAGGAGTGCGACAGCAGTCGAGAGCGCGAAAGCGCGCATAGCTTTGCCGATCATGTGAGTCCTCACCGTTGTCCTGCGCATCACGTCGAGCTTCCTGGTCGGATCGAGGCGTGACTTCCGCATGCTGCATGAAATGCGTTAATGGAACAATGCGGCGAAGATGCCGCTTTGAGATAATGCGGCCTTCTTTGCCTTGTGACGCCGATGTAGAGAATCCCGTTCGGCTTGTCAGTCAGCCAGGAGAGGCTTACTCGGCGGCCGGCTTCGTGGTTCCGTTCGCCGGCTTGAGGCGCTCGGCGAGCGCGGAACTTTCCTCGTCGTCCGCGGTGATGGCGGCACTCGGCGCGTGTTCTCGCGCCACCTCCCGCGTCGCCTGGTCGAATTGCTCAAGCTGGGCGAGGATCTTGGTCGCGAACTCGACATATTGGTGGCGGTAGATCGCGAGGCGACGGCGCAGCTCTTCATTGATCGCATTCATGGCGACGAGGTCGCGTTGCTGCGCGCTGGTGCAAGCGCGAAGATTGTTGCGTTCGGCGATGATGCGCTTGATGGCTTCAGCCCCGGCGAGAGCGAGGCTGTCCGTGGTCTCGTCGGAGCCGGCCTCGGCGGCGCGTCCCTGACCGGCCGGTGTCATGACGTTGATCAGGCCCTCGATCATGGCTCTCAACTCCAGTTGCTACGCGTAGGAGGCGTGTTGGCGACCAGATTAGCGCCACATTGTAGCGATTCGCGCCGATAGCGTTATTTTTCTCGCGCCAATCTTAATTTCCGCAAGCGTTAGATCTGAATGCCCTCAAGGCGACGAGCGACCGGCGACTCGGACCGCGACATAGGCGATGAGGCACAGCACGATGAGAATGCCCAAGGCGATGAGCACGCCGATGACGATCGGGGTGCGATCCGCCTCTGCCGCGTTAAGCATGTCGAGTGCCCGCACCGCCCAGACCGCGATCAAGCCGATGCCAGCGACGAGCAGGGTGGCGGCGACCAGCAGAGCCAAGCGGTTGAACTGCCGGCGGCGCTCCAGCTTGGGGCTAAACATAGGGGAGCCACGCTGCCTAAGCTTCATCCCGATCGGTGACCCTCAGACCATCATGGGAGGCCCAAAGCGGCCAGCCCCTTGGGGTTAATACCATCGCACCGACGCCTCTTGCATGGTTAATACGCTACCCTCGCAAGGCTGGTTAATTCGGTACGCTCAAGGGGCGGCATTCCGGCTGCCGCGACGGAAGAGTCACCGTGAACCGAACCGAGCTCCTCACTGCGGCCGCGAGCAAGCTAACGGAGGTCGTTATCTTACTCACCGCCGCGGGTGAAGAGATGTTGGCGGCCCAAGCGGAGGACCTTGCCCAGCAGGCCGAGCTGAGCGCGCTCGAAGGCAAGGTGCCGCCCGACACCGTGCCGCATTAATTGCGCATGCATCGCGCGTTCGCGTGTTGGGATATCGTGATCCGATTTTGAAAACGTGCTAGACTTTTAACTCAAGCTTTGGCGTTCCCGCTGACTCGGGGAGAGAGTGCGGGCGATGAGGCTGGTCTCGGTAAGACAAGAGGCGCACTACCGAGGATTCCGCATCGAAGGCGTAAAGGAAAACGGGGGAACGCTCCTTCGAGTGGTTCCGATGCGGCCGGGCTTGCCCTATCTGATCTATTCGCGGTTTCGAACCTTGCGAGCCCCCTGGACCAAGGCCGTCGATGTGGTCTGCGGCTATATCGACGAGGCCTTCAAGTCTCGACTTGCCCAACCCCTGTCGAAGGAAAGCGGCGGCGGCTCTTTGCACCCTCAGCCGATCGTCGCGCCGCATCTCGACGAACTGCTCCAGCTCCAGGCGCAACTGCTCTCTGAATTGAGTCAGCCTGACGAACACCCCACGCCGAAGGCTGGACCTGTGCGGAAGGCTCTGCGCCTGGCCGGCGGAAAAGACCATTACGACTGAGCCTCACCCCATCGTCGGTGGCCATAGGTCTGGGAGGGAGGTAAGCTTCGGAGATCGACCGACACGGGTACGGGGCACGAAATCAGGGATGGCCTCTTTTCTCGGCGGCTTGTTCGCACGTCTAAAGCCCTCTCTCTTGCCGGAGCGGAAAGCTCGGACCAAAAAGCGGTGGGAGGGCAACGCCGGCGGCGCGCGCCGGGCCGGCCTCGATCACGTCACCTTCGTCGCCATCACCGGCAGCTGCGGCAAGAGCACCGCGCGGGCGCTGACAGCGGCAATCCTGGAAATGGCGGGTCCCTGTCAACATGGCGAGACGTGGAACGTGGACCGGCTTGGCCACGTGCTCAAGCGAGTGGGTCCGGAGACACGATCTTGCGTCTGCGAGATCGGGGCGACGGGTCCAGGATCGCTGTCGGAGCCGCTTCGGTTGTTGCGCCCGCAGATCGGCATCGTGACGACGATTGGAGGCGATCACTACACCGCCTTTAGGATACTTCCGGCTACGGCTCTCGAGAAAGGGAAGCTCGTGGAATATGTTGGCCGCGATTGCCTGTGGGATCGCGTGCGGCTTCGAGCTTGCGACCTGTGCGACGATCGTGAAGTCGGTCGAGCCGGATTTCGGCCGCTACTCGGTGCACCGGCGGCCGGATGGAGGAGCCTATGTGCTGGACACAAGAAAGGCTCCCTACTGGACCATTTCACCAGCTTTGCAGTTCGTCGCCGATGCCCGCACGTCCCGTAAGACGGTCCTGTTCGGTACTATTTCGGATTATTCCGGCGACGGCGGATCACGCTACCGGCGCATCGCCCGCCAGGCTTTGCAGGTAGCCGATCGCGTGATCTTCATCGGCCCGAATTCCGTCTCCGCGGCAAAACTGCGCACCGCGGAATTGAGCGCGCGACTCTTCACCTTCCCGACGGCCTATCAGGCACACGAATATCTTCACGCAACGCGGACGGCTAACGGGCTCATCTACGTGAAATGCTCGACCGTGGACCATCTCGAGCGCGTGATGCTCGCCGAGCTCGATACGGTGGTCTGCTGGAAGGAGCGCTGCGGATCCAGACTAGACTGTCATGTGTGCCGGAAATACCGCATTCCCGCACCGGCGCCCGCTGCGGCTGGCGCAATGAGTTCTTGACGCGGAGCAATGCGGCGAGCCTTGGCGCGCCGAAGCGGAGGATCAGCGCGTGTCCTTGGACCTCAAATAGTCTTCGACGTTTTTTGCCAGCGCCCCAGCCGCGCGAACCGCCTCGCTTAGCTCGGCTTCCGATACGCCGAAGCGCTCTTTCCAATAAGCCACCTGATAAGACTGGTTCAGGTCGATGCGCGTCTTGTTTCCGTAGTCCCGCTTTCTGGGTGGGTTGACACTGCCCATCTAGCTTCTCCTGTCGCGCGGGCTTTTGCGCCTCGCGCTCGTCTCAGCGATGCTATGCCGGTCCGGTTGGCCCCCTACCGGTTAATGTGAGCATGCCGCAACATCCCTCGCCCGCCAAGAGGGTTTTCGGCGTACCGCCAAGATCAGAACAGCTTATTGAGCGTCACGGTGAACGCCTGCGAGGTACCTTGCTGCGAGGCGATGCCGTTGGCCGTTCCCTCGCCAGTCAAAGGGCTGTTCGCGTTAGTGAAGGGCGGAGAGGCATCAGATCTTTTAGGCCCCGACATCGCGAAGGTGTCGTTCGGATCGAGAAACCACCTGGGACCGAGATAGTAGCCGAGCCCGACTTGCCTGGCTGCCCCCGGCAAAGAACCGGATTTCGGCACAATCGCCGGCAGGGGCCGGCGCGGAGCCGGCCAGAAAAGCAATGCAGCCCGGGCTCTCAAGCCCCTAGCCACGGCGCCGCCCCCAGAATCGGCCCCTTTTTATCCGATGCGGCGGTGCCACCGTTGCTGCGGCGCTCTAGCCTACTCACAGAATTCGTTGGATTATTTGCAGACAATCGCGGCCGAATCGGCCAAGCGTCAGTGCATATTGGGGCCGACAAGGCGGCCGAGGGCTATTATTCCGCAGAAGGAGCAAATCCCATGATGTCGAAGTCCGAGCTGATCCAGAAAATCGCCGATGACGCTTCGGTGGCTAAGAAGGACGTGAAGGCCGTCGTCGAGTCGTTGGCGAGCGTGGCTTACAAAGAGCTGAAGAAGAGCGGCACGTTCCTGCTGCCCGGATTCGCCAAGTTCATCGTCGTCAAGAAGCCGGCCACCAAGGAGCGCACGGGCATCAATCCCTTCACCAAGGAGCCGACCGTGTTCAAGGCGAAACCGGCCCGCAAAATTCTCAAGGTTCGTCCCGTCAAAGCTGCCAAAGACGCGGTGTGAGGCGAGGCCGGCGGCACGCCGGCCCCTTCTTCTAGCAAAAGACGTAGGCCCAACTAGCGCGGCGTCAGCGCTCGCATGCCGTTCGCTTGCCATTCCTCCAGCGTCGCCATGCGCAGGCCGATCTTGGCGTAGTCGACGGCAAGCGTGCCGCTTTCGCGCGTAACCACGGCGGGAGCCCAAGCCTCGTTGCGCAAGAGGTCTTGCGCCATGACGCCGACATAGACCTCCTCGTCCCAAAGATAGCGGAACGAATAGATCGCAAGCCCGTCGGCGCGAGTCGCAACGTGATCAATGTCTCGCTTCAAGCGCGCATCCGAGTCGACCGGCTCCGTTCCCCCCACTTTGGCGCCGAGCTTGTCGCCGAGGTCTCGTCCTGAAAATCGATGGCTTGCGAGAGCTGTTCGCTCACAGTTTCGAAGCCGAGCAGCTTGGTGAAGTCGAGTGTCTTGATCTCGCTCATGGCAGCCCCCCTTGTTGCCCGGTCAAGACTACTCGACCCTCATTCCACAAGCAACGCGGGAAAAAACTTGAAGATAACCCGCGCTTAGCGATCTCGGATTATTGGAAGCGAGGCATTATGATATCTATCCCCTCACCGCTCTCCCGCTTGACCAGAGGCATAGCCATGGCTGATCTGACTGCGCTCTCCGAGATCGAAAAACGCATCCAGATTGTGGAGGATAACCTTCGCCAGCTCCAGGAGCAGGCCGCGGCCTATTCCGGCGCAGCCGACGAGGAGCGTAACGCCCAGCGCATCGCCGATCAGGAGGCGAAGCTTGCCGCGCTGCTGAAGCAGCGCGATGTCCTGATGGGCAAGGGCTGAACGGCTAATTTGGCCCTGCTCAAGTTCGGTTAATTCCAATCAAGAGCGACGCGAGGAATCCGCCCTCTTTTTCTGCGACGCTGGATAGCGTTTGCGCCCCGCCCTCATCCTTGAAGATGAAGTCGGTCGCGTTAGAGGTGTCGCGAGCCTCTTGCCGGTCGCGATAGGGTGCGCGGACATAGATACGGTCGCTGATTTCGTCGGGAAAGTAGAGCTGGCCGGTCAATGCTCTCGCCGCGTCGAGGAACACCTTGAAGTGGATGTGAGGCGTCCGGCCGGGATACCAGCCGGGATAGACTGTCGCGAAGCTCACCTGACCGTCGGCATCGGTGAATTGGGTGCCGCGCAGAAATTTCTGCCCTTCGGTCGAACCGGTCTCTTGCCTTGCGTAACCGGAATAGGCGCCGAGAGCATCGGCGTGCCAGATATCGACGCGAGCGCCGGCGCGTTTGGCGCAATCCTTGGCTTCGACTACTTGCAGCGTAAGCTTGAGGGGCGTACCCAGCTTGCCTTCGGTAATGTCGGCGCGGACGAGCTTCGGATCGAAGTAGAACGGCCCCTCGACCGCTTCCGGCGTCAACAGACAGGCATTGCCGGAAAGAAGTCCGCCCGGCGGGGTTGCGGCGGCCTTAAGGAGGGTTTCACGCGCAAAAAGCGCGCCGCCCCCAATTGCGGCGAGTCCAACGATTGCGTTCCGGCGCGTCAGAACTCTCGACTTGGTTCGCATGCAAGGTGCTCTCTTCTGCGAGCATCTAGCGCAGCGAAATGTGGCCGTTATGGTGACGCGTAGTTCGCGCCGCCTGCAAAGAGAGTCGGCAATGACAGTCGGGTTGAAGCGAGCTTAAGCGGCGACCTGCTTTACCACTTTCACGATCACGAGCAGGATCACGGCGCCGATAAACGCCATGATGATCGCTCCAAGCAAGCCTCCGCCGAGCGTCAGCGTGATACCGAGAATGGGGAACAGGAAATAGGCAAGCAGCGCACCGAGGATCCCCACGACGATATCCCCGACCAGGCCGAAGCCCGTCCCTTGCACCAGCAGGCCGGCAAGCCAGCCCGCGATTGCCCCAACCACCAAGGTGACGATGAGTGCCGTCAGCATTGTTTCCCCCTGTGCCTTGACCGATCGCTCAAACTAGCATGAGTCGCGGCGGCTTGCGTTTGCGTTCCGCTAAATGCCGCGTTGCCTGGCGATCTCTTTGTACGCCTCGGTGAAGGCGGCGACCTTCTCGATGGCGATGGCGATGAACTCCGCAGGGACGCCGCGCGCGATCAAGTCGTCGGGCCGGTTTTCCGCCAGCAGCGCGCGGTAGTGGTTCTTCAGCTGCTCATCGCTGACAGAGGGCTCAAGGCCGAGGACCTCGTAGGGATCACGCTGGGACTCGACGACGTGACGGGCCTTGACCTGGCCGAATTCCGCGTCGGAAAGACCGAAGCGCTTTGCCACCTCGCCAAGGAATTCTTCTTCCCGCGGATGCAACGCGGCGTCAGCCTTGGCGATGTGAAATAGGCCTTCGAGCACGTCTTCGAGCATCTTGCGGTTGCCCTTGAAGACGACGACGAGCTGCTCGGCGCAATCCTCGTAACCGGCCACATTTTGCTTGGCGAGGTTGAACACGCGCGCGCCTTGCTTCATCTCCGCGTCGGAAACCTTGAACGCGTTCTTGAAGGCTTTGACTTCGTCCTTGGTTACGACCCCATCGGCCTTGGCCATCTTGGCTGCGAGGGCGATCACGCCAACGGTGAAGGCCACCTCGTTGTCAGGAGTCTGCGTCTGCTTCCGGTTAATGCCTTCCGCGGCGGCTCGGGTTCCGAGCAAGGCCGCGACTGGTCCCGCGACCAAGAGTTCGGCGGCGGCGAGCTTTTCCCAAATCGGCATTGGCGACCCCCCTAGAACCTCTTTGCCGCGCGCCTAGACTGGAGCAAGGGGGCTTTACCCACAAGTGCAATCCTTGGCGGTGAAGATCAACGCCGGCAGGTCCGGATCGCGCGCTCAGCCCTGCCGGTTCGGGGTGCCGAGGATGTGGGACTTCGGCGGCAGCATCACCTGGTCGAAGTCCTGCGTAAACATTGCGGCGGCGAAGAAGGCGACGGCGCGCAAGGTCTCCTTGCCGGTGTTCTCCAGATCGTGCCGCATCGGTGTCGGCAGCACGAATACACTCCCGGGCCCGACCGGGTGGACCGATCCATCCTCGAGGTAAAGCTTGCCGGTGCCGGCGATGATATATTGCGTCTCCTCCGTCGCGTCGGTGTGCCAGCCGAGCCGCTTACCGGGCTCGACCTCGTAGACGATGGTCGAGGAGGCCGTCGCGCCGTGGCCGCCATAGACGGCGAAGGCGCCCTGCCAGCTCACAGCCTTGTCGGTCTCTCCCCAGACTTTGCTGCGTGGCAGCTTGTCAGAGGCGACGACGAAGGCCTTGGGGGCGTTCTCGGTTGGGGCTTGCTTCGCTTTGGTCGCAGGGGATTGAGTCATGCCGTTCTCCCGGAGATGGATCGAGGTGCCAGCATAATCTTCGGGCGCACGCGTGACACGCCTTCGTGAGGCCGGATGCTCACGCATTCGATTCAAACTTGCGTGATTTCTGCGGGCAGTTTCTTGCTATGCGTTTCCGTTGCGCGGAGGACGAAGCAATGAGACTCGCAAAGCTGCTTGTGTTGGGCTTCATTGCCGGGTTTCTCGCCACGCTGATTTTCCATCAGGGCCTTTGGTATTTGCTCTACCAGGTGGGATTCATCCCGCCGGATCGTCCGGCGTGGCCGCCCGACCCGGTCCCGCCCTTCGCCGTTCCTTCCGTGATCTCGAAGGCCTTCTGGGGTGGGCTATGGGGCGCGGCGCTGTCGCCGTTTCTGGTTCGCGCAAGCGGGCCGGCCTATTGGCTCGCCTGGATCTTCATCGGCGCCTTTGCGTTGACGCTCGTCTCGTTCTATGTCGTGTCCCCGATTAAGGGCGAACCGTTCCCGGCACTTTGGCCGCGTTTCTATTACGCCCTTCTCGTCAACGGCACCTGGGGCTTCGGCACAGCGCTTCTGTTGCGGGTGTTCCGCGCCTCCGGATAGAGGGAACGTGTGCGGTCGCGCTAGATCCGGTCAAGGACCGCACGCAGGAAATCGCATGCCTTGGCGTAAATGCCGGGCGCTTCGCTTTCGCGCGGGCCGGCGATGCAGAGCGTCAGCGCTGACTGCCGACATTCGTCGAGCCACGCAGACGCGCGCGCGGACGCGCCACTGTCATCGAGATCGATTACCAAAAGCGGCTTGCCGAGCGCATGCGCGTGCAAGATGGCACGCCCAGTGCCGGTCGAGGTGAGTCCGCGCCGATCGAGAAGCACCATCAGCCTATCGGCGTCGCGCATGTTCCATTCGGTTCTTTGCATGGGATCGCCGAGGGGCGTCTCTTGCAGGCGTTCGTATCTGGCAAGCAGACCGGGCGGATGCGGGAAATCCTCCGCCCAGCCGTCTTTCGGGCACCAGCCGCCATAGGCGATACCTTTCTCAATGGCGATATCGAGCGCTGCACGGTCGACGCCGGTCTGTCCGCCGGAGAGAATCTTCAGCATCGGAGCATCGATGCCCCCAAATGTATGCAAATTGAACGTGCCGCGTTCGGCCGATTCTCATCTTTTTATTTGCCAGGGTCCGCTCCCCACCCCTAGAGGAGACACCAAATGGCCAAATCAGCCAACAAATGGTCCGCAGAAGTTACCGCTCACGATCATCCCTTCGATCTCGAGCCCGGTCTTTTCGCCAACGGCACGGCTGAGGAAATCGCCGCCGCGCTGAAGAAGTCGGCACAAGACCCGGCGCGCGGCAGCGACGATCCCTATCGCACGGCGATGTCGATGCTCGATTTCTACATGAATCGCGCCGGCGACAAGCTCTCCATGGAGCAGCGCGCTAAGCTCGATCAAGCCAAGATGTCGCTGCGTCAGTCGTTCGGGCGCTAAGCCGCGGCGAGTTGCTGATCAAGAGCGGTGGCCCGCTGGAGTGCGGGCCGCTGCTCCAGCCGTCCGACATAAGCGATGAACTCGGGCCGTGTCGGCAAGAGGCCGAACATCAAGCCCCAGCGCAGTGTCGAGCCGACCACCACGTCGGCAGCGGTGAACTGCTCGCCCAGCAGATAAGGCCCGGGCTCAACGGCCCTCGCCAAGACATTCATCACCGTATCGAAATCGCCATAGCCGAGTGTGCTCCGGCGCGGCTCTTCCTGGCGTGGAAAGGCGCGGTCTGTGATGGCCGGCTCGATGCAACCTGGGCTGAAGAACAGCCATTTGAGATAAGGACCGCGGCGTGGATTGCCGACAGGAATGTTCAATCGCGCCTGCGGGAATTCATCGGCGAGGTAGGTACAGATGGCTGCGGCTTCGGTGATAATTGCGTCACCGTGTTTGAGCGCCGGCACCTTGCCCATGGAATTGATCGTAAGGTAGGCCGGCGTGGTCTGCTCGCCCTTCATCAAGCTCAAGACGTGAATGTCGTAAGGCTCGCCAAGCTCCTCCAGCATCCAGCGAACGATCGAGGAGCGCGACGGTGCGGCGTGATAAAGAGTGAGCTTGGCCATCAAATCCTTCCTTTGCTTGTCGCACGCATCTAACCGGCGCTTGTGGCGTTAAGATGATGGATAGAGCGCATCTCGTCGCATCATGGCAAGCAAGGCCTCAATCACCACGAAAAAGCCCAAACGCTGGTCGCAGGCGGTAACCGAGCATTCCAACGCCCTCGACCTCGAGAAGGGCGTTTTCACTCTGAAGGACCCGAAACAGATCGCCGCTTCGCTCAAGCGTTCGGCGGAAGCGAGCAAGCGCCGTAAGGCTGATCCCTACCGCTCGGCCATGTCGATGCTGGTGTTCTACATCAACCGCGCCGGCAAGGGCCTCAAGAAGGCCGACCGTGTCCGTTTGGAAAAGGCCAAAGGCGAACTGCGCAAAGTCTTTGGCAGGGAGCAGCCGGCGCGCGGTTAGCCTTGCTCGGCTTTGGCCCAGCCTTCGACCTCGCCGATCCAATGCTCGGCATGCTGCGCGAAGGTCGCGAGCACAGCGTCGAAGGCCGACTCCTCGGCAGCTTCGCTGCCGCGGTTGGACTGCAACTCCTCGAAGACCTGCCGATAGTCGGCATAGCCCTCCATCTCCTCCCAGCGATGCCACAGGAAATCGCCGATGAAGAAGAACTTGATCCAGGAGAACAGGCAGTCAGTCCAATCCTCGAGGTAATAGCGAAGATGGATGCTGGGGGCGCAGAGATAGAGCTCGGCGCCGCAGAGAGTCTCGGCGCCGCTGGCCTGGCAGTCCTCCTTGGTGGCAACTTCGACCAGCCTGCCATCGAGAAATTCATGATCGGGGGCTTCGAGGAAAACGAAACTCATGCGATCTGCGCCCGGATAAAGCCCGCGTGGATCGAACAGCTTGAAGTCGAGGCCGCGCAACCGCGCGTTGTCGATCTCAACCAACGGTGGGCCTTTGCCTTGGCCGTCCTCGATGAGGCGAGCCCCGGCCTCCCGGGCGGTCGCGACGAAGGCATCGGGCTGCGGGCTGACGAAGCTCGAGATCAGGATCTTGCCGGCGACGTCCTGGTCGATGGTCTCGATATTCGCCCGTGCGCGCTGGCCCCCGCGCTGTCGGGCCATAACGTCGAGAATGCGCGGCTTCTCGGGTTGTCGAAGACGCAAATATTCATCGCTGCGCAGCGCAAGTCGATGCAAATAGCTGAGCAGCCGCTGCCGGATGCGCGGGTCTTGGCAGTTGCCTCTCCAGACAACGGCGACCGAAGGCATGAGCCAAATACCCTGTCAAAGCGCTAGAGCCGAGAAGGTGCCGGAGATTGCCTCTGCTTGTCGTCGTGCGCAAGCCATGTCCCGCAAAAGGGTTGCTCTAAAATTCACCCATGCACGAATTCGGCGCGTCTCCATGCTTGGCAAGCGCCTGTTATAGTGAACGAAGAGCGCGTCTCGGTTTCGGAGATGGGGGATGGACGACTGGGACAATTTCTACATGCTCGCGGGTAGCACCGGGGGGACGCTGATCGGCATCATTTTCGTGGTTATCACCCTCGGCATGGAACACGCCCAAAAGGGCGACGCGCTGCGCGTCCGCATTTTCGTCACGCCCATACTCGTCTATTTCGCCAGCCTCTTAGTCATAGCGATGGTGATGGTGCCGCCGATGCCGAACCTCGTGCGCGCCGTGGCGCTCGGCGTGATCGGCTGCGCCGGCTTCGTCTATGTGCTCCAACTTGCGTATCTGTCGCGCCACGAAGCCAAAACCGACGAGCAGGAATTTTATCTGGGACGTGTTGCTGCCGCTCATCGCCTACGCCCTCACCGCTCTGGCGGCGCCGGCCTGGGCCATCGACGCATGGTTTGCCAACACGCTTAACGCCGTCGGCGTGGTGATCCTGCTGGTCACGGCCCTGCGCCAGAGCTGGATCATAACGCTGGTCATCGCCAGCCGCGATTGACTTCACGGCCAAACGAAAAGACGTGGCGCCCGGTTGGGGCGCCACGCCTTGTTAAGCTTGGTCAGTCCTTCGGCTTAGGCCTTAGCGTGGGCGTGTCCCATCCCCGCCAGCATGCCAGCGAGCTTCTCCGACACATAGCCGAACACCGCGCCGATGATCATCGACAGGATGACGACGACGACCGGATTTTCCAGGGACATCGCGGTCATGCTTCCCGCTGCGTCTTTCATCAGCGTATAAGCGACGACCGAGGCGAACCCGTAAACCTGTGCCGGGATGGCCGAGAACATCGGGATATTGGCGAGCAGAACCATGACCGCTACGCCGACGCCGACGCAGATCGCAGCCCATACCGGCAGCCCGAGCTTGTCGGCCATGCCGGTCTGTGTGGCGACCATGAGCGTAATGCCGGCGATGATGGCACCGGCGGCATTGTTGAGGATCGCCGTTTGCAGGCCCTGCTCCTTGCCACCGCAGTGGAAGTAGCAGCCCCAGGCGATGAACGCGGCCCAAATCGCGAGCGCGCCACCGAGCGGCCCCAGGAAGAGCCACGTCGCAACCGCGCCAAGAACGCCTACGCTAATCGCAAGAGCTGTATTCGAGGACATTCCACCCCCCTTTCGTGCAAGAGCGGGCGGATGCGCCGGACAGCCGGCGGTCCACCGGCTCACTGATCGGAAGCTCGTATTCTTGCCGATTCGGCTCCCGCGCAGAGCATAGTCCAAGACTGTCCCACTTTGAACACGATTCGACCATTTTGCCCAAATCGTAGTCAGATTCAGGGGGATAACCAGGCCCGCTTTGGTTGACTTGAGCGGGCGGCCTCAGCGACTTAGCTATCGCACATGATAGGCAAGGTTCACGTCATTGGCGGCGGATTGGCCGGAAGCGAGGCTGCCTGGCAGATCGCTCAAGCCGGCGTTCCGGTCGTGCTGCACGAGATGCGGCCCACGCGCCAGACCGAGGCGCACAAGACCGGCGCCCTTGCCGAACTCGTCTGCTCCAATTCCTTCCGCTCGGACGAATGGGAAACAAATGCCGTCGGCCTTCTGCACGAGGAGATGCGCCGCGCCGGCTCTTTGATCATGGCCGCGGCCGACGCCAACAAGCTGCCCGCGGGCGGCGCGCTCGCCGTCGACCGCGACGGCTTCGCGGCGCACGTCACGCGCGCGCTCGACGATCACAAGCTGATCGAGATCTCGCGCGAGGAGATCGCAGGCTTGCCGCCGAGGGAATGGGACAGCGTAATCGTCGCCACAGGTCCCCTCACCTCGCCAGCCTTGGCGCAGGCGATCCAGGCAACGACCGGCGAAGCGGAGCTCGCCTTCTTCGATGCCATCGCGCCCATCATACATTACGAGTCGATCGACATGTCGGTGTGCTGGCGTCAGTCGCGCTACGACAAGATCGGTCCCGGCGGAGGGGGCGCCGACTACATCAACTGTCCACTCGACAGGAGCCAATATGAAGCGTTCATCGCCGCGTTGCTCGCGGCAGAGAAGACGGCATTCAAGGACTTCGAAGGGACGCCTTATTTCGAAGGCTGCCTGCCGATCGAGGTCATGGCCGAGCGAGGACTCGAGACGCTTCGCTACGGGCCGATGAAGCCGGTCGGCCTATCAAACCCGCATAGGCCCGGCATGAGACCTTACGCCGTGGTGCAGCTTCGCCAGGACAATGCGCTGGGCAGCCTATGGAACATGGTCGGCTTCCAGACCAAGCTGAAGCATGGCGAGCAGGTTCGCGTATTCCGGACCATTCCCGGGCTTGAGCAGGCCGAGTTCGCGCGGCTCGGCGGATTGCATCGCAACACCTTCCTCAATAGCCCGAAGCTGCTCGATGCGGCGCTGAGGCTCAAAGTCGATCCGCGGCTTCGCTTCGCCGGCCAGATCACCGGCGTCGAGGGTTACGTCGAGTCGGCCGCAATCGGGCTCATCGCCGGACGCTTCGCCGGGGCGGAGCGGCTTGGGTTAGAGCTTGCGCCGCCGCCGGCGACGACGGCGTTCGGGGCGCTGCTCAACCACATCACGGGCGGGCATCTGATCGCCGAAAGCGAAGGCGCGGCACGAAGCTTCCAGCCGATGAATGTCAATTTCGGTCTGTTCCCTCCTATTGCCGCGCCCACCTCGCTACGCGGCAAGGGCCCCCGCGCAAGCAAGGGCTTCGAGCGCAAACGCGCTCTTGCCGCCCGTGCGCTTGCCGATCTTGAAACTTGGCTCGCGCGTCCCGCTTCGGTCGCCGCCGAGTGACGGTCAACTCGCGCGGCCGATCAGTAGCCAGAAGCGAAGCAGCGAGATATCGAAGTCCGGTTCCTTGTAGGTGCCGTTCAGATTGTCGATCACCATCGTGCCGGCGAGGCCGCTCGGCGCACCTTTCAGCTCTATCGGCCTGTGATCCATGACCTGTGGAAAGCCGCGGCGATAGATTTCCTTGACGGCTTCGGAAAGATCGAAGGCCACGGCTGCCCCATCGCCCAAGCTTGCATGTAACAACTTGTCGGAGAGCTCCAGCTTCACCGCGCCCAGCCCCTCGACATCGACCGTCTCGGGGGGAATGGGCGCAGGCGTCGAACCGCCCTCGAAGACGATCGGCCCCACGACAAAGTTGCCGCTGCCCGGAGCAAGCACGGCGGGCGTGTCCGAGTAATGGGTGAAGTAGACGACGCCAGCGGCGACCCCGAGATCGGAACGAAGCCCCAGCGCGGCGAGAAGTTCGCGCGCAGTCTCCTCCGGGGTCTTGCCGGGTGCGAATGGGTCGTCGGGGTGACCTTCGAACCACGGCGCGAGCAGGCCGAGCGATTGATGCGTATTGAGGTACCATTCGATGGCGCGCACGCGCGCCGCGTCCGTCCCGAGCGGATTCTCCGCGGCGCCCTCCCCGCGCGGCACGATCTTCCCGTCGACGAGCAGCCCCTTGGCGGAAAGGATCGAGCCAAGCTCGGCCCTCTGGCTCAGCACGGAAAGGCCGATGGAGCCTCCCCGACCGAACGATGCGGCAAGCAGAAGCAGCGCCAGCACGCCGGGCACGAGCCGCAAGTCGAAGCGCGGGCCTTGCGCGATGCGGAGCGCGGCGAGGATCAGCGCCCATACGCCGATCAGCACCATCAGATAACGCTGTTCGGTGAGGCCGTAATCGGCGATGCGCCGATATACGGCGATGAACAGCAACGCCACCGGCAGCGCGGCGAGCCAGACCCAATAGCGCCAAAAGAAGCGCACATGCGGGGCGCCTGTTTCGCGGCTCGGATAGCCGAGGAGAAGCGTGACCACGCCGACGAAGAGATAACCGACCACCATGGCGCCGAGCGTGCCCTTGGGCAGCTCCCAGGCAAGCGCGATCTTGGCGGCATAGGCGTAGAGAATGGCGGTATAGACGAGAAGCAGCGGCACCAGCACGAACGTCACCAGCGCGGCGGCCGCACGCATGGTGAAATCCTGCTCCTCGCGGGCAGTGACTGGATCGGTGAAGCTTCGCGGCGCGAAGGCGAGGAAGCTCACCGGCGCGACGAAACCAAGGCTCACAGTCCAGATATATTCGGGAGCGAGCGGAGACAGGGTCAGGGCAAACAGCAGCTTGATCGTCTCGTGGATCGCGATCAGCCCGCCGGCGAGAAGCCCGGCGCCGACGCCGGCAAGCAACGCGCCGAGCCATAGACGGTGATTGAACAGCCAGAACGTATCGTTCCTTTCGCCGCGACGAAGATGGCCGGCGATGGTCAGCCCGAGTACAAGTGCGATGACCAGAAGCGGCGCGCTCAGCCAGATGGCAGTGTCGAGCCAGAACAACAGGCCGAGCACGGCCATGCCGAACAGCCACAGCAATGTCCGCGACTGAGACGAGCGGCTTTGGCTTTCGGCGTAAAGATCGACCGCAACCACCCAAACGAACGACCCCGCGAGCCAGGCCATGATTCTTAACTGCACACCGCCGATCTGGCTGCCGTGATACAGCTTGTAGATAGTCAGCA
The DNA here is from genome assembly GCA_036257375.1 of Methyloceanibacter sp. GTDB lineage: Bacteria > Pseudomonadota > Alphaproteobacteria > Rhizobiales > Methyloligellaceae > Methyloceanibacter. The sequence goes on from DATAFR010000162.1 coordinate 23,559, forward strand.
GGCCGGCGAGGCCGGCGGCGAGCGGAAAGCGCGACGTGGCCGCGCTGATATCCGGAAGCCGGCGCTGCAGCCAGGATTTGATCGAGCCGTCGCCCATTGCCGCCCAATTTGTAGTGATGCCCATAGCTGGGTACCATCAATCCGCCGAAGGGTGAACGGCTTGCATCGCGCCATCTGGCGCTAGGATTCATGCGAGGTGAACATGCCTACGGGCGATGGTAGTTGGAGCGAAATTTTCGGACTTTTGACGGTTCTCATTTTGGTGCTGGCGAACGGCTTTTTCGTCGCTGCCGAGTTCTCGATGGTGGCGGTTCGGCGCAGCCGCGTGGCTCAGCTCGTCGCCGAGGGACGTACGAATGCGCGGGCGCTACAGCAGGCGATCGACCAGCTCGACGCCAATCTCGCCGCGACGCAACTCGGCATCACGATTTCCTCGCTGGCGCTGGGCTGGATCGGCGAGCCTGCTCTGGCGCGGCTGATCGAACCCTATCTGACCGCTCTGTTCGGATCGTTTGCCATGGTTGGCTCGCACGCCATCGCGATCGCCATCGCCTTCACCATCATAACCGCGCTTCACATCGTGCTGGGCGAGCTCATGCCGAAAAGCCTCGCGCTTCAACGCAGCGAACGCACGGCTCTCGCCGTGGTGCGCCCGCTCGGCCTGTTCCGGTTCCTACTTTGGCCGGCGATCGTCAGCCTGAACGGGTTGGGCAATTGGTTGCTGCGCCTCTGCGGCCTGCGGCCCGGAACCGGCGAGGAAGCATTGCACTCCCCCGAGGAACTGAAGTTGCTGGTTGCCGCCTCCCAGGAGGCTGGGTTGCTTCAGCGCGCGCAGCAGGAGCTGTTCGAGCGCGTCCTCACTCTCGGCAATCGCCGCATCACCGACATCATGACGCCTCGTGTCGATGTCGAGTGGGTCGACGCCGATCACAGCCAGGAGGAGATGCTGCGGCGAATCCGCGAATGCCGGCACGAACAGCTCTTGGTCGGCAAGGGCACCATCGACGAGCCCGTCGGCATGATCGTGAAGAAAGATCTGCTCGATCAGGTTCTCGACGGACGATCCCTCGATCCATTGGCGTCGTTGCGGCAACCGATCGCGATCCACGAGGTCACGCCGATTTTCAAGGTCCTGGAGCAATTCAAGCGCGCGCCGGTCCGCTTGGCGGCCATTCTCGATGAGTATGGGGTGCTGCAAGGAATCGTGACGCAGACCGACTTGCTCGAAGCCATCGCCGGCGAATTGCCCGAGGTCGAGGGCGAAGAGCCCGGCATGGTCGAGCGCGAGGACGGATCGCTGCTGATCGACGGCATGATGTCGGCGCAGGATGCCTTCGACTGGCTCGGCTTCAAGACGCGCCCCGAGGGCGACTTCCACACGGTCGCAGGTTTCGCGCTGTATCAGCTCGAGCACCTGCCGGCGGTGGGCGAACGCTTCGATTATGAGAATTGGCGCTTCGAGATCGTCGATCTCGACGGGCGCCGCATCGACAAGGTCTTAGCGACTCCTCTCGAAGATCGAGGCGAGAGCTCCTGAAGTGCCGGCTACCCGCGCCAGCTTGCCATGCGCCAGAACCGGGTCAGCGGGTTGATTGTGGCAATCTCGTGCAAAGGATCGCGACTTCTTTCCAAAGCCGCGAGATAGGGGTCAACCAGACTAAGCGGCCGGAAAGCCGTGCGTGCGCTTGCGTCGAGCGCAGCGACTTGCTGGCGTGCCATCGACAGCGCTCCCTTGGCCTTATCGCGTAGCTCGGCGAGCACCGCCGCCAGTCCTTCGCTCGATGTCCTGGCAAGCACGGCTTCCGGCGAGGTGCGATGCCGGTGAAGCGCCTCTGCCGGCAAAAAGATGAGGCCGCGCGCGGCGTGCGCGGGCAAAGCGCGCATGAGGCCGGTAAGACCATAGGCAAGCCCGGCTTGGGCGGCGGCGAGCCCAACCGGTTCGCCGCGCACACCGAGACACTCCGCGCCGAGAGCAAATAGCCCTCCGGCCGTATTCCTGACATAGGCTTCGAGCGTGGCCCAATCCGGCATGACTTTGGTATCGACATCGAAGCTTCGGGCGTCGACCAGCGCGTCGATGCGCGCCCGGGTAAGCTTGCGGCTGTCGATTGTGGCGGCAAGAGCGTCGGCGACGGGATGGCCCGTGGCCTCGCCCTTGACGGCGCGCTCGATCGCATCGCGCCACCATTGCAGACGAATGGCACCGAGCCCCGGCTCGTTCACGAGCTCGCCGATGCGCGCGAGCTCCACATTGAAGGCAATCAGGGCGAAGAGATCCTCTCGGACCTGGCGTGGCGCAAACAGGGCAGCAAGGGCGCGGTCCGGATCGCCTGCCCGCGCGATGTCTTTTACCGTGTCGCCCCGCCCGGCCTCATGCAAGGTCCGATCGCCTCTCCTTTAGGATCAAGCGCGGGCCGCTGCGGGTCCTCTCCCCTTGGCGGACGCCGGCGCGGCGCTCCACGCTTCGCGGCGCACGCCGAGAATAAGCTGGAGTGGCGACGCGACGAAGATCGACGAATAGGCGCCGATGACGATGCCCCAGCACATGGCGAGCGCAAAGCCGAAGATGGTCTCGCCGCCGAAGAACAGGAACGGCAGCATGGCGAGGAAGGTCGTGACATGGGTCAGCACGGCGCGCGCCAAGGTCTCGTTGATCGACACGTCGAGCAACTCGACCAACGGCATGCGTTTGAATTTGCGTAAGTTTTCCCGGATCCGGTCGAAGATCACGACCTTATCGTTCAGCGAATAGCCGATGATCGTGAGGATCGCGGCGATGCTCGAGACGTTGAACTCGAGCTGGAACAATGAATAGAGCCCGATGGTGCCGGTCACGTCGTGGATCAGGGAGGCAATGGCCGCAACGGCGAACTGCCATTCGAAACGGAACCAGACATAGATCAGGATACCGATCAGAGCGACCACAACGGCGATCGTGCCGCTCGCGATCAGCTCGCCGGAAATGGTCGGACCGACGATCTCGACGCGGCGATATTCCACGGTGTCGCCGAGCGCTTCTTTCACCTTGGCGATTGCGGCCTGCTGCTCCTGCTCGGTCGGTTGCGAGGCGATGCGAATAAGCACGGCATCGGGTGCGCCGAATTCCTGAATCTGCACTTCGCCCAAGCCAAGCCCGCTCACCTTGCCGCGAATGTCGGCAAGATCGGCAGGGCTGACCTTGGTCCTCACCTCGATCAGCGTGCCGCCCTGGAAATCGATGCCCATGTTGAGGCCGATGGTGGCCACGAGGATGAGCGGCGCAATCGTGAGGAAAGCGGAGACGATCCAGGAGATCGCCCGCATCCCGACGAAATCGATCTTGGTGTCAGGCGGAATGAAATGAATGCCGCGGAACATGTGGTTTTCCTAAATCGGGATGAGCTGCGGCCGCATCCAGCGCAGCCAGTAGGACACCATCAATCTCGTGACGGTCACGGCCGTGAACATCGAGGCGAGGATGCCGATGGTCAGCGTCACGGCAAAGCCGCGCACCGGGCCCGAGCCTAGCCAGAACAGAACCAAGACCGCGATCAGCGTCGTCACGTTGGAGTCGATGATTGTAACAAGCGCGCGCGAAAAACCGGCATCGACCGCGGCATAAGGAGACTTTCCCGCGCGTATCTCCTCGCGAATGCGCTCATTGATGAGCACGTTGGCATCAACCGCGATACCGATGGTGAGCACGATACCGGCGATGCCGGGCAGCGTCAGGGTGGCGCCGATCAGAGACAGCACGGCGAAGATCAGCGCGATGTTCATGATCAGCGCGATATTGGCGAACATGCCGAACAGGCCGTAACCTGCGACCATAAAGATCATGACGAGCAGAAGGCCCATGATGGCGGCCTTCTTGCCGGACTCGATCGAATCCGCGCCGAGACTCGCACCAACGGTGCGCTCCTCGATGACGCTGAGCTTAGCCGGCAACGCACCGGAGCGGAGCAGCACGGCAAGATCGTTTGCCCGCTGCACGGTGAAATTGCCGCTGATTTGCCCGGTGCCGCCAAGGATCGGCTCGCGGATGACGGGCGCGGAGATGACCTTGTTGTCGAGGACGATGGCGAAGGGCAGTCCGACATTCTCCTGCGTCACCTTGCCGAAGCGCTTGGCGCCGGCGGCATCGAAGCGGAAGGTGACCACCGGCTCGCCGGTGCGGCTGTCGAAGCCAGGCTGTGCATCAACCAGATTCTGGCCGCTGACCAGCACCTGCTCTTTCAGCACGTAAGGAATGGGCGGGTTGTCGTTGCTGTAAAGCAGCTCGTCGCCGACCGGCACCTGCTTAGTTGCCGCGGCCTGCACCGCATCGACGGCCGGGTCGACCAGCTTGAACTCGAGCTTCCCGGTCTCGCCGATCAGCGTCTTCAGGCGCTCGACGTCCTGAATGCCGGGCACCTGGACGAGAACGCGGTTGCGCCCCTCGCGCTGAATGCTGGGCTCGGTGGTGCCGAAGGCGTCGACACGACGCCTGATGGTCTCGATCGAGGCCTGAATGGCCGACGTCATGCGGTGGGCCAGTCCGGCGTCGGTGATGGTGAGCGTGATGCTGTTATCGCCGGCCTTGGCGACATCGAGGTCATAGCCGGAGAAGCCGGCGAATACGTCACCACCGACCGGTGCGGCAAGCTTCTTCAGCGCCGCGAGGGCCTTGTCCATGTCTCCCGGCTCGCGGATCGACACCGAGACCGAGCGCTGATTGAGATTCTGCGCAAGATCGGAATAGCCGATGCGGTCTTTGCGCAATGTCTCGCGCACATCGCCGCGAATATTCTTGAGCCAGTCTTCGATCATCTCCTTCTCGTCGAGCTGATAGAGGAGATGGGCGCCCCCTTGCAGATCGAGGCCGAGATTCACCTGCTTGTGCGGCAGCCAGGTGGGAACGCGCTCCATGGTGGTCTTGGGGAATAGATTGGGGAGCGCATAAAGGAATCCGGCGATGACGATGCCGAGCGCCAGGATCAATTTCCATCTTGGGAAATGCAGCATTGCCACTCTCGAAGCTCCGGATCAGATCAATTTTGGCGCGACTGGACGGACATGGTTATTCGGCGGCTTTCGCCTTGGCCGCCGGAGCGGCGCCCTCGCCCTTGCCGCGCACCTCCGAGACCGTGGAACGTACGACCTTGATCTTGACGCCCTCGGCGATCTCCACCTGCAGCTCGTTATCGTCCACCTTGGTCACCTTGCCGATGATGCCGCCCGAGGTCACGACCGTGTCGCCGCGGCGAATGGAAGCGACCATGTCCCGATGCTCTTTCAGCCGCTTCTGTTGCGGCCGGATCATCAGGAAATACATGATGCCGATGATTAGCATGGTCGGCACGATCAGGCTATTCAGCATGTCGAAAGCGCCGGGACCCTGGGCGGCTTGCGCGTAGATCGAACCTTCCATTGCTCCTCACCTTTGCTTGGCTTAAGGATGGCCGCCCTCGCCGGGGACGCCTTTTGTCGTCTGGCGCCTTGCACTTAACCCCTCGAAGGTGGCGGGACTATAGCTGCCTCAAGCGCCTTTGCAACGGCCCGTAATGAACTTTCAGGAACCTCTCTCCGGCCTTTTCGAGCGGATTGCCAGGGCAATCGAGCGGCTCGGTCCGCGCGCGCCCGAGCTGCCCAATTTCGAGGCCGGCGACGCCTTCGTCTGGCAGGCCGAGACGGAAGCCTTTCTGCCCGTCCGAGAGGTCAACCGGGTGCCGCTTTCGCTGCTCAAGGGCATAGACGGGGCGCGCGATACGCTGCTCGCCAATACGACACGGTTTGCGCGTGGCCTGCCCGCCAATAATGCGCTGCTCTGGGGCGCGCCGGCATGGGCAAGAGCTCGCTGGTCAAAGCCGTGCATGGCGAGGTCGCTGGCTTAACGCTCGTCGAGATTCATCGCGAGGACATTCACTCCTTGCCGCATCTGCTTGCGCATCTGCGGGGGGCCCCCGACAAGCGCTTCATTCTGTTCTGCGACGACCTCTCCTTCGAGGCCCTCGACACGTCATACAAGTCGCTGAAGGCCGTGCTGGAGGGCGGCATCGAGGGACGTCCTGCAAACGTGCTGTTCTACGCCACCTCGAACCGGCGGCATTTGATGCCGCGGGAGATGGTCGAGAACGAGCGCTCGACCGCTATCAATCCCGGCGAAGCCGTCGAGGAAAAGCTCTCACTGTCGGACCGCTTCGGCTTGTGGATCGGCTTCCACAATTGCAGCCAGGACGATTATCTCGACATGGTGCGCTGCTATGCCAGCCATTACGGCTTGCGCACAACGGAGGCGACATTGCGCCAAGAGGCTCTTGCCTGGGCGATCTCGCGCGGCAGCCGCTCGGGCCGCGTCGCCTGGCAATATATCCAGGACCTCGCCGGCCGCTTGGGTCAAAAGCTGGAAAATTAGTCGGCGTTGGCCGCCTGGTCGCTCATGTATTTCGTCGGGTCGACGGGGCGCGAACCTTTGCGTAGCTCGAAATGCACCTGCGGCTGGCTGACAGAGCCCGTGGCGCCCGCCTTCGCGATGGTCTGGCCGCGGGCGACCTTGTCACCGCGCTTGACTAGGATCTCCTCGTTATTGGCGTAGGCCGACACCCAGTTGTTGGCATGGCGGATCAGCACGAGATTGCCATAGCCTTTGAGCTCGTTGCCGGCATAGGCGACCACGCCGTTCTCGGCCGCCTTGACCGACGTGCCTTGCGGCACGGCCACGTCGATGCCGTCGTTGTGGCCGCCGTCGGGCCGTGCGCCGAATTCCGAAATGACGCGGCCCTTTACCGGCCAGCGGAAGCTGTTGCCCGACATCGGCTCAGGCGTAGGCAACTGATCGTTGCTGGCAAGCCGCCGGCTGCCTGGACCTGTCACTTCCGGCGAAGCGGCGATGTCATCCGCCGGATTGTCCTGCTTCTTTTTGGGTTTGCCGTTGACCTGCGCCTCTTCTTCCTCGGCAAGAGACGTGCCGGGCGCGGGGATGGTCATGGTCTTGACCTTGCGCACCTGTGGCGCCGTATCGACAGCGGGCTCGGCGAGCGGCGATTGGTCCTCCGTCGCGGCAACCGCTTGCTTGGCACTCTTGTCCGGAACCACCAGCACCTGGCCGATGCGGAGATTGCTGGGTTTCAGATTGTTGCGCGCGATCAGCGCCTTCTCGCTGACGCCGAGCTTTTCGGCGATCGAATGCGGGGTATCGCCCTTCTGCACCTTGTAGGTCGATTGCCCCGGTGCCGGCGGCGGGACGGGAGCTGAGGCCTCGGACACGACCTTGGGCTGCTTGGCGCCGGGAATGATCAGCTTCTGCCCGATGCGCAGGCGGCCGTCAGGCAGATGGTTCGCTGCCATGATCTTCTCGACCGGCACGCCATAGCGGCGGGACAGGCTGGACAGCGTGTCGCCCTTCTCCACCTTGACCCGCGCGCCCTGGACATTCGGGCGCAAGACCGCAGGCTCGGGCCGCGGAGCGGCAGCGGCCGGGTAATTCGCCTCGGCGGCGGCAACACGGCCGCTCGGCGCCGGCGTGTAGGCGGCTTGGCTCGGACGGGGGCTGTAGTCGGGTGGCGGAAGGTTGGCGCGCGTGAGCTGCGTCGGCCGTCCCCCGCCGGAGCTATAAACCGGCTCTTCGGGCAGCACCGGCGGCAATGCCGCTGTCGCGTCCGGGTTGCCGGCGTCCGACGGCGTGTCGTTGCCGGTGAGATTGAAGGCAGGAAAGTCGAAGCGGGAGACGCCGGAGCTACAGCCGGCCAGCGCCAAACCGAGGCAAGCTGCCGCCACAATCCCACAGACGCCGCGGCCATAGCCAGACACGTACGCAGCCTGCCGCATCCCTCATTCGCCCCTTGAGATAGCCGTGGACTTGAGTAAAGCGCCAAGGCGGTAAACAAGCTTTTAACTCTTGCGGATCGGCGTCACGGCTTGGCGGCGCGCCCTCCCTTCGGCACCCGCGCGGCCAGCCCGGCCCGGCCGTGCACGAGCGGCACGAAGCGCACCGGCAACAGCTCGATTTGGCGAAGTCCCGTCTCGGTCTTGTCGATGGCGACAAGCATCTGCGTGTCGCGCGTCTCGCCGAGCGGAATGAGCATGCGGCCGCCGTCTTTCAACTGCTCGATCAGCTTGGGCGGAGGTTTCTCCGCCGCCGCCGTGACGATGATGCGATCGAACGGCGCCTGCGGCGGCCAGCCGATCCAGCCGTCGCCGATGATGGTGGTGACGTTGGTGATGCCGAGCCTGGCGAAGCGCCGCTCCGCCGCCTTCTGCAATTCGCGCCAGCGCTCGACGGTATAGACCCTGCGGCAAAGATGCGAGAGCACCGCCGCCTGATAGCCGGAACCGGTGCCGATCTCGAGGATCTTGTGCCGCTCGTCGAGCTCGAGCTTCTCGGTCATGAAGGCGACCACGTAGGGCTGGGAGATGGTCTGGCCGCAATCGATGGGGAGCGCGATGTCCTGATAGGCGTGGTCGGAGAAGGCTTCGTCGACGAACAGCTCGCGTGGCACGCGCTCGATCGCGCGCAGCACGGCGTTGTCGCGGATGCCGCGCCGCCTGAGCTGCATGATCAGCCCGATCTGGTCTTGGGCGGATACCATTGTCCGTTCCACCTCCCTAGCGAGGCGGTCGAAGATTATCGGACGATTCTTCGCAGCTTGCACGCGATGGCCAAGCCATCGCTCACTTCTGCGCTTCGATCTTCATCAGGCCTCCCATATAGGGCTTCAGCGCCTCGGGGATGCGGATGCTCCCGTCCGCCTCCTGGTAGTTCTCCATGACCGCGATCAAGGCCCGGCCGACAGCCACGCCCGAGCCGTTCAGCGTATGCACGAAGCGCGTGTCCTTGGCGCCCTTCGGCTTGTAGCGCGCATTCATGCGGCGGGCCTGGAAGTCCCCGCAATTGGAACAGGAGGAAATCTCGCGATACATCCCCTGCCCCGGCAGCCAGACTTCGATGTCGTAGGTCTTCTGCGCGGCGAAGCCCATGTCGCCGGTCGAGAGCACGATCACACGATAAGGAAGCCCGAGACGCTTCAGAACTTCCTCGGCGGACTTGGTCATGCGCTCGTGCTCGGCAGGCGATTGCTCCGGCGTGGTGATCGAGACGAGCTCGACCTTGAAGAACTGATGCTGGCGGATCATGCCGCGCGTATCCTTGCCGGCGGCGCCGGCCTCGGCGCGGAAGCACGGCGTGCCCGCGGTGACGCGCATGGGCAGCGTCGCCTCGTCGACGATGTCCTCGCGCACGAGATTGGTCAGCGGCACTTCGGCTGTGGGGATGAGCCAAAGCCTCTGAGCAGCGGCTCCTCGCTCTTCGAAGTACGCTTCTGCAATCCTCCGCCCTTCCTCGGTAAGCCTAACAGAGCTGCTTCCCGGTACTGGCTCCCAATGGTCGTTGCGGAGGCACTTATCGATGAACTCATACCATTCACTAAGGCCAATGGCTTTGCCAGCAGCAAACTGATCCTCGGCAAATTTCGGCAATTGCGCTGTGCCGAACATGGTGTCGTCGCGCACGAGAAGGGGCGGATCGATCTCGGTATAGCCGTGCTCGCTCGTGTGCAGGTCGAGCATGAATTGCGCAAGAGCGCGTTCGAGCCGCGCCAGCGCGCCCTTGAGCACCACGAAGCGCGCGCCTGAGAGCTTCGCCGCCGTCTCGAAGTCCATCAGGCCGAGCGCTTCGCCCAGCTCGAAATGCTGCTTCGGCTGGAAGGCAAATTTCTGCGGTTCGCCGATCTTGCGCAGCTCGACATTGGAGTTCGCATCGGGGCCGACCGGAACGTCGGCGGACGGCGCATTGGGAATGGTCGCGAGCACATCCTGATAGTTCTTCTCGATGTCGCGCTCGGCCGCCTCCCCCCGTTGAATCTCGGTCTTGAGGCGCGCCACCTCGTCTTTGAGCGCTTCGGCCCTTGCCTCGTCCTTGGCGGCCTTGGCCTGGCCGATCTCCTTGGAGGCCGCGTTGCGGCGGGCCTGCGCCTCCTGCACTTTCTGAATCGTGCCGCGGCGTTGCTCGTCCAGGCTCAGAATTTGATTCAAGGTGGCGGCCGGATCGGGATAGCCGCGATCGGTCAGCCCCTTGAGGAAGGCGTCCCGGTTGTCGCGGATCCATTTGATGTCGAGCACTGGCTTATCCCCGGCTAAGTCGAAGGCTCCGTATAAGACGCTCCTTTCGGCTTGTCATCGCCCGGCTTGACCGGCGATGCAGTAAGCTCTGTGGTGCCGCGATCGCGATCACCGGGACCGTTGGATGCCCGGTTTCGCGGGCAGGACTGTCAAGCCGGCTTGCCGGCGGGCTTGGGGGCGGCTTGCGTGGCGGTGCGCCTCTTCTCGACCAGCTTCACCGCATAGATCGAGAGCTCGTAGAGCAGGATGGTCGGGAGCGCGAGCGAGATCTGGCTGATCGGATCTGGCGGCGTCAGCACGGCGGCGACGATGAACACGCCGAGGATGGCGTGGCGGCGATAGCGCTTCAGCCCGTCAGAGGTGATGAGCCCGGCGCGGGCGAGCAGCGTGAGCAGCACCGGCAATTGAAAGCAAATGCCGAAGCCCAGGATCAGCGCCATGATCAGCGACAGATATTCGCTGACGCGCGCGGTGAGATGAATCTGCACCTGGGTGTCGCCCGTCTGCTGCATCGACAGGAAGAATTTCATGGCGAGCGGCATGGCGATGAAATAGACGACCGCCGCGCCGAGCAGGAACAGGATCGGCGTGGCGATGAGAAACGGCAGAAAGGCTTTGCGCTCGTTGCGATACAGCCCGGGCGCTACGAACATCCAGATCTGCGAAGCGATAACGGGGAAGGCGATGAAGATGGCGCCGAAGAGAGCCAGCTTCACCTGGGTGAAGAAAAATTCCTGTGGCGCGGTGTAGATCATTTCGATCGGCGCGTCGCCGCCCACCGCGAGCCGGTATGGCCAGAGCAAGAGATTGTAGATCGGCTTGGCGAACCAGAAGCAGACGAGGAAGGCGAGAAAGATCGCGAGCAGCGACCACATCAGCCGCCGCCTGAGCTCGATCAGGTGCTCCATCAAGGGAGCCTTGCTCGCCTCGATGTCGTCATGCGTCATGCGGCGGCTCCGCTTGCTTCTTGCGCCTGGTGCCGGCGCTCTTCGGCTTGGTTGAGGCCGCGCTCTTGCGCGGCGGCTTCGGCCTGGTTGCAGCCTCGGCGACGGCGGCGGGAGCCACCGGCGCGGCGATGGCTGCCGGCGCCGCAGCGGGAGGTAGCGTGCTCGCCTCGGGTATGGGAGGCGTCGGCGTCGCCGGCGGGGTGTCGAGCTTCGGCAGCATGACAGGCTTGTCGAGCGATTCAGTCTCGGCGCGCACGGCCTCCATCGCCTGCTTCACCTCGGCGATCTCGGTCTCGCGCATCGCCTCATTGAACTGGCGCTGAAAGTCCGACGCCGCGCGGCGAAGCTTGCCGGCGTAATGGCCGAAGGTGCCCATCAGCCTCGGCAGGTCCTTGGGCCCGACCACGACGATCGCGACCACGATGATGACGAGAAGCTCCGACCAACCGATGTCGAACATGTGTGTCTAGCGTTGCCTTGGAAAGTTTACGTCATTGCCGGGCTCGACCCGGCAATCCAGGGCCGCGCGCTCCCAACTTGTGGCCCCTGGATGCCCGGGTCAAGCCCGGGCATGACGAGGGAATTGGGACGGAACCGACTAGCCCGATTTCCGGCTGCGCGGGGCCTTCGACGCGGTCTTGGTGGTCGTCCGCGCCGGCTTCTCGACCTTGTGCTCGATAACCTTGGCCTCAGACTTGGCCGGCTCCTCCGGCTCTTCGCCGCCGTCGGCCATCTCCTTCTTGAAGCTCTTGATGCCCTTGGCGAGGTCGCCCATGAGCCCCGAGATCTTGCCCGCGCCGAACAGGAGCACGAACACCAGGAGGACCAGAAGCCAGTGCCACCCGCTGCCTAAACCCATGAAATTTCTCCGTGTCCCCAGCGAGCCTATCGTGCCGCACTATGGCAGCAAAGCCGCCTCCGTCGCAAGCCGCCCTTAGGCGCGGGCGGCGGGACGGTCGCCGTTGTCGGCCTCGAAAATCAGGACCGCGCCAGAGTCGATGCCAACGCCGATCTCGGTGCCCAGCGGCGGAACGTCGCTCTCGCGCACGCGGGCGAGGATCGGCGCGTCGAGGCCCTGCACGGCGATCTCGACCAGCGCCACGTCGCCCAGAAAGCGGGTATCGAGCACGCGGCCCGGAGTGCCCTCACCCGCCGGCAACAGGCGCACGCCGCCCTGCCGCACGCAAACGATGGCCTCGGTGCCGTTGCGGAGACCATTGGCTGCGAAGCGTCCGACCGGCGTCGGCGCGCTTCCATTGTCGATGCGCGTCTTCATCTCGTTCAGGTCGGAGAAGGTGCGCGCGGCGAGGATGTCCCTCGGCGCACGGTAGAGGTCGAGCGCCCTGCCCGATTGCACCACGCGGCCTTTGCGCATCAGCGCGACGCGGTCGCCCATGCGCATCGCCTCCTCCGCATCATGGGTGACGACGATCGAGGTGGCGCGCGTCTCGTGCAGGATGGCGATGGTGTCTTCGCGCATCTTTTCCCTGAGCTGAGGGTCGAGGCCGGAGAAGGGCTCGTCCATGAGGAGCACGCTCGGGCGCGGCGCGATGGCTCTCGCGAGCGCCACGCGCTGCTGCTCGCCGCCGGAGAGGATGTGCGGATATTCGTTGGCGTAGTGGCCGAGCCCGACGCGCTCGAGCGCGGCGAAGGCCTCCGCCTTGGCCTCGCTGCGGGTGAGCGATTTCAGGCCGAAGGCAACATTGTCGAGGATGGTGAGATGCGGGAAGAGCGCGAAGTCCTGGAACATCAGTCCAACGCCGCGTTCTTCCGGCGGCACGAAGCGATCCGGACCGGCCACTTCTTGCCCATCGAGCAGCACGCGGCCCGAGGACGGACGCTCGACGCCGGCGGCGATCCTGAGCAGCGTCGACTTGCCGCAACCCGAAGGCCCCAGCAGGCAGACGATCTCCGCCGGCGCGACGTCGAGGCTGACATGATCGAGCGCGAGCGTGTCGCCAAAGCGGCGCGACACGTCCTCGAAGGAAAGGCTGGCAGCGAAGGTGACGGCGGCCTTGCCGCGGGCTTCGCTTAGCTTGCCGTTCTTCCCGCGCCGGCCATCGGCGGCGCGCGTTTTCAGGAACCCGAGCATCGGAGAGGTCTAAGCACTCCCCGCGACGACCGCAACCGCCAGAAGCGTCTATGTCGGCTCGTCGCCGTCCTCGGCCTCCTCTTCACCCTCGCCGAGCGGCTCGTCCCCGAGCGGGTCCTCGTCTTCGCGCAGATCGGGCGCGTCGTCAGGGTTCGGCATGGTGAAGCCGGGCGGCAGATTGGAATCGAGCAGGCCTGCGCCCTTCAGCTCGTTCAAGCCGGGCAGGTCCTGGATTGAGTCGAAGCCGAAATGGGTGAGGAAGGTTTCGGTCGTGCCGTAAGTCACCGGACGTCCGGGCGCGCGGCGGCGGCCGCGCAATTTGATCCAGCCCGTCTCGAGCAGCACGTCGATGGTGCCTTTCGACGTGCTGACGCCCCTGATCTCCTCGATCTCGGCGCGGGTGACCGGCTGGTGATAGGCGATGATGGCGAGCGTCTCCAGCGCCGCGCGCGACAGGCGCCGCTGCTCGACCGCGTGCTTCTCAAGCAGGAAGGAGAGATCGTCGGCGGTGCGGAACGACCATTTGCCGGCGACGCGTACGAGATTGACGCCGCGCGCGGCATAAGAGCCTTGCAGCTCCTCGAGCAGTGCGCGCACGTCCTCGCCTTCGACGAAATGGCGGGCGATGGCCGCCTCGTCGAGCGGCGCGGCGGCGGCGAACAGCAGCGCCTCGACGATGCGCAATTTCTCGCGCCGGTCGGTCGATTGCAGCCTGATGACGTTGGAGGGGAGCGGCAGGGACAAGTGCGGCACTCTTTCCCGCTCCGTCTCGTCTTCCGGCAGATCTTCCGGCATTGCCTCCACCCTACTCAATTGCTTCGCTGTCATCCTCGGATCCCCGTCTTTGTCGTTTCCCTAGTGGATCATGCTTGTGCGGCGCGTTCGCGGCGGCGAACATAAAGCGGCGCGAAGGATTTCGCCTGGCGAATTTCCGTCGCGCCCTCGCGCGTCATCTCCAACGTCGCGGTGAAGCTCGAGGCGAGCGCCGTCCTGCGCAGCTCGGGATCGACCAGAAATTCGGAAATGAGCTGATCAAGCGGCGCCCATTCGACGCTCATGCCAAGCAGCCGCTCGAGCTCGTCGCGCGCCTCCTTCAGCGACCACACCGCGCGCGGCTTGATCTGCATGCTGCGCACCGCCGTGCGCTGGCGCTGCTGCGAATAGGCCTTGAGCAGGTCGTAGACATTGGCGTCGTACACGCTCTGCCGGGTGACGCGCAGCGGCTCCGGATCGCCACGGCCGAACACGTCGCGGCCAAGCCGCTTGCGCGTCATCAATTGCGCCGAGACCTCGCGCATCGCATGCAGGCGCTTCAGCCTGAAGGCGAGCAACGCAGCGAGCTCGGCGCCGGTCGGCTCGCCCTCCTCCGACGGCTCGGCCGGCAGCAGGAGCTTCGATTTGAGAAACGCGAGCCATGCCGCCATGACGAGATAGTCGGCGGCGATCTCGAGCCGGAGCCGGCGCGCTTCGGCGATGAAATCGAGATATTGCTGGGCGAGCGCCAAAACGGAAATCTTGGCGAGATCGACTTTCTGCGTGCGGGCGAGCGCGAGGAGAAGGTCGAGCGGCCCCTCGAAACCCTCCACGTCCACCACGAGCTGCTCGCCGGGATCGGCGTCGACGGGCGCGTCCTCGCGCTCCCAGTCGGTAAGCTCGTCGCCTCCTTGCGGGTCTTCGCCCATGGCGGTCTCGGTGTCGCTCATGCCTGCACCGTCGGGTCGGCGCCAAGAGCGGCAACTTGGGTGCCGGCGGCCTCCGTGACAAGCGCCAATGCTTCCGCAACATCAAAGGGTTGCGGCTCGCGCAGGAAGGATCTGGCGCGGGCGTAGCGCTCGGCGGCGATGCCCTCGAGCGGCGGCACGGCGCCGGCGACATCCCGCATTTCGTCAAGATTGCCGCCGCAATGCAGCGCCACGTCGCAGCCGGCCTCGATCACGCCCCTCGCGCGCTCGGCGAACGGGCCGCCAAGAGCCTTCATGCCAAGGTCGTCGCTCATCACCAAGCCGGTCAGTCCGATCCGTTTTCGAATCACTTCGCCCATTATAACGGGCGAGATGCTTGCCGGTCGCCGGTCGTCGTAGACCGGCAAGAGGACATGCGCCGTCATGGCCAGCGGCGCATCGCGGAGCGCGTGGAAGGGCCGGAAATCGATCGCATCGAGCTCGGCTTCCGCGACATCGATATGCGGCAGCGCCAGATGACTGTCGGCCTTGGCGCGTCCATGGCCGGGCACATGCTTGATCACCGGCAGCACGCCGCCTGAGAGACAGCCATCCATCACGGCTCGCCCGAGGGCGATCACGACGTCGGGGTCGTCGGAGTAGGCGCGATCGCCGATGATCTCGTGCGCGCCCTTCTCCGGTACGTCGAGCACGGGCGTGCAATCGACATTGATGTCGAGCGCGTGCAGCTCTTGCGCGATCAGTCGCGCGCCGGCGAAGGCGGCCCGCTTCCCCATCTCGGGATCGATTGCGTACAAACGCCCGTAGCAGCGCGGCGGTGGCATGGCGCGCCAATGCGGCGGACGCAGACGTTGCACGCGGCCCCCTTCCTGGTCGATCAGCACGAGGATCTCGTCGCTTTCGACGGCGTCCTTGAAGCAGCGGATCAGCGTGCGAATTTGCTCAGGCGTCTGACAATTGCGCGCGAAGAGGATGAGCCCGCAGGGACGCGTCTCGGCAAAGAAGCACCGCTCGGCGTCGCTGAGGATGGGCCCCGCACAACCGGAGATGAAAGCTTTGAAGTCCACGAGGCGGGTTAACGCGCGCCGCGCCTCACGGTCAAGGCCGGAAAGCGAAAAGCTCCCGCTATTGCGCCATAACCAGGCAATCAGGCAGGCCTTGCGACTTCAGCTGGCTGCAAAGCTTGGTGGCGGCGGTCTTGTCGGCGATCGGGCCGATGCGAAGCCGATACCAGGTGCCCTTCGCGCCGAGATCGGCCTTCTGCACCATCGGCCGATAATTGGCGAGCAGCGTCGGGTATTTCTGCTGCATGTCGGCGAAGCTCGCGAGCGCGTCGGTCTGGTTCTTCTTCGAGCCGACCTGGACCACATATTTGGTCGGAGCCGCAGCCGCCGCGGGCGTGGCAGCAGCGGTCTGCGTGGGTTTGGCGGCAGGCTTCTGCGCGGGCGCCGGCGGAGGAGCCTGCAATGAGGCAACCTCTTGCGGCTCTGCGGCGACAGGCGCCGGAGCGGGCGCGGCGGCGGCGAGTTGCGCATCCGTAGCGGGCGCTGCTTCGGGCGCCGCAGGGGCGGCCGCAGCCTCGGCCGGCGCGGCCGGGATCGGCGGTGTCTCCACGGAACCATCCGGGCGCACCACCATCGTCTTCACCTTGCGCGGGCCACCGTCGGGCATCGACTCCTCGGCGGAGGCAACGGCGACAGGCTCACCGCCAACCGCCTGCGTCGTCGGCGTGCCGAGATCGGTGCTCGCGACCGGCTGCGGCATGCCGGCGGTCTCGGTCGACGGCGGAAGGGCCGGCACCGCGACATTCTCCTGGCGCGGCACGAGGCGCTCGGCCTCGGGCTCGTCGCCGTTCTGCAACCGGTCGTAAATCAGCTTATTCTTGTGGGGGAATTCCTTGCCACCCGGCTCGTCGGGAAGTTCTTTCACCGGCCGATTGTCGGCGGTGACGAGTGGCGGCGTCTCGCTGCCGAGGCCACCCCCGCTCTGCTTATAGGCAAAGGCCAGAGCCCCACCGAGGGCGATGGCGCCGAGAAGCGCGCTCCCCACCATGAAGGCGCTCCGGCTCCTGAACGTCATGCCCGATTTGGCGCGGGCGCCCGGGGCGGGAATGGCCTGGGTCTCGTCGAGGAAATCGGCGTCGAGGCGCTCGCCCTCATAGAAGTCCTGGGCGGGGCGACGCGTCGGCTCGGTCGAACCGAGCGCAATCTGCGGCGGCTGATCGTAGATGGCGTCGAAGGCCTGCAACTGCCGCCGCGGGTCGCTCGGCGGAACGTGGCCATAATCGGTTACGGGGTCGCTGTTGAAAGAATCGAAGCCCGGATCGACTTGGCCTTGCTGGCCGTAGCCTCCGAGGCTGTCGGACTCGCTTTGCTGCCCGAAGGCGTGCGTGCTCGGGAAGCTCGTGTCGGGGAAGCTTGCATCGAAGCCCTGCGGCTCCGGGAAGTTCGCATCGCCAAAACTCGGCTTTCCAAAGTTCTGGCTGCCGAAGCTCGAATCGCCAAAGCCCTGATCGAAGCCCGTCTCGGGAAAGCTTGCGTCCTGTGCCGGCGCGGGTTCCTGGTAGCTCGCATCAGAAAAGCTCTGATTGCCGTAAGGCTGGCTTGGAAAGCCTTGCCCGCCGTTATAGCTCGAGGCGGGATAGCCTTGCGCTCCGCCATGGTCCGCATTCTGGAAGCTCTGCGGACGGACCTGCTGATTGGCGGGCTGATAGGCCTGCGTCCCGAAGTCGGACTGATAGCTCGGCGCCGCATTCTGGAAGTTCTGATAAGAGGGCGCTTGCGGCTGCGCGTTCTGGTAGCTCGGCGCAGAAGCGGGATGCGGGCTCTGATAGCTTGGCGCGGCCGCGGGATGCTGGCTTGGATAGTTGAGCGGGGACGGCGCTTGCGGACTCGGATAGCTCAGTCCTGAAGACGCTTGCTGGCTCGGCTGGGACGGCGCCGCATAGGGCGCATAAGTGGGTTGAGGCGGCTCTGGAGCCCTTGGGCGAAGATCCGGACCTCGCGTTACAGGCGTATAGCTCGGCATCTGTGCAAAGACGGGGCTGCCGCCACCAAAAATCGGGCGCTGCCCGCCAGCCGGCTGACCCGGCCTTCCCGCTCCGTGAGCCATTAAGTTTACCTCGCTCTGCTGAGCATTGAGCGCGGCATTGCCCCAAGTTTGGAAACTCGGCGCATTGCCGGCGCTGTTGAACTCCGACTGTGATGCAGGGGTCGAACCTGACTGGCTAAAGAAGCGCTCGGCGGCATCGAGTGGATGGCCAAAAACCTCATCTGCATGTGCAGTCCGGCCTGAGCCGGGCCTTCCCCCGTCATCTGCTGACATGGCACTTCCCTCGAACCATCCCCCCTGCCCCTGGATCGGTTCAGTGCAACTCGTGCATGGCGTGAACGCCGAGGATCCCCAAACCCGACGCCAGGACGCGCTTCGTTGCGGCCACCAGGGCCACACGAGCACGCGTTAACTCTCGGTCGCTCTCGTAAATAAATCGTAATTGTGGCAAGTCTTTGCCTCGGTTCCAAAGGCCGTGAAAGTCGCCAGCTAGATCATAGAGATAGAAGCCGATGCGGTGCGCCTCGTGCGCCATCGCGGCCGCTTCGACCAGCCGCGGGAACTGAGCGATGCGGCGGATCAAGGTTACTTCCGCCTCGTCGGTCAGCAGACTGAGATCGCTCACTGCCAAAGCCCCCTCCTCCAGACCGAGATCCGGGAAGGCTTCCCGAACATTACGCAGAACGGAACTCGCCCGCGCGTGGGCGTACTGGACATAGAACACCGGGTTGTCGCGCGTCTGCTCGGTCACCTTGGCAAAGTCGAAATCGAGCGGCGCGTCGTTCTTCCGGTACAGCATCATGAAGCGAACGGGCCCTGCGCCCACCTCGTCCACGACCTCCCGGAGCGTGACAAACGTCCCGGCACGCTTGGACATCTTGACAGGCTCCCCGGCGCGAAACAAGCGAACAAGCTGACAAATCTTGATGTCGAGCGTGGCCTCGCCCCCGGTCAGGGCCGCAACGGCCGCCTTCATGCGCCTGACATGGCCGGAATGGTCGGCGCCAAGCACATCGATCATGGTCTTAAAGCCGCGTGTGAACTTGTCGCGGTGATAGGCGATGTCGCCGGCGAAATAGGCATAGGAGCCGTCCGATTTCACCAGCGGCCGGTCCTGATCGTCGCCGAAATCCGTGGAGCGGAACAGGAGTTGTTCGCGGTCTTCCCAATCCTCGTCGACCTTGCCCTTTGGCGGCGGGAGCCGGCCCTTGTAGATAAGGTCTTTCGCTTCGAGGTCGGCGATGGTTTCCGCCACCTCGTCGCGCGGTCCTTCGGAGAGCGAGCGCTCCGAGAAAAACACGTCGTGATGAATGCCGAGCGCGGCAAGATCGTCCTCGATCATCGCGAGCATGGACTGCAAGGCCGCGGCGCGCACGATCGGAAGCCACTGCTCTTGCGGCATGGCGAGCAGGTCCTCGCCATGCTGGTCGGCGAGCGCGCGGCCGACAGGCTTCAGATAATCGCCGGGATAGAGCCCCTCTGGGATATCGCCGATGTCCTCGCCGAGCGCCTCGCGATACCGCAGATACGCGGAGCGCGCGAGCGCATCGACCTGAGCGCCGGCATCGTTGATGTAATATTCGCGGGTGACTGCGAAGCCGGCGAAGGCGAGCAGATTGGCGAGCGCGTCGCCGAACACTGCGCCGCGGGTATGGCCGACATGCATCGGCCCGGTCGGGTTGGCCGAGACATATTCCACGTTCACGGCCTCACCCTTCCCGATCGCACTCCTCCCATAAGAAGCCCCCTGCTCCAACACCATACGCAACACGCTCGGCCAGAAGGCCGAGCTCAATGTCAGATTGATGAAGCCCGGGCCCGCGATCTCGACCTTCTCGATATGCGGGTCAGAGGCGAGCAGCGGCAGAATGCGCTCGGCGAGCGAGCGCGGCGGCTGGCCCGCGGCCTTGGCCAGCACCATGGCGGCATTGGTGGCAAGGTCGCCATGCGAGGCATCCTTGGGCGACTCGAGCGTGATGCCGTCGATGCTCGCGTCATGCGGAACGACGCCGTCATGCTTGAGCTGTTGGACGGCGGCGAGAACCCGGCCGTGAAACCCTGCAAAAACGTCCATGGAAGCTCCGACGAAGGCTGGCGGGGCGACTAACGCAAATCGGGGGTGGCGTCAAACAAGCGGCGATGCTCGGCGAGCGCGTAACGATCAGTCATGCCGGCAATGAAATCGGAGATGTGGCGGGCATAAGCGCTTGCCTCCCGCGGCGCCTGCTCGCGCCATTCGGGCGGCAGCGCCGCGGGGTGCTCGCTGTAGCGCGTGAAGAGATCGCGCACCACGCCCTCGGCCTCGCCCATGATGCGGGCGATGCGCGAGTGGCGGTAGACGCGGGCGAAGAGAAAGGCGCGGAGTTGGTCGAGGTCGCTTTGCATCGTCGCGGAAAAGGCGACCGCGGCTTGCGGCGCGCGGCGCACATCGCTTGCGCTTTGCGGCGCGAGCTTGCCAAGCCGCCGTTCGCTCTCGGCAATCGCGTCTTCGATCATCGCGGTAATGAGGCGGCGGATGGATTCATAAAGGAGCCGCGTGCCGTCGACGCCGGGATAAGTCTCGCGCACCTCATCGAGCGCCTTGGCAGCGATCCGGACCTCGGCAAGCTCGGCGAAGGAGAACAGCCCGGCGCGATAGCCGTCGTCGATGTCGTGATTGTTGTAGGCGATGTCGTCGGCGAGAGAAGCGACTTGCGCTTCCACGGAGGCGAACGTGGCAAGCTCGAGATCCTGCTTGGCGCAATAGCTCAGGATCGACTCGGGCACGGGCGTCGCCCTATGCCGCGTGGCGTGAGGGCCGGTGAGCGGCCCGTTATGCTTCACCAGCCCTTCGAGCGTCTCCCAGGTCAGATTGAGGCCGTCGAACCGCGCATATTTCTTTTCCAGCTCGGTGACGACGCGGAGCGACTGTGCGTTGTGGTCGAAGCCGCCGGAGTTCGACATGGCGGCGTCGAGCGCCCGCTCGCCGGCATGGCCGAAGGGGGGATGGCCGAGATCGTGGGCAAGAGCCAGGGCCTCGGCGAGATCCTCATCGACGCGCAGCGTGCGTGCGAGCGCGCGGGCAATCTGCGCGACTTCGAGGCTGTGCGTCAGCCGCGATCGGTAATGGTCGCCCTCGTGATAGATGAAGACTTGCGTCTTGTAGTTCAGCCGGCGAAAGGCGGTGGCATGCAGGATGCGGTCGCGGTCGCGGGCGAAAGGAGAGCGCGTGTCCGACGGCGGCTCGGGCACGAGCCGTCCCCGGCTCGCGGCTGCATCGACCGCGTAGGGCGCAAGCCCGCGTGGGGTGGCCCTTTCGCCTGATTTTTCAGGGGAAATAGGCTCGGTCTTGCGTTTGGGCTCGATTGACAAGCGGCGCCGCCACCCTATGTTTCAGGCAGAATTGGCTACACCCAAGATGACCGAACCGTCCATCACCATAAGCCCCCGCGCCGCGCGGCGCATCGCCGAGATCCTGGAAGCGGAGCCGGCGCCCATGCTGTTTCGCGTGAGTGTCGAGGGCGGCGGATGCTCGGGCTTTCAGTATCGCTTCGATCTGGTGCCGGAGAAGGCGGCTGACGATCTCGTGGTCGAGCGCGACGGGGTGTGCGTCGTGGTCGACCCCATCTCGCTCGGCTTCGTGGCGGGTTCGGAGCTCGATTTCGTCGACGACCTGATCGGCGCCCAGTTCAAGCTCAACAACCCCAACGTCACCGCGTCCTGCGGCTGCGGCACCAGCTTTTCTGTCTAGCGACTCGCAGCATCGTCATTCCCGTGCAAGCGGGAATCCAGTATCCACTCACAACTGTTGCTCGCGGGCGTCGCCAATTGCTGGATTGCCCGATCAAGCCGGGCAATGACAAAAGTCGCATGAAGATCGCCTCCTGGAACATCAACGGCATCAAGGCGCGCATCGATGCGGCCGTGACCTGGCTCAAATCGGCCTCCCCCGACATTGCGTGCCTGCAAGAGATCAAATGCGTCGACGAGGCCTTCCCGAGCTTCGAATTCGAAGCGCTCGGCTATAATGTCGCGGTGCACGGCCAGAAGGGCTTCAACGGGGTCGCGCTTCTCTCCAAGCTTCCGTTCGATGAAATCAATCCTGGGCTCGCCGGCGATCCCGACGACGTGCAGGCGCGCTATCTCGAAGCGGTCGTCTCGGTGCCTTCAGGGGCGCTGCGGCTCCTCAACATCTATCTGCCGAACGGCAATCCATTCGGCAGCGAGAAGTTCGTCTATAAACTCGCCTGGATGACGCGGCTGAAGGAGCGCATCAAGACGCTCTTGCAGCACGAGGAGACCATGGTCATCGCCGGAGACTTCAACGTCATCCCGGCGCCGGAGGACGTCTACAATCCCGCGGTCTGGACCAATGACGCCTTGTTCAGGCCGGAGACACGCGCGCATTTCCAATCGCTGATCAATCTCGGGCTGACGGATGCATTCCGCGCCTGCCACGACGAGCCGCATCGCTACACCTTCTGGGACTATCAGGCGGGCGCCTTCCAGAAGAACCAGGGTTTGCGCATCGACCATCTGCTCCTGTCGCCGCAGGCCGCCGACCGCCTCCAGTCATGCGAGATCGACGCGGCCCCAAGGAGCTGGGAGAAGCCCTCGGACCACGTGCCGATCTTTATCGAGCTTGCCGTCTAGTCGTCAGGGCTTGACGCCGGAGCCGGGCGTGCCGAAGCCGACCGACATACCGATCGGGGCCGGGGCCGGCGCCCCAGGCTTGCTCAAGGGAGCCTGATCGGATGCTGCCGGCGACTCGGGAGAGGCAGCCTTGGCGCCCTCGCCGGACGCCGGCAAGACCATGGCCTCCGGCGACTTCTTCGCGGGAGGAAGCACGGCTGCCCGTACTCCACCCAACTCGGGCAGAAGCGCGTCGGCCTCTTTGCGCGTGGCATTGTCGGACTTGGCGAACGCTTCGCGATACAGGTCGCCGATCCATTGCGGCTCCTTGCCGCTCGCGACCGCGTTCTCGTGGGCAAGAATGATCAGCGCGAGCCCTCTCGCCTGCCGCTGACGCACATCCTGGCCGCGCCAAAGGATCTCGCCGAGCGTCGCCTGCGCGGCCGCGTGCTGTTTCTTGGCGGCGGCGGTCAGCCAATTGACGGCGAGTCCAATATTCCTCTCGACGCCTTCCCCGTTCATGTAGAGGCGGGCAAGGCGGTATTGCGCCTCGGCACTGCCGAAATAGCTCGCGGCGTGCCGGAACAGATCGACGGCATAGGCCGGATTGGGAGCGAGCGGCATCGAGGGAATGCCGTCGACATAATATTGGCCGAGCGCCACGAAGGCCTCGCCTGCGAATTTCGCAATCGGGCTATTTGGGCTGATATCGGCCTGCTGATCGGCGATCTGTTGGAAATAGATGAAGGCCTTGGCATCGTCCTTGGCGACGTCGTCGCGGCCGGACGCGTAGATGCGCGCCAATTTGAGCTGGGCGCCGAGCACGCCGTGCTTGGCGGCATATTCGAGCGCAGGCAGCGACTCCGACGCATGTCCGGATTTGAGCGAGCTCGTGCCCTGGCGGTAGGCCTCGGTGGCCGACGCGAAGGGCGGCGGATCGTCGCCGCCGGCCTTGACAGGGCCGAGCGTGACGAGGGCCGCAAGCCCCGCAAGCGCTCCGAGCGCCAGCCTGTTACACATCAGCATAGCACGCCACTTCCACACCGCCGCCGGGATGGGTCACGGCGCCGGTCCGCGCCGGCCCCACCTCGTTGGCGTATTTCCACAGATAACCGCTCTTGAACGGAACCGGCCTGGCTTTCCATGCCTTCGCTCGCTTCTTGAGCTCGGCTTGATCGAGCTCGACATCGAGCGTGCCCTTGTCCGCGTCGAGCACGATCATGTCGCCGTCGCGCAAGAGACCGATCGGTCCGCCGACAGCGGCCTCTGGCCCGACATGGCCGACGCAAAAGCCCCGGGTGGCGCCGGAGAAGCGGCCATCGGTGATGAGCGCCACCTTGTCGCCCATGCCCTGGCCGTAGATCGCCGCCGTGGTCGAGAGCATCTCACGCATGCCGGGACCGCCTTTGGGGCCCTCGTAGCGGATGACGATCACGTCGCCTTCCTTGTAGCGTTTGGCGCTGACCGCGGCGAAGGCGTCTTCCTCGCAGTCGAAGCAGCGCGCGGGCCCGCGAAATTTCAGGCCCTGCATGCCGGCCACCTTGACGATGGCGCCGTCAGGAGCGAGCGAGCCCTTCAAGCCAACCACCCCGCCGGTCGGAGAGATCGGATCGTTGGCAGGCCGCACCACGTCTTGCCCGGGGTTCCACTGCACCTTGGCGAGATTGTCCTTCAGGCTCCGTCCCGTGACGGTCATGCACTCGCCATGGAGATGGCCGTGATCGAGAAGGGTCTTGAGCAGGAGCGGCACGCCGCCAGCTTCGAACAAGTCCTTGGCGACATAGCGGCCAGATGGTTTCAAATCCGCGATATAAGGTGTCCGTTTCAAGACCTCGGCGACGGCAAACAGGTCGAAATCGATGCCGCATTCATGCGCGATCGCCGGCAGATGCAGCGCCGCGTTGGTCGAGCCGCCGGTGGCGGCGACGATGGCCGCGGCGTTCTCGAGCGATTTGCGGGTGACGATGTCGCGCGGGCGGATATTGAGCGCGAGCAGGTCCATGACCTTCTCGCCGGCGGCCATGCAAAAGCGATCCCTGATCTCGTAGGGTGCAGGCGCGCCGGCCGAGTAAGGCAAAGCAAGGCCGATGGCCTCCGACACGCACGCCATGGTGTTGGCGGTGAACTGCGCGCCGCAGGCACCCGCCGAAGGACACGCCACCTGCTCCAGCTCGTCGAGATCCTCGCTCGACATCTTGCCGACCGAGAACTGGCCGACCGCCTCGAACAGATCCTGGACGGTGACGGGGCGGCCCCTGAACGAGCCGGGAAGGATCGAGCCGCCATAGATGAAGATCGACGGCACGTTGAGCCGGCACATCGCCATCATCATGCCGGGGAGAGATTTGTCGCAGCCGGCCATGCCGATCAAAGCATCGTAGCAATGGCCGCGCATGGTGAGCTCGACGGAATCGGCGATCACCTCGCGCGAAGGCAGCGAGGACTTCATGCCCTGGTGGCCCATGGCGATGCCGTCGGTAACGGTGATGGTGCAGAATTCGCGCGGCGTTCCGTTGGCCGCAACGACTCCTTCCTTCACCGCTTGTGCCTGGCGCATCAGCGCGATGTTGCAGGGTGCGGCTTCGTTCCAGCAGGTGGCGACGCCGACGAAGGGTTGATGGATCTGCTCGCGCGAGAGACCCATCGCGTAATAGTAGGAGCGATGCGGGGCGCGAGAAGGCCCTTCGGTCACATGCCGACTCGGCAGGCGGGATTTATCGAACGTCTTTGCGTCCATCTGCTAACGCCCGGATGAGGTGCGAGGGGAAATATGTGGCTTCAGCCACCGCTCCCCAATGGTTGGCCGTTACTTTCTCCCGGCTCGTCCCCCGTGTTGAGCGGGGAGTATTGCGGCCAACGCGCCTCCTACAACGCCTGATCTGTCAAAGCTTTATGGCGCAAACGAGGCGAAAATGCCGCACATTGTTGCAATTTAGTTACAGTTGCCAAGATTCTAAATCAACATGTCCAGCAACGCGCAAATCTTGGGCTTGCATTTGTGGAGCTTGCAGTCAAAAGGACTGTTGGTGTCGTAAAACTGTCATTGCGGTGGCAGTTGCGGGGGATGTGTGATGGCCAAGGCGCCACGTATGCAGCGTTCTGTGGGCGGAAGGCGCTCCGCCGCACCGGCACCGGGGCTCCCTGACCCGAAGGTCAAAGGCCCATTCAGACCCTTTACCTGCGATCCTGACTGGAGCGAGGCCTGGTGGTGGCTCGGCGTCCCGCTTGCCGTCGCCCTCTTCGTCGTGGCGAGCTACCAGATCGCACCTGAGTGGAACATCCGCTACGTCACAGAGGAATCGGGCATTCTCGAAACCGCCCAGTTCATTCTGATGGTGATGGCGCTCGCGCTTGCCGTACAGCTCCTATTCGATCCCTTCGTACGCCGCCGACCATTCGTGCTCGCCTTCACCGTCGTGGCGGCGCTGGCATGTCTTTTCATCGGAGGCGAAGAGGTGAGTTGGGGGCAGCACATTTTCTACTGGCAAGAGCCTGACCTCGTGACGGCAGTGAACAACGAGGGCGAGCTCAGCCTGCACAATATGAACAAGGGGTTTGAGCGCGCGCCGCGGACGGTGCTCGAATTTGCCGTCATGTTGGGAGGTCTGTTGATTCCGGCGCTGTGCGCGTATTTCCCGCGTTGGCGACAAAGCCGGATCGCGCTCTTTCTGCCGGCGTCAGCGCTCATCCCGACCGCCGCTTTCGCGGTCCTCTTCAAGGCATTCGGGACGCTCGGGAAGTATCAGGATACGGGCTTCGGCGTTGCCGGGCCGAGCGAGGCGACAGAGTTCTACCTCTACTTCTTTATCTTCGCCTATCTCATCATTTTCGAGCGGCGCATCAATGCGCTGAGGAAAGACGAGGCGAAGGGCAAAGCCTGACCGCAATGGCAGATCGACAGGTTCCCCTCCCTGACCCAAAAATTCCGCACGGGCCTTACCGTCCGTTCATGTCGGACCCTGGTTGGAGCGAGGCGTGGTGGTGGCTCGGAATTCCTCTCTTCGTGGCAGCCTTTACCATCGGCAGCTATTGGATCAACCCCGCGTGGTACACCCGTTACGTGCTCCCCGAGGGCTACGGGATCCTCGAGATTTCACATTTCGTCATCCCGTTGTTTGGGCTTTTGATCGCTATGCGACTGCTGTTCGATCCTTTCGTGCGTGCGCGTCCCCTCGTGCTGACGGTGACGATCCTGGGCGCTTTGAGCTGCCTCTACATCGCCGGCGAGGAAATGAGCTGGGGTCAGCACTTCTTCCATTGGAACACGCCGGAATATTGGGCCGAGGTGAACCGGCAGCAGGAGACCAACCTGCACAACACCTACGCGATCTTCGAGAAGACGCCCCGGTCGCTGCTTGAGCTTGGTATTGCTATCGGCGGCTTGGGCGTGCCCCTCGCCGCCATTTTCTATCCTTGGCTTCGCGTCTGCCGCGCCTCCTTGTTGCTGCCGGCCAACGCGCTCGTGCCGCTCGCGCTGGGCGCGATGTTCTTCAAAGTGGTCGACCGGCTACAGCAAGGCGGCCATATCGGCACGCTGCTCGAGCGGCCGAGCGAGACGATCGAGACTTATCTCTATCTGTTCATCGTCGCCTATCTCTATGTCTTTGCGCGGCGGATCCGCGAGCTCGAAGCGGCGCAGGGCGTGTAACCGAAATAACGCGAGATTAAAGCGCGGCTTCGAGGCGCTTCAGCGCTTGCTCGAGTTTGGCGGCGACGGCCTCAGCCTCGCTCTTACGCTCGCGCTGCTCCTCGTCCACGTGCTCCGGCGCGCGGGAGACGAATTTCTCGTTCGCGAGCTTGGCGTCGAGCTGCCTGATCTCGGATCCCACCTTGTCGATCTCGCGCTTGAGCCGTTTCGACTCGGCGTCGATGTCGATGATGCCAGCAAGCGGCAGCGCGAGCACCGCCTCATCGAGCACGATCTGCACGGCGCCATGCGGGCTTGCGCCAAATTCGATCTTCTCAAGACGCGCGAGCCGGAGCAGCGTCTCCTCGTGGCGGGAGGCGCGGGCGCGGGTCTCCTCGCTCGCCCCGGCGATCACGAGCGGCACCTTGGCACCGGCGGGCACGTTCATCTCGGAACGCACCGAGCGCACCTCAGAGATGAAGCGAATGAGCCAGCCGATCTCGGCGTCGGCTTGGGCATTTTCGTGCCCGCGATGCATTGGCCAAGGAGCGAGCAGCAACAGGCTTTGGCGCCCTTCCGCCGGCGCAAGCTTCGCCCACAGCTCCTCGGTGACGAAGGGCATGAAGGGATGCAACAGCAGGAGCGCCTGGTCGAGCACATAAGCGGCCGTGGCGCGCGTCTCGGCGGCCGCGTCCTGATCGGCACCGGAGAGGATCGGCTTGATCAGCTCGAGATACCAGTCGCAGTAGACGTGCCAGATGAAATGATAGTTGGCGCCCGCGGCGTCGTTGAAGCGGAAGGCCTGCAACGCCTCGGTGACGGCGGCGGCGGCGCGCTCGCTCTCGCCCAGGATCCAGCGGTTCAGCGTGACCTTGGCCGAAGCCGGATCGAAATCGGCGCGGGGCACGCAATTGTTGAGCTCGGCGAAGCGCGCGGCGTTCCACAGCTTGGTCGCGAAATTGCGATAGCCCTCGACGCGGGAGGAGCTCAGCTTGATGTCGCGCCCCTGCGCCGCCATGGCGGCAAGCGTGAATCGAAGCGCATCGGCGCCGTACGTGTTGATGAGGTCGAGAGGATCGATCACGTTTCCCTTCGACTTCGACATCTTCTGGCCCTTCTCGTCGCGGACCAGCGCGTGGATATAGACGTCGCGGAAGGGTACCTCCTCCATCACATAGAGGCCCATCATCATCATGCGCGCGACCCAGAAGAAGATGATGTCGAAGCCGGTGACGAGCACGTCGGTCGGATAGTAACGGGCAAGCTCGGGCGTCTTGTCGGGCCAGCCGAGGGTTGAGAACGGCCAGAGCGCGGAGGAAAACCAGGTGTCGAGCACGTCCTCATCGCGCTTGAGCGAGACAGACTTGCCGTAGTGCTGCTTCGCCTCGGCCGCCGCGGCGGCCGCGTCCTTGGCGACGAACACCTTGCCGTCGGGCCCGTACCAAGCCGGAATCTGGTGCCCCCACCAAAGCTGGCGCGAGATGCACCAAGGCTGGATGGTCTGCATCCAATGGAAGTAGGTCGTCTCCCAGTTCTTCGGCACGAAGGTCGTATTGCCGCGCTTCACCGCGTCGATCGCGGGCTTGGCCAAGGTCGCAGCGTCGACATACCACTGGTCGGTGAGGCGCGGCTCGATCACGGCGTTGGAGCGATCGCCGTGCGGCACGGTGTGGAGGTGCAGCTCGATCTTCTCCATCAGCCCCTTCTCCTCGAGCTGATGCACGATCAGCTTGCGCGCGGCGAAACGGAACACGCCGTTGAACTCGAGGATCAGCGCCCTGAGCTCGGGGTTCGGCTCGATGCCCTGCACGAAGTCGGGATTGGGATCGAGCAGCAGCTTCCCGTCCGGGCTCAGCACGTTGATCATCGGCAGCCCGTGCCGCTTGCCGACCTCGAAATCGTTGAAGTCGTGCGCGGGCGTGATCTTCACCGCGCCCGAGCCCTTCTCCGGGTCTGAATATTCATCGGCGATGATCGGGATGCGGCGGCCGACCAAAGGCAGGATCACATGCTTGCCGACGAGATGCTTGTAGCGCTCATCATCGGGATGCACGGCGACAGCCGTGTCTCCCAGCATGGTCTCGGGCCGCGTGGTGGCTACGACGATGTAAGTCGACGAATCGCTCGGATCGAACCTCCGTCCCTCGATGGGATAGCGCAAATGCCAAAGATGACCCTTGGTCTCGATCTGCTCGACCTCGAGATCGGAGATCGCGGTGAGCAGCTCGGGGTCCCAGTTGACGAGCCGCTTGTCCTTATAAATGAGCCCGGCGCGGTAGAGATCGACAAACACCTTGCGCACGGCGCGCGACAGGCCTTCGTCCATAGTGAAGCGTAAGCGCGACCAGTCGCAGGAGCAGCCCAGCCGCTTGAGCTGGCCGACGATGGTGTTGCCGGACTCCTCCTTCCATTGCCAGACGCGCTTGATGAAAGCCTCGCGGCCCATGGCGCGGCGGTTCGGCTCCTGCCGCTCCATCAACTGGCGCTCCACCACCATCTGCGTGGCGATGCCGGCGTGGTCTGTGCCGGGCTGCCACAGGACGTCGCGCCCACGCATGCGCTCGAAGCGCACCAACACGTCTTGCAGCGTGTTGTTGAGGGCATGCCCCATATGCAGCGAGCCGGTCACATTGGGCGGCGGGATGACGACGGCGAAGGGTTTGGCGCCGGCGCGCGCCGGCGCACCGGGGGCAAAGGCTTTTGCCTTCTCCCAGGTGCCATAGATGGCGTCTTCGATCTTTTGCGGCTGATAGGTCTTGTCGAGCATGGACGCGGGCGGCGCTTTGGCGCGTAGAAAGTCGCGCGCGCGTCCTACGCTGTTGCCTTCTTGGCTGTCAACCTGGAGCGCCTTCAATCCCGCTGGAAACGGGCGGGATTGTCCCTCAGCTCATCCTTCAGGGCCGAAGTCAGCACGCGGGCCATGTTCTCGTCGAGCCATTTGCGGAGCATCGGACGCAGCATGTCCTTGACGCTGTCCTCCAAGGTCCTCGGGGCAGCATAGTCGTGATGCCCATTCTCGTGGTGCCCATTGGTCCGCGGGGCTTCCGCCTCAACCTCGCGCTCGACGGCCGCCGCGAAGGACGGCACGTCGGCCTCCCAAGCGGGCGCCAGTTGCGGCTCGCTCACGAGCGGCTCGGCATGCACGGGCTCCTCGGCAATGACTTCAGCCTCGAAATCCGCCAGCACAAGCTCGGGCTCAGGCTCCGAAGCCGGCTCAGGCTCGGGCTGGGCGGCGAATGTGGCAGGCTCTGGCGCTAGCGCAGGCTGCGGCGCCGGCTCGGGCTGAAACAGAGGCTCGGCTTGCGAGGCCGGTTGCGACATGAAGTCGGAGAAGGACGTCGGCAGCTGCCCTGCCCGCAAAGCGGCAATCGCCCGCTCAAGGGCAGACGCGGCCTCCTCGCTCGCCGACATCGGCGGTGGCGGCGGCGCAGCAGGCGCTGCGGCCGCAGGTTCGGCTTGCGGCTCTGGGGCCGGTTCCGGCGCGGCTTCCGCTTGAACGTGCGGCGTTGTCGGTGCCGGTTGGAAGACCTCCGGCGGCGGAACCTCGCCCGGAGCGGCCTCCGCCACAGGCTCTTCGGCCACCACTTCCACCATTTCGACGACTTCGGCGACCATCACCTCCTCGACGGGCTCCAACCCGCCAAGCTCGGCTGTGAGATCGAGAATGTCGTCTTCTTCCTCCATCGCGGCTTCGGCGACGGGCGCTGGCGCATCGCCGTTGGCGGCATTGCCGCTCAAGACGCGCGCGATGTCATTGATGATCTGATCGTCAGCCTCTCCCTCAACGACCTCGAGGCCTTCGTCGTCCTGATGGTTCTGAGGTGCCGCAGCGGCGGCCGGCTTGCGTGCTTCTTTTTGTTCGTCGTCGGAGATAATTCGACGGATGGACGCGAGAATCTCCTCCATCGTCGGTTCCGGAGCTCGCTCCGTGCTAGACATGACTTGATCCCTTACCGCCATATGAACCCCCGCATCGACCGGCGGTCAAAACACCCGGGTCGCTATGAGTATGTACCCTAACACACCGTTAACAACCAAGTCTCGATTTGGTGCCGTTTCCCTCGCCGTTGGTTAACGCGCGACATAAGCATTTCGTTCGGTTCAGCGCCGCATTTTTGTCAGTTCGAAGCCGCACTTTCGTCGGCTCAGGGCCGCAATTAGGCTCACTCGTCCGGCGCCGGCGGCGTCGGCGGACGCAAGCCGAGCCATTTGTTCTTGACGATGTCATAGTGCTCGATCGGATCGTAGTAAGGCACTGGCAGACCGAGCGTCTGCGCATCCATCCTGCCGACGGCGGCAAAGAGGGAGTATTCCGCGACAACGCGGTCGCGTAGCGCGGTGACAAGCCCGATCTGCGAGTTGAGAAGCTCCCTTTGCGCATCGAGCACGTCGAGCGTGGTGCGCTGCCCTACTTTCTCTTCCTCGCGCACGCCGGTCAGAGCGATCTTGTTGGCGGAGACGGCGGCCTGAGCCGAGGTGATGGCGGGACCCGACGATTGCAGGATGCCCCAATTGGCGATCACGTCGGCGTGGACGCGAAGCCGAGCATCCTCGACCACCTTCTTGAGCTGGTTGGTAGTCTCCTTCGCCTGCCGCACGCGGGCCGAGACGCCGCCACCCTGATAGAGCGGCACGTTCAGGCGCCCAAGCACTGTAGTAGTGTCCTCCTCCTTGAGCTCGGGGTCGCCAGGCACGTCGGGAGTATTTAGAAATCCGCCCCGCTCCTCATATTGCGCTTCGAGCGTGACCACGGGCAGGAGCTCACCCATGATCTGCTGCACGGCGTAGAGCGAGGCCTCCTCATCGTAGACGGCGGCCAGGATGATCGGGTTCTCGCCGTCGCCGAGCGACATTGCCTCGTTGAGTGTCTGCGGCAAGAGATGGCGGATCGAGGCCGGCGTGACCAAATTCCCGGGGGGATGACCGATGATCTGCTCGTAAGCCGCGCGGCTCGTCTTGAGATTGGCTTGGGCGGCGGCGAGCGTGGCGAGCGCCTCCGAGCGGCGGGCTTCTGCCTGCGCCACATCGGTGCGCGTCACCTCACCCACATCGAACCGGTCCTTGGTCGCCTTGAGTTGCTCGGTCAGCACGGTGACATCGTTCTCGCGCAGGCGGACGATGGCCGCGTCCCGCACCACATTGACGTAGGCCGTGGCGGCATCGAGGAGGACCGTTTGCTCGACGGTGCGAAGGGCTTCGCGCGCCGCCTGCACCGTGGACTTCGCCTGCCTGATGG
>DATAFR010000163.1:0-5206 GCA_036257375.1 Methyloceanibacter sp.
GACAGGACCGATGCCCAGAGTTCGACTGTCCCCAAGAACTGCCAGAGGAGTTGAAGATCTTGCTTTGTCTCCTCGATGGCGCTGAGCGACGCCAGCAACTTCAGGCCAAAATCAACGCTGCCTCGGACGTGAGATCAGAAAAGCGCGATCCCAGCGGTCCGCCATCCGAGAAACACTAGACGCGGCGGGCCTTAACCGGTGGCGGAAGGGACGTTATCGCGGATGTCGGCCCTTGGCGCTTAGCGGACACTGGTTCGGACGCCGAGCATGTCCGCTCTTGGGGGGTGAAGCAGACATCCCTCGTTCGCGATCGGGTGTCCGTTAATGACCAAGAGTTGATCTCGAAGAAAACCGGCACGGTGATTCTAATTCGACCTTCCCTGCTAAGAGTTATGGTCTCCCTGCTCCTCGAATTAGGGAGAAACCCATCCAAGCCACTGAGATGCCAGGGGGTCTTCTGCTGGGATGTGAAGGCATTGTCCCTGCAACTTGGCCAAATCTCCCTGCAATTCCCAAAATTGCAGGGAGAGACGGGTTGGCTTCAGACTGCCAGCACAGCCACCTAGTCACGGGTTTTTGGGCTCTCTCGCGACCCTCACCAAACTGTCCGGAAGAAGCCCGGAAATTGGCGCCGCCGAGCGGTCTTTCTCTCCGACGTGACGACAGAGAGAGCGTTTCAGCGGGAGAATGCCGCTTTCTTGCCGGGTTATCTCTACTGGTCAATTTCGGGGGTCACACTACCCGAGTAGCAGATGGTTGAGGGATAGCTAACATCAATCGGCATGTCCGTTCTTGGGTTGTTAGCTGACGAAACGCGTCGCTGCTCTGATGTCCGCTTTTGACCCTATGCAGACTCGACCACGATTTCGCTATCTAGATGAACGGGAACCGAAAGAAGCCGTCACAAGGCATGCGCTTTTGCCCTTCTCAAGCATTCGTCTGGCACGTTCCAGATCTGTGCCCTTTGGAACTGTGAGCCGGGCTTTCAGAACGATGTCTGTGAAACGGGTGTACCCGTCCTCGCGATCCACTGTCCCGTTGCCTGACAGCTCAAGCGACAGGAACTCAAACTTGGAAGCCTGCGCGACCGCCTGGAAGGTGAACATGAAGCAAGTCTCCACGGACGCGAGCAGGAGATGCTCGGGGCTCCATGCATCCCCCGGGCCGCCAAAATCCTTCGGCGGCGCCGACCGCAACGCAGGCACTCCCCCCACCACGAGTGTGGCGTAACCTTTTGGCACACCGGAAAGGGCGACCTCGTACACATGCGGCAATGGTTTCATTTTGCGTTTGTGTCCGTCGAGCTTTGAGCGTGATGCCGTTCTTCGTACCGGCAGGGCAACGCTTCACAGCATGCCGCCACCGCCTAGGAGTTTATGAGCTTCGCTTCCAGTTCATCGGTGAGCACGGCATAAAGAGCTTCAGTCGCAGGTTTGAGCGACCTCCCGACCATAGCTTCCATTGACTTGATATGGGCGATGCTGCGTTGATGCACATCAAGGCTCTCTTCTCTTAGCTGTGTCAGGTGAGGCAAGACTGAGGTAGTGGCCAACACTGAACTGGGAGGTTGAGCTAGCCACCGCCCATCTCCGAGGGGACGCCCGAAGTAAGACTCTCTCCATCGCTCCTGGTGTGGATCGGCTTTGTCGTGCTGGCAATTGTCTCCTTCGCCCTGCCGGCCGGCACGCTTCCCGGCTGGTTGCTCGAAGTACCGCCGCAGTGGCAGCTCGGGCTGAAGACAACCATCTCGAATTTCATGAATTGGCTGGTCGACGACGCGACCTTCGGCTTGTTCACCTTCAAGGATGCGACGCGCGCAATCAGCGCCTTCCTCAAAGTGCCTCTTACGGCAGCGACGGCGATTTTCTCGACGGGCGTGCTGCGCGGAAGCGGGTCCACCGCCGTGCAGCTCGCGCCTCCGCTGCCTTGGATTGCCGTGGTCGGCATCGCCGCGGCTCTCGGCTATCGGTTCGGAGGGACGCGCCTTGCCGTCCTTGCCGGGGCTGCGTTTCTCTACCTCGCCGTGTTCGGTCAATGGGCGAGCGCCATGACCACGCTCGCTTCGATCGCGATCGCGATCCCGCTCGGTGTCGCGGGCGGCGTGTTCCTCGGTATCCTCGGCTACCGCGTTCCGCTCGCGCGGCGCATCATGGAGCCGATCCTCGATGGCAGACGGTGCCGATCTTCGCCTATCTCGTGCCGATCTTGTTTCTGTTCGGATTTGGGCCGGTGGCGGCGCTGATCGCGACCATGATCTATGCCATGCCGCCGATGGTGCGGGTGACCATCACGGCGCTCGAGGCCGTGCCGCGCGAGATCGTCGAGTACGGCACCATGGCCGGCACCACCAAGCGGCAGATGTTGTTCAAGGTCATGCTTCCGGCCGCCCAGCCGCAGCTTCTTGTGGGCGTCAACCAGGTCATCATGCTTTTCGCTCAACATGGTGATCATCGCCTCGATGATCGGCGCCGGCGGGCTCGGCTATGACGTGCTCACCTCGCTGCGGCGTCTCGACATCGGCCGTGGGCTGGAGGCGGGCGTTGCCATCGTGGTGCTCGCCATCGCGCTCGACCGGCTGAGCCAGGCTTACGCGACGCGGCGGGCGGCGGGCCACGACCCGGACCGCAGCTTCATCGCCATCCTGCTCGCCTTCACCGTCGCCGTTTATATCCTCGGTCTCTTCATTCCGGCGGTGGCGACCTATCCGGCCTCGCTCCAGCTTTCCACCGCGCCGTGGTGGGGCGAAGCGGTCAGGTGGTTCAATGTGCATTTCTTCGACACCATGGACGCGATCAAGAGCGCGCTCCTGCTCAACGTGCTGATTCCGATCAAGCGCTTCATGCTCGCCCAGACTTGGCCTTTGATCACCGCGGCGCTTGCCTTTGCCGGGTGGCGCCTGGGCGGCTGGCGCCTTGCCGCGCTCGTCGCCGCGCTTGCGCTCTTCATCGCCTTCAACGGACAGTGGGAGAAGGCGATGGTGAGCGTCTATCTGGTCGGGATCTCGGTCGTCATCGCCGCGGCGATCGGCATTCCGCTCGGCATTCTCGGCGGCCTTTACAACCGCGCCTGGCGCGTGCTCGAGCCCATCATCGATACGCTGCAAACCCTGCCGAGCTTCGTTTATCTCATACCGGTGGTCATGCTGTTCAGGGTCGGCGATTTCACCGCCATGATCGCCATCGTGCTCTACGCGCTCGCCCCGGCCGTGCGGTACACCGCTCATGGCATCCGCCAGGTTCCCTCCATGCTCATCGAGGCGGGCACTGTGGCCGGTTGCACACCCAGGCAACTGCTGATGAAAGTTCGGCTGCCGCTGGCGGCGCCGGTCATCCTCTTGGGCATCAACCAGACGGTGATGCTCGCGCTCTCCATGCTGGTCATCACCGCGCTCGTAGGGACGCGCGATCTCGGCCAGGAGGTCTATATCGCCCTGACCAAGGCCGACACCGGGCGCGGGCTGGTCGCCGGGCTCTGCGTCGCGGCCATCGCCATCATCGCCGACCGGCTGATCCAGACGGCTGCGGGCCGGATTGCCGCCCAGCGGGGAGTTAGTCCGTGAGTCTTGAAGCCGCCGAAGAGCGCTCATCCGCGCGCGTCGCCGAGCTTACCATTTGGCTCGGGCGCGTGGAGCCGGTGCCGCTCGCCGGGGGCATTACCAACCGCAACTTCACCGTCGAGGATCGCGGTCGCCGCTTCGTCGTGCGGGTCGGCAACGATATTCCGGTGCATGGCGTGGTCCGCGCCAACGAGCTCGCGGCAAGCCGAGCGGCTCACGCGGCGGGCTTGAGCCCCCGCGTGGTGCATGCCGAGCCCGGCATTCTCGTGATGGACTTCATCGAAGGACGCACATTGACTCCGGAGGACATCCGCAACCCGGACAACCTTGGGCGGCTGGTCGACATGGTGCGACGCTGTCACCGGGACATTCCGCAATATTTGCGCGGGCCCGCCGCGATGTTCTGGGTGTTCCATGTCGTGCGCGACTATGGGCACACGCTGTGCGAAGGGAATAGCAGGCACACGGCCATTCTTCCGGACCTTCTCGCGCGGGCCGCGCGTCTCGAAGCCGCCGTGGGACCGATCGACGTTGTGTTCGGTCACAACGATTTGCTTGCGGCAAACTTCATCGATGATGGACAGCGGCTTTGGCTCGTTGACTGGGAATATGCCGGATTCAATTCGCCGCTTTTCGATCTGGGCGGACTTGCCTCCAACAGCGAGCTTTCGCCCAAGCAAGCAGAAGCGGCGCTCGCGCTCTATTTTGGCAAGCCCGTCGACGCTGCGCTGCGCCGCCGCGCCGCCGCCATGACCGCGGCCTCGCTGCTCCGCGAAACCATGTGGAGCATGGTGTCGGAGATCTACTCGACCGTCGATTTCGACTATGCCGCTTACACGACGGAAAATTTGCGGCGCTTCGAGGCCGCCTATGCGACCTATCTCTCCATGGACCGCGCATGAGCGAGCTGCCGTCTTCCGCCAAGATCGTGATCATCGGCGGCGGTATCGTTGGCTGCTCCGTGGCCTATCATCTCGGCAAGATGGGCCGCTCGGACACGATCCTCATCGAGCGCGGGAAACTGACCTGCGGCTCGACCTGGCACGCCGCGGGCCTGGTTGGGCAGCTACGCACCAGTGCCAACATCACCCAGCTTCTCGGCTATTCGGTCGCGCTCTATGACACGCTGGAGAAGGAGACGGGTCTGGCCACGGGGTGGAAGCGGAACGGCGGCTTGCGGCTCGCCTGCAATCAAGAGCGCTGGACCGAGGTGAAGCGGCAGGCGACCACCGCCACGTCTTTCGGGCTGGAGATGCATCTCCTCACGCCGAAGGAGGCGCAAGCGCTGTGGCCGCCGATGCAGGTCGATGACGTCGTGGGCGCGGCCTTCCTGCCGACCGATGGCCACGTGTCGCCCTCGGACATCACCATGTCGCTCGCCAAAGGCACGCGCATGGGCGGTGTCACCATTGCCGAGAGCGTAACGGTCACCGGCATCGAGCTTGACGATGGGCGTGTGCGTGCCGTCTTCACCGACAAGGGCCGGATCGCTTGCGACAAGCTCATTATCTGCGCCGGTCAATGGTCGCGCGACATCGGGCGCATGGCGGGCGTCAATATTCCTCTCGTCTCGGTGCAGCATCAATATCTCATCACCGAGACGATCGAGGGCGTCGCCCAGAACTTGCCGACGCTGCGCGATCCGGACCG
>DATAFR010000164.1:0-25532 GCA_036257375.1 Methyloceanibacter sp.
CGTCCTTCTTGGCTGTGACCTCGGAGGCCTTCGGCTCGCCCTTGACGGCGCGGGCGATGGCTTCCTTGGTGGCGCGATAGTTGAAGTCCTGGATCTTCTTGTCGTCCTTGGCTTCCCAATGGATGAACACGCCGACGGTGACATAGAGATCGTCGGCCTCGTTGGCGGGGATGACACCCTCGGCCACTGAGTCAGCGACGGCCTTGGCCACGGCATATTGGGCCGGGCCGAACATCTGCACGGCCTGGCGTGCGTCCTTGATCGTCACTTTGTTGTAGAGGATCGTTGGGGGCTTGCAGAGAAGATTGGGCGTGACCACCGCGAGCAGCGTGGTGAAGCCGTCCTTGTTGTTGGTCAGCGCATTGCAGAACGCCGTCTCGACGGCACTCCCGCGCGGTCCGAT
This sequence comes from Methyloceanibacter sp., assembly GCA_036257375.1. Classification (GTDB taxonomy): domain Bacteria; phylum Pseudomonadota; class Alphaproteobacteria; order Rhizobiales; family Methyloligellaceae; genus Methyloceanibacter. The sequence goes on from DATAFR010000164.1 coordinate 404, forward strand.
AAGCAGATCGATATGAGCAACCTCGTTACCGTCGCCGACGAGCGATTCGCCGACACCGACTCCACTGATTTTGGGCATGAAACCCCCTCCCTAATGGGCTGTTACAGATAATCGACAAGCTGGCGTGGGCGGGGCTGCCGCCGACCGCAAGCCAACGAAAGACGCTTGGCGAAAGCGCCTCCCTCCGCAACTCCTGGTTAGAGCTCCGCGGGGAGAAGATAAGCCGGGCCTCACGAGATCGGCAAGTCGATTGTTCGCCGCAGAGCGGCATGGTTTTCAGCCTATTCCGGTCGGTCGAGCGCGATCAGTGCTTGGGCGAACAGCGTCGCCACGGTGAGGTCGGCGGAGGTGCCCGGGTTCAGCCTCCGCTCCTTCAACGCACGGTCGAAAGCCGCAAGTGGTGCCGTCATGGCTTCAGGCGACGGACACTCGGTCAAGCTTGCCTCGAGCGGGCCGGCCTCCTCGCGCACCAAGGTTGCGGTGCGCGTGCCGAATTTCCGTTCGATCAGCGTGTCGGGAAGATGCGCGAGGAAGCCGAGATAGACCCGCGTGACGGCCCAAGCCGGGCTCTCCCAACGTTCGCGCGCGTGTCCCAGCCATTTGAGTCCCAGCGTGAAGATGTCGGCGAAGTCGTGCGCATAGTTCCAGGCGATGCGGTCGCGCGCCTCGGCCGCCTGCATGGCCTCGAACAAAGTCACTTGGGGCGCGGAGGCGACGTCGTGTTCGGGCGCCTCGCCAAGTCCGCCCGGTTTCGTCTCGCGGATCGCCCGATAGGCCTCACGTGCATCCTCGACGCTGAGGCTTTGCAGGACATGGCGCAGCCGGCCTTCGAAGCTGCCCTCACGCCGGTCGAGCGCGGCTTGAGCGAGCGGCGCCGCAAGCAGCACGATGCCGAGATTGGTGTTCTGCCCGACCGCCTTGCGCGTTGCTTCGACGGCGAACCTGATGCGCTGCCCGACGCCGAGCCCTTTCTCTCCCATGAAGGGCGCGGCGGCCTCGGCACTCGCCACGAAGTCGTCGACGGTCATGCTGTGGCCGGCGGCATGGCGATGCACATTGCCGGGCTTCAGCGCGTCGAGTTCGGCTAGGCAGGCGTCAAGGAAGCCCCGCGAGATTGCGTCGGGCTTGGGCGTGCTGGTCAAGATCCCTCTAGGCCTTCGCGGCGCGCCGGCGGGAGCGCCGCGTCGAGGAACGCATCGACCAAATAGTCCGAGATGCGCACATGACTCACTTGCTGCAAGCCGTTCCAGGCCGGCATCGAGTTGACCTCAAGCACGTAAAACCTTTCGTCTCGCGCCTGAATGATATCGACCCCGGCATAGTCGGCGCCGACGCAGGACGCGGCGCGGACCGCCAGATCGACGAGCTCCTGGCTGGCAATGGCGGCCTTAGCGCGGGCGCCTTGCTTGATATTGGTGATCCAGCTCGAACCATGCCTGATCATTGAGGCAATCACGCGGCCCTGGCACACGAAGAGCCGCCAGTCCTGATGGTGCGCTTGCGCGGGCTCGACAAATTCCTGGAGATAATAGGCCCCGTTCACCTCCTCGGGCGAGGAGAGATCTGCCGGCGAGGCGATCAGGCGTAAGCCTTTGCCTTGCGCACCGAAGAGCGGCTTCTGCACGAGCTTTCGTCCCTTGGCCATGGCGGCTGTCGCGATCTCTTCCGCCTCTGCACGCCCGACGCGCGCGAACGTGCGCGGCGTCGGAATGCCGGCCTTTTGCAGAAAGAAGGTCGTGGTGGATTTATCGACGCAGCGCTCGATGGCGCGGGCATCGTTCCACACAGTTACCCCAAGCTCGCGCAAGGCATGCAGAACCCCGAGATAGAGCGTCACCTCCTCGAACGAGCCTCCGGGAACGAAGCGGACAAAGGCGCCCTCGGGGAGCCGGTCGCCGAGCCCGGGAATTGCAAGTCCTGTCGCCGTGTCGGTCGAGAAGCCGCATTGATTGAGCGGCGCGAGCAGGGGGGTGATGCCCCGCCGCTTGAAAGCGCGGGAGAGGCTGCGCCCATGCCAGTCCCGGCCATCGCCGAACATGACGATGGCGGCGTCGCTGGTTCCCTCCACGCGCATGGCCGCTTAAGCGAAAGAGCGCGATAGCACGGCCGTGTCGATGCGTCCGCCCTCGAAGCTTTGGCCGGTCTTGAGCGAGGTGACGGTCACCATCGCGGGGCTGAACAGCATGCGGTCGATCGCGTAGAAATCGCCCTTCACCGCGGCGAAGATGTCGGCGAACGGTTTGCCGTAGTCTTTCGACTTCAGGCTCGGCAAATTCTCCGCGAGCGCCTTCGAGTCCTTCGCGCCGCTCGAGACGAATAGCTGGGCGCGGCCGCCATAGATGATCGCATCGTTGGTGCGGCCCATGGCGGCGATGAAGTCTGGCGCCGGCGGCGGCAGAGGCGCGGTGGCGATGCCGTCGACGATATGCTCGAGTGGGAAATGCAGCTCATGCGCCTTGTGCAGCGCGACTTCGAGGCAGCGCGCGGCGATCTGCACCGTGCCGGCGAGGCTCGACGTCGGCGCGTAGACGAAGGTGAGCTGCTCGGGCTTGAGCTTGCAAGCCTTGGCGACCTGCTGCACCAGCGCCGGCACCGGCGGCCGGTCGGCTTCTAGTACCAGGACCGCGCTCTCGGCGTTGTCGCGATAGTCCAGCTCCTCGAACAGCTTCTCTGAGGAGCCGATGGCGCGCGCCGGCCCTGAGCCGAGCACGCTATATTTCTTGCCGTTGTCCTCGCCGGAAAGGCTCCAGCCCGCATATTGCGAGCCGAGGCAGGCAAGTACGGGCTGAGCCGTGTGCACCGTCACCATGAAGGGCCAGGAACTGTCGGTGTCGGTCGTCTCCAGCGCGACCTTGCCGAGCCCGCCGAGGCAGATCTCGGCCATGCGGCGCCCGGCTTCGAGCCCACCCAAAGCGCGCACGCCGCAATCGATGCGGCATTCGCCAAGCGAGCCGCGCGTGACCTCGACGCGCAGCGCGTCGGCGTCATCGATGAGGGCTTTGACGAGCGGCGCCGCCTTGGCGTTGACGCTCGGCCACTCCTTTAGGCGCGCCGCGGCGATCTCTTCTCTTTTGTTCACCGTCCTCCCCCTTGCTAACGCTTTGAAATCCAAACAAGATTTTGTAAATTCGCTCCTCAACCAGGCGCTTTGCCCGTGCTCGTGTGCTACCGCGGGCCCACACAGTGCATATCGGACGGTTTTTGTCGATCCATTCCGATGGCTTAGGCCGATCGGCGGACCATTCCGGCCAGACCGTGCCGGGCGGCACGGCGAATCCAGAAGGGGCATAGACGATTGCCGACGCCATGGCATCCGCAAATTTCACAACGGCTCGCGGCAGCTTTCCCTCTCGCACAGCATCCAAGTGCAGACGCAGCAGCTTCTCTGTGCCAGCGTCGAAAATGTCGAGCGTTGCGCCGGGACGCGGGTTGATTTCGAGCAGCAGCGCCTTTTTGCCATTCACCAGGAAATCGGCTGAGGCGAGGCCCACGATTTTGAAGCTGTGAGCGATTCGCGAAACCGCCGAGGCTATTTGCCTTGCCATGTCTTGGGGCAACACGGCCGGGCGCATGGCGCCGCCATAGCGAAACGGGCTTCGCGGCGTTGCCGCCGTCCATTGCTCGCTAAAGCCTAGTGCGCGCGCCCCGCTGCCATTGGCGACGAACAACGCCGAGACGGCGCGTCCCTCGACGCGCTTCTGGTAATAGACATTCGAGGCGGTCCCGGTGAGGCGGCTCGGCGCGATGTGGCTGCCGCCGGCCCCACCGCGCTTCTTTGCGAGCCAGCCGGCGTCATTCGCAGGGCGTCTGCTTGCCGTCGCGGGATGAGGAATGCCGAGCCGGTCGAGCTCAGAGAAGAAGCTCTCGGGCGTCTTGAGGCGCGCGACGGTAGATGCGTCATTGCCGAGCAACGGCCAGTGCTCGGCGATCGACGTCAACAGCGCGGGCCGGTCCTCGAAGCCCGCGCCATAAACGAAGCCGAGAATCGGCGAGGGGGCCTGTGCCGCCAGGTCGCGCAGCGCGCCGAGCAGGGTCTGCCGGCGGAAGCCGTGCGCGATATCGCCGTCGAGCTTGCGGCAGGCATGGGCTACCTCTTGCGTATCGACGTCGGCGAAGAAATCGGCGACGAGCGGCGTGTACCCGGCTCGCCGCGCGGCTTGCGCGATTTGCCGTCCCGAGACGGCCGCGATCAGTAACGAGCCGCGTCTAGCCTGCGAGTTTCTGGGCAAGGGCGTAGGCGTCGCGGAAGTCGAGATAAACCGGCTTTTCCGATTCGATCATCTGCTCGAACAATCCGGCTTCGGTTCGATATTTGATATTGCCGACAGCGAGCGCGCCGATGCCGACCGCCTCGGTCCCGGGAATAGGCTTGCCGTCATCGTTCACGCCCACGCCCTCCACGCCCGACGGCGGCACCGCGTTCACGTCGGTTGCCACGCGCAAGCGCTTGGCCTGTTTCAGCTGGTCGAGCGTGAGCAGCCTCTTGCCGGCTGGCCCGGCGGCGAAAATGATATCGGCGTCTCGCGCAACCTCGGTCTTCTGTTCCTCGGTCGAGCCGTCGGCATAGCTGATATCGACGCCAAAACGCGCGCGTGCCTCCTCGGCGAGCTTGCGCACGCGCTCAGGCCCGTCATAGCCGATCAGCACCGAGGAGGCGCCATCGACAGCGGCAATCACGGCCGAGGCGAAGGCCACCACGCCGGTGCCGCCGAACACGGCGATGCGCTTTCCCTTCAACGTGGTTCTGAACTTGTCCCTGAGCGCCTTCTTGGCGAGCGCGACCATAGCCGCGGCGGTGGTGAAGGACCCCGCGGGATCGGCGAACACCGAGATCTCGAAGGGCGGCACCATCGCCCTCTTGGCGCGTTCCATCATGTCGAGCGCCTCGATTGCCCGCTTGCCGCCGATGAACACGCCGGTGCGTTTTACGCCCTCGGGTCCGCGCGAGAAGATCGCGTCCTGCACAAGTCCGGTCACGTCCTCGGTGGTGACATTGGTGTAGGGAATGGCCGCGTCGAAGCCTGCGTCGAGCGCCATGTTCACGTCGAACGGGCTCATATGCTTGAGCGGCGTGATCATGTGCAGAATGCGGCGGTTCCCCATGCTTTGCGTCTCCCTGCTAGGACTCGGCCGCCACGCTTTAGCACAATCGGCGGCAGGGCAAAGCTGCCACGATGACGCGAGAAGGGGTCGGTCGAACGGTAGAGCTTTAAGTCAGATCCAGGCCGGTCCCGTCAGCCATGTGACGAGCGCCCATCTCTCGCCCCACCAGGGCGGCGTGGCCCTGTGCAGGAGATAGGTGGGAAACCAGGTGCCCGCTCCCTGTTGCCGGGTGATCGCGTTGCGGCCATGCCGACCTCTCACTTCGAGTCGGCCGCGCCAATAGGATTGGGGCGGTGACAGGTTCACCACGCATGTCAGCTTGCGCGCCGACCCCGGGAAGGTGTCATAGTGCCACTTGAAGCTTTGCCATGGCTTGTAGCGCAAGATTTGTATTTCTTCGATCCCGTTCAGGGTAAAATGCCAATACTCGGCATTCGCCGCCTCGCCCCTCGCCATCAAGCGCTCGTACAGCCACTCGCTCTCCTTGGTGCGTGGGAGTTGCACGAGATCGGACGTTCGATAGCTTTGCTGCTTCACGCCTTTGGCCGTGCGCACCAAGGCGCGGCTCATGCCCAATGCCAACGCATCGTTCTTGATGGCTTCGCACTCTTCCGGCGTGAGCACGCCGGTGAGCGATTTGGCATGCAGCGGAAACTGCTTCCACTTGTCGTCCATCGCCTTGCCCTCACCAACGCCGAATACATCGTCAAGAAATCTCGACCCTTGCGCCTTCATTGCGGCCTTGCGCGAGCTCGAAGCTGAGGTCACCGCGTTTGACCTGGATGCGCATGCCGCGCAACAGGGCCTGTCCTTCGGCCTCCGATGCCGCGAAGGCAAATCCCGTCGGTCCCCAAGAACTCTGGCCGAGGCCCGTGACACCTTGACCGCGCAGCCACTCCAGCGCCTCGCTCACGCCGGCGCTCAAATAGGGTCCGCCTTGCAACGGCGCGAAATAGGTGCCCATTACGGCTTGCAGGCGCCCGACCTCATCGCAGAACGCCGCGAAGTTGCCTGCGGCAAGAGCTGGCATCGCGATCTTGGTGATGCGCCGGTTCAGCTCCGCAACTTCGCTTTCCGAAAAGTCCGGCAGTTGATCGAACGCAGCCGTTTCGTTCGGCCCCGCAAGCCCGCGTGCGCTCGCATCGAAGATCAGAAGTACGCGCCAAGCGGAGGGGAAGGGGAGCCGGCTTACGAGTTGCGGCAACTCGCCTTGATGCGGTCCGCTATCGAGCACGACCCCACCTCGCGCAAAAGTGGCGATGCCGATCCCCGAACGCGCGCCCCGGCCAAGGCGAGCGGCTATCTCTTGCGGATCGAGGCTCAAGCCTTCCAGCGCGGCAAACGCCGAGCCGATGGCGAGAGCAAGTTGCGTTCCCGATCCAAGCCCCGCATGCGGCGGGATCGCCTCCTCGACGTGAAGGTCATACGTCTTCTGGACACCGCAGCTGTCGGCGATGCTCCGCAGGTAGCGCTCGGCACGCGCCCGCTCGACCCCGCGCACCTTGAAGGCTTGAGCTGGTTTGAGCGTTAGCCGCGTGCGCGGCCGATCGAGTGCGAGTCCGAATGAGCCGAAGGGGTGTTTGCCTCGTCCACTTGGATCGAGAAAGCCGAAATGGAGCCGCGCGGTTGTGGTGACTCTTGCTTGCCGCGTCAGGCTCTCGCCTTCGCTCGCGCTGCGCGTTTGTGCCGAAACGGCCGCCATTGAACGGGTCGATGCCTCTGCTATGCTCGTCGCTTACGGGAGAGCGTCACTTTTTCAGAGGACGGCGACAATGGCAACGTCCGAGCGCACTTATAGCGACGCCGAGGTCGAGGAGCGGCTCAAGAAGGAGCTGCCGCATTGGTATCTCGAGGACGGCTGGATCAGACGCAAATATAAGACGAATAGCTGGAAGGGCACGCTTCTTGTCATCAACACCGTCGGCCACCTGTCGGAGGCCGCCTGGCACCATCCCGATATCACCGCCTCCTACGCCTGGGTCGAAGTGCGGCTGAAGAACCACGCCGCCAAGGGCATCACCGATAAGGACTTCCAACTGGCCAAGAAAATCGAAGAGGTAGTCCACTGGCAACCGGGCAAGGAAGGCGGCGCACTGGAAGGCACGCCCGCGGACGACATGCGCTTCGCTTATATCAAGTACGATAAGCCGAAAGGTTGATGCGCTAGCGCCTCAAAAGCGGCTCCGTTGACGGGATTTGCCGGGGCTGCATCTATGCCGCGCTTGCGCGGTTCAAGCCACCTGTTTAATGGTGCGCGGCTATGGCGCCGGTCCTTGCGGTTCGGCGTCCCCACCTGAAGTCAACCACCGTACCGATTTTGCGACCGCTCCATGGCTGAATTGAAGATCAAGGGCGTCACCATTGTCGAGACCTTCGCCGAGGCCTTTCCCATGGTCGGCACGCGCATCATCATCACGGCCCCCTCGCTCGATTGGGCGCTGATCGCGGCCCGCACCATGACCGGCTTCGCCACCTCGGTGATCGCCTGCGGCGCGGAAGCCGGCATCGAGCGCTGTCTTTCCTCCGACGAGACGCTCGACGGCCGTCCCGGCGTGGCGGTTCTGCTCTTCACCATGGATACCAACAAGCTTCAGACCCAGCTCCGCAACCGCGTGGGCCAGTGCGTGCTGACGAGCCCAGGCTCCGCCTGCTTCGCTGGCCTCGAAGGCGAGAAGGAGTTGAAGCTTGGTGCCTCGCTCAGATTTTTCGGCGACGGCTGGCAGATGTCGAAGCTGGTGGCGGGGCGGCGGTTCTGGCGCATCCCGGTGATGGATGGCGAGTTCCTTTGCGAGGCGACGACGGGGCTCACCAAGAAGGCGGTAGGCGGCGGCAATCTGCTCGTGCTCGGCCGTTCGCATGCCGCCGTGCTCGCGGCCTGCGAACGTGCGGTCAAAGCCATCAACGAGGTCGAGGGCGTTATCACACCTTTCCCGGGCGGCATCGTGCGCTCGGGCTCGAAGGTCGGCTCCAAATACAAAGGGCAGATCGCCTCGACCAACGACGCCTATTGCCCGACCCTGAAAGCCGCGGTGAATACCGCGCTCCCGCTCGACGTCGAGGCGGTGTTGGAGATCGTCATCGATGGGCTCACCAAGGAGTCGATCGCGCACGCGATGCACGCCGGCATCCACGCCATCGCCGAAGGCGGCGCCGAGCAGGGCGTCACCCATATCACTGCCGGCAATTACGGCGGCAATCTGGGTCCGCATCATTTCCATCTCAAGGAGATCGTCGCGTGAGCGCGCTTGTCTTCGAGCTCAAGGCCAAGCCAGACCAGCGGCTCGATCTCTCGCCGCTCGTGCCTTCGCGGCTGAAGCATCTCAAGCCGAAAGAGATCGAGGCGCTTGCCATCGGCACGACGCGCGAGAAACTCACCGTTGGCGATGCCTTCAAGCTGAAAGGCGATGACGCGAGTACGCTCTCCTTTGTCGGCACCGATCTGCGCTGCGACAAGATCGGCGCCGCGCTCAGCGATGGCGAGATCGTGGTCGACGGCGATGCTGGCGCTTATCTCGGCGCCGGCATGAAGGGCGGCACAATCGAGGTCAAGGGCAATGCCGGCGTTTTGACGGCCGCCAGCATGGCGCGCGGCAGCATCACCGTCTCTGGCAGTGTCGGCGAGCGCGCCGGGGGCGTGGCCGTCGGCGAGACGCTGGGCATGCGCGGCGGCGTGCTTGCCATCGGCGGCAATGCCGGGCCGATGCTCGGCGAGCGCATGCGGCGCGGACTTATCGTGGTCGGCGGCGACGCCGGTGACTACGCCGGCGGCCGCATGGTGGCGGGCACCATCCTGTTCAAGCGCGGCGTGGGCGTCGGCGCGGGATATGGGCTTCGCCGCGGCAGCCTGATCTTTCTGGAGGAGCCGAAAGACATCCTCCCCACCTTCGGCGATTGCGGCGTGCTCGAATTCGATTATCTCCGCTTGCTCGAGCGGTCGTTTCGAAACGCCGGCAAGCCGATCAGGCTCGGCGATCGCGCGCGGCGGCTGATGGGCGACATGTCGGTGCTCGGCAAGGGCGAGATGCTGATCCTCGCTTAGGTCTCAAGCCCCTCGATGTTGACGTTTCCAACGCCCATATGGGCTATGCTGGCAGTGCCAAGCGGAAAGCGCGTGACCGGGCTAAAGAGATGACCGCTTCCCCTTACGTCCTTCTCGATGACAGTCTGACGCCTGGAGGCAGAAGCCTGCTTTATACCCAGCCCGAGCATGTCATCACGGCCTATTCGCCGGAAGAGGTGGACGCGAAGCTCGACGAGATATCGGCCGGGCTCGCTCGCGGGCTGCATGCTGCGGGCTTCTTCTCTTATGAGCTTGGCTATTGCCTCGAGCCCAAGCTGAAATCGCTGCTGCCCGCCGCGCGAGCCGTGCCCTTGTTCTGGATTGGGCTCTTCGGCGCGCCCCGCGCGCTCGACGATTCAAGTACGCGCGCCTGGCTTGAGGATCATGGCGCTTCGGGTCGCGCCAAGATCTCGAACCTCAACCTCTCCTGGTCGCGCGAGCAGTATGGACGGGCTTTCGCGTCGGTGCAGGACTACATCGCCGCGGGCGACGTCTATCAGATCAATCTCACGCTGAAATATCGTTTCGCCTTCGAGGGCGACCCCGTCGCCCTCTATGCCGCGCTCAGGCGGAAGCAGCGCGTGGCGTATGGCGGGCTCATTCATACCGGCGAACACGATGTGCTCTCGCTCTCGCCCGAGCTGTTCTTCCGCCGCGAGGGTAAGCACATGTCCACGCGGCCAATGAAGGGCACGGCGCCGCGCGGGCGCACACCGCGCGAGGATGCGCGGCTTCGCACCTGGCTCGCCATGGACGAGAAGCAGCGCGCCGAGAACCTGATGATCGTCGATCTTCTGCGCAACGATCTCGGTCGCGTGGCGAAGATCGGCTCGGTCGAGGTCACTGACCTGTTCACGGTCGAGACCTATCGCTCGGTGCATCAGATGACATCCGGCATCTCGGCCGAGCTCAGGTCGGACATGGGGCTCAAGGATATGCTCCGCGCCCTGTTCCCTTGCGGCTCGGTGACTGGCGCGCCGAAAGTGCGCGCCATGGAGATCATCAGGGAGCTCGAGGCAAGTCCGCGCGGCATCTATACCGGCGCCATCGGCCATATCGCGCCCTCAGGCGACGCCCAGTTCAACGTCGCCATCCGCACTGTCGTGCTCGCGGGCGGCGAAGGCGAGATGGGGATCGGCAGCGGCATCGTCGCCGACTCCAAGGCGGACTCCGAGTTTGAGGAATGTCTTTTGAAGGCGCATTTCCTCACCAAGGTCGATACGCCGTTCGAGCTGATCGAGACGTTACGCTTCGAGCAGGGCAAAGGTTTTCATCTGCTCGAGCGCCATCTTGCGCGCCTTCACTCCTCGGCCGCGCATTTCGGCTATCCCTTCTCGCGCGACAAGGTGCTTGCCGCGCTCGATGCCGAAGCCGCGCGCATCGAGGCGCCCGTCGCCCTCGTGCGTCTTCTCCTTGCCGAGGATGGCGGTCTCACCGTGACCTCGACGGCGATTACGCTGCCGACCAAGGATACGGTCTGGCGCTTCGTGATCTCCGATCAGCGGCTCGACGAGAAGGATCCCTTCTTCTATCACAAGACGACGCGCCGTCAGTTCTACGACGGCGAGATGGAGCGGCAGAAGGCGCTGACCCAATGCGACGAGGTGGTCTTCCTCAACAAGAAGGGTGAGCTCACGGAGGGGACCCGCACCAATCTCTTCATCGAGATCGATGGGCGGCTCTTTACGCCGGCGCTGACCTGCGGGCTGCTTCCCGGCACGTTGCGCGAGGAGTTGCTCGATTTGCCGCGCGCCGCCGCAAGCGAGGCGATCCTGACGCCGCAAGACCTGCTTGCCGCCGACCGCATCTATCTTGGGAATTCAGTGCGCGGCCTCGTTCGCGCCGAGCTGATCCAGCCCCGGCGCGTGGAGGAGATGCAGCGTGAGCATGCCCACGCTGCCAGTCCTTAAGTCTGAATACTAAGTCCGCTCAGGCCGGTCGTCGGTCGTGACCGGCACGGTCCCGTTCTGCGAGGTCTGCGTCTCCGTTTGCAGTCGCCCGGCAGCCTTGCCGAAAGAGGCACGAAGCTCGACCCAGGCGCGCGCCAAGCCTTCGCCGACGTCCTTGGCGCCTTGCCGCAGCGGCTCAGAGCGCTCCCACACTTGACGCGCGGCTTCGGCTGAGCGGGCGCGCGCATCGCTGAAGGTGCTCTCGGCCTGCTTCTGCGCAGTGAGACGCATCTGCTCGAGCTCGGCTTCTCTCGCCTGCTTGAAGCTCATTGCGCGGGCCTTCACCTCGTTGAAGCGCGCTTCGAGGCTCGATACCAGATGGGTGCCAAGCGAGGCGGTGTGCACTTGCAGCGCGGCAAGCTGCCGGCCGAGCGTGTCGAGATCGCGCTCGAACTCCGACCATTCCTTGTCCGCTTGGGTTTCGCTCTTTGCTGCCTGATTGTCGAAGGGATCGTTCTGCATGTTTCGCCTCACTCTTGTGCAACAGGGGGTCAAACAGGAATTTCAGGGCGCTGAACCGACAGCGACTGATTGCGCCTCCACTTGGCAATCCAGTCAAGAACTTCGTTAGCGTGCCGCTCGACGCTGTCCCATGATGAGACGGCGGTCTTCTTCCACGCCTTCCACATCGCCGACGCGTCCTCATGGAGTGTCTTGAGGTCCTCTTTCCGCCCGCTTAACGCGGCGCGAAAGTCGGAGAGATGGGAGTCCATACGCGATCTTGCCGCGTCGAGGACTTCCTGGTTGTCGCGAGCGATCCGCGCGGCCGTGCGCGCGGCTTCGTTCGTTTCCGACTTGAGATGGGAGATGAAATTGTCGATCGCGGATTGGAAGGAATTGGCTTGCGATTCAAGGGGTCCGACCGCCAGCGCGCGCACCGGCAGAAGCGGCAAAGCGAGCATCGCGGCGATCAAAGCACAGCACAACGGCGACATGCGGCGGATTGGCATCGAACGTCCCCTCTCGCAAGGGTGCCCTTAGCCAATAGATTTGGGGTCGCCGGCTCGGGGTCAAGAGGCCGCGCTCCAGGGCACGGAGATCCAGCCAAGCCCAAGCAGGAGCCCGGCGATCACGGCAAGCGTGAGCGAGATGATGAGCACCCAGAACATGGCCCGTGGCCCTGTGCCCTGGCGCGCTTCGGTTGCGTTGACTTTGGGAGGCATCGGCTCCGTCCTTTCTCGCGAGGTTTGTCGGGGGATACTGACAAACGTGCGAGCGGAGCCAGGCGTTCCAGCCGGTTTTGCACGTCCGAGAATTGAAACGGCCGGTTTCTTACTTAGCCGCCGCAGCGGTGCGCGCTTGTGGCACTACCCTCGAGCGCTTCCATGGCCTCATGCACCGCGCGCAGCAGCTCTGCCGGGCTGCGGCGATTGTCGGCAGGCGGCATGCCTTCTTCCGTCGCTCTGAGCAGGGCCTCCACGTCGGCCTCCCAGCGAACGAGGATCGCCTTTTTGTCTTCCGGCGAAAGACCTGGGACTTCGAGCACGTCCTTGGGGGCGTGGAAGACCGATTGAGGATCGAGCGTGGCCTGCTTGAGATCGATCATCGTGGAAGCTCCCATTGGCGACTCCGGCGAGCGTAGCCGAGCGTCGGCAAACGATCGGTAAAGCGCCGCGCACTCAGGCAGACTTGCTCAAGCCCTCGGCTTCGATGCTTTCCACCTCCTCGAGACCGAGCATCCCGGCCAGCCGGTTGCGTGCGCGATTGACCCGGCTTTTGATCGTGCCCACGGCGCAGCCGCTGATGTCGGCCGCTTCCTCGTAGGAGAACCCGGCGGCGCCGACCAAGACCAGCGCCTCGCGCTGGTCGTCGGGAAGACGGGTGAGCGCGGCACGGAAATCCTGCATGTCCATATGGCCGTGCTGCGCAGGCTGCGTGGAGAGCCGCGCCGCGTAGGTGCCGTCGGCATCCTCGACCTCGCGGCGACGCTTGCGCCGCTCGGAGAAATAAGTGTTGCGCAGGATCGTGAAGAGCCAGGCCTTCAGGTTCGTCCCCTCCTTGAAGGAATCGAGATGGTTCCACGCCTTGAACAGCGTCTCCTGCACGAGATCGTCCGCGCGCTCCTTGTCGCCGCACAGCGAAACGGCGAACGCACGCAGGCTACCCATTTCCGCCACGAGGGAATCTCGCAGGCTCGAAGAGACTTTGCGGGCCAAATTACTTCTCTCCGCTTCGCTCAAGATCCTTCAACAGACGCAGTAGGTGCTCCGGTATGGGCTCCCTCGCGACTTCGTCGAAGACCGCTCGCACATGGCGGCCAATGTGAGCTTGCAGGGAAGGGGATAAGCCGCCGTCCGGCTCAACCCCGGGCACGTTGCCCGAAAGTCCGGGAGTGCCGTTCTCGACTGCATGGTCCATTTTTTTGCTTACGCCTGGCATCTTTCGCCGGCGGTCCTTCTTGTTAGCGTCGCGGTCCACGATCGGTCCCCTGTCAGCCTAGCCTGGTGACCTAGATTACCGGATTCGTCCGACCCCTGGGGTTCAAAAACGTCTGAGCCTTCCAAGAGTTCCGCGGCCTGGAACCGAAAGCGCAGGTGCGGCGTTTATTGACGCCATGGTATGGTTTTTTAGTTGCCTCCCCCCGCCCGGTTTGTGAAAAGGGTCATTCCCGGGCCGTCGATGAAAGCCACAAACCCAGATGCCGATGCTGCCGATGTCGAAAGCGATTGCGCCTCATCTCCCTTACCTTAGACGCTTCGCCCGCGCCCTTGCCGGGACGCAACAAGCCGGCGACGCTTATGTGGCGGCGACTCTCGAAGTCCTGATCGAGGACCCGTCGCTGTTCGACAATTCGCTCGACCCCCGTGTTGCGCTGTATCGCACCTTCGTCGGGCTGTGGAACTCGCTCGACATCAATCTCAAGCCCGAGAGCCCGGCCACAAGCACGCCGATCGACCGCAAGCTCGAGTCGATCACGCCGCTGCCGCGCCAGGCTTTCCTGCTTTGCGCGGTCGAGGGGTTCACGCCCGCCGAGGCGGCACAAATTCTGAACGTGGATGTTGCCAAGGTCGATGAGCTGATCGACCTCGCCGGCCGCGAAATCGCGGCACAGGTCGCGACCGATGTGCTGATCATCGAGGATGAGCCGATGATCGCCATGGACCTCGAGGGCATCGTCGAGGGCTTGGGCCACCGCGTCACCGGTGTCGCCCGCACCCATACCGAAGCGCTGAAAGCAGTCGATCGGCAAAAGCCGGGACTGGTCCTCGCCGACATCCAGCTTGCCGACGGCAGCTCGGGGCTTGATGCGGTCAATGAGATGCTCGGCTCTTTCGCCGTGCCGGTGATCTTCATCACCGCCTATCCGGATCGGTTGCTCACCGGCGAGCGGCCCGAGCCCGCCTTCCTCATCACCAAGCCCTATCAGCCCGACACTGTGAAGGCGATCGTATCGCAGGCGCTCTTCTTCGAGCGCCGGGCACAGTTGCGCGATCGCCCGCAAATGCGCGCGTGACCCGGCAATCCGGTAACCACGGCGCTCGCCGCTAACCGAGACAGGGGACTACTGGAGTCCCGCTTTCGCGGAAACAACAAGAATGCGGGAAGCTCGGCGGCCTAAATTTTTCCGAGCAAGAGCAAGATAAGAAGAATCACCAGGATCAGCCCGACCACCCCGGACGGGCCGTAGCCCCAGCCACGGCTGTGCGGCCAAGCCGGAAATGCGCCCAGCAAGATCAATATCAGAATGATGATGAGAATTGTCGTCAGCATGTTGCCCCCCTGAGAAACCGGCACGAGAAGCGCGCCTCAGCCGCTGGGGCCGGCGCGATTCTCACCGCGAGAACAGGTTAAATCCTTCCGAGCAGCAAGAGAATGAGAAGAATTACGAGAATGAGCCCGACCACGCCGGAAGGGCCATATCCCCAGCCGCGGCTGTAAGGCCAGGCCGGAAAGGCGCCAAGCAAGATCAAGATCAGAATGATGATGAGAATTGTCGTCAGCATGTTGCCTCTACCAAATTTTGGTCCAACCCAATTCGCCGCGGGGCCGATGAAGGAGCTAACTTCGCCCCGGGAGCCCCGCGGCAGATTCAGGCCAAACTACATATCGCGCAGCCAAGTATCGACTTGGCGCTCGGCCTCGTCTCTGGCAATGCCGTATCTTTCCTGGATCCTGCCGACCAATTCCACGCGGCGGCCCTCGACGACATCGAGATCGTCGTTGGTGAGCTTGCCCCATTGCTGTTGCACCTTGCCGCGGAATTGCTTCCAATTGCCTTCGATTCGATCCCAATTCATGAAAGTTTCTCCTTGTAAGTGCCACCCGCGCGGGCGGCGGCCTCGTTTAGGGCGGGCGCATTTTGCTCGCGGGCAGCGCCTCCCCTTGATGGAAAAAGAACGCGGGCGCCACTGGGCAGGTTCCGCAATGGCGGGCGGCACATCGAGGGGTCTTGATCGAAAGCGGTAAATCAAATGAACTCGGGTGTGGCGTAGTGGGCTGTGAGGCCAAGGGGAGGCGCTGACAGCAATGGCGGCAAGACGGATCCTCGTCGTCGAGGATGAGTTCCTCATCGCGCTCGATATTGCGGGTGTGCTGGAACAGGCGGGTTTGGCGGTAATAGGTCCGGCCGGAACGGTCGGAGACGCGCTGCAAGCCATCGAGCGGGAGGAGGTGCATGGGGCGCTGCTCGATGCGCATCTGGCCGGCGAACCGGTCGGCCGCATCGCCGACGCGTTGAAAGCGCGCGGTATCCCCTTCGCCTTCGTCAGCGGCTATGGCCGCGAGCAGCTCCCGCAGGCGCATCGCGCGGCGCCCTTGGTGAAGAAGCCATTTACCGGCAAGGACTTGCTCGCCGCGGTGGCGCATTTTTAAGGAGAAGTCCGCCCCCTGATGCGGCGTTGCAACAATTTGGCGCAAACCGCGTTCAGCGTTGAGGAGGGCGGCAATCCGCCCGGTTCACGCTCCAAGCTTTTGAGGAGTTTCAGATGCTTCTGACCTGGGCGCTTATCTTTGCCGTTGTTGCGTTGATCGCGGGCGTGTTTGGTTTTGGCGGCGTCGCGTCGGCCGCTGCGGGCGTGGCGCGAATTCTCTTTTTCATTTTTCTTGTCGTCTTTCTCGTCACCCTCATCGCCGCCATCCTTTAGGGGCGGAGCGATGCGTGACCTCTGGAAATGCACACGCACAAAAGAAACGCCCGCAACCGGGGGAGGACGGTTACGGGCGTCTGGTTCGAGTGCAGCAGGGGAGGGGCGGGGATGATGATTCGCGTGCCCTCGAACCGGGGCTTAACGCGGAGCCGTGGAAAGGGTTCCGCCAGTTCCAAGCCTGCGACCTTTGTCTCCGGGGCGAACTTGCGCAAGCCGCCCGCCGAACCCAAATCTTGCCTACGGGACGCCCTCGCAGCGAGAACCGCGAGCTTTCGCGGTGATTTAGCAGTTGGTTTTGGGACATCTCCCGAATTGCCGCGATCGCTTGATCGACTGACACTATGGCAACTGGGCTAATACTTGGTGCCGCGGGACTCCCGCCCCAGCCCCAGGCTCTGTCGTCCGGGCTGTTTTGGCTTCATGCCGTGTCGGATGGCGTCATCGCAGTATCTTTCATGATCATTCCAGCCGCGTTGCTCTACATCCATAGGAAACGTGGCGAGAGCAGTTCCGGGGAAACCGCGTTGGTTACGCTCTTCTCTCTCTTTATCTTCGCGGTCGGTCTCGCCCATCTTGCTTCTCTGCTCAGTCTCTTCGTGCCGGAGATTCCAGGTAAAGGCACCGAAGGATTGTTGAAGGCCGTGAGCGCGCTTCTTGCACTCACCACTGCCGTGGTGATTTGGAAGCTCGCGCCGCACCTCTTGCGGCTTCCCTCGCGCGATCGACTGCAAGCGGAGGTCGCCGCGCATTTGCGCACCTTCGAAGAGCTGAAAGAAGCGCGGCATCAACTCGAGGAACGCGTCGAGGCTCGCACGCGAGAATTGGGTCAGGCCAAGCAGCGTTTCGAGATCGCACTGCGCGGCTCACCTATTTCGGTGTTCAGCCAGGACAAGGACATGCGCTTCACCTGGGTGCACAACGCTCCCGCGGGCCTTTCTCCCGAGACGATGCTGGGCAAGACCGACGCCGAAGTGCTGTCCCCGGAGGCGGCCGAGAAGATCATGGCTGCGAAGCGCAAAGCGATGAAGACCGGCGAGGCGCAGGAGCTCGAAACGAACTTCGAATTGTTCGGACGCAAGCGCTCTTTCTACCTGCTGATCGAAGCCTTGACCGACCATAAGGGCGAAGTGCTAGGCACGACCTCCGTCGCCGTCGATATCAGCGAGCGCAAGGCGAACGAGGATCAGCTCCGCCTCTTGCTCCGCGAACTGACCCATCGCTCCAAGAATCTGCTGGCGGTGATTCACGCCATCGCGCGGCAGACCGCCTCCCGCACGCGCTCGGTCGAGGACTTTCTCGATCGCTTCAGCGCGCGGCTCGTCGCCATCGGTTGCTCCCATGATCTTCTGATCGCCGACAACTGGCACGGCGCGTCTTTGCGCATGCTAGTGGAGCAGCAATTGGGCGAGCATGCCGACCGCTTCGGCGAGCAGATCGCCATCGAAGGCGAGGATGTGATGCTGAAGCCCGAGGCCGTGCAAAATCTCGGGCTCGCGCTGCATGAGCTTGCCACCAACGCGGAGAAATACGGTTCGCTCTCTGAGCCGAGCGGCCAAGTGAGCATCAAGTGGCAATTCTGCGAGGAAGCCTCCAAGTTGAAGCTCGTCTGGCAAGAACGGGGCGGGCCCGAGGTGATCCCGCCGCAGCGCCGGGGCTTCGGCCGCGCGATGATCGAGAATGTCGTCGGTCAGGCGCTCGAGGGCGACGTGGACCTGTCCTTCCCGCCCAAAGGCGTGCGCTGCGTCATCGTCATTCCTTCTGCCCAAGTCACCTCGCGCGGCTAGTCCTTCGTTTTCTGCACGAGGCCGCGATGGTTCTTCGGGCGCTCGCGCGGCACGATCACGCTGAGCGCCCTGTGCAGGAGAGTGAACTCTGCCGGCGTCTCGGTCACGAACCGGCCGTCCGCGTCCACCTCGCGGGGGCGGCTGCTGGCAAGCTTGACCCGCTTCGCCGAGTGGCGCGCGAGCACCGCGGGTTTTTTCATCAGGCCGAAGCGGAGATGGGTAAGGCAGGCGAAAAGCTGCCAAAAGGTCCCGGGAAAGACGACATAGAGATCGAGCTTGCCGTCATCGATGGCGGCATCTTCGGCGACCGTCAGCCCACCGCCATGGTGCCGGCCATTGCCGATGCTGACCTGATAGACCGCGGCCGACCAGCGGGGGCCGTCGTCGATATCGAGATCGACAAAGAAGGGCTGAAGGCTGCGCGCCGCGCGCATAAGGCTGATGCCGTAGGCGAGCACCCGCCAGGTTTTCTTGAGCGATTTCGATTGCCGCTTGATCACCTCCGATGCGACGCCGACGCTCGCCACGTTGAGATAGGGCGTGCCGTTGGCGAGCCCCACGTCGATCAGATGCTCGCTTCCATCAAGCGCGACCTCGGCGGCCTGCAGGGGGTCGGTGGGAAGTCCGAGCGTGCGGGCGAGGTCGTTGGCCGTGCCGAGCGGGAGCACGGCAAGCGGCTTCTTCAGCTCGAGCAGCGCCGGCAAGGCCTTGGACAAGGTGCCGTCGCCGCCGCCAATGACGATGCGATCGGCCTCGGGGCCATGCGCCTGCAACAGCTTCTTCAGGTCCTTCTTCTTATGGGCGACGACGAGAACGCTGTCCGTGTTCGCGGAGAACCATTCGGTGAGCACCGGCAAAGCCTCCTCGGCACCGGAGGCGTTTGGGTTGATCACGACGAAAAGACGAGGCCGTTTGGCGTGCATGGGGGCGTCAAAATGAAACGTCTTGGAGGCGGCCTTGTTCAGTCAACAACCTCGTGATCCGGCGTGCGCGCGAGTTGAATTGCGGCAGGGCAATCAGTGCTTACATTTCAGGGCGAAACTCAAGGACGGACCATGCCTACACGCCGCACTCTTATCCTAGGATCGGTTGCCGTAGCCGCGCTTGCCGCGACCGGCGTTCTCGCTTCACGCCTGCGGAGCGGTGGGGCGGAAGCCGCCACTGACGGCCATTTCGAGATCGTCCGTACGCCGGAGGAATGGCAGAAGTTGCTCACGCCCGAGCAATACGCGGTCTTGCGCGAAGAGGACACGGAGCGGCCCTTTACCAGCCCCCTCAACCATGAAAAGCGCAAGGGCGTGTTCACGTGCGCCGGCTGCGACCTGCCGCTCTTCGCCTCGGAGACCAAGTTCGACTCAGGCACTGGCTGGCCGAGCTTCTATGCGCCGATCGAAGGCGCGGTCGAGACCGGCAGCGATTGGTCCTTCGGGATGCTACGCGAAGAGGTCCATTGCCGACGCTGCGGGGGCCATCTCGGTCATGTGTTCAACGACGGACCGAAGCCGACGGGATTGCGCTACTGCATCAACGGCTTGGCGCTGAAGTTCGTGCCCGCCTAGGAGGAAACGCCGCAGGGTCCGAGCCCAATCCGGGCCCGTCCACTTTATTCTAATATGACGACGGAACCTTCCGGGGAGAGCCGTGTTTGGCTAGTTCGGTGGGGTCAGTGTGTTGCGTTCCCACCAGCCGTGCTACGGGGGTGAAAGGGTCGGGTTTGACCCTTTCGCTCAATCTCGCAAAAATTTGCAGATCTTCCCTCCCTGGCTCGAGCGGGGCAGCCTTTCACGTGCCTTAATTCCTTGGCTACCTCTCCGCGATGGGGAAGGGAGGGGCGAGATGAACGACCAACCGGCACAAACCGCGACCCCGGGCCGGCGGCTGTCGCGCTGATGCAGCTCCTGTTCGGCAAGCAGATCACCTATGCGGTGTCCGGTATCGCGCGGCTCGGTGTTGCCGACCACATGGACGGTACGCCGAAGCCCGTCAAGGAGATCGCGGCGAAGACGGGGGCGCACGCCCCCACCCTATACCGCGTGATGCGCATGTTGGCCGGCCTCGGCGTCTTCAAGGAAGGGCCGAAGCGCCATTTCGTGCTGGCGCCGGTCGGCGAACTGCTGCGGACCAATGCTCTCGGATCTCTGCGCTATATGGCGATGATGCTCGGCGAGGAATTCTCCACGCGCGCCTACGAGCACGTCGCCACTTGCCTCCGTACCGGCGGCAACGGCGTGACCGAGGCCTATAGCAAGCCGATCTGGGACGTGCTCGCCGAGCGGCCCGAGCAGCGCGATACCTACCAGCGTGCGATGAGCAATGTCTCGGCGGTCTCAGCGCATGCCATCGCCGCAGCTTACGACTTCTCAAGCATCGAGCGTTTGGCCGATGTCGGAGGCGGGCAGGGGTTGCTGCTCGCCACGCTTCTCCGCCGCTATCCGTATTTGCATGGCGTGCTGTTCGACCGGCCCGAGGTGGTCGCCGGCGTTCCTGCCGATCGTTTTGAAAGCTACACCGGCAGGGTCGAGCTGGAAGGCGGAAGCTTCTTCGACCGCGTGCCGGACGGATGCGACGCCTATGTGCTGAAGCACATCATCCACGACTGGAGCGACGAGCATTGCGGCAAGATCCTCAGCCGCATCCGCGAGAAGCTGCCCAAGGATGGGCGCCTGCTGGTCTGCGACCTCGTCGTGTCGGATGAGCCCGGACCGACGCCCGCCAAGATGCTCGATTTCCAGATGCTGATCATGACGGACGGCGGCCAGGAGCGGACGGAAGAAGAATTCCGCGATCTTCTCGCCGCGTCGGGCCTGCGGCTCACCCGCATCGTGCCGACGGGCCGCCCGATCTCGGTGATCGAGGCCGTGCCGGCCTGAGCCAGTTCTGGGAAGGAGCTCCGCAATGACCGATCAGCCGGCGCAAGCGCCGTTGCCGCCGCAGCAGGCGGTGATGCAGCTCTTGTTCGGCAAGCAGCTGACCTATTGCCTATCGGGAGTGGCGTGGCTCGGCGTCGCCGATCATTTGGACGCCACGCCGATGCCGGTCGAGGAGATTGCCGCCAAGACGGGCGCACATGCACCGTCGCTCTATCGGGTCATGCGCCTGCTAGCCAGCATGGGCATCTTTAAGGAAGAGCAGGGCAAGCGGTTCGCACTCACGCCCGCCGGCGAATTCCTCAAGTCCGATACGCCCGGCACGCTCAGATATTTCGCCATGATGTTCGGCGACGAGTGGACCACGCGCGCCTACGAGCACTTCACCGGTTGTCTGCGTAGCGGCCAAGACGGCATAAGCCAAGCCTATGGCAACCATGTCTTCGATGTTCTCGCCGAGAGGCCTAAGCAGTTGGAGGTATTCCAAGCCGCGATGACGAGCGGCTCCGCCCTGGCCGGAGAGGCCATCAACCAGGCTTATAATTTCAGCGGGATTAAGCGTCTCGCCGATGTCGGCGGCGGTCACGGTGCGTTGCTTGCATCGATTCTTCGGCGCTATCCCGAAATGCAGGGCGTGCTGTTCGATCGCGCCGAGATTGTCGCCGGCGTGCCCCAAGATCGATTCGCAGGCTGCGAGGGACGCATCGCGATAGAGGCGGGAAGCTTCTTCGAGCGCGTGCCTGACGGCTGCGACGCCTACATCATGAAGCACATCATTCACGACTGGAGTGACGAGCATTGCCGCACGATTCTCGATCTCATGCGCGAAAAGCTGCCGCGCGACGGACGCGTGCTCGTGTGCGAGATGGTGGTGACGGACGAGCCGGGCCCCACGCCCGCGAAGATGCTCGACATCGAAATGCTGGTGATGACGGTTGGCGGCAAGGAGCGCACGCCTGAAG
Organism: Methyloceanibacter sp.; assembly: GCA_036257375.1. Classification (GTDB taxonomy): domain Bacteria; phylum Pseudomonadota; class Alphaproteobacteria; order Rhizobiales; family Methyloligellaceae; genus Methyloceanibacter. The sequence goes on from DATAFR010000164.1 coordinate 22,216, forward strand.
AATTCCGCCAGTTGTTCGCATCATCCGGCCTGCGGCTCACCCGCATCGTGCCGACCAGCCGCCCGATCTCGGTGATCGAAGCCGTGCCGGCGTGAACGTCAGTGTTTTGCCGGAGCGATCTCTTTCCAAAGCTCGACCGGGAAGCCCTGCGCGTCGACCTTGAAAATCTGCTTGGTGATGGTCGGCTCTTTACCCTTGCAGCTCCAGTCGTAGATCATCGGATTCTCGTGCCCGATCACGACGAGCGGAATGACGTCCGCATTGGGTTGGCTCGCGCAGAATTCGCGCATCGCCTTCGTCGGCGTCTTGTCCTGGTTAGCCTTGCCGCAAATCGGGGCGTTGCCCTGCACGCAGCCATAGACGGCACCGCCCATGCAGCGCCAGACGATGGCGTGGGCTGGATCGATGCCTGACGCCGTCTGTGCCTTGATCTCGTCGGGCGTGTAGAGCGCGATAACCATCCAATCGGGCACTTTGGGCCCGGGATATTTCGCGTCGGGGGCGTCGACATCTCCGACCGCCTTGCAATAGGCGGTGACGTCGTTGAAGGACGCCTCAGCCGCGCCGGGTGGACAGGTCCAAATCAGCAGCACCGCCAATCCACCCGCCAAGATCAGCGCCCGCATCGCCATCTCCTCGCTACTAAGGCGCTCCCGCTCGGAGCCGCCCGATCATGTTGGAAAGAGAAGACCAGCTTTCCCGCGGAAAGAAAAGCAGCGTGGTTGAACAGCCGCCTTCCTGCCACCGTTCCCTCTGAGCAGCAACTCCATAGCCAAAAGCTATTGGGCAAACGGCACTTGCCTGGCGGAAGGTTAGCTACGGCCTCATGGCCAACCAAGAGTGCTTAAGCGACCAAACCGGGCGCCCCAAACACGGAGACTTGAGACCATGAAGAAATTTCTTATCGCAGCAGCGCTGATCGTCGGCGTCGCGACGCCGTCCTTGGCGGTCGAGACCTTCTACATCATGTTCGACAACACCATGAAAGGCGGAAAAGGCGGTTGCGCCATCATGACGACCAAGCCCACCGGTTCTCAATACAAGATGATGGGCGAGTACAAGTCGCAGGCCGACGCCGAGGCGGCGATGAAGACGATGAAGGAGTGCGGCTAGTTCGCAAACGCTTAGGACAGGAGCCGTCGCCCTCGGGCGACGGTTCTTTTTCAGCATCCGGCAGGTGAACGCCTAGTCCTTGAAGCTCTTGCCGGGGGCCGAGGGAGATAAAATGGAGAGGGGTTCAACCCGATGCGGAGAATCTGGTATCAACGGCGCGGGGACGGGGAACCTTCATGGACGCGGTCCGGCACTCTTCCACGCAAGCCTAATGAGAGGGCGCCACGATGCGGTATACCGTATCTGAGGCAACGAAGGAGCACATCGACATTTGCGTTGCCACCCGCCGCATCGATTTACTGGCTTTGTTCGTTCGGCACGGTGATCAGCTTTCGCCGGAAGTGAGAGGCTACCTCGCCGACGCCATCAAGTTGCTGCTTTCGGGCGAGCTGACGTTTCCCAAAAAGAGAGCGTACTTTGCGGATTGGTACGTGCTCGCCGCGCAAGTTCGGGCATTGGAGAAAGCCGGGCGGAAGAAGCAGGACGCCGCTGCCGAGCGCGTCAACGTGCAAACTCAGCTTAGCAAACGCGTGTGGGCGTGGTTGAGCAAGGTTGACGCTAAAATGCGTCCACTGTCACGCCGGTGCGGACGGCAGCGAGTTGCTCCTCGAAAACAGATGAAGCAGGTCAGCGCCTGAGGATGCTGTCCGTAACAGCGGCAGCCTTGCGCCGAACTTTGAAACGGCCCGACACCACTAATTGAATAGACGACCCCACGTCAGCGGGTGTCGGGCCGACCAGCCATATGTTCAGAGGTTGCCGCACATTGGCTGGCGGCGAAACTGTGCGCACGACTCAGGCCGTTCTTAGGGCAGGGCGGCGCGGTATCGCCCTCGTTTGCCTTCGTTTTAACGTAATTAGATCGCTTCACTTTTCTTGTTTTGGTTCAGTCTGACGGCAGATGTCCTTGAAGGTGGGAGGTTGTTATGCGTCGAACCAAAAAAGGCACTCGGAAACGCAGCCAATTGGCAAAAGAAGCTCAGGAAGGGACCACACGAATCCAGCGGCTTTATCAGAACGCGGCAACGACTGGGTTGAAGGCCACCGGCCGGTCCGTCGGTGATTTCAACGAGGGCTTTCGGGATATTGCCGTCGAGATGAGCGAGTATTCCATGCGGTCGCTCGAGAATGTATTCCGCGCGTGGCAGCAGTTCCTGGATGCAAGAGCGCTCCGGCAGGCAGTCGAGCTTCAGACGCGCTATGCTCAGAATGCATACGACGCGTATGTCGGAGAAATTAGTAGACTCGGGGAGCTGTATCTCAATTTGACCCGGCGGGCGTCCAAACCCTTGGGGCAAATGCCCAGACGGTCGAAATAAGCGTGCGCGCTGCCGACGCACCGCAGCGCCAGCCAGGGTCGCGATAGGATCGTATTTTGCGTGTCGGGTCGTTCCCCGAACTGCGCGCACGAGCGGCGTCAGCATCGACCGAGTTAAGTTTGCGCACTCAATCGGCGCAGCCTGAAGAAGGCGTAGAAATAACCGAGCCAGAGGACGACGGAGAGGCCGTAGAAGGTGATGGTTCGCACCGACCACAACGGCCAGGAGCCGGCGGCGCCGATGGCGATCGCGTTGGGGTACCAAGAGAAGAGCGTGGAGCGCCACCGATTCCACATGAGGGTGACTTCCGTGTTGCGAGACTGCGCGGTCTTGGCGTCGTTGAAGACGCGCTCGCTGTTGCGCTTCAGCCACCACCAGGAATCCTCGTTGACCAGCTCGAGCCCCCTGTCGGACCGGTTGCGCATGTAGATGTATTCGATGTCGGTCGTATTGCCGCGAGAGTCGGGATCGCTGCGGCGCACTTCCGTTCCTGTGACGACGCCGGTTGTCCATGTTGGACGTGCGTATTCCCATCCAAACCAGAGGGGGATACCCACCACGAGTGCGGCGATGGCCAGAACGGGAGCCCCCCTGCGCCATAATATGAAGGCGAGCACGAGAATGGCGAGCAGGACGATGTAACCGATAGACAGCCAAGCCTGGAGCATGGCTCAAACCTCACCGCAGATTAGACTCGAAACGGTCGAGCCGCCGCACGTTTCAGTATCTCCAGGCGGCCATGTGCAAATTCCAAACCGCCCGTCCTTCTTACACACGATTGGGTCGGGTTTTTTAACCAAAGCGGACCTTCATCGGCGGGCAATGCTTATCCCGGTTACTACCGCGCCTTAAACTTCCGTTCGGGCGCGGCTCGATGCGGCATGG
>DATAFR010000165.1:0-1852 GCA_036257375.1 Methyloceanibacter sp.
AAGGCGATGGGCTTCTTCTAGAGGAAGCGCAGTAACAACGCTTGCCGTCATCGCCGGGCTTGACCCGGCGATCCATTCCGCTGTCGTTTCACCGCGACGAGGCGTAACGGAATAGATGCCCGGGTCAAGCCCGGGCATAACGAGGAGAGTGGGAACCAGCCATGGTTGAGCGGGTTCTGGCCACGGATGCGACGCTTGAGCTGCTGGAGCGCCTCAAGCGCAAGCACGGCGCGCTGATGTTCCATCAGTCGGGCGGCTGCTGCGACGGCTCGGCGCCGATGTGCTATCCGGCAACCGAATTCCGCGTCGGCGGCAACGACGTGAGGCTCGGCGAGATCGGCGGTTGTCCCTTCTTTATGGACGCCGACCAGTTCGATTACTGGAAGCACACTCAGCTCATCATCGACGTGGTGCCGGGGCGCGGGCACGGCTTCTCCGTCGAAGCGCCCGAGGGCGTGCGGTTCCTCACGCGAAGCCGTGTCTTCACCGACGAAGAGGTCGACGCGCTCGCCGCCTCCGGCTGACGCGAATCTCAGCGCGGCCGGCGCTTTGAAGCCGGCTTGTTCAGGTGCTGCTCCAGCAGCCGGACATTGCGGCGGTTGGCCTTGAAGGCGAAATCGAACAGATCGCCGAGAACGGGCACGGCGCCGACCGCGAAATCGGTGGCGACATTGCCGAGCATGCGCGCGAGCGTCATTTTCGAGGCGCCGCTCTGCCAGGCATGATGCACGATGACGAGGGCGAGCGCGGTGGTGAGCGCGTCGCCCACTCCGGGGACGAAGCCGAGCACGGAATCCCAGCCGAAACGGATGCCGGTTCCGGGAATTGCGAAACTGTCGTCAAGCATGCGGGCGAGCCAGCGCACCTGCGCGAGCCGCTCCTCCTTACTCATGCCGGCGCCGAGATCGCGCAGGAACGCGAAAGCCACTGCGTCTCCCGTACGCCCCGCCTGTCCGGCCCGGCCCAAGATTTCCGCTTGAAGACCCATCACGCTGCTTCCATCTCTCAAATCCATCCGACGCCGGATATGGGGGCTCGATGCCGGGCATCAACCCCGAGCGCTCGCCGAAATCGAATCGACGCCTTAGGAGCGGGCGCGGCGGCGCGGTTTCGCGCGTTTGGGGGCGGCTTCGGCAATATTGTCGAGCATCGACTTGGCGATCTCATGCTCCCCCATCACCACGATAGTGGCGCCGTGCCGCTTGAGGTGTTCCATCTCCTCGTCCGAATGCGCGCGGGCGATAATTGCGAGGCCGGGATTGGTGGCGCGGGCCTGCTCCACCACCTGACCCCCTTCGAAGCCGTCGGCAATGGCGACAAGGAGGCACCGCGCCGCGGGCAAATTTGCTGCGGCAATCATTTCTGGGTCGGCGGCGTTGCCGGCCAGCGCCTCAATGCCCTGCTGCTTGAGTGCGGCGACCGCCTCTTCATCGTCCTCGATGACAAAGAGCGGCGCCTTCTGCGCGCGCAAGGCGGCGCTGATGGCGCGACCGACCCGGCCGTGACCGACCAACACCACGTGGTTCTTAAGGCTGGTGGGCTCGACCATCTCGCGCGGGCCCGTTTCGTCGCCCTCGCCTCGCTCGCGCGGACCGGCTTCGCTTGCGCGGGCTGACGGCGCTTTGGCGGGTTGGATTTCCTGCCGGGCGGATATCCAGTCGAGCGCGGAGAACAGGAAAGGGTTCAGGATGATGGAGATGATGGCGCCGGCAAGAATGAGGTCGCGGCCGGGCTCTGGCAGAAGCTGCAAATCGACGCCGAGATTGGCGAGGATGAAGGAGAATTCACCGATCTGCGCCAGTGAAGCCGAAATGGTGAGCGCGGTCGCGTTGGAATAACCGAAAGCACGCAC